>JAGTQM010000055.1 GCA_018396755.1 Candidatus Bathyarchaeota archaeon | reverse complement strand
GAGGAGAAAAAAGCGGAAAATCCTTATGGAGATTCTCAAGCTAGTTAGAGAGAGCAGCTTCTATGATAAGTCTATGAGGGAGTGGGTTCTCTTAAACGGCGTCAAAAATTTTCTTCAAGGCGAGGTCCTCTATTCATTTAGTTCAAAATACGAAAACCCTCTTTATCTAAAACTCCTTAAATCTGTTTTTGAAGATAGTCGGTTTGGAGATTCTTCATCAAATAATGAGCGTTGAGGATTAGCCTGATCAGCTCAGATTCTCCATGATGTATGGAACTAGATAACGGTAACGGATGTAAAAACATGGATAAGGGTGAAAAAGACAGAGGAATCTGGCTAGTGAAGACTCTATACTTAGATGATCTGCCCGGCTGCATAGGCTTCTTCGTTAGATGGAATTTCAGATGCTCTCTTCGAGAAGCTCTATCGGTGATGTAAAAATGCCTTTAATCAGTGAAGACGGCAGCCTCTTTTCAAAACCAATGGTCAACCTTACATTTTGTGAGAAGTGTGGCTATCTAGCTTTATCAAGTGAAGAGCAGCTGGCGATTTGTCCAAACTGCAAAGCATTAACGAAGGGAGGGGTTTTCACAAGGATAAGGGATTTGTCTGGCAATCTTATTGGAAAACGGCTCCTACTGAAGGCAAGGATAACAGGTGAAGGCGAGCGGAAGTCAATACCCATTGAGCTAATGGCAAAGTGCGATATATGCAACATAGAGGCTAAAGTAAACCTTAGAGCTGAGGATCCAACTGTTAAACCGGTCTTAGAGAACCTCTTCTTCACGAAGAAGAGGAATGTTGACGACATAATAGCCTCTCTACTTCCCAGAGGTTTTTGCAAAGCGAAGGAGGGACATAGATGGATGATGACCCCTAGAGTCTTCCTCGACTTCAGGTTTGTCAAGGTTCAAGACTTCATAGGCTTTGAAGAGACCCAAGAGCGTGAAAGCGAAAGCAGAAGCATAACAGGTATCCTTTTAGATCAAACCGATGTCAAAACAGGTCTCTTAGATGCGGAAGTTATCCTTGCGCCTGACAATACGATAATCCTGCTTATCCATAGGGTCTATCCATTGGAGTTTTCGGAGGAAGAGCTAAGCAGTGAAGCGTTGGAGAAGATCGAGAAGACTTTTAAAGGCAAGTCTTTAAGCGAAATTGAGGTAATCCTAGACCGTGTTATCGCTCAACCAATCAGAGGACGGTCTAAGGCTAAGCTTGCAGCTGCTTTAACAGCATGCTCCGTAAGATGGTTTAGGATAAGCGAGTACGGTGTTATCCCTGGTTGCATTCGCTGCTGCTTTTTTGGCGACCATAGGACTGGGAAGGGGGAGATCTTAAGGTGGTTTTGGCGTAAGGGGGGAGCTGGGCATGCTGTCGGTGAGACGGCCGCAAGAACGGGGCTTGTCTATTCAATCGACCCAGATTTGAAGATTCTTTCATGGGGTGTCCTACCTCTAAACGATGGGAGAATGGTTGTTATTGAAGGATTGCATAGCCTTCCCTCTGAAGAGATGTCTCGCTTCCGTGAGCTTCTGGTCCAGCAGAGGGTTGAAGTACACCGAGTTGTTAAAGGCGCAGCGTGGTGTAGAACCAGAATCTTAGCCGATATGAACCCAAACGAGCCCTCTTTCACTTCTAACTACCCATATACATGTCTAGCTCTACTTGACAGCAAGCCCTTCTACAATCCGATAGATCTAACTCGTTGGGACCTCTTCATACCGTTTAAAGCCGAAGATGTACCGATTGACGAAATGTACAATTTTGAGTTTAAAGACGCTTCAGAAGAGACTGAAGCCTTCATAAATCTCATCAAGTGGGTGTGGTTGAGGAAAACCGAGCAGATAGTTGTAAGGAAAGAAGCCCTTGAAAAGGCGAAAAGGTTCTTCAAAGAGATAGCTGACAACTACATGTTTAACCAGATTCCAATAGTTCACAATGCCTCCTTATGGTCTATTGTTAGAATAGCCATAGCCGTGGCAGCATTAGAATATAACACGCCAGATGGAGAGAGGCTTATCGTTGAAGAGAAGCATGTCGATGAGGCCCTCGACTTCTACAGGGACTGTCTCAACGACCTCGAGCTTAGCGAGGTGAAAGCGATTTATGAAGAGAAGCCTCTCAGAGAGGAGGAAGTTGAGAAGATGGTTGAAAAGCTTGAGGAGGAGGACCTTCTTCAGCTTTTCCATGAGATTATAAACCACCCAGGCGACCTTTCAGAGCTGGCTGGAAGACTAGAAACCTCAGAGAGCACGGTAAAGCGGAAAGCGGGGGAGCTTAAAAGACTGGGCTTGATTGTCCGTGGGAGGAAAGGCTATAAGGCAACGAAAAGAGGAATTATCGTTTTCAAGTTTTCACTTAGAAAAGTTAAAAATGAGCTATTTGAGCCCTTTGAGCTCACTTCTGGGGAGGCTAGAAAAAAGTCTGAAGAGGAAATCAACCCTCCGGAAAACCGAGGTCAAAGAGCTCAAATAGCTCAAACTTCAGCTAAGCTAAGCCCATCCCTCATAGAGAGATGTAGATCGATCTATGAGTCTTCAAAGCTTGAAAGCGGAGATCTTTCAGAAGAATCTATCTTCCTCTCGAAGCTGAAGGATGTCTTTTCCACGGAGGCTGAAGCCGTTTACAGCTCTCTTCAGAGGAAAGGCTACATAGTGAAATATTCAAAGGGTGAAGCCGTTTACTTAAGGTGGGTTGACTGACCTCTATGAAGGACTTCTATCTCCGCAGCGATGTTCTTGAAGCGTTAGCCTTTCAAATGCCCTTCCACGAGGTTGCCTTTTCATGGGGAAGGGACAGGGTCATCCGCCCTCTTAAAGTTGAGAGCGTAGAGGAGCTTAGAGCGTTGTTAGAGCGTTACGGTTCAAATGAAGCTTTTAGCGTTCTCAGAAGCATAGAGAGTTTTTCAAACGCCTTGGAGCTTGAATCTAAGCCTCCTGAGGCTTTGAGGTTTGACTGGGACTTCACCATAGATATTGATAGTGAAGAGTTTGAACTGGCTAAGAGGGCTGCTGGCAAACTTGGAAAACTGCTGGAGCTTTTCAACATAAGTTTTCTAGTGAAGTTTTCTGGTAGACGGGGCTTCCACTTCATCGTTCCAGGGAAGGTTTTCCATGTTGGAGACAGCTTAAGGGAGTATATCGACGCATATCCTCGTCTTCCAACTATGATAGCGGATTTCGTAGAGGCATGTTTAAACGAGCCTAAGCTGAAGCTTGATAAATCCATCTACGCACCGCGACACCTCTTACGCTGCACCTACTCTCTACATGAGAAGACAGGCTTAGTCTCCACACCGGTTTCAGATCTAACACGCTTCAAGCTTGAAGAGGCGAAGCCTGAAAATGTGAAAGCCTCTCTTGAACACTTACAGTTAGAGTTTAAAGTAGGCTCAGGCTTAGAGCTTCTGAAGGCGTGTGGAGAATTATGCCTCCCCTTCTCTTTTAAAATATGGGAACTTTAAAAGAGAAGGGGAGGCATATAGATGGATTGAGGAGCTTTTAAAGCACCCTGTTGACGATGGAAGGCATAGGCTTCTCTGGCTTGTAGTAGCCCCATACCTTGTCAATGTTAAGGGTGTCCCTGTTTCAGAGGCTGAGAAAATCGCTTACGATTGGCTTGTTGAATGCTGTAGGCGGAAGAAGGTTGAAGGGGATTTAAGGCGGTTGGCGAAATACTATGTTAATTATGCTTCTAGAAGAAGGTTGAAGCCTTTAAGCTTTCAAACCTTGAAATCTCAATATCCTGAGCTTTTTGAAATTGTTGAAAACGCTTTGAAAAGCTCTAATTTTCAGTTTAACGGTGGAAGTTCTGAAAAGCCTTTAAAATATAAAACATTTGAAATCATTGCAAATTATGAGGAGGAATTAAGGCGATTACCACTTATTGCAATAAGAGTGGTAGAGGAAGAATGGGAATATGAAATAGAAAAATCCACGCTTGTTGAAGCAAAGGCGATAGTCAGACGGCTTTTAAATAAATTTAAAAAATATCCAAAAACAGAGCATTGGAAGAAAGGTGAAGAAGAGAACTTGCTTCTCGGTCTCCTTGCAGAGAAAATCTTAGATATGACTTTAAATCAATTCAAGGTTCAGCATGTCTGGAACCACCCAATAATACAAGACCTTGGAATAAGGAAGGGGGAGCCTAGTGAACCTGACTTTATCGTTGGAAACGATAAGGTTGAAGTGAAAGCCTCCTCTTCCAAGAGAAGACCTGAATCTTATTTCGTAAACAGGAGGCGTTTTGAAGAGCACTATGCAGATATCTATGTCTTCATCCGCTTTGACGAAAGTCTTTCAAAGGCTTGGATAAGCGGCTGGCTCACTAGAGGCGAAGTCTCCCAGAAGACCGTTGAAAAATTGAAATACGGTGAAGCTTTCAAAATACCGTTGAGAGAATTAAACCCGTTTAAAACTCTTCTTAAAAAATGGAATGCTGATGAAATCATGTTGAAAACATTTTACGATTAAATTTAAAGAGAAGGTAGGATTTTGTTTTCAATGCTTCTATAGAATTTCTCAACTTCACTCCATGAAATTGAAAAATAATGGGCTTCGTAAATATCGCTTGCTCTATGACCGATTAAACGCTTAACCACCCCTCTTGGAACTCCTAAAAGCTCCACTCTTTGGATAAAGAATTTTCTAAACATTTTCGGCGTAAGCCGGCATCCGATTTTACGCATTTTATGCTGAAATGAAGATATTTCCAACGGTTTCAACTTCATATTTTTCAACTCTTCAAGTTCCATAGTAAAGTTTCTTGGAAAGAATGTGAAACGGTCTTCCCTATCCTTGGCAATTTCCGCTCTTACAAATATCTTAGCGTTCTCCAATTCAAAATCGCTCCATTTAAGTCTCTGAGCCTCCCAAGGTCTTAAACCTGTATATATGAGGAGAAGAGCGCTCCTCTTCATTCCTAAATCCATACGGTTGAGGTCTTCAACTACATCCTCTAACGATACTAGAGGCGCTTCCTTCTTTAGAAGCCTCGGAGGCTTCATCCCCTTCATTAAATCTTCCAATCCGTAAAAGCTGAGAAACTGCTTAACAGCTCTATAGTAATGCAGCCGTGTTTTCGGAGAACAGTTCAAACTTATGAAAAATTCGAGAATGGAGTCATGTGAAATATCGCCTTTCACATAGCTTAAGAAACGATTTAACCTCCTCCTCAAATCCTCAATATGCAGCCTGCTTCTTCCACTGGCTTTCAAAACAGCCAAGAAACCATCTAAATTTAAAGGTTCTAAGCCCTGCGCCTTAG
>JAGTQM010000054.1:4500-5371 GCA_018396755.1 Candidatus Bathyarchaeota archaeon | reverse complement strand
ATATATATCCATTCAGCTGGTAATATTAGGCTTAAGCCGTCTAAGTTGGCTTTCTACATTTTACTGTTTCTAACATTTTTAAACATTCCACCCACCATATATTGGATAACGTACATTTTAAATCCACAACTCACACCAAGTTATGGGACTAGGTCATTTAAGTGGCTTTCTGAGTTCGACGCCATGCTATTAAACATATGTGCTCCAGCCTACCCCCTGCTTATACTGACCACACTATACGCTTGGCTCTCCCCATCCATCGGCAAATTCGTTAGGAGACATGTTAGACTAAGCATTAAGTGCAATAGTGCTTTGAACTTCTCAGTCGATCGTCAGCAGTCAAATAGCATACCTACAAAAAGGTTAAGCCTCACATCGATTCTACTGTTGAGCATAGCTCTACCGATAATACCATATCTCCCGTCTATAAACCCAAGCTTTAAGCCCGTATCCGTAGATATACACTACTACCGAATTTGGCTTGAAAAAATGCCCGCAACAAATCCTTGGAGCGCCTTAGACTACGCGTTCTACGGATGGGAAAACGGAAATAGGCCACTCTACCTACTCTTACTCTATGCTTTAACAAACCTCGGAATACCCAAGGACACCGTCTTGAACTTCGAAGCACTCTACATAGCTCCCTTCTTCGCATTATCAGTCTATTTATTGGCCAAACGTCTATCAGAAGACCATACATACGCCCTCCTAGCCACACTAGCTGGGCTTTTGGGCTTCAACATGACTGTCGGCATGATGGCGGGCTTCTTCGCAGCATGGACTGCTCTAATACTTTTCTACGCATGTGTAGCGTTGACGCCTGAGCTTGAGAAGCGTAGCCTTAAAAGCCTAGGGGCATACCTCACATTAT
>JAGTQM010000054.1:2828-4468 GCA_018396755.1 Candidatus Bathyarchaeota archaeon | reverse complement strand
TTAAGTTTCATGATGGGTGTTTTAACCGTATACTTGGCATCCTTAATTATAAGCTCTTCAAGCAGAGGCGTCTTCCACGTGGATAAAAGCCTTTTAACAGTCTTAACTGCGAATGCACTTGCAGACGCTCTGAAGACCGTCTTATCCCCAAACTATGGGGGATTAGCCTCCTCAGTACGTACCATCGCAAACTTATCCCTTGAAAACATAAGCCTTCTAACATGGAACCTACACAGAATCACGAATACGTATGTGGCTGGGCTTTTCCTAAACCCGCTTCACATGACCTTAGCGTTGATTGGAGCCGTGAGCATGCTGAAGGCGAAAAACGAATCGTCTAAGCTAATCCTTATATGGCTCTCCCTAATCTCCCTGATCTTCCCATTCAGCGGGGTAAACTTACAGTCCCACCTGCTATTTGCCACGCCATTCCCAATACTCATAGCCGAAGGACTGTGGGCAATATCAAGACTTCTAGCCAGGTTTGACTCTAGGCTTCCAAACCTCCTCACAGCCCTCTTCCTAACTTCAAGCCTAGCATACGCGGTTAGGGCTTTATGCAACTTGATATGACCTCACCCACGTATAGAATATGCTAATTTAAAGTGGAGGGGTAAATCGGGAAACAACAACGATGGAACAATCTACGGTACAACCTTATGCGAAGGCTATTGAGTGGCTGGAGCCCTCGTTCTTGATGTAGGATGCGCGGAGAGCGTATTTAGTCATGAATAGATGGCGAGGGGATTTAGGGTCTAGTAAACAGTTCCTAAATAGTTAACTTTATACAACTCTTTCGAGCAATACTTTGATTGATGGAAATAACCCTCTCTGTACCATTCAGCTACGAGCCCAGCGGTGAGACTAGGAAGCTTCTTGAAGATTTCGAAAAAGGTCGTTGAGTTCACAAAAATTCTAGCCTTTTTCAAGCTCTTCAAACATTTTCTTAACCTGTTTAATTGCGTATTCAGCCTCCTCGGGATTGTAAACCCCTTCGTAGAAGGCTTCATCGTGTAACGTCTTCATCACGTCGCTGTAGAGAGCTCTTAAGTCTTCCCGCCCCATCTTCCTAAGCATATATCTTCGTTCGCCGTGGGATTTAGGCATCACATTCAATTTACGGTGGATGTAGGAGTTTACAGCCACTACCATGCTGAGAAAAGCCTTGTCAACGGCATCTCTATAGAGTACAATGTCCTTCGTTTTAACAGCCTTCTCAAACTCCTCTTCAGCATACTTTAAAACTTCTTCAGCAGTCACTAGAGAAACGTCAATACTCTCTCCGCTCAACCACCTTCACTACGTAATTAAATGTCAACATCCAATATTAACCTTTTTAAAGAAGCTATGGAGAGAATCCTTGAAAGCCCGCATCAAATCGATTCGACTTCTGTTGAACTACAGCATAGAGTTTAGAGAGGGATTGATTAAATGCTACTGATAGATGCAAACGTCTTCCTTGAGCCTTTACCCGGATAGAAGCCGTACATTCAATTTAAACGGCTTAAATCACAATTAAACCTTATTGTGGAAAATACCTGGAGGTCTAAATAGAAGACTAACTCTTACGGAAATTAAAAGGATGAAGTATTGTAAAATAAAGAGTTAAACCCGGGCTTTTTAAGCATAAGTGTTAAAAG
>JAGTQM010000054.1:0-2754 GCA_018396755.1 Candidatus Bathyarchaeota archaeon | reverse complement strand
TTAGAAGCCGTCAGCTGATCCTAGGACGTAGTTTAAAACACGATCTGTATTCAACTTTAGGTTGAAGCGTTTATTGAAGAAGCCCGTTACTTTCTCCAAATCCCTCTTCAAGTAGTGTTCAGACTCCGGGTCGCTTCTTCTGATGAATTGAGGCCAATCTATAAGCATGAAGTCTCCATCCTCTTTAATGATGATGTTATACTCGCTTAAATCTCCATGTATTAAACCGGCTTCAAAGTACACCTGTTTAACCTCGTCAACGATGTCTCTGAATAGTGGGAGAGGCTCATCGACAGATTTAACGTTTACAAGTTCAACGCCGCTGAAGAAGCCCATAACGACAACATGCCTATTCTGGGCTAGAGGCTTAGGGGCTTTAGCATTAACACGGTTTAGGATTTCAAGAGCTTCAAACTCCTTCTCAGCAGCCTTACGGCTCTGATAAAGCCAGGAAATATGCCTCCTATCGGCTATGTAACGTCTAACCCTTCTAGTCTGTCTAAAACTCACCCTTCCAACCCTATGAAACTTAACTATAACCTTCTCACCAGTAGACGTTAAACCTTCGAAAACATCAGCCTCCTTACCTATACCGACAGACTTACCTAAAGCCTCAAGCTTCCCAGCTTTAACCAAAGCATTTAAAGCCAGGAAATCGTAACCGTAGTAGTTCAACACATAGCCTTCAAACGGGCTGACAATCCCCCTTATCAATCTAAACCCGTTAAGCCTCTTAACCCTGTATAAAACCTCCTCCCTAGGGAGGGAAGAATACTTAACAACGTCTTCAATAGGCGTATAAGCGTGGCTAACCATGCCGAGCTCAACGGCTGTTAAAACTCTAAAATCCTCAGGCTCCAACCTTCTAAAGACGCCTGTGAGAAACTCATCCATAGACATTGAACAGCATCCCTGAAACATTCATCAAGTAAACCCTCTTAAACTCTTTTGAAAACCCAGCCTAGGCTTAAAATGCTCAACTGAAACCCTCTGCGTAAAACCGTAAACCTTCTCAGAAACCTTGAGAACCCTGCGAAGCTTAGCCTCCTCATGAGTATTCTTAGAAACCAACGCGTAAACACGAGCCTCCTTCTTACCTTTAGGCTGTCTAAGCACCCTGCCAAACCTTTGAATCCACTTCTTAGGGTTGCTAGGCGGGTCAACCCAAACCTCAACGTCAGCAGAGGGGATGTCAAGCCCCTCCTCAGCCACGGAAGTAGCTACAAGTACTCTAGCACCTCCACTGAAATGCAGTAAAGCTGAAGCCTGATGCTCAGGACCCATACCCTCCTTACCGACAAGTATGGAGACGCTTTCAAAACCCATCCTATCTACAAGCCTCAAACCAAGCTGTTTAGCAGACCTTATAGACTCCGTAAACACTATGGCTTTACGGTAGTCCACAGCCTCTAGAAGCGTTAAAACAGCATCATGCTTATGGTTTCTACACTCCATTAAAGCCCTTCTGAAAAGCTCAACAGCGGAAACGCCTTTAAACTCTCTAAGAGGCTTCTGCAGATCTACATTCCTCCAAGCCCTATAGCCTAGAACACTGCTAGCACCATCCTCGACGACACGCTTCCTAAGATTCTCAATAATACGCGTAGCTAAGCAAAGCCTATGACTCCTACAGAAGACGTTAAGATGGTTTTCACCGTAGGTTTTCACAACCCTACACCTATAAGAGTCGACGATAAAACCTAAAGCCCTGTAAAGCTCAAGCAAAGCAGGAGGAGATTCGACTCTAACGATTTTCAAAGCCCTCTTAGGCACAATGGCTTTAACAGCATCCTCTTCAACGGAGACGACTTCAATCCTATCGAAAACCCTTTTAAGCTCTTCAAGCCTCCAAGCCGAATGCAGATGGGGAGTAGCACTTAAAGCCAATATTTTAAGATTGCAGGCCTTAGCCGTGAGGAGAACAGCGTAACCATCGGTTTCACCTATGTAATTCTGACACTCATCAGCGACAACTACGTCGAATGGTAGAGGAGGCCTGTGGAAAACCCCTCTGAGGAAGACCACAGGGTCGCCAGTCCTCCTAGCCTCATCCAAGCGATCCTGAAAAGGCGTAAGCAGATCATTGTAAACCGTTTGAGGAGTACAGACTATAAACTCCCAATTCCAAACCCCAAGCCTAACCCTCTTCTCAGGAGGCATAGCACCAGATATAAAATACGCATGTCTAACGCCGAGCATACTCCTAGCGAAAAGCGTCTGCTGAACACCTAAAGGTATTGAAGGCACTAGGAAAAGCACTCTAACAGGCTTAACCTGAGACTCCCTCATGATATAGGCTCCGGCGATGTAGGTTTTACCCAGCCCAGTAGGCAATCCAAGTATCAGAGTTGAACCGGCTACACGGTTTAAAACCCGCTCCTGGAAATCCCAAAGAGAATAATTCACCTTGAAGACCTGAACACTCCTAGGCGTTCCAAGCGAATCCCGAGGCATTAAACCGCTAATAGTTCTACTTAACGAAGAAGGACTTCTCTCAAGCATAGAGAGATATTCATCCCACTCCAGCCTAACCATAGGTAAGCCTCTACTAAGAAAAACAGTCTAACAGATTAATAACAGTTTAAGACTGTTTAACACCACAGTATGGACAGTATATAGCCTCGGAAGGTATTTCCCTACCGCAGTCCCGGCAGGTTTTAACACTCCCACCAGCGGGTAGAAGCTTTACAGCACCTCTACTCTGAAGCTGGTTAATATAGCTTACCAGGGAAAGCTCAGCCTGCTTAATATCCA
>JAGTQM010000005.1 GCA_018396755.1 Candidatus Bathyarchaeota archaeon | reverse complement strand
GTACTTTTCTCCAACTCTAAGCATAGCGAGGTAGTTCTCCACCTTCACATAATTGGCTATGGTGTTTCCAGATCCTAAAGCATATCCTCCTCCTAAGGCACATTTTTTAAGTGTTTCAAGCGTGTACTTCTCAACATCTTCAACGTTGAATCTAGCGAGTTTATCGACATCAATTCCACCTAGAATCGCAATACGATCACCGTACTTCTTCTTCGCTTCTACTACTGGCGTCGCCTCGTCTTCATAAGAATGTTTAGCATCTATTTTTACGTAGTTTATAAGATCTTCCATGATGCATTCAAGGTTTCCACACGCGTGAAGTATGAAGGGGAGCTCATTTCTATGCGCGGCTTCAACGCACTTCTTCTGCCAAGGGAAAACGTACCTTCTCATGTGTTCAACTTTTATGAAGGTTCCACGTTTATAGCCCATATCGTCTCCCATGACTATTCCACCTACTTCATCGAATTCCGCAAGATACGTGTCGACTCTTTCAATTATAGAGCCTACACTGTTAAACATCATCTCTATGAGTTTAGGTTCTCTGTAAATTGCTTTGACAAACGGCACCGTACCCATAAGCCACATAACATTCTCAAGAACCCCTCCACCAGCTCCGGCAAGTATCTTCATATCTTCAGGCACAATTTTCCTGAGCTCGTTGAAAGTTTCAAGCGCTATGGGAAGGATTTCATATCCTTCCTCAGGCCACGGATATTCATAGTAATCTTCAATTGTTTCTATTTCTCCTCTATGCTCATTCTGCCAGCTTCTAAAACCTCTGGAGTAGAGAGCGGTATCTTTAGCCGCTAGAACATTGAATCTTGGAAGATTCAATGATGCTGAAAAGGGTACATAATCGTAGCCAAGTTTTCTGTAGAATTCTACAAGTCTTCTACAATACTCTTTCACTGTTTCCCTCTTAGATGGGTCTATTCTAAATTCAACCCCTAAAATAGCCTCCATAACTTCTTGGTCTACAAAAAGCTCGTAGAAAGGTATTCTATCGGGTTCTTCCAACATTAAGGCTTTAAGTAGTCTTTCAAAGTTGGGCTTACGCATGTACATCATACTCTAGGCTAATATTCAAATTCCCTTATAAGTCTAACATCTACCCTGTTAAGCTTCTCCAACGCTATATATCGATTTAACCTCTATGGTTCTAGACGATAAAATCCCCCTTACAAATATCACGGCGTCTACAGAGTACGTGTATATGGCCTCCGTTTTTTCAGGTGTTGTAAACGTGAAGAAGATCGTGGTTTCTAAAGTTTCTAAGCCTTGCGGTTTAACTGTGCGACTGCTAAGTGGATAGGTTATATCTCTTCTAGAGCCATTCATAAGAGTGCAGTGCAATATCAAAGCTCCTCCGACTATAACCTCTAATGGGGTATTGTTCCTCAATTCAATTGCTACTGTCAACTTGAGATATTCCGGTATATGCTGTTCTATTGAATAGTAGACGTCCACTATCTCTACGAGATATGGGATAGCAGACATATAACCCAGTACGATTAATATCACTATAATGCATAGTATTGTTTTCCATGTTGGAAATCTACGTTTAGAGATTGAGGTCAAGCCCCAGTATATTGTTTATAAATCTTAAAGCTCTTAGGGAAGCCGATTTATCACCTTTAACGTTTCTACACCCAGCCAATACTCCTACACATATAACGTCCTCTCTTAAAGCAGACATCCCCAGTATGAGTCCAGCTAGACCGCTTAAATATCCTCTATATGGTTTAGCCTCAGCTTCAATGAGCTTGCTTAAAATATCCGAGTTATTCGACGTCACAGCTATGCCCTTTGAATCCATAAAACCGTCAACCACTAGAATCCTTCTACAGCCTAGGTTCACTATGTAGTCAACTATGCCTTCAGCTACCGTATAACTTGACTCCGGAACCGTAAAATCGGGTTGGAAATCACCTGACAGTAGAAATACGTCTCTACCACCGGTCTTAGTGTGGTGTATCTCGTAGTGTAAAAGCTCGTATAACCCGTTTTCAACTTGAATTTGATCTGGAAAGTAGAAGCTGTAAACTCTACAGAGAAGCTGAGCATCTGTAAGCTCTTTAATTACTTCCACCGTGATTCTGCCCACTTCTCCAATACCTGGCATTCCAACTATGAAAACGGGTTTTTCTCTACTAGGCTCGTAGAGTTCTTCGAAAAAGACTTCAGCGAATTTTTTAATATTCGTAGTCAACCCTGTTTCTCACTTATAATATACATGGCCTTTTAAGGTTAAAACTTTTCTCTCTCTAGAAAAATATATAAAGGTCTCATGTTAATTTTTAATCTGGCACGCTGCAGAAAATCAGTGTTCCGAGATAGATAAATAGGTTTGGAGGATGTCTAGAATGTCTGAAAGCGAAGCAGTAGTATTAATAGGTAAGAAGCCAGTTATGAACTACGTCGTAGCGTGTATGACGCTGTTCAACGCTGGAGCTAAGCAAGTAATAGTAAAGGCAAGAGGCAGAGCAATATCTAGAGCCGTAGATACCGTTGAGCTCATAAGAAGAGCCTTCATAAAAGACCTAGTCATTAAAAACATTTCAATAGGTACGCAAGAGCTTACAGGTCAAAACGGTCAGAAAACCAACGTTTCAACAATGGAGATCGTCTTAACAAGGCCAAGGTAGAAAACGTCATTTTCCTCCTTTTATTTATTTTTAAATATGTCTCAAAACGTAAAGGTTAGACCTCCAGGACCTAAGGCTAGACGTATAATTGAGGGTTTTCATAAAATTTCCTCTCCAATATATACGCTATATCCCGTTGTAGTTAAGGGGTTTGAAGGATCTAAGCTAATAGATGTTGATGGGAACACGTACATCGATATGGATGGTGGTCGCGGTCTTCGATCTATTCCTCTAACTTTAAATGTTCTCCCAGCTGAAGCTGTGCAGATGATTCAGCCGGTTGAGGGTTTTCTCTTAGAAGTCGAATATGAACTTTTAAATACGTTAAGACCTATAATGGGCGCGGATTATAAGTTTCACTTGACTCCATCTGGTTTAGAGGCTTTTATGTCGACTTTATCTTCAATGCTTGAAATTTCTAAATCGAATTCTATCTTGTTTTTCCATGGACGTATGGAAGACACCTATAGCGTTGACTTGAAACCTATGGTTGTTCACAGACTGCCATACCCGTACTGCTTCAGATGTCCGTTTAAACTTGAAAAAACCGAATGTAACTATGCGTGTGTAGACCGTTTCAAAGAAATATTAGACGAATTAAGCGGTGCAATTTCCCTGGTTGTTTTTAAACCCGTAGATCTCTTAAGATGCATAGCCCCTTCTGAAACCGTCTGGAGGAGGATTGTAAAAGCTTCAGATGAAGCGGGAATACCTGTTCTATGCGATGAAGTTGAAGCCTCACCAGGTAGGTCTGGCAAGGTTTTCTGTTTTCAAAATCTTGAAGTTAAGCCAAGTCTCATATGTCTGGGCAATGGTTTGGCATCTGGGCTTCCAATAGGGTTAACCGCAGTGGAAGAAGACTTAGCTATTTGGAAACCTAAGCTTTTAAAAACCTCAACCTTAAGTTGTATGGCTGCTTTAAAAACAGTCGAAAAAGTCAGAGAGGGCGCCTTTCTATCGAAAATACATGGGCTTGGAAGATCTTTAAGAAAAAGACTTGAAGAATTAAGCCTTCAATATGGGCTTCCAGGAGATGTGAGAGGATTAGGGCTTATGGTTGGATTTGAAATGGTTAGAGACCTAAAGTCGAAAAACCCCGCTGATACCGAGGCAAAATTCTTATCCAAGTACTGCTTCAGGAGAGGCTTAATAGTTGGTTTTGAAAAACCATCAACCATAAGGCTAACACCCCCTCTGACGATCGAAGAGGAAACAGTAGAAGAAGCATTGCACATAATCGAAAACGGGATTAGAGAACTCAAGCAAACTCTAACATAGGGAAAATCTTTAAGAATAACTTAAAAGGCTCAACTATATTGAAGCCCGGTGGTGTAGCGGCCAAGCATGGAGGCCTTTGGAGCCTCCGACGGGAGTTCGAATCTCCCCCGGGCTACTAAACAATCAAAACTTCCATTAAAACTACCCTTGGGTTAACCCTGAGCCAAGACTCTAAAGGCTGGTTTACGCTTTTTGAACCTATAGCTTTTCACCTGCTCTTCTAGGGTTTTCTTCACCCTATCCATAATAACGGCTGATTATGGAGAATTTTTATGGATTTTTAGACCCCCCTTCCTCAAGCCTTAGTTTTTCTGTTTCTATTTGAGATAGAACTAGTATTTTATCTAATGTTCCATTTATTAATAGAATTCTTGATAACTTTCCTTTTCCCAGCCTACCCCCTCCCCCTAGATTTTTATTTTCTTCCATAGGTTTTAAACAGGAGTCCATTGTTTTTCATCCAGACTATGGTTTTTCTCCATGTTTTCTTTTCTAATGCGGGGAAAATGTCCATAATTTCACCGTTTTTAGATATTAAATGTTAAAATCATCATTATGTTTAAAGAATTGTGGGATTCTCTGCAGTACTCCTCGATTTTATGGGAGATTTTTAAATAAATGGGAGTTATTAACTCTTGATGGGTTAAATGGAAATAGTTAGAGTTGATAAGAAAGGTAGGATGGTCATTCCTAAAAGCATAAGGAGAAAAGCTAAAGTTAAAGAGGGGAGCTTACATCTCGGTTGAGGTTAAGGAGAAAAACAATAATACGGCAATTGAATACTATGAAGCGTTTAAAATAGTCAAATGTCCTGAGGACTTAGATGAATTCATCATAGAAGCTATGAAGAAATGGTGGGCATAGAAAACTACGTAAACCCATAACCCGCTATTCTATACTAGTCTTATTTTTGGCTCTCTCCCCGTGTCTATGAGCATTCTCATGTATTTTAAAGCTGCTTTAACACGTTTATCCACTACGTCTATGCCTTGAGGCTTATGGTTTTCAAGTACCGGAGCGCATTCTTCTGAGGCTATGAAGCCTTCATACCCTATCCTTTTAAGCTCATTTACAAAGGCTAAGTAGTTTATACGGTCGGCTTTCATCCAAGGATATATTCCACGCTTAATCATTACCGTTCCATCTTCTGCGAGGTTGAAAGAATGCGAGCCATAATGTGAATGTACAATGCCCACCTCCCGGCAGGACTCTACGGCCCTATGTATATATTCATCGCTCTGATCTACGAATAACGGCACATCTAGACATAACTTTACATTATCCATATTCGCCTCTTTAACCATCTGAAGGGCATCCTCATATCCATAGTTTATCACAGGAGGATGATTCTGAAGAGCCACGGTAATACCGTATTCTTCAGCCCATTTAGCGGTTTCACGTATTCCTTCAACGGCAAGCCTCCACATTTCATTACTAGTTATGAAGTTTCTCTTGTAGTCGAAGATTCTATTGGCAAATTCGTACGTCCCAAGACCTTCGTACCTACTGGTGCCAGTCCAAGCGGCGAAAACCTTCAGTATTGAAACTTCAAGGTCTCTAGCGAGTTCTACTGCTTCCTTAACCATGCATAGATTGTTCTCCCTCTCCTCTATAATGGGGCTTACGAAGTTTGACATGATCTCTACAGCACAGAGTTCTACCTGATGGGAGTCCGCCATCTCCTTAATATTCCGCCTTCTAGTCTTGTCCAAGTCACATGGAAGGGCGATAGGTCTCTTAGTTTCAATGGATAATCCTTCAAAGCCAAGCTCCTTAGCCTTAACTATCTGTTCTTCTGGAGATAAGGCTGGTCCCCTATACCATAAACCACAGTAGGTTACAGTAAAAAGAGCCAGTTTAATCAAACAAATACCACCCCTATAGTTAAATAGCGGTTTAAGTATTTGTAAGCTTTGGGGTTTATATGAGCGTTGAACGTGGAGCATGGTTTAAAGAGGCACGCTTTGGAATGTTCATCCACTGGGGTCTCTACTCAATACTCGGTCGTGGAGAATGGGTTATGTACCTTGAACACATACCAGTTGGAGAGTATTCGAAGCTTTCTGAGAGGTTTAAACCTACGAAGTTCAACCCTGACGAATGGGTTTCCTACGCTAAAGAAGCGGGTATGCGCTACATGGTTTTAACAAGTAGACATCATGACGGCTTCAGCTTATTCGACAGTAAGGTTTCAGACTACACGGCACCTAAGACAGCGGCAGGTAGAGACCTAGTAGCAGAATTCATTAAGGCATGCCATAAGGCTGGTATGCGTGTAGGTCTCTACTACAGTCTTCTAGATTGGAGGTGGCCTGCATACTGGAATGGACCTAAAAGAGACTCTGAAGGCTGGTCTAAGTTTCTAGAGTATGTTCATACTCAGGTCGAAGAGATATGTAGCAACTACGGTAAGCTCGACGTTTTATGGTATGATGGAGCATGGCCTTATAGGGCTGAAGACTGGGGGTCAGCTGAACTTAACGCTAAAGTCCGCAAACTCCAACCTGAAATACTGATAAACAATCGCTCCGGGCTTCCGGAAGACTTTGATACACCTGAACAACATGTTAGTTTTTCACCTCCAGGTAGACTATGGGAGTCTTGCATGACTACGACAGAGTACTTCTGGGGCTACTGTAAAGGAGACTCTTGGAGACCGACTAGGAAGCTCATTCAAACACTCGTAACCTGTGCAAGTGGCGAGGGGAACCTTCTGTTGAACGTTGGACCTAAAGCCGATGGAGCATTCCCAGCTGGAGCCATAAGGATACTTAGGGAAATAGGCTCTTGGATGAAGGTTAACGGTGAATCTATATATGGCTCTGAGAGATGCCCATTCAGCACGTCTGTTGGAGCATTCACTGCTAAAGGTAGTAAAGCATATGTACACGTATTCAGGTGGCCTGGTAGGGAAGTATGCGTAGCAGGTGTAGGTAATGACGTGAAAGATGCGTATATGCTAGCTACAGGCGAATACGTGAAGTTTTCCAAGAATGGTGGAAGAGTCTTCTTAAGAGGATTACCTGCAAAGGCTCCAGACCCATACGATACGGTTATAGTTTTAGAGCTTGACGGTAAACCACACGGTTTAACGTTTAAAGTTGAACAGCGGTTATAATAGGCAATTCCATCAATTTTTATTTTAAAGCGTTCAATCTAGTAAAGCCGTAGGTTTTCTAAGCAATATAGCGTTTAAAGCGCTTTTAAAAGCTCTTCTAAACTCTTCTTCAGATTTTCCAACTGTTTTCTATAATATTCTCTCTCAGTTTCAGCTTTTCTAAGGGCTTCTTCTAATTCCCTTATCTTAGCTTCATAAGTCTGCTTTACATCCGATTCAAAGACGAGTCTTTCTACATGAGGAACTTCAAACGATAGTTCACCTTTATCTTTATCGTAGAACGCTTTAACAGTAATTCTTACAAAGTCTCCTTTACTAAGTTTAAGTTCTTCTACAAGTTTTCCATAGAGTGTTTGATTAAGTTTAGCTACATCTCTAAGTATTACATCTCGAGGCGCTAAACTCCTAAAAACAGCTAATGCTACTTTCCTAAGCTTACCTGCATATAAAGCGGCTGGTATAACGCCAGTTCTAAGCTCAACTTTCTCGAAAGATTGTATAGACATTCAAGAAGTAGTTTTTCTTCACAAATATATGAATTTTACCGATAGTTAATCTACAATAGCCTCTACGATTAACCTATGAAAAGCTGCTCTTACATCATCTATTCTCCCACAGGCAGGATTATTTCTAGACGGGTGAATACGATTAGTTAACAATATCGCAAAAAGATCCAATTTAGGACTTATCCAGATCGATGTCCCAGTAAAACCCGTATGTCCGTAGGAGTCATGGGGGAGGGCTAATCCTAATGGTTTAGCCCATCCAAGCCCAAATCTTCTAAAGCCGTCTTCAACCCAAACTTTCACGGCTTTTTCAACGGTCTCCTCTCTGAGGATTCTAACCAAACCATAGAATCCCCGGTTAAGCATCATCTGGCTGAAAACTGCTAAATCGTATGCTGTAGAAAATAGACCTGCATGACCTGCCACACCTCCTAAGGCGTAGGCGTTTTCATCATGAACCTCGCCTACTAGCACCCTACCCCTCCATGGGCAGTTCTCCGTAGCAACTGCTTTAGCTTTAAGGGAACCTATGGGTTTAAACATTGTTTCAGACATTTTAAGCGGTTCAAATATCTCATTTTTAGAGAGTCTGTCAAGGCTAAGCTCTGAAACGCTCTCCAGTATAAAGCCTAGGAGGATAAAACCTAAGTCGCTATAGATGATTTTAAAACCAGGCTCATATTCGCAATCTAACTGGGTTATTACGTTTAAAAACTCGCTTTTACCTCTGCAAGTCTTATAAAGCGGCAACCAAGCAGGCAGCCCAGAACTATGGGTTAGAAGATGCTTTATTCTAACGTTTTTCCTCCATCCACGATCCCAGCCATCTAAGAACTCCGATAAAGGAGTTTCAAGGTCTAAAAGTCCTCTTTCAACAATCTTAAGTGTTAAAGTCGCCGTGCAGATAGGCTTGGTAATAGACGCCAAGTCGAAAACTGCCTCTCTAATCATGGGTCTTACTTCGGGTATAAGCTGAGCATAGCCTTCAGCCTCATAAAGAGCTATCACAGCCTTCCGAGCTACTAGAGCTACAAAACCTGGGTAAACCCCATCTTTAACTCCACCCTCTAAAACATTCAACGCCTCCAGCAGCTTTTCAGAGTTTAAACCAGCCTCTGACGGGTTTCCAAATCTTAAAAGACTACGCATAATGACATCATCCAAAAAAAGAGGGTGGTTTAACGTGCATCAACCAGGCATGCATATTATCTCTTTTATCTTCAACTCTGTGAACCTTCGAGAGTATGATGGTTTAACTACTATCGCCGTATCAGCTCCTCTATCCGTCCCAGCTATAGCAATTATGTTTCTATCGACTGGTATAAGCCCAGCATCAGCCGCCATTAAAACGATCTCAACGCAGACCTTCATACCTTGACTAAACCTGTAGAGAGTTTGAGCTATAATCTCTTTAACCGATATAAAATCCGTAAATGCTTCATCAACCCCGTCGCTTAAAGAATGAGTGCCCGTAAGCACTTTAATACCCTTCTTCTGAAGAGCCGCCCGTTCATCTCTTGCCATCGTCCATCCTTCTTCACTGTAACCTTCGGATATCGTTACGGCGATTATGTTGAATTCCGATGGATTGAAAACCTCAGCCAGCTTAAGCGCTGTAAAGCCATGAGTTGAAGCCACGACCACATCTCTTATTCCAAGCTCTAAAGCTCTCTCATAAGCCAATCTAATGGTTTCTTCCGTATTCTCCAGTCCAGCCTTTTCAAAATAAGTTATGGTTTTCCTCATACAAATTCTATGATTTCAGACTCAGGAGATAAATTTTTCCAAAGGGGAAATAGTTAAGAGTTGAAGTTACGTATTTCCATTTATGGTTGATTCTCTTAAGATCCGTGAATATATGGCTGGAGATGAAGAAGCATTGGTCAATGTTTGGAACAGGTTCTTCAGGAAAGACCCATTGACTTTAAAAGTCTTTGAGAGAAAAGTCTTACTCGACCCTAATTTCGACCAGTCTGGGCTTAAAATAGCTGAATTAAACGGTGAAATCGTAGGTTTTCTAATCGGAATCGTGAGACGGTATCCTCTGTTCTATCATGGATTAGATGAGGAGAACGGTTGGATAACTGCCATAGCTGTGAAGACTGAGCTTGTTGGAACAGACGTCGCTGATCATCTAATGGCTGAGGCATTTAAATTTTTCAAAGAGAAAAAGCGTAAGTATGTCTGGTTTTCACCATACACCCCTAATTACTTCTTCCCAGGGGTTGACCCTGAGAGATATGGAGAATTGCTTGCACTACTCGTTAAACATGGTTTTGAGAAAACCTATGAGGCTTTAAGTATGGATGCTCAGCTATATCCAGACTACAGTCTACCAGATTGGGTTGTTGAAATTGAGAAGAAGCTTAGAGAAGAGGATGTGGAAATCCAGCCTCTAGAAACCAGGTATGTTTACTCGCTTTTGAAATTCCTCAGGGAGAACTTTCACGCAGACTGGTATAGACATGCATTAGAACTTCTTCAGAGTGGATGCGATAAAGATCAAATACTCATAGCTATTAAACATAGCGCGGTTGTAGGATACTGCCAGTATTTCCACGATGAAGAGTACGATTGGCATAGACCTGGAACACACTTCGGCCCCTTTGGTGTAAGAGAAGATATGAGGGGGAAGGGTGTTGGAAGCGTTCTAATGGCTAAATGCCTTCAAAATATGCGGTCGAGAGGCCTTCATAATGCTTTCCTACTGTGGACTGATAGGGAAACTGCTAAGTTCTACTCGCGCTTCGGTTTTAAAGTGACTAGAAGCTTTTACATTATGAGGAAAATCTTAGGTGGTTGACGTGACGAGGCTTATGGTGATAGGTGCACATGCCGGAGATGCTGAAGTCACCTGTGGAGGAATTATCGCCAAGTATTCGAAACAAGGTGATGCGATTATCGTACATATGACTTTAGGTGAGAAGGGGCACTTCAAGCTTTCACCTGAAGAATATGGCGTTCAGAAGCGTAGGGAGGCTGAAAAGGCAGCTGAAATCTTAGGTGCTAAAGTTGTATTCTTATCCTACAAAGATGGTGAATTGCCAGTTAACAGCGAAGTCAAGTTTAGACTATGCGATTTAATTAGAGAGTATAAGCCTGACATATTGGTGACTCATTGGAGGGGCAGTTTTCACAGAGACCATAGGAATACCTATTTAAACGTAAGAGACGCCGTCTTCTACGCTGCACTACCAGCCGTCAAAAGGGAGAAGCCTTCATTCCACGTTAAGGCGTTATACTATGCGGAAAACTGGGAAGACCCCTATGGTTTTAAACCGCAGGTTTACGTAGATATAAGCGAAGAGTTTGAAAAGTGGAGGGAAGCCGCCAGCGTGTACGCATTCGCCAGAGGAGAGACGGGTTTTCCATACATAGAGTACTACACCTGCCTCTTTAGATTGAGAGGAATTGAATCCGGCTTCAAATACGCTCAAACGTTTATGGTTCCCGAAGCCCAGAGGAGGATGCGGATGAAAGATTTGACATAATCTCCTTGGACTATTAATCGTAGAGAAGATATTTCCTCCTATTTTTTTCAAAATGTTCTACTTCATCGCATAGCTTGGCTACTTTCTTAAAGTCATATCCCTCCTCTATAAGCTTACGGACGGTATCATTCCCAATTAAACAGTCGAAGTAGTATCTTGCTTGGGGTTTAGCGGATGAGCCGCCGACCCCGCAGACAGAACATCCTAATGTATCTTCGTAGCATTCCACGTTAAACTGAAGCTTATCCGGGTGAATTCTCTCAACCGCCCACACTATGGCTAATCCGAGTTTAACAGGCTCTAGTGCATTTCTATCGGTAACGTGTATTTGCAATCCATGACATAATTGGCCTTCATACTTGCGATATCTAGGTATGAATGTAGACGGTCTAAACTTAACACCTCTAAGAGGTAGGCTTTTCAACTCCTCAACTAACTTGTAGCTGTCTATCCACGGAGCACCTACGAGTTCAAAGGGTTTCGTCGTACCCCTGCCTTCGGATATATTAGTCCCTTCTAACAGGCAGATTCCAGGATAAACAGTCGCCGTAGTTAAACACGGCATGTTGGGCGACGGGGGAATCCATGGAAGACCAGTTTCGTCAAACCACATTCCACGACTCCACCCGATCATCCTATACACTTTCAAGTTTGCGTTTAATCCAGCTTCTTCATTAAACATTAGAGCCAGCTCTCCCACGGTCATTCCATGCCTGATTGGAATCTCCCATATGCCGACGAACGACCTATACCTCTTATCAAGAATCGGACCTTCTATGTGGACCCCTGTTATGGGGTTTGGTCTATCTAACAGAATCACTTCTACGCCCGTTTCCCCAGCAGCCTCTAAGACGTAGAAGAGAGTTGAAATATACGTGTAGAAGCGGGCTCCAACGTCTTGAACATCGTAAATCAACGCATCTATTTCGCTCAGGATTTCTTTGGAAGGCTTTAACCTAGCCCCGTATAGGCTGTGGACTGGAAGCTGCGTCCTCTCATCCACATAGCTCTCTACTGAAAAGCCCTCAGGCATATCTCCTCTAAAACCGTGTTCTGGAGCAAAAATCGCTCTGACGTCTAAGTGAAGCTTGAAATAAAGCACATCTACCAGATGCTCTAATTCAGGTGTGACACCAGTATGGTTTGAAACAACCCCTATGCGTTTACCAGTTAGAAACGGTGAACAACCTTCAATTAAGGATTGAATGCCCAATTTAAGTTTAGATGACACGAATAAATATAACAGGGTGTTATCTATTATAGTTTTTCAGAACATGAGATTTTTCTGCGGTATTGATGGGGGAGCTACGAAAACATCATGTTTAATAGCGGATGAAAACGGTCAGGTCGTCGGCTTAGGACATTCTAAACCTTCTAACATATCCGTAGTAGGTATTAAAACCATGTTCAGCAACGTTAAGGAGGCTTTAGACGCCGCTGTTAAAGCGGCTGGAATGAACATTGAGCAAATCGATACAATTTTCATAGCGACCGCTGGAGGCGGTAGTGAGCGTAGAAGAAGACTGATAAGACAAAACCTTGAGAAAATGGGGATTTCAAACAAGGTCTACGTGGATGGCGACGCCATAGCGGCGTTTACGGCTACGACTCTAGGAAGACCCGGTGTCGTCGTAGTATCGGGTACGGGTTCTATAGTTTTAGGCTTAGATGAAGACGGCGTCTACCATAGAGTGAGCGGCTGGGGCTACTTAATCGACGATGAGGGGAGCGCCTTCTACATAGGTAGAGAAGCTCTAAGATATGCGCTTATGGCTTATGACGGAAGAGGGGAGAAAACGGATCTAGTGGAACACATACCGAAACATTTTAACGTAAATTCCCTCGTAGATGTCGTAGACCTCATATCGCTGAGGAAGATAGGGGTTGTGGAGATAGCGTCTTTAGCTCCATTGGTGGTGATGCTTTGGAAAAATGGAGACAGCATTGCATCAACTATTATACGTAGGTCTTGTTCAGAACTTGTCCATGCAGCCTCAACAGTCATAAGTAGAATGAAAGTGGAGAGACCATTAGTCGGTGTCCGAGGAGGTGTTTTCGAAGGTGATGCTGACTTTACTAGACTATTCTTCCGCATTTTAAAGAAGAGGATACCATGTATCAGGAGGTCTAAATCCAAGTTCAAATCAGTATTCGGTGCACTGCTTTTAGCCTATAGAAACGCTGGAAGACCACTAAATCGCCGTTTGATACATAACCTCTCTGAGTCCGCGTCTAGAGAAGCCTACGTGAGGAGGGCTGTTTTTCTCCATGGATGATGTGGAAGAGCTTGATAGACTTATATCTGAGCAGAGAAACGTTAGATCCGTCGAGTTAGACAAGCTTGACATAGAAGACATACTCAGACTGATAAACGACGAGGATAAGAAGGTGGCTTACGCTGTTGAGAAGGAAATACCGAACATCGCTAAGGCTGTAGAAGCCTGCCTACGCAGTTTAAAGGACAGAGGACGCGTTTTCTACGTAGGTGCTGGAACAAGCGGTAGACTAGCCGTCATAGATAGAGCGGAGCTACTGTCAACTTTCAACATAGATCCTAGAAGAGTTATGGCTATCCTCGCCGGAGGCTTAAAAGCCGTATACGGTCCATCTGAGGCGGCTGAAGACAGGGAAGAAAACGGCGCCAAAGCCATTGCTAAACGTAGAGTAAGCAAGGTCGATACTGTTATAGGTATTTCAGCCAGTGGACGTACTCCATACGTGATCGGCGCTTTAAAAGAAGCTAAGAGTAGAGGGGCAACCACCGTAGCTATTACCGTAAACCCGGACGCTAAGATTTCAAAACATGCTGACATCGTCATATGTACTGTCGTCGGACCTGAGGTGATAGCAGGCTCTACACGTATGAAGGCCGGTACAGCTCAGAAGATTGTTCTCACAATGCTCAGTACGACTGTTATGGTTAAACTTGGAATGGTTTACAGCAACCTCATGGTAAGCCTTAAACCGATCAGTTTTAAGCTAAGAGAAAGAGCCAAACGCATAGTAATGGTTGAAGCAAGCGTCAACTACGAAGAGGCTTCGAGAGTCTTAGAAGATACAAACTACGATGTTAAAGCGTCAATAATCATGCTTAAAACAGGCATAAGATACGAATTAGCTAAGAAGTCTTTAGAAGAAGCCAATGGAAACCTGGAAAAAGCTTTAACAGTAGCAGCCGGATTGAAGAATAAGTTTAAAAATGCAGGTTAAATTTACGCATTCATTGTAAACTGCTGAATTTAAAACACATATAGATTTCCAAACTATTCCAGACCAGACGAAGACCTTCGACATTGAGTCAGCTACCATATAAATACCTCGCCATCCAATACGCTGCGAGGGAGCCAACAACTTCAGGTTTAACTTTTTCACCTTATACACTGTCTGATTTATCCGTGGTTTGTGCTCTTCTCCAGCTCATTGGCTTATATCAAGATTCTGGAAGGGGGAAGAAGTATTCAACATCGCCACAATGGATCTGCCTGAGCCCTTACTCGGAGTTTTAACATTTGAAAGCTTAGAGATAAGAGTAGACCCAACGACAGAGAAGGTAGAATACCCCAGATCATATGGATTGACGGTATTTTAACTTTCCAACAATCTCTTGTAATGTGAATGGTGGAATTCAAACCCATGAAGGCCTACACAACAGAATTTCTCATCCGGCTATTGGCTGCGATTATAGATTTTAAGCCCTGCGTCCTTATACCAACTCAACATGAAAGAGTATGATCCGAGCGAAAACGCACTAAAAGACTGCGTAAAAACGCTTTAAAGGGAAGAAAACTGAAATAAACCTTGAAAACCCCCGGGTTTTCCTAAGAAAAGGTGGGCCGGGCCGGATTTGAACCGGCGACCTCCCGGTTTCTGAAATCGCGTTTGTTCTCTGGTTTTATCAGCCGGGTGCTATAACCATGCTAAGCTACCGGCCCTCGATTTTAAATGAGAATTTTAGAGATTTAAGGGTTTAGGCTTTCTGCTCAACATTTTCTTTCAATGTATTGAGGTTGTTAGCTACGTTTACGTTTCCGCCGTTTAGTTGAGGCTGCCGATCTTATGATAGCTGTGACAACTATAAGCATTAGCCCTCCGAATAGTATTAAAAGCAGCTCGGGTTGTATGACGATTAACGTGTATATAACTTTCTCCGCTAAATCACCGCTACTTCCAATTACAGCTATCTTATAGATTCCAGTTGGCGTTGACGGGGAAACTGTTACTGTCATAGTGCTTGTAAATGTAGGAACTCCGAAGCTTGGGTTAAAGGATACTGAAAACCCACTGGGCGTTTCCAATGTTGATAGGAAAACCGTTCCGGCCGAACCCTCCACTAGCGTCACCGTAATAGTTGCTAATCTGTTGCTTCCAGATACCGTTAAGCTACTGCTTGGTGAGATTGAAATAGTGACTCTGAAAAGCCTGGTGAAAACCGCGGTTTCCACTGTAGGCTGTTTAACCGTTATCGTGATCGGATTTACTACGTCGGAGTATGAGCCAACCCAGCCATCGAATGTATAGCCTGGAGAGGGGGATGCAGATATCGTTACAACTTCTCCTTCAATATACCAGTGTAAGCCTTCAGGAGGATTTAGAGTTCCAGCATCGGCTGGGTCAACTTGCAGTTGAAGCTGATACTGTGTCTTGTAGATAGCTACTATGGATCCGCCTTCAACTGGAACCGTTATAGTTCCATTTCTCATATCCGATAAACCGCTTGATGAAATCCAAACGTATCTTTTACCGTACCCGGCACCTATGGGATCTATCCATGAGAAGCTGATGCTGGAGCCGACAGCACGGGTGATGTTTAATGGGAGTTGGCTGTACGCATAGTCTATTCCATCGACTGTTAGAATGGTCTCCGATGCATCTGAATTCAGCCCAATTGCGGAAAACGTTACGGTAGCCGTATCCATGGAAGAGGAATATTCCAAGTAAAATGTATGCAAGACGTCTGTTATCAAGTTTACAGCGAGGTTTAACGATTCTCCAACCCTATTCACGAACATCGGATTGCTCCAGTTGTAGTTTTCATCCATCCATATACACGTTAAATCTCCATCCATATCAAACGTAGTATCGTAGGCTAGGAGGAGAGTAGCATTGTAAGCTGAAATTGTTTCTAAAGCACCGTCAAATTTTAAGTATACGTTAAAATCATCATAGTAGCTGTTTGTTCTACCGTTAACGTAGGTCTCGTAATCACTGTGATGCTGTTCACTACCCCAGTCTGTATTTGAACCCATTAAGTGGCTGAAAACCGCAGCGTCAGATATGTAATGTGTCATAGCACCTAGCCTCATAGAAGCATTAGCCCAGTCGCCAGCCTTAGCATAAACAAGAGCCATCATGTACTCTTCCTGAGCTCTAACAGCAGATGCATCATCCTGCAGAGAGCCGTCTGCATGATAGTATACGTGGTGTTTAAACGTATCTCCAATCCCATATGGGGGACTGGGATTATCAGGCAATTCAGTACCATAAAGGAGCCATGCGAGATTATTAAGAATAAACTGCTTCTCATCAGGTTGAAGCCAGTCAAGTGCGTGTTCTGCAATCCAATCATGAGTCCCATACTTTGGATGTTGCAGATCAGAACTGAAGCCGCCATTACTCCAAGCAATACACTGCACCGATAATGAAGATAAAAGCAACGTAAAACAGATGACTAGAGTAAAACCAAGTTTAAACCTCACTCTCTCACTATAAGGAAAAAGTTGAGTAGAAGTTTAAAAGTACTTGTTTTTCATCATTGCCGTCGTAAATATTGCACAGGTCCATTATAGATGAATAAACTTATCACCGTTCATGGAAGATGCATGGCTAATGTCGTAGAGGAGTGCCTCAGCTCTAACAGTCCTCCGATTTCTGAATCCTCTTGGGAGTGCAAGTACTGTGAGTTCAAAGACGCCTGTAGTAGAGGGGGAGGGGGTAGGTTGAAAATCCATAGAAATATCATGGAAATTAGGTGGAGGAAGTATAGAGAAGTTTCGAAAATCCTCGTTAAACGCTTCTGCTCTAAATGTCTGAGAAAATATGGTATTGGGAGAAGCTTCAAACGCATAAAGATCAGATGTATTGAGTGCCCAGTTGGCGAAGCTTTACGCGAAATAGAGGCCGGGTTAAAAAAGTGGAAGGAGGAGAGTTGGCTTGAAGAGAAAGTACGGACCATATGTCAAGAGCAGGAGTTCGAAGAATATTGTGGATCTTAAACGAAGATTAAGGGAATTGAAACTGAAGGAGCTAAGTGTAACCTCATGAGCATCGACGTTTCACCGAGAGACGAGTTCATCTGTAGAGCTGCTAGAAACATGGAGGAGGCTATGAAGCTGGTGGAATCTGGATTCAAGTACGTCTGCGACATAGATAGAGCAAAGCTTTTCAGGAGGAAGTAGGATATGCCCTGGGGATTCATGGAAATCATGGTTTAGTAGCCCGGGGGAGATTCGAACTCCCGTCGGCGGGGTTCCCCTCGGGAGTCGGATCCAGAGCCCGCCATGCTTGGCCGCTACACCACCGGGCTTCAGTTTAGAATGAATTCTAAGGGGGTTAATTAAGGTTTAGTTTGTGGAGAAAAAATGGGGAATTATCTGATTAACCGTATAATGTTATATTATTGGTCGTGGTAGTATTATCCATGCTAATACGCTGAGTGTTAAGACTTGTAAGACTTCTCCCAGTATTACTCCTGATGCGAATGGTACGACCTTCTCCTCGTACAGTTTGCTTCCGCCTATTCTAAGAACGAGGTTCTTAACTATTAGCGCTACTAGTATTGGAACCCAGGCTCCCCATAGGGAGACGCCCCAAGCCCATGAGACGGGTGCAACTATGGGGTCTGGGAACCATAGAAGCTTTGTATATAAGTATCGCCCTACTATTACTATGAGGAAACCTATGAGTAGATGTATAGTGGCTTCTGAAATCGGTATATCAACAGGTCTATACCAGAAGTTCCACTGAATATCTCCTTGGAAGTCTCGAATCTCGTATCCAATTCTCCTAGCTCCATAGAGTCCTGGAAGTAAGGCTATTTTGCAGAGCAGGTAAATGAATAGAGCTGGAAAAAGCGAGACGATTATCAGCTTAAAAGCGTCTTTAGTGTTTATCCTAGCGAGGTCGGCCATTTTATAGGATAGAACTGACGCGTAGAATGCCGAACCGAAACCCGCGGACGCATAATGTCCAATATGCTCTCTGCTCAGCAGAGGGACAAGGGCATAATCTACAGAGTTTACTTCAGGTAGGAGTTGAGTCGGCCAAGCCATTACCCTTATCATAGCTGGTGTGAGGTCGTAGCACGGCTCGTAGGCGAATCCAATCCTTCCCCAAACCATTCCAGTAACCATCCAGGTTACGACTCCTGCGAATGGGACTACGAAGGACAGCCATGGGCTTAATCCTGTGTACACGAAGAAGACCATCATAAGTATGAAAGACGCGATGACCACTATCCAAGAGCTTCTATAAGATATAGGCTCTCTACTTTCAACTTCGCTTCCGCGGAGTCTTCCAAATGCAGCACTCAAGGTTTCAGCTATATAGCGTCTCTCGTAGATAAGCATAGAGATGAATATTCCAATCATAGCGCCTGTACTGACGACTGAAATCTGAATGGGTGGGCTAACGTAGGGGCTTGGAGCACACCAGTTTCTTCCGCAGAAGTCGTACTGCGTCATCTCCGTATAGTATCCAGCCGCATAGGAGGCAAATATTGCTATTTCAAAAATCAGCAGGTAAAATAGGGTGCTGAAGAGGTAGTGTATCGGTATTATAAGCATGAAAGCCCAGAAGGTCGGATGCTTATTTATGCCTAAGTGCCACGGTACTCCCGGCGGTGCAAACCAATGCGAACCAGGGCCGCAGGTGTTAACCTTCCATGAGTATATGTCTGGAAACCATGGAAACATGTACGTTGCACCTATGGGTAGGCAGAGTATGAAGCCTACGAGAAGACCTATGAGGAATGTTGTTCTCGTAGGCCATTCTCTCCTCCTTATATTTTCCACGTTGACTAAACACGTGTGATATACTAGGGTGTAGGGGAAGGGTATTTTCTCGATTTCAATCCACTCGCGGCGGAAGATATTGGCCATACCTATGGTGATGCATGAGAATATTCCAAACATTAAGAAGCGCCACATAATCGCTGGGAATATAGCGTTCCATGGTAGTAGTCCTAAGTCTCCAACCCCGTTGATAAGCGGTAGAGATGCTTCAGCTGGAAGCGTTACAAATTCAGGTAGATATCTGCCAAAGGATTCTGAGATCGCATACCTACTCAGAAGATAGGCTTGATCGTTGCCTCCAACAACTCCTCCAACCATCGTACATGAGACTAGTGTAACAAAGAGGTAGGCCAGGTTTCTACCCGTAAGATACTTCCTCATGCTTGGAATTTGATTGAGAGCCATAATCACCAGTAAGGCCACCATAGGCCAGCCTGGGAAGTCTCCACCAGTCATCATAATTGGAGAGCCTAGGCTTTGTGCACATCCTAATGGTGCTGGTAGTAGAGGTCCTTGGAAGCTTATGACGAACGCTAGGATTATGCTTATGATCGCACATATTGTGAGGGTTGTCGGTTTAATTCGTTCTGCTTCATAGGTTTTTTCAACCAGAAGGACACCGATAAATTTAGTACGGTGTTTTCTTTTAAGATTTTCCTCTATTCTTCGCTGCTTAAGATGCTTCTAAGATACTTCTTGAAGATTTCGAGGAAGCGTTTAGCGTCTTCAGCTTTAGTACGTCTTCTAAATTCTCTAGCTATGAAAGCTATCAGCCCTGGATGCGAAACGGCTTCTAATATGGCTAGAAGTTTTAAGGCGGCCAACTTCCTATAGAATTGAAAGTCTACGATAGATCCACCGTGCCTCTCATAGGAGTCTATAAACGCTTCTGACAGCTTCTGACTGGTTCTCCCAGAATTTTTATCATCGAAATCCAGGAAGTTGAAAGCATACGCCACATCGAAGGTAGGCTCAGCTATTTCTGCGCCTTCCCAATCGATCACATAGGCTTTACCGTTGCTATAAACCATATTGTCGAAGCCGTAGTCTCCGTGGATCAACCTCAATCTAGCTTCAACCCGGCTATCCTCAAGCTTTCTCGCACGGTTGAAAAGCCTTGCGAAAACCATGGGATTTTCCAGCGTAGTCAACATAGATATGATCATTAATGCTTTAACCTCCTTCAGATCACCTGTAGGATAGTCTTTCTTAATCTTTAAGACGTCTCCAACCTCGCTTGGAGTTATACTGTGAATACCGACTAGTGATTTAGCAGCAGCGTCGATAAACTCATAATAGTCTGCAACAGGAGAATGTTGAATCTTCTCCATTACTATGAAGGATTTACCTAAAACCTCTCCGCTCTTATCAAAACCGTAAACTCTTGGAACGGGTACACCTTTACTATGTAATACGCTTAGAATTTTAAACTCTTTAAAAGCCTTCCCCCCATTGCCTGGATAGACTCTGAGAATGAATTCTCCAGTAAACCCATCATCGGCTTCAACCTTGAGAAGATATATCGTGTTACTTAACCCCTGCTTCTCATAGAGTTTTAACTCTACAATTTTAACATAGCCCGACGTCAGCTCTTTAAGCTCTATAGAGTTTAAGTAATCTTGCAGTCTGGAGGCTAGTTTAGCATAACCCATATCAATATCTCTGGAGAAGCCTAATCCCGGTATTTCCTCTTTTCCTCCCAAACCTTCCTCATAGCTTCTATATTCTCACTCTTATATTTTAAAGCATGTCCTGGAGCCATTATAACACCGCCCATTCTACCGAGCTTAATACATTCTTCGACTTCTACCGCAACTTGACTAGTCGTACCTCTATCAAGAGTTCTAGCACTTACTCCACCCCATAGAGTAATCCTACCTTGAAAACCTCTAAGTATTTTAGCCCAATCGTTACATTCACGTTGTATGTTCAATATGTCGACACCCATATCTATCAACTCTGGCACCAACACCTCTACTTTTCCATCGCTATGTAGATAGCAGAACGCCCCGGTATTCTTAACAGCTCGGTAGAGCTTTTCATGTCTAGGTTTTAAAAACCGCCTCCACCATTCGGGTGAGAATAGAAGCCTATCCTCCATACCCCAATCGTCACCGTAAAGCACAATATCGAAATCGACCTCTTTTAGAACAGTCTCCAAGACTTCAAGTTTAACTTCAACAACCATATCCATCAATTCATCTACAGCGTCAGGGTATAATCTAGACCATAGAAATAATTTAGGCATACCGCCTAAGAGAAGCCAAGCCCTTTCGAACACTCCCCAGCCGTGATCGAGAGCTAACAGACTAACTTTACGGTCGACTCTACGAACTCCGTCAAAAATCGGCTCCAATATTCTACTTTTAGACGGTGAAGGCGGATCATACCTGTCTAAGTCTTCCAACGTATTGATTGGATGGCCAACCGGGAAACCATCTGAAAATGGGTCTTTAAGAGTCCAAACAATCTTCCAATCGTCTACACCTTCGCTTCTATGCTCTATTATACCAGGTTCAACTGTTTTAACCGATTCGTCGAACATTGGGCAGGGTAGCCACCAAGGTCCTTTCCATTCAATAGCTAAGAGAGTATTCTCCTTCGGAGAGACTTTAAACGTCATGTTAAAGCTATTTTCAACCTACGTAGATTTAAGTATTAATGTTTTTAATGTTAAATGTATTAGATGGATAACTCGGCCAATGTAAGACTCTGAAATTTTGGGAAATCTAAACTAACTCTTTCACTATATCATCCCATTTTACCACTCTTTTAGGGCTTGGCTTGTCTTTACTGTGAAATATTTGATGTAGCTTTTCATCAAATCACCTCAAGGAGACTCCCGATTTTAATCGTGGACCCGATTTTAATCGTGGAGAGGAATTGAGGCAAATCTTTTATCAAACTCTCTATACTCGGTATGGCTTTCACTATAAGTTTGCCATTTCTCACTAAGGCTTTTACAATTCCTCCTGACTTTATACCAGCCTTCCTACGGGCATCTCTAGTTGTATATATCTCGCCTCTCTTACCCACTTTAAGAATCAATTCAGACATTTAATTTATCTCCGATTGCATAATCTACTTGGCTTTCCGACACACATTGAAGTCAGATTTCAACGCATCGTTTGGCTATAAGAGGCATCTTCTTTTTTCCAAAAGTTTTTTAGTGTAATCTTTAGTCTTTTCTAGGAGAAAATGGTGGATTTTGCTGTTCAAGCGAAAAATCTCGTTAAGGTTTATAATGGAAAAGTGAAGGCTTTAGACGGTGTAGATCTAACGGTTGAAGCTAGTGGAACTTTTGCATTACTTGGCCCAAATGGTGCTGGCAAAACTACACTTATGAGAATTCTAACGACGCAGCTTAAACCTTCAACTGGTGAAGCCTACGTTTTCGGTTTAAACGTGACCCGTGATGGCGGTAAAGTTAGAAAACTGGTTAGCTATGTGCCTCAGGAGATGAGTGTCTGGACTGATATCAGCGGATATGAAAACCTCTTAATATACGCCAAAATTTTCGGGATTCCCCGCTTAGAGAGGGAGAAGATGATAGATGAGGCTTTGGATATAATGGGTTTAAACAATGTTAAAGGAGAGCTTGTTAGAACATACTCTGGCGGTATGGTGAGGAGGCTTGAAATAGCTTGCGCCATGCTTGTTAAACCTAAAATAATGTTTCTAGATGAGCCGACTATAGGTTTAGACCCTGGTGCAAGGAAAATAGTCTGGGAGAAGTTAAACCTCTTTAAAAAAGAATACGGTGTAACCATATTCTTCAATACTCATTATATGGATGAAGCAGACCTATATGCCGACGACATAGCCATAATAGATCAGGGGAAAGTAGTAGCAAGAGGTACGAGTGAAGAGCTTAAACACTCTGTAGGTGGGGAGATAATATCGTTTACCCTAGAGAACTTTCAATCTGAATCTTGGCTTTTAGAGGAGATCCGTAGATTGAAACTCGTAAGAGGCGTCTTTATGGAAAATAAAGACCTAAATATCCTCGTCGATGATGCAGAGTCTTCTCTACCATGTATTACAGATTTTCTAAAATCTAAAGCATTAAGCGTGAACAGAATCTCTATAACTAAACCGACTTTAGACGACGTTTTCCTCAAATATACTGGGGGTAGGCTTGAGGAAAAGGGGAGGATAAGCGACGTTAGACAGGTAAGATATATGATTAGGAGGGGATAGTATGATGGCGACTTTCAAAAACATGTTGGCTATGATTGAGCTTGAATTGAGAAGACTAGGCCATGATAGAACAGAGATATACTCTAGAGCCGTCCAACCCATTCTATGGATAGTCATCTACGGCAACGTTATGAGTAGCATCAGAGCTATACCGACGAGCGGCATACCGTACATAGATTTCATTACACCAGGCGTTATAATTCAATCGACGACCTTCATAAGTATATTCTACGGGTTGACAATAGTATGGGAGCGCGACTCAGGTATTCTTAAGAAGCTTCTCGTAGCTCCAGTCTCCAGATACTCTATAGTGGTCGGTAGGGCTATGGCTTCAGGTGTTAGAGCGATCTTCCAAGCCCTAATAATCCTCCCAGTAGCGGTTATAGTCGGCGTAAGATTCCTACCCAACCCGATGTATTTAATCTTAGCTTTCGTCGTGATATTTTTCGCATCCGGCGGTTTTGCCGCTGCATCAATACTCGTAGCCTCTTTCATGAAGACGAGGGAGAGGTTTATGGGGATAGGTCAAGCGATCACCATGCCGTTGTTCTTCGCAAGCAATGCTTTATACCCTGTTCAACTAATGCCGCCGATTTTAAGAGAATTTTCAATAGTGAATCCGCTGAGTTATGTTGTCGATGCTGTAAGAGGGCTTCTAATTACTGGGAACTTCTCCAACCTTTTAGGAGATTTAATTGCAATTGCAGTATTCGATATGGTAATGTTTATTTTAGCATCGATAAGCTTTAGGCGAATAATAGAGTAAATACGCTGACAAGCGATGATGTGAAAATCGAGGCTATAGAATTATTTTCTCCCCCAACCCCCTCATCATATGAATCTACCTCTCAAAATTACTACTGTGGTATTTACTGGAGAAATCTTTTATCCGTAGCGGGATGAAATTTAGATTGGTAGTGTGGAGTTTAAAGATAATTCAGGAATATGAGAAGCATGCAAAAGTGTTAAAAAAATTCAATCCATTTCGGCCGAAAATATGTCCTCTTAGACTTGAAGTTAACGTATATACTGGATGTGTTTTCCAATGCGTATACTGTTACGCCAGAGCATATATATGTGGCTTCGACAAGCCAAGATGTAAACCTAACTTTGAAGAGAATCTTAAAAGAGACATTGAGAAGGCCGTTGAAATCGGATTAAATAAGCTACCTGTGAGTATTTCAAATTCCTGTGATCCCCTTCAACCGTTGGAAGATAAATATAGGCATACGTTGTTTGCAATTAAACTTTTAACGGAGAACGGTTTTCCAATAATAGTAGTCACTAAAAACCCGTCAAAGCTTTTAGAGCTGAAGTATTTGGAGGCTATGGATTCTAAGAAGACTTTGATAGAAACGACAATTATAAGCTTAGATTCAAAGTTCTTCGAGCCGAACGCGCCTCCTCCAATGGAGAGGATAGAAGCCGTGAGGGAATTGATCGACGTTGGTTTCAACATTGCCATTCGAATAGATCCAATTATTCCACGCTTCGGAGAAATCCCCGGCCAGTCCCCCTCAGACATAGAAGTACTCGTCGAGAAAATCTGCGAAATCGGAGTAAAACTTGTCATAGCAAAATGTCTAAGGCTTGTAGGGGCAACTGCGAAGGCAAACCCAGTTTTCTACTATGGGTTGCGGCCCTACTATAGAACCTACGGCGTTTGGACCAGCAACTGCTACGAACTTAAAGATGATATTAAGCGAATACTGCATATGCCTGTTTACTCGGCTTGCTTAAAGCGTAGAATAGATTATTCAACGTGTTTAGATAGTGTAGATTTTCCATATTCAACTACATGTGATCGAGGCAATACGCTCCTGTTTAAAGAGGCGAAAAAGTTAATAGTTTTAGAACATGAAAAATTTACAGGTTAATTTTTAATGGCTTCACCAATACTTGTTAAAGTGCAAGTAGGGGAAAACCATATTTCGGTAGATGTCGATGGAAGATCTTTTTCAACTGTCTTTCCTAAGGGTTTTTTTGAAAAGTATCCGGAGCCTGTTAAGAGAATTCTAGCGGAGAACTTGACTTTTGCATCAACAATTCACCTGCCTTTCCTAGTAGGCAGAGATGTTGTCAAGTATCAAATGCCTAAACCCTCAGCGAAAGACTTGATCGAGGAAGGCTTTAAACTATCTCTACCAGCGACGGCTTTTCTGAAGTTTCAGAAAACATCGGAATTGCTTAGAAGATTCTCAGAATTTCAGTATCTTTTTGAAGAAGAGGATGCTTCAGAACACATCCTACGTCAGGAAAATCTGGCAGATTTAGCTGTTCTTCTATTCTCCTTTGGAAAGGATAGTCTACTTACCTACGCTCTCTGTAGGGAGATTGGAGTAAAGCCTGTACTTGTTTACGTTAGAGAGCCTCTCACCGTACGGGAGAACTACTTCAAGGAGAAACTTTCTAAGAGATTCTTCGAGGAGTTTGGGGAGGAGGTGCTGTTTATCGATAATGGATTGGGGGCTCTTCGAGAACCTGATAAGAGCTTGAAAGAAAGAGGTTGGTATGGTTGGGAGCTGCAGTTGAGCCAAATCGGTCTCATGCTCCTACCGATAGCGTATGCTGAGAATGCTAAGTACCTATTTTTCGGCAATGAGAAGTCTTGCGATGAGGGCTTTTTCGATGGAGAAGGCTTCTGGTGTAATCCAGTCTACGAGCAGGGTAGTGAATGGATTTTTAAATTTAGAGAAATCGTTAAAACCTTGGGTTTGGAAAAGCTTTTCATCGGTTCTCTAATTGAATCGTTACATGAATTAGCAGTCATAAGGATTCTACACCACCGCTATCCCGAGATAGCTAAATATCAGATGTCCTGTGGGGAGGATCTACTTGAGCCTGGGAGGTCACGTTGGTGTGGGAACTGCTCTAAATGTGCTCGAATGTACATCTTCTTTTTGGCTAACGACATCGACCCGAGGAGGCTAGATATGTCAACCAATATGCTTGAATCGGAGTATAGAGAGCTCTTCTGTCTATTTAACGGCGGTAGAGGCGGCTATGGATATGATTCTTCAAGACTTGGAAGAGATGAGCAGCTTCTAGCTTTTCTAATGGCCTATCGGAATGGGTATGAAGGAGATCTAATGGAGCTGTTCAAGAAAACCTATCTAAAAGAGGCGGAGAAGAGGGAGAAAGAGTTGAAGAAGAAGTTCTTCGGAATCCACCAGACGAAAACAATGCCTGAAGAATTGAAGGATAAAATCTTTAAAATCTTCCGAGAAGAGCTTAAAGACCTACAGTAGGAGGAAACACCATAGCCTACAACGGTTGATTCTCCAAGTTGGCTCTTCAAATATTTCTGACATGGTTTTTAAATATACCTTATTTGTTACTATAATTGATATGTTATGGTTGAAAGAAGTAAAGACTGGATGGATCAGGCCGAGGGTGATTTAGAACACGCGAAAAACGATTTAAGGTCCGGCTTTTATGATTGGGCTTGTTTTTCAGCTCAGCAGTCTGCTGAAAAAGCCGTTAAAGCAGTCCTTCAAAAGCTTGGAGCTGAAGCTTGGGGTTATTTGGTCTTCGATTTGCTCTCCAGCTTAAGCGGTAGATTTGAAGTTAGTAGTGAATTGCTGGATTATGCTCTAGAGCTTGATAAAGCATATATACCTGCGCGTTATCCTAATGCGCATCCATCTTCTTCTCCTAGGAGGAGGTATACGCGAAGGGAGGCTGAACGTTTAATTGAATACGCTGAAAAAATATTCAAGTTCTGTGAAAGTGTCCTTTCCAAGATTTAGTAGGGAAGAAATAGTTAAAGAGATCGGTAGATGCGTTGAGGAAAACCGTGAACGTTTAGGGTTATGTAAGGTTCTACTATTCGGTTCATATGCTAGAGGGGATTATACTGTTGCAAGCGATATCGACATCTTCGTCGTATTCGACGATGAGAAAAGCAGTGAAAACGAGGTTTATAAAACTTTGATGAAAGGCATTAAACTTCCAAGGGTTGAACTACATATAATGTCGAGGAGAAGGTTTGAAGAGTGCAAAGATTCAAAGTGGATAAAGACGATGGAAGAAGAGGGGGTAAAAATCTTAGATGCCCTCTAAAAGACCTATTGGAGTGGATTTTGAAATGGTTCCTCTCTAAAATGTAGTATTATTGTATGGTAAGGAACACTACCTAGAGTTAAAGCTTTTTAACGGTAAAGGATTTTTAGAAATTATGGGTAGAATGAAATGAATGAGAAGGTGTATCTCTACCAGGAGCGGTTGAAGCGTTATTTAACTGCTATGCGTAATGAAAAGCCCGACCATATTCCAATCCGCCCGTTTGTTGCGGAATTCACTGCGAAGTATGCTGGTTACACTTGTCAAGAGGTGACGCATGATTATAGGAAGGCTTTTGAAGCCGTGATTAAATGTGCTAGAGACTTCGATTGGGATGCTGTGGTTCCCAATATGGTATACGTGTGGACTGGTCTTACTCAGGCTCTCGGCTTAAAGTATTACGCCGTCCCCGGTGTTGATATTCCCCCTGATACTCCATTCCAGTATCTTGAGCCGTCTGAGCAGAAGGCGTTTATGAAGCCAGATGAGTACAATCTACTTATAGATGATCCGACTGGTTTTCTGTACAATGTCTGGCTTCCACGCGTTTCAACTGAAATAGCGGAGACCGCGCCTCCGTATCGGAGTAGGCTTGCTCTTGTGAAAGGCGCTATGGCTATGATCGACTACTTCAATGCTTCAGCTTTACAAGTGGAGAGGATGAGGAGAGAGACTGGGACAGTATCGGCTATAGCTGGAATTCTTAAAGCACCTCTCGACATAATCGCTGATAAGCTACGTGGATATATCGGTTTGGTTAAGGATCTACATAGACAGCCTGAGAAGGTGTTTGAAGCTTGTGAAGCGCTTGCCCCGCATTTGACGAAGGTTGCGCTTATGACTGCGGATCCGGGGAAGAAAGTGCCCATAGGTTTCTGGATGCATAGGAGCTACGTACCATTCATAAGCATGAGCCACTTTAAAAACATCTACTGGCGTACTCTGAAACCCATCATTGAAGAGATTTGGCGTCATGACAATCAAGTTCTCTTTTACGCTGAGGGCGATTGGACTCCGCATCTAGACAGCTTCGCTGAGTTGCCTGAAGGTAGCATAGTCTTCCACGTAGATAGAAGCGACATTTACGAGGTGCGTAGGAAGTTGAAGGATAAGTTCTGTATAAGCGGAGGAATACCCAACTGGCTACTCTCCATTGGAACGCCTGAGGAAGTAAGCCGCTACTGTAAGAAGGTGATCGACGTTTTAGCTTCAGACGGAGGATATATCATGGATGCATCTGCCATAATACAGAACGACGCTAAGGTTGAAAATATCAAAGCTATGACAGATTTCACGCGCAGTTACGGTGCATATCCGCTAAGACAATCTAAAGGCTTAGAGCAACGGTCGTATTCGAAGGAGAATTTAGATGAAGCCGGCCCCTCAGAGTCTATTCCGAAGTCGAAAATTAAACCAGGCGTATGCATCCCATGGGAGGAGAAACGCAAAGAACTGCCGCGAATCTACGGCGATGAAAGCATCCTCAAAAGAATCTGGGAAGAAATAGAATCCTTCGGGTACCTATTCATCTGGCAAGTTCTACTCTCGTTTTAATGAAACCCGTCATTAAAATAGATGCATTGAAGAGGAAACAGAAAGCTAGACGATTGATTCAGGTTACGGTCTACTAAAAAAGCCGATTATATAAGATCTGATCAAGTGTTTTTGAAGGGGGCTATGGATTATTCCAATCGATTTTTCTTCTTAGAGTTTAGCTTCTTCAATTATCATTTGAGCTATCTTCTTCACATCGTCCATATGGATGTCAAGCGTCGAAACCTTCTTCAAATACTTTGATATGACTATTTCATAGTCAATTCTTTCCCCAGCGTTCTCGAAAACTTTAGATGCACATCTGTTGGCACGTCCATTTATCACGATATTCTTCTTAGCTCTTTCAGCCATGTCTAAATGCGGTTTTGAACCAGCTGCGACGGTCGTTGTGCAGCACATTCTCGCCTTACCAAGATTCGTGAGCAGAACATTCAATTTCTCCAGAAGTTTTACTGCAACCTCTTCCCCTAAAACGCAGCCGAGATTAATCTTTCAAGAAGAGTGGACTGCTACCAGCTTACCTTCAAGCGTGAATGTTACTGAGCCGAAGGCTTTAGCATATTGCGAGCGTGGAATAGCCAAATAAAGGATGCCTCTTCCCTTATGAAAAGGAGCTGAAATAAGTGGTTAATATTTTGGAAAAAACTTACGAGACATATGGAATACAAATAAAAGAAATAGTGAGAGCCTGTAGAGGAGATAAAACTAGAGCCGGAGAAATTATAGCTTGGTTTTATGGTACTGAAGCACCTGAAAGTTTCTAGAGAAAATCGCTATCAAGGCTTCAAAGTCAGAAGTTGTAAGCGAATTTCTAGCTTCATTAGCTGAAAGAACCAGATAAAAATGCTTTGAAGCTTTCTACTCATTTTTAAACTGAGATTTTTACGAACTTGGTCTGAAATTTTTGGGATATAATCATTCCCTGAATGAAATGCTCCGGGCGGGATCGGCGTATGAAATTACCAAAAATTATTTTTTGAGTGTTCTAGCCTTAAAATGTGTTATGGTTATTCCTACTATCTCGTTGTCTGCTATGCGGTAGATTATTCCATCCTCAACTTCGACACTGTCTTGAGCTTTTCTGGGCTCACCGAAGCTTATGTATAGCACATCCGCTTCCTCATCGTAATCTAAGTTGATCCTTTCTAGACTTACTGCAGCTTTCTCCATATCCACTTTAGAAGTAAAGTAAGCAGTTAATAAACCTTAAATAGAAGTTGGTTTATTAAATGGAAATTTAACGCTTACCATTTGGTAAGGTGATTCATATAATATGATTTGTAGTGGAAATAGAGAAACCATATATCCTGACGACATCGAGCATGTTATAGTTTATCGAAAAAATAACGAATATGCAGGATGGCCTTTTAATGGTGGTTTCTGGCATTTTGGAAATGGAGAGCTACTTGTCGGTTTTAATCGCAATAAATGCTCATATACATCACCTAAAGATGTTAGACATAGTCAAATACAGTTAGGTAATGGACAGTTGGTTACAATGCGATCAACAGATGGAGGAAGAACATGGCCACTTAAGAATCTTCAGATACTTGTAGAGAGTAGGGCTGAATTACGTGCAAAAATCCTATTTTACCCGCCAGATGCCAGCCCACTTCCAAAGCCTCAACCAGTCAATTTCTCAGATCCAAATGTTATTATGGCGGTGGAAACTCCTCTGGGAAATGAACGCGGACCCACAGCGTACTTTTTAACACGCGATAAAGGATATACATGGGAAGGCCCGCATTTACTATACGACCCAGTATTTGAAACAATTCAGGCTAGGCCGTCTTACGTATTGCGTTCAGACGGATTGTTACTTTGGTTTGTTCAAGGAAGACGCTGGGATGAGCTGTCAGACAGCAATAAAGTTAGAGATGAAGGGAGGCCAATGATTCTTGCAAGCATGGATGGCGTATCTTGGAACTTTCTTTCATATATAACTCCAGAATCCACGTATCCTCCAAAAATCTGTCCGTATCCTGCAATATTACCGGATGGAAGAATCGTGGTTGCTTTAAGAAGTGCATGGCCAGATTGGCGGTTTCAATGGACTGAAATTTTTATCTCAGAAGATAACGGTTTAACATGGCGTTTTCTTTCAAGAGTTAATGAATGGGGGACTCCAGCATCATTGGTGGTGTTAAAAGATGGACGACTTTTATGCGTATATGGACGTAGAACGCCACCTTATGGAATACGTGCAAAAATCAGTAATGATGAGGGAATGACATGGGGTAGAGAAATTATTTTACGCGATGATGGAGGAAGCCCAGATTTAGGTTACCCCAGGGCTATACTTCTCCCAAATGGAAAAATTATAACGGTCTATTACTTCAATAATGACAAAGATTCTGTAAAATGTGAAGGAGGCGTTCGCTATATTGCCGCAACAATATTTGAAGCTCCATACTAATGTTCTTAAAGTATTCTGCTTTGTAACGCAATCTTCTAATATTTTGGCTATTTTTGTTTCACGGCTTAATTATTGATTGAATTTAAACGTTGAGAATGCTATTTCAGCAGACCAGCACCTTCCGTATCTCATAATCCCAACCCATCTTCCATCTCCCAACGTTTTTAACCAGCCTAACGCCCTACGCCTTTCTGGAGGACCCCTGTCAGCCCTAGCGTTACGCCTAGGCTTAATTATGGGAGCTTATACTCACCCTCTTAAGCAGCTTATAGGATTTAGCGTTTTCTTGAGGATAAAAATTCAGTAAGGTAAATATCCCCTTATATATTGTCGCCAGTGAAGTCCCTCACCTAGCACTATTCCAGCAATGGTGAAGTGCTCCGGGCGGGATTTGAACCCGCGACCTCCGGCTCGAAAGGCCGGAATACTTGACCAGGCTATATTCGGCGAAGCATATCGCTTCTCGACCGGAGCCTGGACCAAGTGCTCCTTCCGGAGCATTTTAATTTAAATAAAATGTTCTTTAAAAAGTTTAGTCATTTAGTTTCGTTTAAGTATCAGAATTATCATATGCAAACTGGATATGAGAAGAGGGCAACGTATATTAGAGCCCAAGGTGGTTTGTGATACAAATCTCTTAATATCGTCTGTGAAGGAAAGACTCCATGTTTCTTATGATAGGTTAGCTAAGATGCTTGGTGTAGGAAAAATCTACCATCATTTACTATAAGAAAGGTGGAACATTGCCATTAAGCATATATAGGAAGATTGAATTCTATCTTGAGAAGTCGTTCCCTTATAGGGAACTTCTCGATCCTCACTGGGGTCAGAAGAAGGGCGGTTTAATTAGTAAAGCAAGGGGGAATTCTCAAGCTAACTAGTGATAAAGCGAGAGTAATGGCTGAGAGGAGTCTTATTGTCAGACGGGAAAATACAGTCGGTTTTGTAGCCTCTACAGTTGATATATTGTTAAGAGAGAAGCCTGAGCTTTTAGCGGAATTCGTTATGAGAATGCTAGGAGATGGTACGGTTAGAAATACACCCGCATATTTGGCTTCAGAATTTGAAAACCATATTAGATTCCACAAGTTAGTAGAAGAGCTCTTCGGTTTTAAACCCAAAATCTATCGTAAGAAGAACTATTTCCGTACAAATCTCACAAGAATATGTGGTCACGTGCTTAATAAGCTTGGAATACCTTCAGGCCCTAAAAGTATAACAAATCCACATATTCCCCATTTTATAATGGAAAGTGAAGAGTTATCTGTAGTAAAATCTGCCGTACTAGGATTTTTCGACGATGAGGCGTATGCTTCAAAGAAGATACTAGAAGTTGGAGTGGCCGTCAGAGTTTATAATGCTCCAATTGAACAAATCCATGAAATATTCGGAATTAAACGTTCAATAGGTGTAAAAAGGCTTCTACAATTTTTCCCTCAAATAGAGCTCCCCAAGTCGAATATAATTTTCGATTTATCAAAGCTTTTAGACCGTTTATCTATAAAACATAAAGTTGCTCCAACACATTTCAATGTAAATAAAAATTCTCTATCCATTACATGGAAAATAATGATATCCAATCAAACATCTCTTAAAAAAGTGAGAGAGTTAGGTCTTCTATCATTACCGGATAAGTTTAAAAGAATCATCTAATCGCTCTAAGATCCTTTGAAAAAGTTCCCCCCATTATTTATAGGAAGAGAGTTGTGAAAAAGGGAAGGGTGGTTATTTTGTCTCGTCTTCTACTGTTGTTTCGTAGGTTTCCCAGTCTACTCTAAGTTTTAGGTTTACTTGGTGTTTGCCTGCTCCTATTTTACCGCCGTGGTTTACCATTACCTGTACTTCATCTCCATAGTATGATGTTACGTACATGCCCGGTTTTACAGGTCGAGCTGCTTCATCGGCTATTTTTATGGAGGCTTTATCCGTGTAGTTTACACCGTCTACGTATACTTCTATGTCTACTGATGCTGATCCGGAGCCTACTCTATTCTGAAACTTCAACGTTAAAGTTTCTTTAACGCCGTCTTTGTCTAAGTCTACGTTTTCCATACTTCCTTTAACGTATGGAAAGTAGTAGCTAGCCATACGGTAGAAATCTACGTTGAAAGTGTTCTTAAGCTTTACGCTTCTATAAGGGTTTCAGTGCTTCTAACTCCTTCAAGCCTATTTATCAGGGCGGATATTTCAGCTATGTCCTCGTTTTTTGAACCCTCTACGAGGCAGACTACGTCAAACCTTCCATATGTTGGATAAACTTTAACAACGCCTTGTATCTTCCTAAGCTCTTCAAGAACCCTATTCAACCTTACCGGTACGACTTTTATCAGTATACAGGCGTTCACCAAGCTTAAACCACCTCCATTTCAACGAGGGTTTCCGTGAAAGCAACGCCTCCAATACGTCCAATACGTCTAACGAGGGAGGCCAGATCGCTATAGCTTTCAGCTTCAACGTCTACAACTATATCAAATCTTCCTAAAACTGGGAAAATCTTAACAACACCTTTAAGGTTTCTAACGGCTTCAAACACCTCCTTATACCGGCCAGCCGAAGCTCTTATGAGGACGCATGCAGACGGCATACCTATCAACCTCAAAATACTATGTCAGTTAGATAGAATATATGTGTTTGCTTGAAGAAGCTCCTTCAAGATAGGCTTATACCTTTATTTTAAATGCTCTTTTCGAGGGAAAATCTTTCTGCAAGTTCTTCGAGTTCTTCTCGTGAAAGATACCGTTTCCTCGCTCTAGCCATACCTCTAGCATACATGAGTATTTCAGTAAGCTTATCCGGATCTTCGGAGACATGGTATCCCATTTCATGGTTGAGGACGTGGGCAAGCCCAGCTCTACCTGAACTATCTCCAACCACGATCTTCCAAGATTCACCTAGGATTTCAGGCGGATATGGCTCGTAGATGCATCTATCCTTGAGCAGCCCATCTTGATGTATACCGGATTCAACTGTGAATATGTCTGAACCTGCTACAGGCTTATTACGGCTTATAGGACTTCCAGAGGCTTCAGCTACAAATCTACATATGGTCCTTAGAGGTTTAACGTTGAACTTCTCCAAGTTTAAACGTGTTTTCAAAGTTAATAGAACTTCCTCCATAGGGGCGTTGCCAGCCCTCTCCCCAAGCCCATTCCAAGTAGCCGATATCCAACTGGCTCCGGCTAGAACAGCCGACATCGTATTACCGACCGCCATGCCTAAATCGTTATGGTAGTGTGTTTCAATAGGCTTATTCGTGGTCTTCACTAGAAAACGCATCCTCTCATATGCTAGAGGCGGTAGGAGTACGCTTAAAGTATCGCAGTCTCTAAACTTTTCAGCGTTTACGTTTTTCAGAAATTCAACCATGTAGTCTAAATCTGCTCTAGTGGAATCCTCTAAATGCATTGAAACTTTAATGCCATGACCGTGTAAGTAGTCTGTAGCTTCAAGAACCCTCATTAAAGCCTCTTCTCTCCTTAAACCACTAAATTTATACTTTAAATGGCTGTCGGAGATTCCAAACGATACAGCGATCCAGTTGGATTCTGTTTTCAAAGCGAGTTCAAAATCCTCATTTCTAAGCCTAGACCAGACGATCAAGCTGGATGATAAACCTTCTCTTCTAAGAGCGTTTACAAGTTTAAGCTCATACTCCGAGTACGGTGTGAAAACCTCTATCAGGTCTATTCCAACATCTAAGTCGAATTCAACAATCTTTAAAGCTTCTTCAACCGTGAAGGCTACACCTGGAGCCTGTTCACCTTCACGGAGGGTTGAATCTACGATTTTAACGTCTAAGCTTCGATAGACTTCTTGGAAATCCTTAGTCTCAAGCATAGAAGTTTTTAACATTTTTCAAAAATTTAAACGTTTCTTTTTGAAAATATTTCATCACTTCACGCTTCAATATTTAGCCTTTTCAAGTTCTATAAGATGCCAAACTTCGGGGTTAGCTATCCACTTAGGCCTCCCACCTTTGAAAAACGTTTCCAAGGACTCTAAAACCATTTCATCAGTCTTCCTAATAGCCTCATAAGTGTACGAGGCTATGTGTGGTGTTAGTATTGTGTTTTCCATTTTTCTCAGTGGGTGTTCTCTCGGTAGCGGTTCTTCCGCGTATACGTCTAATGCTGCTCCCGCGATCCACTTCTCCTTTAAAGCCTTTATCAAGGCATTTTCATCAATAATAGCACCTCTAGCAGTATTAATCAGGAAAGCCGTAGACTTCATAAGCCTAAACTCACGCTCACCAATCAAACCCCTAGTCTCAGAAGTCAAAGAAGCATGAACAGAAACAAAATCAGACTCTTTTAAAACAGCTTCTAAGCTTGTGAGCTCTACACCAAGCCTATCGGCTTTATCTCTATCGACAAACGGGTCGTATGCTAATATGCGCATTCCAAAAGCCTTAGCTATCTCAGCGACTCTACTCCCTATACTACCTAAACCTATTATACCTAGAGTTTTACCTTTAAAATCAAAACCGATGAGTTCAAGCCTAGCCCATCCACCAGACTTCATAAGCATATGCGCATCCACTATACGCCTACTGAGCGTGAGCATAAACCCAACCGTATACTCTGCTACGCTTTCAGCGTTGGCACTTGGAGTATACGTGACGACTATACGTTTCTCCGTAGCCGCCTGTAAATCTATATTATCCACGCCAACGCCGTGCCTGGCTATTATGCGAACTCTAAGGTCTCCAGTTAAAACTTCCCTTGTTATCTTATCCGTCCCCAAAACTACACCGTCGTATTCTCTTAAAACGCTTTGAAGAGTTTCAGTTTGAAGCTTCCCTCTGTTGACAGTAACTTCGGCAATCTCGTTTAAACGTTTAAAAATATCTGGCGTTAATGATCCGAAGGAACCTGATGTTACGTAGATTCGAGGCTTATCCCTCAAGTAAACCGCCTCTCCTATTAAGGGTCAAAAACTTATCTATCTTGACTATTACGTAAAGTTTTCTTCACAATTCTCCTGCCGTCTTCACGATTTACATTTCTTCTATGGCAATTGGAAGGTGGCAATGGACGGTAGCATTTAAAAAAATGCAAGGTGGAGATAAAGGTTGACTGGCGATATTTTCTACTACTGTGATAGCAAGGTTTAACTCTACTATTTTCTATAAACCGATATTGGTGTCTTTTCAGTGAGCGAGCTATGGAGTGAGAAGTACCGGCCTAGAAGCCTAAAAGACATGGTTAATCAGAAGGATATAGTGGAAAGATTGAGAAGATTCGTTGAAACAAAGTCTATGCCTCATTGCCTTTTTGCAGGTCCACCTGGAACAGGTAAATGTGTCTCCATAGATACGACGGTTTTAACGGCTTCAGGACCCAAACGTATAGTAGAAATGGAAATGGGAGAGGAGATATTTGCCCCATCATCCATCGGCAGGGTTGTGAAAGGAAATTACTCGTATGTCTATCTTGGAGAGGCTGAAAAACTCATAGAGTTGAAGACGAGGAGCGGGAGAGAAGTTAAGTGTACTCCTGAACACTTCTTCCCAGTCTTTGATAATCATACTATAGTCTGGAAGAAGGCATGCGACATCAAGAGGGGGGATAAAATATTAGTTGCACGGAGAATACCCGATGCGTTAGAAGCGAATCAAGAGCTCGACATAGATTTGATAACGCTCATGAAGGATTTAGAGGATAGACTTGTATGTAAATTAGAGCCTCCTTTGTCAGAGAAATATGGTGAGGAGGTATTTTTAAAATCGATAAAACCTGAGGATTATGAGGTTTTGAAGAAATGTCTCAAGGCACTGACCCTTTACTACGGTCGGAAGATAGATGGTGGCTCATATTCCCATCCCATGAAACCAGTATGGAGATTGTCTGAAGAACTCTTGGAGATAGTTGGCTATCTTCAGTCTGAGGGGAGTAGCTGGAGACGTTTCATCAACAGCGACTACATAATAGTCGATCGGTTTAAGCAGCTTATTGAAAAAGTATTTGGACTGAATGTTGTAAAGGTTAAAAATACTAAATTTGACTACTACATTCCAAAAGCAGCTCACTATGAGTTTTTCATGAATAAGCTTTTCGGAAGGTTCACGAAGGAGAAGGCTCCCGATATAATATTTAGACTACCTACCTCCATGGTTAAACATTATCTCAGGGCCTTCTTCGATGGAGATGGGTGGGTGGAAAGTAGTGGAGTATACTTAAGTCAGAAGCATAAGAGGATCGTAGAAGACTTGACAATACTTCTACTTCGTCTGGGGATATTCGCCAGAATAAGAGATGGTAATGGGCAAACTAAGCTCTGCATATGTGACCGAGAGAGTAAGAAGAGGTTTGTAGAGCTTATAGGTTTTACGAATCAGAACAAGTTACGTAGATTAAACCTACATACTAACGGATATGAAGATATTATAAGGCTTGACTTAAGCGAGTATGCACGATGGATAGTGCCTACAAGTATGCGTTTTGCTCACGCCAAAAACCGTCATTATTCTAAATGGTATGTGAGGAACAGGTTGAAAGCCTGCATAAGAGTAGACGAGCTTATAAGCGAATTACACATGCAAAGAAAAAGCCTTAATTCCATCAAAATGGAATTGGAAGATTTCCTGAAAACAGCAACTTTAGATTTCATATTCCGCATGGAGGAGAAGCTTCGGAAGGTCGAGGGAAAAGGTAGAAAACTACATCTCCTCTCGTCTACTGCTAAGAAAATAGATGACGATCATCATGTATTAAGTGTTTCTAAAAGGAAAACCTTAGACGTCTACCCGCATTTAAAGGAATTGGCAAAACAAGCCATAAAATATCTTAGGGTGAAGGAGGCTAAGATAGGGTCTTTTCCGAATGCAAATTCAACAAGGTTACCATACATGGTTAAATACGTGAGAAATCTTTCAAATGCCATAGATGAACGTTTAAGAATACTATGCGATTTAGAAGAGAAACTTGCAGAAATAGCTTCAATACTTGTCAGCGACTTCATATATGATGAAGTGGTCGATGTTAAAGAGACTGCGGGAAAATTCCCAGTAGCGGATTTAGTTGCTGCTACGAACCACTCCTTCCTGTTGTCAAATGGAGTAGTAGCCCACAACACGACAGCTGCACTATGTTTAGCTGGGGATCTTTTCGGTAAATTTCTAATGGACAGTTTTATGGAGCTTAATGCCTCAGATGAAAGGGGGATAAACGTCATTAGAGATACTGTTAAACGTTTTGCTAGAAGTAAGAGTTTACTGGATGTGCCGTTTAAAATACTTGTCCTCGACGAGGCTGATCACTTGTGTCTCTCTCCAGATACCGAGGTTATAGTAGGTAAGTTAAACGACTTACGCGTTTCTACTTTAAGAAAGCTTATGGAGGAATATGGTACTGAAGAATTTGATCTACCGTCGTTAAACTTTACAACATTAAAGCCTGATGATGATAAAGGTAGGGTAGTTGACTCGGGTGTCGCAGACCTCTATGAGATCATACTAGAAGACGGAAGGTCTATACTTGCCTCTTCTGAGCACCCCTTCTTCAAGATAGAGGGAAGAAGCGTAGAAGTTGTTAAAACTAAGGACCTAAAACCAGGTATCACGTTAATAGCAGACTTTAGCGATAGATTTCTAAAATGCTATAACTGCGGGAGAATTTTTTACAGGCCATATCCTTCATGGATATTTTACGAGCTTCATTTCTGCTCCTTAAGCTGTAGAAATGAATATCTGGGAAAGATTTCGAGAGGACGTAGCTTAGAGGAGAGGAGGAAGATAGCACTTAGAGGAGCCTCAGCTCTTAAGGAGAGAGGTGTTTATCAGAGTGAGGACTATCGTAGAAAGCGTTCAGAGATCGCTAAAAGACTTCTGAAAAAGGGGAAAATTAGGTTAAGCTCGATGGCTAAACTCTACCCTGAAGGTTACTGGAAAGATAGGAAGCTAAGCTTAGAGCATAGGATAGCAATCGGTAGAGGTGTTAGAGAGAGGTTTGAACGTGATAGAAGTATTAGGGAAAGGATTTCCCATAATGTGAAGATAAGCTTGACTAAATCTGAAAAATATAGAAAGCTCGTCGAATCCGGCTTCTTCAAGCGGGTCTCTTATAAGGCTTGGAGAAGGTCCGCGGAGGCGTGGAGAAAGAGAGGGTTTAGAAGCAGGCTTGAAGAAGATATGGCTAAATATCTGAGGGAATGGGGAATCCCCTATAGAAGAGAGTACATATATGTCAGGAGGAATGGAAACAGAGGATTCGCAACCTCAATAGATTTCGTAATAGGGGATAAGGTGGCTCTTCTAATGAACGGTTGCTGGTGGCATGTCTGTCCCGTATGTGGGTTAACTCCAAAGTATGAAAGGCAGAAAGCTAACATGGTGAAAGACCAGCTTTTATTGGAAGAGTTGGAGAAAAGGAACTTTAAGACAGTTATAGTTTGGGAGCATGAATTGAGAAATACACAGCTCCTTGAAGATGTTAGAAACAGGATCTATGAGGCCGTAGGAATATCCGGTCATGGAATACCTAAAATCAAACACGTTAAGGTGAAAAATGTGAAGCATGCTGGTAGATACAAAGTATTAAACATATCGACGCGAAAGAATAAAAACTTCTTTCTAGCTAATGGAATACTAACTCATAACACCAGCGACGCTCAGCATGCTCTTAGGAGAACTATGGAGAAGTACACGGATACTTGCAGGTTTATACTTTCTTGTAATTACAGTAGTCGTATTATTGAGCCTATACAGTCTAGATGTGCGATTTTCAGGTTTGCACCGTTGCCTAGAGTGGATACGGTTGATTTTCTGAAGCGTATCGCTAAATCTGAAGACGTCCCGTTTTCTGAAGACGGTGTTGATGCTATAGCTGAAATAGCTGCCGGAGACCTTAGAAGAGCTATAAACCTTCTCCAAGCTGCTTCGGCGACTGGTGAATCCGTAACTTCTGACGTTGTCTACAGGGTTATCGGGCTTGTCCACCCCAAGAGAATATCGGATCTACTGGATATCTCTATAAAGGGCGACTTAATCGAGGCTAGGGAAGAGCTTAGGAAAATGCTTTACATGGAAGGCTACTCTGGCTCTGACATAGTGAAGCAGATACATTCTCAAGTGTTTAAACTAGACGTTCCTGAGCCTGTTAAACTTAAAATTATCGAGCTTGTAGGTGAAGCAGACTTCAGAATAGACCAAGGTGCAGATGAAGAAGTTCAGATAATGGCTTTACTGGCTAAGATAAAACTTGCCGCTTTAAAAGGAGGATAGGCGTTGTCTGAAGTCCCGTGGGTTGAGAAGTATAGGCCTAAAAGCTTGGAAGAATACGTAGGCAATAGCGAAGCTGTTGAACGTTTAATCAGATGGGTTAAAAACTGGAATCCAAGAGGTAAGAAGGCTACTCTTCTATACGGTCCTCCAGGTGTAGGTAAAACAACCATAGCGTTGATCGTGGCTAGGCTGTTCAACTACGACCTCGTTGAAATGAACGCAAGCGATTGGAGGACTGCTGAGAAAATATCTAGAGTTGCTGGTAGAGCTGCGGAGCAGGGCACCCTCTACGGTCAGAGTAAACGTATAATTCTGATAGATGAGGTTGACGGTATAGCTGGTGAAGACGTTGGAGGTTTAACAGCTCTCTTAGACGTTATAAGAAAGTCGAGAAACCCCGTTATACTGGTTGCCAACGATATATGGCAGCCTAGGTTTTCCATTTTAAGAGAAGTCTGCGAGCTCATAGAGTTTAAGAGGCTTACTTCTAGAGACGTAATTAAGCATTTGAAACGTATATGCGCTGTGGAGGGGTTGGAAGCGGATGACGGTGCTTTAAAGTTAATAGCTGAGAAAGCCGAAGGCGATATGAGGTCTGCTGTAAACGACCTTCAAACAGTCTCCTATGGGCGTAAACGTATAACAGCTGAAGATGTAAGTTGGCTCGCCGCTAGAAATAGAATCCTACAGATATTCGACGCTTTAAAACTAGTCTTCTACGCTAAAACAGTTAACGGTGCTAAATCTGCGTTTGAAATGGTTGACATGGATCCTGAAATGTTCTTTGAATGGGTTTATGAAAACGTGCCAGCTCAATTTAACGCTCTCGAAGACTTGGCTGAGGCCTTTGAAAACCTTGCACTAGCAGACCTGTTTCTAGCCAAGATTAAGAGGGAGCAGAATTGGAAGCTTTTAAGCTACGCGTTGGAGTGTATGACCGCTGGTGTAGCGATGTCTAGGCGATATAGTAAGCCTAAATGGGCTCCCTTCAAATTCCCATCTAGAATAAGGTTTCTCAGTAGCTTTAAAGCTAGGAGAGAGCTTTTAAACGGTTTAGCCGCTAAAATAGCCTCTAAAACCCATGCTTCCCGGGCTAAGGCCGTTAGAGAATACCTCCCGTATTTGAAGGCTATAGCCGTTTTAAACCCAAGCTTATGCGAGAAGATAGGTAAAAACCTGGGTCTTACAGAGGAGGAATTCAGCATACTCGGAGGTTTAAAAGAGACTCCTCCTGAAATACCAGGTAAGGCTAAGTACGTGAGAAAACGGTAGATGGTCGTGTAAGCCTCCAATATGCTTATATCTCCTACAGTAAACATTAACTAAGCGTGATGCTTGTAGATACCCACGCTCACTTAGATGAGTTTGAAAACCTGAAGTCCATTCTAGATAAAGCTAGAAAGGTTGGAGTTGCCGCGGTCATAGCCGTCGGCTCGTCTTTAGAAACAAACCTGAAGATCTTAAACATTGGGGGAGAGTTTAGAAGATACGTATATCCGGCTCTTGGAGCACACCCGTGGAATCTAACGTCTGACGACGTTGAGGGGAATTTCAAACTCATCGAGGAGAAGATTGATAAAGCGGTCGCCATTGGGGAGGTTGGGTTGGACTTCTGGGTTAAAACAGATAGAAATCTACAGGTTAAAGTCTTTAAAAGAGTAGTAGAGCTCTCTGTTAAGTATGGTAAGCCTCTATCGATACATTCGAGGGGTGCTTGGTCTGAAGCCTTCGAAATAGTCAAATCTATGGGTGTTGAGAAAGCCGTATTCCACTGGTATACTGGGCCTGAAAACGTTTTAAACGAGATTTTAGACTCAGGCTATTACGTGTCCGCTACGCCTGCCGCCCAGTACAGCCGCTACCATATTGAAGCAGTTAAAAGAGCCCCCTTGGAAAGGCTGCTTCTTGAAACGGATTGCCCAGTCGTCTATAAAGGGGTTAGATCAGACCCATCATCGGTGGTTGAAACGGCTAGAGCAGTATCTTCTATTAAAAATACGCCTGTAGATGAAGTTGCTGAGAAAACCACTAGAAACGCCGTTAAACTATTTAAAATCGGTCTACATAGCCTATAGCGGCTCTATTAGGGATTTTCTACGTTTCTCATCTGTTTTCGATTTTTCAGTAGTTACCCTACGGGTTCTCTCTTCCTTAGCCCCTTCAACAGGTATTCTATACGTCTCCGCTTCAGTGGGTTTTTTCTCCCCCTCAACCTCCTCTATGAGAGGTTTGCCTCCTTCTACGATTATTTCAGCCCCTGGGTATCTTTCTCTCAGCATCTTCTTAAGCTCCGATGCGTCTACGTTCTTACCGGCTTTAACGTAGACTTTAGTTTTTCCACCGCTTTCAGTAACGTTGATCGAATATCCGTAATCGCCGACTTCAGACTCTTGAAAGAACTTCTCAAATCTTTCAAATTCCTTCTCCATTTCCCCGAATATTTCATCGAAGAAGCTTCTACGCTTCCCCCTCTTCATACGTGAAAGAGGATTTTGAGAGAAGTATTTAAAGGTTCTCTGAGTCATTGTTAATTGAGTGATTTGGAGAAAACCTTGAGGTTGAGAAGCGTCTATAGGGTTTTATCGTCTTATCTAAGGTTTAAAATGGGTAAGCCTAGGTTAAGCTACATTGTCTACTGTTGTACTGCTAGATGTAATCTAAGATGCGTCTTCTGTAATTGGTGGAGATGCAATATTGAAGAGTTGAAGACGGGAGACGCGCTTAAAGTGGTAGGTCAACTGGCTGATTTCGGCGTTGTAGCAATAGACTTCTCAGGAGGGGAGCCAACCCTTAGAGAAGACTTGGAAATTTTAGCTGGAGATGCTAGAGAACGTGGAGTTTACACAGTTCTAAGTACAAATGGGACGACGATAACGGGTTCTAGGGCGAAATCCCTCAGCAGAGTATTCGACGTGGTGAACATTTCGCTAGACGGCTTCGAGTATACGCATGATTCAACTAGGGGGGTAACTGGAACATATAGGAGGGTTTTAAAGACTATTCAACATCTTAGAGAAAACAACGTTAAAGTTGGAATAGACTTAACAATATACTCAGCCAACGTAGATGAAGCGGTTCAACTTTTCAAAAACCTAATAGGGGCTGTGGACTTTGTATCCTTCCAACCAGTTATGCCTTATCCTCCACCTGTAGAATTGAAGCCTGAATCTGAGAAGGTAAATATGCTCATTAAATCTCTCCTAGAGCTTAAAGAGGATATGCCGCAGTTCATAGCACCTACAAGATGGTATATTGAAGCCGTTGAACGATACTTCCAATGTGGAATGAGTAAGATTTGCGATGCTGGTACACTTTACGCAATGATTGACCCAGACGGTACACTACTTGCATGTAACGCCGTTAGGGGAAGCGTCATAGGCAAGATCACTGAAACCCCTCTTAAAGACCTATGGGTTAGCGGAAAAAGAGCTCACGCATTAAAAGCTGTTGACAGCTGTAGAGGTTGCCTCTCTCAATGTACAACGCTCATATCTATGAGTTATAGAAAACCTTCTCTAGAAACCATTAAAAGCTTGGTTAACTATGCTTGAAAACATCTGCATGCCAAACTTCCTGAAGATGTTCTTCTACCATTCTACTATTTGCTAAATTAACTTTACCAGCTTAACACCTGGAAAACCTGCAAAGGTTAAATAGATAAATGCGATACCTTTGTTGAAGATTAAAATGGTCGCATCTACAACGGTTGGACTTATTAAGCATTTGCTTAGTGAAGCCGAAGATCTCTTGGCTAAGAAGGACTCTCTACAGTCCTCCGAAAAACTGTATAAGGCTGCTGAAGAATGCATCAAAATTCTCTCTGAACGTTTCAACTTAGAAGAGTCTAAGACCGCTGAGGAGAGGGGTAGGTGGACAGTTACCCTACTTGAAAGAGCTGTTGGAAAGCTCGTGGATAAGATAGGTATAGATGTACAGCTTGAGTGGGATGCGGCAAACTACCTACACGTGTGGGGTTTTCACGAGGCGAAGCTAGATGCAGAGGATGTGAGAAGGAGAATGCCGATAATAAAGAAACTTATAGAGCTGACGGAGAAGGTTTAACTGTAATATTTGCATGAAAACCTTTCTCACAATCTCTACTATGAGAACGCATTATAATTTATTCTCAACCTAACGGTTGAACTATTGATGTGATCCTCTAATTAGTCACTTCTACCGTTTAAACTTGAGACACCGAGGATGGCGAAGGCTGTTGAAGCTGTCGTAGAGTCTTTTAAAAAGGTGGTGGATATACGTTGGTGCAGGCGCAAGCTGTGGGATTGAGGCTATAGATACTGTGGAATGTCTACCAACTTTCGAGACCAGCCTGAGACGTCTCAGGCTCCAATAGAAGGTGGGAGAAAAGCGATGTTTAAGAGCTGTCGAGGGAGCTGAAGACAACATTAAGGTAACTGTCAGAGATGTAAAGCTTGCCGTCCGGCTCAAACTCTATGATAATGGCGTTGGACCTGTGGTTTGAACGTTTCCATATTAATTCACAAATACGTCGATGGATTCTCGTCTTAGAGAGGCTGTATTGAAACCTACCTTCCAATGTTCACTAGGAAGTCTTTAACCTCCCGTCTTAGCAGTATAAACTCTATTAGAGTGCATGAGATCAGTATTTCGATGAAGGCCTTCACTACTATGAATGCTATGATCGGCTCTGGAACACCGTAGATTGAGCAGGCAAACCACATGTACGGCGTGTAAGGTACTACCGCGGCGGCTCCACTGGCTGGTGGTGATAATTTAAATTTTTTAGAGAATAATCCAGCTATGTAGGCTAGTAATGCGTTTCCAAACGGTATGAATATGTTCCCTATTTTCATCGTAGCTATAATTAAGCTTAAAGCTCCTGTCACAGCCCCCGTTAAAGGTCCAACTGTTACGGCTAGTAATAGGGCTGGAAGTGCAGATAGGTGGAATTCTACTACTGTGCCGGGTGCAGATGGTAGCCTTATTGATAGGAAGCCTAATACGTTTCCTAAAGCACTCATAATGGAGATGATTGCTATAAGCTTCGTCGGTTTCTTCGCCATGTTTATCCCGCTTTATTGAGACTCAGGCTAAATATAAGTTTTGAGACTATAATTTTTAAACGGCTTATTGTCGGTGCTTAAAGCATTACGGAAAAAGGTAAAAGATAAAAAACCCCTTAAATATAAAATAACTTGAGGACGTATGAGAAGACTGAGTACATCTCTCCTCTCTATACTACTGCTTATTGTAACCTTTAGCATTTTAACCCACTCTTCTATTGCTTTTACAGCTGAAAGTTTGAGGGTCTATGGGAAAGTGGAGGACCACTATACATCTAAACCAGTGTATAATGCATCTATCATAGCTATACCTTGGCGTGGGAGCGTAGAGGAGAAGTACTTTCAAACTTATACGGATAGCTTCGGCTTCTACGAGCTTTTGCTTCCGATGTATGATAGGTATGGTGCAAGATGTGAATACGTAGTATACGTCCTCCATAGGAACAGCTCTACTGGTTTAATAGACTACGTACCTGCAGTCTACCCTGAAGATGTTTCTAAGGGAGGCGTTAGAGAATCGCTAGAGGTGAATTTTAGACTCGTACCAGGTGCTTCTATTGAAATCTACCCTAGGCGGAAGTTTGACATATGGTATATTCTCAGTAGAACAGCGCCCTCATGGTATCTACTGACAATAGTTGATGCTTCGACCTTTGAAACACCTGTTCTTCCTAAGAGTACGGTGGTAATATATGGTGAGCCGCCGATTTACACGGTTAAACAGCGCCTAGGCATATACGGTGCAGATATTCAATTCCTATCTTCAAGAGACCTCTTCATGAGAAACCTGGTCGTAGTGCCTGCCGACACGCCTATTTACCTTATAGCTAAGATGGAGTTTCGCAATGAACGTACGATGAGGAAAGAGATACTGCCCGTGCTTATAGGCTTCAGGGGGGGTCCATTTATTCTAAGCAAGGGGCAGCATATTCTACTCGATATTCGAGGTGATGTCTACAAGCTGAGTACTGATGCTATTGAAGTATTGTCTAGGGATTTGGAGAGAAGGTTCGTTCAAGCCGAGGAGGAAGGCTTCTACCTTGGAGCGGAGAGAGAAGACCTTAGAGATAGAGTTCTAAGCAACGTGGAATCCGCTAAACACTTGCTACCGCCTATAAACTTCAACCCCACGGATAGTGATCTCGATGCTGTCCGCTTCCAGTTTATCGAGGAGGCTTACTTCAACTTTAGGCTTTTAGAAAACCGTTTAGTGGCTATGAGAGTTTTAGCTCAGTCTCACTCAACGTTCTACCCGCTTTTCTTCGCCGTTTTCTCAATAGCCGTGGGGAGTTTCCTGTTTGAGGATGCTAGGAGGAAGATTTTAACAGCGTTGATTTTATACGTTCTCGTAATAATCACCCTCTACTACATATATCCGGGTTTTAAGATAATCATGCATCCTGAAACCAAGGTTGTATTCAGCTTCTTCGACATAGGTAAGTCTATAGGTTTAAGACCTATAGTCATAGCTGGAAGCCTATTCTTCATCTCTGTGATAATGTTGTCGATCGCCGTTGTGGTAGGCTTGTACTTTGGTCTTCCGAGAATATATAGACCGCCTGAGATCGAGGGAAAGCCGTCGCTTAAAAGCATTATCACGGTCATCTTCTCAATAGGTAAACGCAACGTCAAACGTAGAAAGCTGAGGTCGGCATTCTGCATAATATCTCTAGCGATGCTTATAATGGTGTTGACGGCGTTTACGTCTTTCTCAAGGATCCAAGGCGTGGTCATTGAAGGACCGGATTCTACAAACGTTCAATTGAACGGCTGTCTACTTGAGAAAATACCCTTCAATAATACAAAGGTTTTAAGCGTAGATCGCTTTTTCGTAGAAGGTGAACTTGAGGCTTTAAGGGCATATGGTGCTGAAAGATTTTTAATCCGGGTGGATAATATTCCATTAAACTCTTCGATAATCCGCCTTAGGACTACAACTGGACGCCTTGCTAATCTATATGGTGTTTTAGGTTTGACGGAGGAAATAGCTGAAGAGCTTGGTTTAACAGCATACTTACCCATAGGCTTCTTCACTAAAAATATGGCTATTGCTTTAACTGAGAGTTTAGCTGGAATGCTTGGAGTGAAACCTGGTGATATGATTCAGGTATCAAGTCTATCAGGAGGTGTGGAGGTAAATACGTGGAATTTCACAGTGGCTGGTTATGTGAATGACGCCATTTTGGAGGCTAGTGATATTAACGGTAAGCCTATAGCACCCTACAAGCTTACCGGTGAAGGTGAATATGCTCCCGTCAACGCTACAGAGTTTGCTGTTTTCAACGCATGGGAGATTTTAAGCCTCACATCTCAGGAAGGCGAAGTTATCGGTTTATCTGATATGATCGGTATACCGTCAGTCTTCATACCTATAAATAATGAGAACGCTTTAAATAGTTTTGCAAATAGGATGGCTTTTCGAGAGTACTACGCATGGGTTTTCTTCAACGGTAGGGTTTCAAGGATTTACATGGGTGAGAAGTGGGAGATTAAAGGTTTCATTGAGCTTTTAGTCCCGGCTACGCTGGTGTTTCTCAACGTATTCATGGTTATGGTTAACTTGATCTACGAACGTAGGAGGGAGATGGTTCTGCTAGCTGCTTTAGGGCTTAACCCGGCGCATATTGCAAGCGTCTTCCTAGCGGAGTCTATAGTTATGGGGTTAATAGGCGGAGGCATAGGCTACTACGCGGGTTTAGGCGCCTACCGGATTATGAACTTCCTAGGACCTGCTGGTCAAATAGGTGTCAGGGAGAAGCTTGAGTGGTATTGGGGTGTTATAGGGTTAGCCTTCTCCATAACCGTCTCAGTCTTATCAGCTGTTGTGCCTGCTATAAGAGCCGCCGTTATGGCTACGCCGTCGCTTATGAGGAAGATTAAGATCCCCGAGGTTGAAAGGGCTAAGAGGGAGGAGAAGATCTTCAAAGTCTACCATGAGAGGAGTATAGCTATGCCTATCAGGGTTCAAATCACGGAGAAGCCGTTTTTCACGGCCTTCGTGATGGATAGGTTGAAGGATATTTCAGGGATGATTGAACGTGTGGAAAACGTAAGCCTAGAGGAGGAGATTTTAGCGGATAATACTGAAGTCTTTAGAATACGTTTTACACATACATACCGTGAATATGCAACGGTGAACGAGCTTAGAGCGACAAAACCGCCAAGCTCAGACGCATTCAACATAGTTCTACTTTCAAAGCCTAAAGAACCTGGGATGTCTGAGAAAACAATAGATGTAACAGTAAACCTTATGAGGGAAATACTGAGAGACTGGGACCGCTATAAGAAGGCGATTCTATCAGGTACAGCACCTAAAAGATAGTTTTAGAGGAAAATCTTTAAAGTCCCTTATCACTTTTGCTTTAAATAAAGCCCCGGTAACTCAGCCAGGTAGAGTGCCTGCCTCGTAAGCAGGTTGCCGTGGGTTCAAACCCCACCCGGGGCTTCTCATGGATTTTTGACATAGATATCATAATATCTGCCAAATTAACTTTTAGTTTAAAATGTGTGGGAACTGAGTATTATCTGTTGGATTGGAGAAAGAGTCTTTACTATTTTAAAACGAGTTTAAAGATTAATAAGATATTCAACTGTTTGATAGAGTGGTGACGGTTTAATTGGTTGAAATATATGGAAATGTGACGGATTTCGACGGCAACTCGATTGAAGGAGCTACCGTGGAAATTAAGAATAAGCGCTTCGAAACGATATATCAAACGTTTACCGACGCTGAGGGGAAATACCGTCTCAAAGTCGATGAAGGGACTTATATCGCCATGTATATATGTAAAGACTATGCGGTGAAAAACCTTGAATATTGGGCTTGGAACGTCTTAGCCTATCACGATATGGAGATCAATGCACGTATCGACGGGCTTCCCGTGAAAATCCTCGTCTTAAACAAGGTGGAAGAAGCGGCTGGTGAAGACCAAGTGATATTTGGCTATTTAATTCAAACATCTCTACCGGAGCAATTGTCAAACTTAGATTACAGTCGGATCTGCATAGTCGTAGAGGACTCTGAAACCGGGGAGAAGGGAGAGGGCTGTTTATTCTGGGAGAAGCTGAAATACGTTTAAAGGAAAGCCCATTAAACTCTTATAGTGTCTACTAGACACTAGGTACTGTATTCGCTTTCAATCATTCAAATACGTATTTCATCACTACTTTTCTACTGTCTGACCTTGGAGATTTTCCCATATCTTCCTACGTTAACCCGCATTTCACCGCGGAATGTACTCGTATATCCATTGCTTATGGTTATTACATCGCCTACAGAGAAACGTTCTATCTGATCATTCCAAAGGCTCATTTTAACTGTTCCAGTTTCATCCTGAATAGTTGCATCGGCAACTCTAGCGGTTCCTATTCTTGTTTCAACAGTCCTAGGCTCTGAAACATCGATGATTCTGGCTTTAAGGCTTATATTCCTCATACCGGGTTTTAAATCTGAAATATTCAAGCTAACTCGCCTTTATAGTTTCCCTCTCCGACTACATAAATATTTTGAATCTTCCAGCTTCTACAAGTTAAACAATGTTTTCTAAAGTTTACTGGAAATGGGGAAAACCCTTTATAAACCAATTTAAGCTCTTAGAGATAAGCATCGGATGGTAATGTTTAAACGTTTAGTCGACGCCATATAAACTTGGAGGGTGTTCTTATGCAGGAAACAATAGTAAACCTGGCTAAGGCTTTCATCGGTGAAAGCCAAGCGAGAAACAGATACACATTCTACGCGAAAACCGCTAGAAGAGAAGGCTTCGAACAGATTGCTGAAATCTTCCTCATAACCGCGGAAAACGAAAGAGAACATGCCAGTGTACTGTTTAAGTTGATCAACGAGCTTATCAGGAAAAGCGGAGAAAAACTTGAAGAATTGAAAGTCGAAGCAACTGCCCCAACAACTCTAGGCTCTACTGCTGAAAACCTGAAGGCTGCAATAGCAGGTGAAAACTATGAACATACTAAAATGTATCCAGAGTTTGCCGTAGCCGCTGAAAGAGAAGGTCTCCGGGAGATCGCTATAAGACTTAGAGCTATAGCTGTTGCCGAGCAACACCATGAAGAGAGATTTAGGAAACTACTTAAAGAAGTTGAAAGTGGCACGGTGTTTAAGAAGGATAAAGCAGTATGGTGGGTTTGCAGAGAATGTGGATACGTACATTTCGGTAGAGAACCGCCGGAGAAATGCCCATCCTGCGACCATGAGAAAAGCTTCTACCAAGTTAAATGCGAAGAGTACTAGGGAGTGACGATATGACGGAGCGGAGACAAATATATAGGTGCAGCATCTGTGGAAACATTGTTGAAGTTCTCCATGCCGGCGTCGGCCAATTGGTTTGCTGTGGACGACCTATGGAGTTGCTTAAAGAGAAGACAGAAGACGTAGGTATGGAGAAACACGTACCCGTAATAGAGAAGACGGAGAAAGGCGTGAGGGTTAAAGTCGGTTCAACTCCCCATCCGATGGAGGAGAAACATTACATAGAGTGGATAGAGGTGATTGTTGAGGGCGCAACACATAGGAAGTTTCTCAAACCGGGCGATAAACCTGAGGCGGATTTCGAAGTAAAAGTAGATAAAATCCAAGCCAGAGAATACTGTAACATCCACGGCCTATGGAAGGCATAAACGTTCTACAAACCCCTTCTTTTTTTATTCGTGCGAATAGTTTTAATGTTTTTCAACGTAGCCCCCCACCATGGAAATAATGTATCCTAAACCGACTTTAAGCCTCGATGATAAAGGTGATAGCCTTCCGCCGAAGTACACGCTCCCTCTTCTAAAATACTCCATAAAATCCTTCAAGCTTGGATTATCCGATTCAACAATTGTGTAAGCGTCTCCAACATTCTGAGGATAGTGGGCGTCGCTTCCGCCTACGGTTGGAACACCGAGTTTCGAAGCGACGTTCAACCCCCTATGGACAAAATATCCATGTAATGGATATAGAGCGTTTAATATTTCAACTGCATCTGGCTTACAACGTATCCATCTGTTTAATTTGATTCTTCCAGCGGCTGGATGTGCTAAAACCGTCAACCCACCCATACATCTAACCCATTCTACAAGCTCTTCATAACGTATACGCCTCGTTTCAGAAGGTAGGAGTTCCAATCCTAGTACGAGCACATGTCCTGCATCCGTATGAACCTCATACCCAGGTATTACGAGTAAACCGCTACTGTAAAGTTTAGCTTTAAAATACCCTTTGAGACAATCGTGGTCTGTTATAGCTAATCCATCTAAACCTTTAAACTTAGCGATTTTAAGAATCTCTCTAACAGTTCCACGCCCGTCTGAGTAAGCCGTGTGAACATGTACGTCGATTTTCAAAGAAAACAACGCCTTTAAAACCTTCTGGAAGCTAACCTTATAAGCATTGTAGCTTTTAAAAACACGGGCTATTGCATTTTGAATCGGTAAGACTAATATTTACCCTATCAGATTATAGGATTACTGCAAGCGGTTGAACGGATCATGGCAGACCATTGAGGTGGGGATTTTGAAGATTGCAGATAGCGTTTTAGATTTGATCGGAAATACACCGATGGTGAGGATAAACAAGTTGACTAGAGGAGACGATGCATCCATTTTAGCGAAGTTGGAGAAGTTTAACCCCGCGGGGTCGATCAAAGACAGAATGGTGAAATATATGGTTGGAAAACTGGAGAAGGAGGGGAAGCTGACTAAAGGCATGACAATTGTTGAAGCAACCTCTGGTAATACTGGGATAGCTTTAGCTATGATCGCCTCTGTTAAAGGCTATAATGCTCTAATAGTAATGCCTGAGTACGTTGGCGAAGAGAGGAAAGCCATGGTGAAGACGTTCGGCGCAGAGATAATGCTTACTAAAGACGAAGTTGAAGCCATTGAGATTGCACGCAGAATGGTTGAAGAAAACCCTGGGAAGTACATTCTACTGGGTCAGTTTAATAGCGCTTTAAATCCGTTGGCACACTATGAAACCACCGGACGGGAGATAATTGAGCAGACTGGTGGCAAAGTAGATATGTTGGTCGCTGGTATTGGAACAACCGGGACAGTCGTTGGAGTCGGAAGAAGACTGAAAGAATTCAATCCAAATATTAGAGTAGTAGCAGTGGAGCCTATGGAGGGGGAGAAGATCCTAGGCTTAGCAAACTTGAAAGAGCATACTCCTCCAATATTCGACGCGTCGGTCATAGATGAAAAAGTCAACGTAAGCCTTAGAGAAGCGGTTGAAATGACTAGGAGACTTATAAGAGAAGAGGGGCTTTTCGTCGGTATATCTTCAGGAGCCGCGATGCACGTTGCAGTTAGAAAAGCCAGAGAATTGGGAAAAGGGAAGACAATAGTCGTTATACTGCCGGATTCCGGAGACAGATATATCAGTAGTGGTTACCTGTTGGATAGAGACCCGGGAAAACCTAATATTGATTCATCGAATATAAAGCCTTAATGAAATAAAAATAAGAGTGTATCTGAAAGCTATAGTTCTTCCTTCTTCTTCTCAAGCCACTCTTTAATGAATTTTAAGTTTGCCACGGTCGTGGGGAGGAAGCCTGAATATGGTAGGCTTGCCCGGTATCCTTCCTCCACTCCTCTTATAATATCATCGATGTTTTCCCTAGACAGGTTTTTCATCTGCTTTTTAAGCTCTTCAAAGTTTTTTATCGCCATTTCAGCTTCAGCTGAGAAAAACCTATACTGGCTTAGTTCTTCTATACATTCATCAATTTTCTTTTCGATTTCCGACATATTCCCACATTTTTATCTAAACCCAGCCTGTATTTAAATTTGCATACAGCTCTAAACTCCCAATGTCAGATATAGGTTTCACTTGATACAGTATCCGTAGAATAAGAGACGTTAAATATCTTCCATGCGTATTATAACGTGAGTGTTTCCCTATGTCTGATGCTCTCCCTCTTAAAGTGAGAAAAGCCATTAAGATCGCTAGGAGTCTCGGCTATGACTGTGAAGATATATCGCCAAGGGAGTTTTACGACTACATGACTGGTAAAACGGTCAGCGGTGATAGAATAACACTGGAAGAAGTTTTACGTAGCGAGTTTCTAATGGTGCATGAAATCGTTGAGATAAGCGAATTGAAGAAGAAAGGCATAACAATCGACAACACGACAATCGTCAATCGCCATTCAAAGACCATTTATGAAGCCCATCTTACAGCGATGGAATATGAGATTAAGCATGCGTTCAACAAGGGAGACCTAGCGTATGTTAAACTGAGGCTAATACACGTAAGAGAATGGTTGGACGATGAAAACCTACCTAAGGAGCTGATTCAAAAGCTTAAATCGATAATAGAGAAACTCTCTGAAAACCGATGATTTACATCTCCTTACATTGATGAACGTGATAAAAGACTTTAACAGAAAAATGAGCAACTATTTATTATAGTGACCCGTGACTCCATAGTTTTTCGAAGAATGCGTAAAACCTGTAAACCGAGATTAATAACTTTTTGTCTTGTCCAATAACGTGTGAACCTGTCCACTTCATAATGGATCCATCTTTCAAAGTTACGGCTACACATTCGGTTAGTCGCTACTAATTGAAATGAGAAATTAAACTTGAAAAGAAAAATAGAAGAGCTAATAGGTGGGTTTTCGCTGTCAAGTAACTCTTATGGGTTTTCCCTCTTTAGCAGAGAGGTCTGAAGCAAAGATCACTCTATGCGTTACTACGGCGTCTTTCAAGTCTGGAAATGGCTTCTTGTCGTTTAATATACAGTCTACGAAATGGTTTATCTCACCCTCGAAGGGGTGGTGTCTCACGTCACCGCTATCTGGCAATATTGTAGGAATCGTTGCATAGTTTGTTTGACCAGGAAACTTGTGAGAAAAGACCTGGTTATTCCTGATCGTTCCCTTGGAGCCGAATAATTCAATATTGAAGATGTATGGAGTTTTACAGTCGAGAGAAGAAGCGACTTTCCCTACTGAGCCATTATCAAATTTGATTAGAGTTACGTTTGTAGGATCATACTCGTACTCTTTAAAATCTGGGTTACTACTCCTCGTAGTAAAAGAGAACACTTCAACAGGCTTTCTTCCTATAAACCATAAAAGCGCGTCTACAGCGTGGCATCCAGCGGAGAGAAGACTACTCCCTCCAACATCTCTTTTGATATTCCACTTGTACTGTTTATACCATGGACCGATTCCATGGAAGTAATCGACCTCTCCGTAGTAGATTTCACCAATCGCATCGTCTTGCAAAAGCTTATCGATCGTCATGAGAAGCGGATTCCAGTGTAGGACGAAGCTGACAAGAGTCTTTACTTTGTTCCTATCCACCGCTTCAATCATCCTGTTTAAGTCTTCTTCGTTAAGTGCAACGGGTTTTTCAATTAAAACATGCTTCTTATGCTCAGCTGCAATAATCGTTTCTTCTGGATGCAGGTTATTGGGAGTACAGATGGACAGAATATCAATATCTTCTTTTTCAAGCATCTCCTCTAAATCGATGTAAATCTTCGCCGAATAACCATACTCTTTCAGTTTTCTCTCCGCTGACTCTTTTGTCCTCCCACATACAGCAACGAGCTCCGTATACTGATTAGCCTTATAAGCCGACATATGTTCGCCGGAAACCCATCCTGTTCCAACAACCGCCACTTTTAACTTCTTCATTTTCTACCTCACAATTCTCGTATAGTTTAAGCGATTTATATTTTTCATTCCTACTTCTTCTCGTTAATCTCTCACAAGAACTCGTAAGGCTTTTATCGTTAGAATTATAATTCCAGAAATATGTCTATTGTGGCGAAGCCGACCGTATTGGTGGATGAAGGTAAAAGCCCCTACCGCATAATCATACCTGCGGATGCAGTACCGTCGGAACGCTATGCTGCTGAAGAGCTACAGAAATACTTAGAGCATATTAGCGTTGTGAAGCTACCCATCGTTACAGATGATCAACCGATGACGCAGTGTGAAATCCTACTCGGCGATAATAAGCATCTACGAAGCTTAGGGTTACAGGTCGACTTAGCTAAGCTTGGCTCAGAAGGCTTCCTGCTTAGAACATTTAACGGCTATCTTATTATCGTCGGCGGTAGACCACGTGGAACACTCTACGGTGTTTACACTCTACTGGAGGAGAAGCTCGGCGTCCGCTGGTTTACCCCTGAAGTGGAGTATGTGCCAAAAATGACACGTGTTGAAATCCCTCCTCTGAACGAGATGCGGAAGCCAGTTTTAGAGTATCGAGAAGTCTTCTGGACTGAGATGCTGCAGGATGCTGATTTCGCAGCCCGTCATAGGTTGAATGGCCACCATTACCAATTGACTGAGAAACACGGTGGACGAGCAGTCGTATTCTACCCGTTTGTACACAGTTTTGACCAGCTAATACACCGTGAAATCTGCGAACAACACCCAGATTTCTGGCCAATGGTGGATGGCAAGCGTGTCAGCGGATATGTTCAAAGATGCTTATCCAACTCTGAGCTTGTTAAAATCGCGATTGAACAGGTGCGGAAATGGCTGAAAGCGCATCCCGATGCAACGATCATCGATATTTCACAGAACGATACAGGCAAGTGGTGTCAGTGTTCAGAATGTAAAGCATTTGACGATGCTGAGGAGAGTCCAGCCGCGTCTATCATTAGGTTTGTCAACACGATCGCTGAATCCATCGAGCGAGACTATCCGAATATCCGCGTAGAAACGCTCGCCTACCAGTACAGCCGCAAGCCTCCGAAAACCCTACGTCCACGTAGAAACGTCATAATCAGGCTTTGCTCCATCGAGTGCTGCTTCTCCCACCCGTTGGAAAGCTGCCCGTCAGAGGAGAATAGGAGTTTCAGCGAAGACATTGAAGCTTGGCGGCAGCTGTCTCCGACGCTATATGTCTGGGATTATACGACCAACTTCGCCCACTACCTTCAACCATTCCCAAACCTTGAAGTACTACAATCGAACGTAAGGTTTTTCGTTAAACAAGGTGTAAAAGGCTTGTTTGAGCAAGGCAACTATTCCCCAGGTGGAAACGGAGAAATGGCGCCGTTAAGAGCTTATGTTTTGGCGAAGCTTCTTTGGAATCCTGAAACAGATGTGCAGAAGCATATCGACGATTTTCTAAACGGCTATTACGGCAGGGCAGCCCATGTCATTCGAGCCTACATAGAACTACTACATCGGAAGGTTAAGGAGAAAAAGGCTCACGTTCATATTTTTGACCCACCGACTTCACCGTTTCTAGACGATGGATTTCTGGAGGAAGCTGAAAAGCTATTCGATAAAGCGGAACAGCTAGCCGACAACGAGGAGGTTCATTTCCGCGTACAGGTGGCACGTCTACCAGTCTGGTACGTTAAACTGGCGACGAACCGAGTGAAAGGAGAGAAACGGTTAAAACTGCTCCGCAGCTTTCTCGAGATCGCCCGTAGAGCCGGTATTACCCATATCAGTGAAAGCATGAAATTGGATGATTGGGCGGAGCGAATGAGTAAGGAATAATTTAGGAGTTTTCTCGTTGCTATTATAAGCGTGGCTAGTGTTGTTGGAGCTATTACTACGCCTCTTACTGGCGGCTTGGGGCATCCTGGTGCCCCTAGGTCAACGATGAATTTGGTGAAGAAGATTTTCAACGTAAAAGCAACAAGATTGGAGCAGGATGATGTTAGAGAGTTGGTTGAGGAAGTTGTTGATAAGGTGATTAAATTTGCCTAATTAATAGAGATGATGAGCAGGAAGGCAAATTTAATCACCTTAGTGATTAAATTTGCTGAGAAGAGCTTTTGAAAGCAATTCAAAGCCTTTCTGAGAAGACAGATGGTTTCACAAAGCCTCGCTAATGCATAAAATGTCATTCCACCAAGACTGAAAGAGAGGGTAAAAGAGATATTACCTCATCTAAAAGTGTTGAAGTTAAAAATTCAGGAGAAAATTATTCCTGTGTTAAAAAGGGCTATATTCTTAAATAGCTGGAAGGAAACATTTGCAACGACAAGCTATTCAGAGGACGATAAGGAAAGGGTTATTGAACAGCTAGAAAAAATATTGTTAATACTCGTTAAAGGGGAAACGACCAATGATGAGTTAATGAAGTGAGAAGCAAGGACTGAGAAGAATAAGCATAAACAAACTAGTAGAAGAACCTAAGTGTCGTTTCCTTTATCTCAAGCTGGCCTCTGTGAGAAATGCTATAGGTAGCTCTCTCAGCTCTTCTATTCTATCGAGCATCTCCTTCTCCGGCCTTAGAAAGAGTGCTTTTGCCTGGAGCTTTATTGCGGTAGCTATTACATAGCAGTCTGATAGAGCTATTCTAAGCTTTTTCCTGAGCTCTCCGACTTCAACCGCTATGTCTGGTGCTACCTCTACTGTCTTAGCTCTCATAGTAAGCCACTTAACGAAGTTCAGCGCTTCCTCGTTGGGCTTCTCAACGCCAGCCAGCTCGTAAAGTCTAGATGCTACGTATATGAGCTCTGAGACTGTAATGGGTGTTACGTATAGCTCTACGATCTTCTTCAGCACGTCGTTAAGCAGCTTCTCAACGGCGCTTCTATGAGGTGAACCCCTTACTATATACTCTACTAGAACCCCCGTATCAACCACGTACGCCTCTAAGGATTCTCTTAAACTTCTCCTCCTCAAGCCTACTCTCCTCGCCTAGTATCTCTTCAACAATGCGGTGGTCTATATCGACAATTCTTGGCTTGAGAGGTCTTATCACTATCTCCCCCTCCCTAGCCTCAACAGCCACCTCACCTTCACCTATACCAGCAACCTCTCTCAGAGACTTCGGCAGTATCAGCACGCCTTTATTCCTTACTTTCAGTACAACTCTGACCACGTATTCACCAACGATATTATGGTTAACTAACCTATAAAGTTTAACTTATAAGGTTTATCAACTATTCCCAATCATTTTAACTCCTCCTTATAGATGCAATCATATTTCATTTAAACTCGAATCATAAATTTTTTCGTCTTAAGGATGCATCTGAAACATCATAATCTGGAATTCTAGTATCCTCCCCATACCACAGTTTGTAACCTCTCCTCTTCAAAAGATTCAAAGATATTTCCCTTCCCCTTCATCTCTTGCTGAGCAGTTGAAATAGTGACCCTGTAGCCACAAAGGCGTGCGTATGTCCAGCAGAAAGGGATTGATGGCTAGGCGTATTCTGCTTCCCATTTGATGCACCTGATGGGCCATCTGATCGAAGACATCCCATCCGAGTTTTGGAGGGAAAATGTCACCCCAGACGAATTCTCCGAATCTCTTCCATCCGTTTAAGTTTGGTGGCACGGGCATCTGGAAGAACTCTTGATAGCTTCTTAGTCTCTCAACGAATTCGTCGTATGTCTGATTGTGAAAGCTGTCGAGACGACTATAGACCGTGCTGATCTGTACTCAGCTTATACCATTTAAGGGAGACGAATACGCATCTAAAATGGCAACAACAGTGAAGGAGGAGCTATGATCGAAATCGAGCCATTTAAGTAACTTTGCATTTGAGCTTAAAGTTGATAACAGGTTACAAGAATCGACTAGTTTTATCTTTAATCCTTATCGGTATCCTGAGCCATTTTCCATTAGACGTAGAAAGATGAGCTAGAAGGTTAGATCTTCAAAACTTTTTTGATATGTTCTGCTATCTCTCTGCTTCTTGCTGGATTTAGGGAAATGGTTTCACCCCTTTTGTGGAGCAAGACATATCCTTCCCCAGCCAACTCTTCCACGCACTTCCCAATTCTTTTGCCGTTTTTTATTATTTGTTTGCTGATCCAATTAACGAGCGTGTCAACTGGCAGGTATTTAGCGCCCCAGCAATGCTTTCTGAGAAGGCGATACATTAAGTCGGCTTTGATTTCCTCATCGCTTACTTCTTGCTTGAACATAAGTTCACTTATAATACCTTTAGAAGTTAAAGTATAAATACTTGCTTTTTAAAAAATAATCTCTAGATAGTTATGCCAGAAGAACTGTATAGGAAGAAGGAATACCAATCACTCTTGTTGAAGACACTTGGAGACTCGCCCAAGCTTAGGATAATAGACTTTTTCCTAGACAACCCACTCTTCGACTTCACTAAGAAGGAAGTGATAGAAGCCCTGGGAATGAGCAAGCAGACTTTCTACAAGTACTTCAAAGACTTAGAGAAGTATGGAATTGTCACCGTTTCAAGAAGAATAGGTAAGGCAAATCTGTACAAAATTAACCTAGAAAACCCTATGGTTAAGATGTTAAAGGAGTACGAAATACAACTTTCTCTACAGATAGCAGAGCAAGAAAAGGCTAAGATGCAAAAGCCTGTCGCAGTAGAGATGACAAAATAGGCTATTCTAAGACTGTTTGTCCTACAAAAAATCGAGGGAGTGAAAATAGAGCCTGTAGATGATGATATCAAATTCGTAAAGAAAGCCGAAGATATTAAAGCGCACGGGGACCATAAAAAGGTTTCACGCTCAATTAGGAGTGGACCGGGAGGGATTTGAACCCTCGGCCTCCCCCATGCCAAGGGGGCGATCATACCAGGCTGATCTACCGGCCCATCTGTAAGTTCTTACTTCTACTGGTTTCTCTTAAACTTTTCAGCTTTCACTTTAACATTAAGGTTTAATTGTGCTCATCTATAATAGATGAGGTTGTGGTACTATGAAGATTGGTTTAAGAGTGGGTTTTTCGAAACCCGAGAAGACTGGGGGGCATTCTTTTGAACCTGCTTTAAGGTTTGCCTCTAGACTTGGGTTGAATGGTGTGGAGCTTTGCTTAGACCCCAAATCTCCATGGGGTGATGATTTTGGAGCATGGTCTGAAGATTTAACGGTTGAAGATAGGCGGAGGATTGGTGAGCTTTGTCGGAGTTACGGTGTGGAATTGGCCAGTCTATCCTCAGATTGGGCTTGGGGCTACTCTAGATACTGTCCTAGGCTTAAGCATTGGAGTAGAGGTTTGGAAATTTTAAAGGAAGATGTAAAGCTGACGGCTGACTTGGGAGGAAAAGTTCTACTCATACACTTCGGAGTAAGTAGAGCTGAAAATTGGGATGAAGCCAAAAACATACTACTATCTCTTGTAGATGCGGCTGAAGACTACGGTGTAAAACTGGGTCTTGAAGGTGGAATTTGGGCCCGCTTAGGCTTAGGTGGGCTTAGAGAATTATGTAGAATGGTTGATGAAATAGCTAGTAAACACTTAGGCGTGTATGAGCACTGCTACTGGCCTAGGGGAACCATGAGGCCTCATGAGGAGATAGAACTTGTAGGGCATAGAATAGTGGCTTTACACTCAGGTAGAATAGATTTGAAGAATGTAGATTACGAGGCCATGTTTAAAGCGTTGAAGAAGTACTACGACTGGTATTGGACTTTTGAAATAGACGACTGGAGTGAAGTGGAGGAAAGCCTCAGCCTTTTAAGAGAATTGATGAAAAAGTACTGGTAGCAGAGGGTCTTCCATGTCTATTAGAATAGGCATAGTTGGATGTGGAAGCGTATCTCAGAGAGGACTACTTCCGCACCTTTCAGCTGAAGACGTTAAAGACAAGGTTAGGCTTGCAGCTATCTGCGACGTAGTTGAGGAAAGAGCTAAAGCATGTAAAGAGCGTTTCAACGCCGATGAATGGTACAGTAGTTACGAAGATATGCTTTCAAAAGCTGGCTTAGACGCCGTGACGATAGCCACTCCAATACAGTTACACTATGAGCAGGCTTTAAAAGCCATTAGGGCCGGGGTGCATGTACACTTGAACAAGCCTATGACTCTAACGGTTGAAGAAGCCGATACGCTTCTAAATGAAAGAGACAGAGCCGAGGTTAAGCTCGTAGCTTCACCTGGGATAGCTTTCAGAAAAGATATTGAGAGGGTTCGAAGTATGTTAAAAGACGGTATTGTAGGTAAGATCTACTGGGTTAGAACCGGGGCGACGGCTGAAGGGCATGAATACGAGGACTTCCGTAAACCAGGAGACTTAGTTGTAGCAATAGACCCATCATGGTACTATAAGAGGGGTGGAGGACCAGTTTACGATATGGGCATATATGCTCTACATCTAATAACGGGGGTACTGGGCCCAGCTATGAGGGTTACAGCTATGTCCGGCATAGGGCTTAAACGTAGAATAATCTTAGGCAAAGAAGTTGAAGTAGAAATGGATGATAATACTGTTATGCTACTAGACTTCGGAGATTCAATATTCGCCCTTCTACATTCAGCTTTCTGCATGGGTGATGGAGAACCGTTCTCAGGGCTTCACATAGCTGGTAGTGACGGTGTTTTAAAGTTGGAGCATGGTCATATAGAGGTTTGGAGCCGTAAACTGGAAAGTTGGCATTACATTGAAGAACCGTCTAGTAGGCTTCCATATGTTTCAGGGGTTCACGTAAAGCTTCCTGAAGCCCACATATACTCGGACATAATGCATCTAATAGACTGTATATTGAACGATAAAGAGCCAGTAATCTCAGGTGAACACGCTAGACATGTAATCGAAATAATCGAGAAAGCCTACTTATCCGCTAAAACAGAGAAAACCCAGCATCTTCAAACGAGCTTCCAACTAAAACCGTTAAAAGAATGGTGAAAATAACATATCCACATCCATCATAATATATTAGTAGTTGGTTGAAAACCCTAATTTCACCATATACCTATAGTTTAAACTAATTGGACTAGTATGAAATAGCGCCGCCGGGCGGACTTGAACCGCCGACCAACGGGTTAACAGCCCGCTGCTCTACCGAGCTGAGCTACGGCGGCATATCCCTCTGTTCAGTTATTGTTTAAAGACGGTTATTTTAAACTTTGCCTTCTAGATTGCTAATACATGAGAAAAACTACTTCGTATGATTTACCAGCATTTAAATCCTTTAAACACGCAATTACCCATGTTGAAGAGTACTGGTTTATCATCTTCGGAAACATAAGCGGTCAGTATCTCGCCTACGAAAATCGTATGGTCTCCTGTTCTAATCGAGCTGGCGATTCGACACTCCATATTCACCGTAGCTTCACCTATTAGCGGAGGCTTTACATACTTCGCCTTAATAGGCGTAAGACCTGTTGCTTTAAACTTGTCTACGTCTCTCCCAGAGTATGTCCCGCAGAATAGGATGGCATTCTCCATTCCTTCACTTGGAAAGGCTAAGACGAATTCTCCGCTTTCACTTATAAGCTTATGGCTGTATCTTGAGACGCCAATAGATATTGCGACCATGGGCGGTCTCACAGAAGTCGGCATATTCCAGCCGAGCGTTATGATATTAGGTCTCCCCTCCCTATTAACAGAAACCACTAGGATCGTCCTCTCAGGGTACTTCCTCCTCCAAGCCTCCTCCACCGGAACCTCTCTCAGCAAGAATACCACCTTAAATTTTAAAACATTAGCCTCCTCTTAAAATTTTGATATAATTAAACGGTAGCATGGTCACTAATAATATGAAGGAGTTTATACAACAAATAACCAATGACATAGTTAACCACACTACTAAAACTGTTATTTGATGGAAAATTGTAAGGCGTCTCCATATTTTTAAGGGCATATGTATGGAAAAACCTCGTAAAATGTAATGGAGAAACCTGGAGGGGTAGATTTTAACAGTGTTGTAAATACATTTAAAGCCAGTTGAAGAGATTTTTATTCGGTGTTTCACAGTGTTGAAATTTGATATGTTTAAGCCTTTTGAAGTTTGGGATTGCCACGTCCACTTTAGATCTCGAGAAGATTTAAACCAGCTTAAACGCTTGACTGACAAGTACCTTAAGATCGTTGAAGTTTCAAGGCTCAGTCGGATTTACGCTTCAGCTGGTGGGCTGGGGCTTTATCTTAAAGCCGCTCATCCCGAGGTTTTCTACGCTGGTGTTGAGCCGCCAGACCCCAAGACTAAGCCAAACTGGTATAGGTTTATAGAAGGGGCTTTAGAAACAGGCTTCGACGGAGTTGGAGAAATGGGCTCTAAACCAGCTCCCAAAGCTCGGAGAACTCCATTGGATAGTCCACTTTTCGAAGGCTTCTGGTCTGCATGTGAAGAACTTGAATTTCCAGTCCTATGTCACGTTGCAGATCCAGAGGAGTTCTGGTGTGAGGAGACGTGTCCAGATTGGGCTAAGAAGAGAGGCTGGGGACCCTACGGAGCAGACTATCCAACTAAGGAAGAACTGTACAAGGAGATGGAGAACGTTTTGGAGAGACATTCTAAGCTTAAAATAGTATTTGCACACATGTACTTTCTAACGGCGGATGTTGAGCGTACTGAAGAATTCCTTAAAAGATATGGGAACGCGAATTTAGACCTCTCCTTAGGTGTAGAGCTCATGTACAATATTTCCCGGAGGAGAGATGACTGGAGAGAGTTCTTCACAAACTACAGCAACCGTATTCTGTTTGGAACAGATATAATGGATTGGCAGACCATTGAAGAAGCCGCTACTAGAGTTTGGATGATAAGGCTCTTCCTAGAGTCTGATGAAGAATTCTACACGCCAGATTCAGCCGATGAGCTTTTAACCAGGTATAAAGAGCCATACATAGGTCTTAAACTTCCAGATAACGCTCTAAAGAACATATACTCTGAAAACTTTCAGAGGATTTTCGGCAAGACGTCTAGACGTTTAAACGTTGAGAAAGCTGAAAACTTCCTAAGCGAGATGAAGAAGCATTTTGCCCTAGAAGTCTTCAGTGAAGCATTAAAACGTAAACTCTAAATATTCCTAAAGAGACTTTATTCTACGGGGTGGATGGCAGTTCTGGCCCTGGCGATTCGATGAGCGGGATCTTGAGTGTGCTAACACCCCTCTTTCTAACTCCGTACTCCAGTTAAGAATACAGCTAACCCTATGAGAGCTATGTAGAAGAAGGCTAAAGTATTCACATACGTTGGGTAGTACTGAGCTACAGCCCAGAAAACCCCTAATACGGCTACCATGGAGCCCCATAGGAGCATGTAGAAGCCCCAATCCTCGTTTATTTTATAAGATGCTGCTATAATACCTCCAACCGTTATAAGCATTATCGGGATGAGAGTATTCAACAGTTCAGGTGAAAGCGTTACAAGCGCTGCTGCAACCCCCATTACCGTTATCCCTAAGCCTATCGCGGCAACTGTTCTATTCAAGAGTATCCCAAAAGGATGAAAGGGGTAAACCTGATAAAAACTTTAAACACTTAAAACTTCAAATTAAAAAAGGAAGCTGACTCACGTTTAACTTTTCCGTGTGTTCTCCGATTTTAAAAAATTAGGGGTAATATCGGATTTCAAGGTTTTTTCTAGATTTTAACTATTCTACTATCACAGAGCTGAACAGCTTCCTACTACTGACGAAGACCTCCCTCCATCCAACCACTTCAAATCTTCCGGCTAGCCTTATATCTTCAGAAGACCTACCTATCATAACTTTGAAGAAGCCGGGTTCTACTACGAACTTCATCTGATGGTCGTAGAAAGCCAACTGGTCTGTTGAAATTATGAAGGTAATTCTCCTCTCTTCGCCAGGCTCAAGTGAAATTTTCTTAAAGCCTTTAAGTTCTCTAACAGGTCTCGCAACGCTTGCATACTCATCTCTTACATAGACTTGTACGACTTCATCGCCTTTTAAACCACCAACATTCTTAACGGTGCAGCTTACAGAGACCTCGCCATCCGGTTCAACCCTCTCAGGACTTATATTAAGCAAGCTGTATTCAAACTCCGTATAGCTTAACCCATGTCCAAACGGGAACAGCGGCTTAACCTCCGTAAACACATAGTTTCTAATGGAGGAGGGCTTCATAGCAGAATATACGGGGATCTGCCCAGAGCTTCTCGGAAATGTCACCGGTAGTCTTCCACTTGGATTATAATCACCAAACAGTACGTCTGCAACAGCATTTCCACCCTCTTCTCCGGGAAGCCACGCCTCAATAACCGCTGCACACTTCTCAACAATCCTACTTAAGGCTAGAGGTCTACCGTTCACGAGGACCAAGACAACAGGTTTACCTAGTCCACATAAAGCCTCTAAGAGCTCTTCTTGAACACCTGGTAAACCTGTATCATCTCTATCACGCCCCTCACCGGAAACGTCGAATTTTGAAAGCCCAGACCTTTCACCCATAACAGCTATAATAACGTTGGATTTTCCAGCAATATCTAAAGCCTCCTTAAACCCGTCTTTCAAGTAGTCTGAAACGCCGCATCCCTGAGCATAGTAGACCTTAGTTTCAGGTGAAACCTTGGCTTTAATACCTTCAAGTATACTGACTATTTCAACGGCTGGCTTTTCAAGAGATAGATGAGCCGTATAACTGTAGTCTCCGAGGAGATTTCTAGCTTCAGCAGCATTAGGCCCTATAACGGCTAAGGCATCTACAGTCCTGCTGAGTGGAAGAACTCCATCATTCTTAAGGAGAACTATGGATTCTCTCGCCGCTTGTAAAGTTAAACCTCTATCCTGAATGGTATCGAAAACTCTAGATGCTTCTTCAACATCCACATATGGGTTTTCAAACAACCCCAGTAGGAATTTAACCCTTAAAACTCTTGAAACAGCCCTATCAACAACAGTCTCGGATATCACCCCGTTTTTCAAAGCTTCTAGGAGAGGCTCCCAGTAACATTGAGCCGCTGGCAGCTCAATATCTACACCAGCCTCTAAAGCTTTAACAGCGGCTTCTCTCAAGTTTGAAGCGATCATGTGGAAACTATGAAGCATATGTATCGCCCCATAGTCGGAGACGACGATTCCTTGAAAACCCCACTCCCCTCTAAGAATATCCGTTAGAAGGGTTTTAGATGCCGTACACGGTACACCGTCGATATCATGGTAGGCGCTCATTATGGAGAGTGCTCCAGCTTCTCTAACGGCTGCTTCAAACGGTAGGAGGAAAACCTCTCTAAGCTCTCTAACACCGATGTGTACTGGTGCACAATTCCTCCCACCTTCTGGAAAACCGTGAGCCGCAAAGTGCTTCGGCGTAGCTAAAATCCTAGACCTCCATTCGTCTCCCTGCAATCCTCTAACGTATGAAACCCCCATTGAGGCGATGAGATAAGGCTCCTCTCCGTAGGTTTCTTCAACCCTGCCCCACCTTGGGTCTCTTGCAACGTCTAAAACAGGTGCAAGACCCTGATGCGCACCCACGGCTCTCATCTGACGCCTTATGGTTGAAGCAACTTTCTCAACTAAGTCGGGATTCCAAGTACTAGCTAAACCTATAGCCTGTGGAAAAGTAGTGGCTCCCCAAGCCATAAAGCCGCTTAAACACTCTTCATGTATTATAGCCGGTATATGAAGCCTGGTTTCCTCGAGTAGAAAACGCTGTATAACGTTTGCTGCCTCAGCAACCTCTCTAGGCTTCAACCTAAGCCTATGGTCCCCAGCTAAACGGGTTATCTGCCCAATACCATTTACAAGTATGCTACGGGCTTTCTCAATAGAGAAATGTCCCCCTTCGAATAGAACACTGGCAGGTATCGAGCAGAGCTGAGCAATCTTCTCTTTTAAAGTCATCCGTTTAAGAAGGTCTTCAACACGCTTCTCCACTGGAAGAGACGGATTTAAGTATAGGTTCTCGCTCATGAAAGACCCAATCAAATGTCTATCTACTTTAAACTTAACTTTAACTATCTAAGCTTCATAGCGCCATCGATGTATACTATGCATCTGAATCTGCCGGCATCTTCAACTGCTTATAGGAGATAGTTCTCAAAATCGGCGTAGAAGCATTTCTGTTACCGTACTGTTCCACCAAATTACGTGTATAGATCACAATGAACATCCTTCATGGAATCTTCTATGAGCAGTTTTTAAGAATTCAACCCTCCATTTAAACAATCATCCAACTTCCTTTTCCACATAATCCTGGATGACGTTATTATTAAATTGAAGTAGACGCCTGAATTGGTCTTAAACAGCTGGCCCCATTATTAGAATGGTTACATAAAAGTCTTCCGAACAGCACTCTCTCATCAGACTCGTCGATAATGCTTTAACAGTTCACTTTTCTATGAATTTACCCCCACTATACCCTTCAGGTGTCTGTCACTTGCCACCACTTCAGCGTTGTAGGCTTTCGCTGTAGCTAAAATTATTGAGCCTATCATTCCTAGGTTCATAGCTAAGCTTATATGGTTATCCATGTAATGTGAAAGTCGTGAATGGGCTTTGAAGCTTGGGCTTGTAACATATAATTTGGCTAGAAGTTGGAGTATTGAGAAGATAATTGAAATATGTAGTAAGACTGATTTTGAAGCCGTTGAGCTTAGGACGACGCACGCACATGGTGTAGAGCCGAGTATAAGCGTTGAGAAGAGACGTAGGGTTAGAGAAGCTTTCGAGAAGTCTCCAGTTAAACTCCTAAGCTTGGGAACTACCTGTGAATATCATTCACCTGATAAAGCTGAAGTCGATAGAAACATAGAGGCTACGGAAGCCTTCATCAGGCTTGCATACGATGTCGGAGCTTTAGGCGTAAAAGTTAGACCGAATAGGCTTATGGAGGATTATGGTATTCCAAGGGAGAAGACGATTAAACAAATAGCCGAGGCCCTTAGACGGTGTGGAGACTACGCGGAACAGTATAACGTCGAGGTGTGGCTTGAAGTACATGGATACGGGACAAGCGATCCAAAGTGTATACGGAATATTATGGAGCTTTCAAACCATCCCTATGTAGGTGTCTGTTGGAATTCGAATGAGACAGACTTGATAAACGGCTCTGTGAGGGAGAGCTTCAACATGCTTAAGAAATGGATACGCTCCGTCCACATACATGAACTATACGATAAAAGCTACCCCTATAGAGAGCTATTTAGACTTCTGAAAGATGCAAATTACAATAGGTATTGTCTAGCCGAGATAGATGAAAGCTCGGATCCCGAGAGGATAATGAGGTACTATAAGGCCTTATGGGAGGAGCTTGCAAAGTAGCTTTTAAAACCTACCTGAAAGTATCGATGTCCATTTTATTGATCAGTGTCCTGTAAGTAGTGGAAGAGCATATAAGTGGGCTATTCTTTTAGATAAAGGAGGTGGTTTGCTTTGTGTGATGTCGTAAGAGTAACTGTTTGGAATGAATTTCTCCATGAGAAAATAGATCCTAGAGTGGCAGAGATCTACTCGAGAGGTATACATAATGCCATCGCGGACTATCTTAGAAAACAGCCTGGCTTAGAGGTTAGAACAGCCACGCTAGAAGAGCCTGAGCATGGATTAACCGATGACGTAATTAACACTACGGATGTCCTCATATGGTGGGGGCACATGGCTCATGATAAAGTCAATGATCAAGTCGTCGATAAACTGCAAAGACGTATAGTACTGGAAGGTATGGGGCTTATAGCTTTACACTCTGCACACTTCTCAAAAATCTTCAGAAGGCTTATGGGTACGTCTTGCAACTTAAAGTGGAGAGAAGCTGGTGAAAAAGAGAGGATATGGGTTGTAATGCCTAATCACCCGATAGCTGAAGGGCTCGGCGAATACTTTGAGCTTGAACACACGGAGATGTACGGTGAATTCTTCGACATACCTCCTCCAGATGAACTTGTCTTCATAAGCTGGTTTGAAGGGGGTGAAGTCTTCAGAAGCGGTTGCTGCTTCTACAGGGGGCTTGGAAAAATCTTCTACTTTAGGCCTGGACATGAGACTCTACCGATCTACCACAACCCCAACGTACTTAAAGTGATATACAACGCCGTACGTTGGGCTGCACCTGCGAAGGGCCCAAAACCGACGTTTGGAAACGTAAAGCCTCTGGAGAAGCTCAAATAAAAATGGAGATTTAAACATAGATTTTCATGTAAGTCTCTTAATAAATTCCACATCTTTCTTTAGAACGTCTAGTCTTTCCTTGTCTTTAAACATGCCTAAAGATTCATCCTCTATCGTTAAATCGTAATCGTATCCCGCCCTTCTAAGGGTTTTTACAATTCCCTCAAGGTTTATATCCCCTTGGTAGAGCGGAGCCATTTCAACGTCGCCTGGTTTTCTAAAAGTCTCCCGTTTATCCTGTTTAACTGTGGCATTTTTAACGTGTGTATGCTTCACTTTAGAAGCAAATTCCTTCACAATATCGTATACTTCGCTTAACGGGTAGCCAAACCAGTAGAAGTTTCCAGTGTCCAACGTCAACCCTAAATGCTCATCATCAACCATGCGGAAAAGCGACCTTAGAAACTCACGCTTATTCGCAATAACCCCATGATTCTCAACAGCTAGGCTAACTCCAAGGTCGCGGCAGGAACCCATACACCTCCCAACGGCATCCGCCACTCTTCTAACGTGCTTCTCTAAATCGTAACCAGGTATTGGACGCATTACCGCGTTTATTCTAACAACACCAACCCCAAGCTCTGAAGCGACTTTTACAGCTGAAAGCACATAATCGACTTCCCTGCCTAAATCTTCTGAAGAGAAATCGTTTTCCACAAGGATTGCACATACTCTTAGCTCAGCCTCTCTAAGCCTTCTTTTCAAATCCTCTCTAGACTCTTTAGAAGATACATCAAAACCAAGCTCAGTAACATAGCCCATATCCAGGTAGGATTCAACCTTCAATTCCCTACTGACGAAAAGCTCAAAGCTCGGTATACCTAAGTCTTTCAAACCCTCAAATACGGTATCGTAGCCTACCCACTTAACGGTAAAATCTCTTATAGACAGAAACATGTGAATCCCCCGCAAAATCCTCCATTTTTCTATATTTAAACATTTCAAGTTTGCCTCTTCGATTTGAGAGCATTGGAATTTGAACCTGCTACAACGTGGAAGAAATCGAGGGGAAAGTTGAATTTGGAAGATGGGTTCAAATATGGTGGTTGGATGGATTTGAAAGTAGATTATAATGCCGAGGAGGATATTTACCTTTTAAAAGATATTTAAAAACTTCGTTTTCTAATTATGGAGTTGAGTGTTATGATAACCATACAGGGAGACATGCTTGAAGGTGGTGGGCAGATACTTAGAATGTCTACGTCTTTATCAGCTCTGCTAGGTGAACCTGTTAGAGTAGTGAATGTTAGAGGTAAACGTAAACCACCTGGTTTAGCGAGACAGCATATGACAGCTTTGAAAGTCTTATCTGCCCTATGCGATGGTTACGTTGAAGGTTTAAATTTAGGCTCAACAGAGGTTATTTTCAACCCTGGAAAGCTTAAAGCAGGCTCTTACAAGTTCGACGTCGGTACTGCTGGAAGTGTAACCTTAATCCTTCAAGCCGCCATGCCTGTTATGGCTTTTACACCGGGCTACGTTAAGCTTACGCTTGTAGGCGGTACAAACAACCCTATGGCTCCTCCAGTAGACTATATTGAGAGGGTTTTACTACCGAATCTTAGGCTCATGGGGGTTAAAGCTAATTTAAAACTAAATAGGAGAGGCTTCTACCCTAAGGGCGGTGGAGAAGTCGAATTTTCAACAGAGCCCGTTGGAAAGCTTGAACCCATAACCCTCGACAAGCTTGGTGAAATATCAGAAGTCAGAGGATTAACATATAGCTGTAGACTACCTGAACATATAGTCAATAGGATGGCTTTAAGCGCCTCAGAAAAACTCAGCATAATCGGTTTAAAACCGATTTTCGAGAAAGAAGTCCTTCAACCCCCAAACCCTAAGTGTAGCTTAGATCCAGGTTGCGGATTAATCTTAACAGTTAAGCATACCTATGGCTACCTAGGCGTGGATAGGCTGGGTGTTATAGGTAAACGGGCTGAGCTTATAGGCTCAGAAGCAGCTGAAGAACTGGTTAACCTACTCAGAGGAGGCTATCCTATGGATAAACATCTCTGCGATCAACTCATCGTATGGGCTAGCCTAGCGGATGGCGTAAGCAGATTTAAAACCGTAGAACTTACGCTGCACACTCTAACTTGCATAGAGCTTAGTAGGATCGTTCTAAATGCCGACTTTAAAATAGATGGAGGTTTAGGTAGACCGAGTGAAATAGAATGTAGAGGAGTAGGGTTTGAACGATTGTAGGAGACAGTTTAAAAGTTTCCAGGTCTAAACCGTCTTATGGTTTAGAAGCCGCTAGTCATGTAGCGCCACTTCGTAATAGTACGTTCTTTCTTAAGACTCTTCTTTACAACCTTATAATGTTCCTTGCAAAGGTATACTCTATCCTGACCGGTTAAATCGAGGCCGGAGTTGGCGGTAACCGCTTTCTGTAGGGATCTTACAGCTGGTTTATCGCAGCCTTTAACGTCGCATTGTTTTCCTTTAGCTACTTTACCCACAAGCATATTACGTGTAGGACTGTTCGATTTAAATATTCTCACCTGATGAGTGAAGCAAGGGTTAGAATAAGATCTCCTACTGGGAGGAAGGCTAAACCCAACGTTATAAACGTTATAAACGGTATTGTAGGTGAAACGAGAATCCCATCTTGGTAGAGCCCTTTACTAGCGTAAGGCTCTAGTTTCTGAAGCATTTCTTCCTTATCAGTTTCAGCCTTCATAAAATATATTGGTCGTCTGAGGATTCTCCCGTTTTCTTCGAACGGTTGCTCAGCGGGATAGTATCCAATCCTCTTTTTAAGTTCTTCGAAAGACGTACGTTTAACCGTTAAGAACAATATTATCCTCCGCAATATACCTTTGACATGTAAGCCTCGCAGTGGGTCTCTTCCTCTAACCGATTCTTTAACGTTTAAAATAGCTATGGCTAATGGATAGCATAGGGAAAAGGTAACAGCATTATTAAACACTGTAATCACTGGTATGTTTAGAGAAATCCCGAGCTGTTTAATCAACGTTGGATTTTCAGGCACGGTTAGACTGAGGAAAATTAAAGCCTTTGAATCAGCTCCTCCGAAAAAACCGATGTAGAACAACGTGAAGCCCATTATACAGCCTACAGCTAAAGATATTAACAGTCTTGAAACTTCAAGGTGGCCTGTTAAAGCCTCTACGATATTTATGGCGATCCCTAAGATCGACCCGATAATCCAAAACTCATCTTGGACCTCTCTAAACTTCACATCTAAAACAGTGGATGGTGTTAAAATGCCAAAAGACAATAGTAATCTTAAAACGAATAAGTCCATAACCTCAAACCTCGAATATAGCTTCCTATGAATTAAATACTTTTCTCAAGTCTAATATTCTTCAGTCTATCCAAGTCATCTGGTACTTTAAATACTCCCAGCTCAGTTATAATGGCTGTTACCAGCTTTGAAGGGGTTACGTCGAAAGCAGGGTTTAACGCTTCAACACCTTCAGGGGCTATTTTACAACCGTAAATCGTAACAACTTCTTCTCCACTTCTAAACTCTATAGGGGCGTCGTCGCCATGCTCAAGCTTAGGGTCTACGGTTGACATTGGAGCTGCTACGTAGAACGGTATCCCATGGTGATTTGCAAGAACCGCTAACATATAAGTACCTATCTTATTGATAACGTCACCGTTTAAAGCTATTCTATCGGCACCGACTATGACTTTATCCACAAGTTTCCTACGCATCAAGAATCCGACAGCATTATCGGTTACAAGCTTAAACGGTATTCTATCTATGAGAAGTTCAAAAGCCGTTAACCTAGCACCTTGAAGTACTGGTCTGGTCTCGGTTGCATAAACTTCTACATGTAAACCTCTAGCTACAGCCGACCTTATTACCGCAAGCGCGGTTCCATATCCCGTGGTAGCTAGTGCTCCCGCATTCTGCTGGTTTAAGCCATTTACAGTGCGTGAGCACCATATCTCCGTTTTCAAGCAGTGTAGCTCCATGCTCTCCTATACGTCTATTTATTTCATAGTCTTCCATCCATATTGTTTTAGCCTCTTCTACAGCAATCTTCTTAGCCTCTCCAGGGTCTTTAGCCTCAGAAATCTTCGCAACGACCCTATCTAGAGCCCAAAATAGGTTCACAGCTGTAGGTCTCGTAGATTTAAGCCTCTCATACGCATCCATAATTTCTCTTTTGAAATCACCAATATTTTCTGCTTTAGATTTATGTGCAACTAATGCTAATCCAAGCGCCGCTGCAACACCTATGGCAGGCGCCCCTCTTATAGTGAGGTTTTTAATGGCTTCAGAAAGCTGCTCTACGCTATGTATCTTAACGTATTTAAGCCTCTTAGGCAGTAGCCTCTGATCTACTGCAACTATAGCGCCATCCTCCCACCGTATCGTCCTAAGTGTGAAAAAACTTTCACCAGTCATCAAGATTCAAGATTCGATTTTACCCTATAAGAGTTTAGCATAAGAATAGTCGCCTAAACCTATGCTCCCTAGCAAATTCACGCTATTCCGTGGAAATATGTCCATTAGACCTATATGAAGCTGTACTGTTGAATCTTCAGTTGATTAAGCTTTGAGAATACCGTAGACATAAGCTTTTCTAAGTTTAGCTTTTCCTCAGCGGATATGGGTATAACTGGCGTTGGATTTACGTAGTCAGATACCGTCTTTAAACGGTTGAGCACCTCCTCCTCATTCAATAGGTCTATCTTGTTTAAAGCTACAACAATCCTGTTAGAGTCTACTTCAAGGTTTTTTAACACGTCTAAACACGTGGATAGTCTGAATAGCATTATAGATTGGGGGTCTGAGCAGTCTACGACGAGGATAACTACATCTGAAAACCTTATATCGTTTAACGTCAACTCGAATGATTCAAGCATTTTAGGGTCTAAATCGTGTACAAAACCTATGGTGTCTACGAGGAAGACCTCTCCATATCTATTAGAGAGGTAATACTTACTTGAGAGAGTTGTAAAAGGCTTGGGGCTAACTGGCTTATTTAAACCAGTTAAAGTATTGAAGAGAGAGGTCTTACCGCTACTGTAGTAGCCTGCTATACATACTATCGGTGAACCTATTCTGCGTCTTTTAATTATCTGCTCTATTCTAGTTTTCTTCCTTTTCTCAAGCTCATCGTAAACCCTGGCCATACGCCTTTTCAATGTGTTTACAATAGAATGGTATATGTATTCTCCACTAGACCTCTTCCAAGGATGTTCTCTTCCAACCCTGTACTTGAAACTCGCTTTGAGCTTCTCGTAGGGGTAGCTTTTAATAAGTCTGGCAAGTTCTATCTGAAGCTTGCTAAGCTCATCTGTGCTCGCTTTATCAAAAATCTCGAGAGTAACATCATACCTATCTAAAACTTTAACTCCTAGGTAATTCTCCAAGTTATACTTCTGCTTACTAGTTAGAATATTATATACCGCAAAGGCATCAACCTTCTTCTCTTCTACAAGGTTTTTAATCTCTTCAACTTTCCCCCTACCGAATACGTAGTCTACGCTCTCCTTAAGTCTAACCTGAACAACTACTCCACAGCTCTCGTAACCAGCAGCCTCAACAAGAGATTTAAACTCTGTAAGCTTAAGCAAGTATAGGTTATGATCATGCGGATTCCTCTTAACCATACCTATCAAAGCTTTCCGTGTCGACTCCATAAACTTAGACATAATTTAAACACATCTCCAAGCTTTTAAATTTTAAGCATCTGTAGAGAGTATTCATTAAACACAGTCATCCCATAGACCTAAACGTCTATAGAAACTCTTTTCATCTCGTAAATTGGTTGAAGGACCATGTCCTGGATACACTTTCAAATCATCTTCAAAACTTAAAATCCTCTTAAGACTTTTCATGAGCATAACGTAAGATCCTCCAGGTAAATCTATCCTACCATAACCCATTTTAAACATCAAATCACCCGTGAAAATTAAGCCATGGCCGAGTAGAGAAATACTTCCAGGTGAATGTCCGGGCGTATGTAAAACCTTAAACTTTAAACCTCCAACTTCAATTGTCGAATCTCCATTAACGTAGATGTCTGGCTCAATAGACATACTCATAAGTCTCGCAGTTTCTAAATCGTATTCATGCATGGCGACTTTACATCTTAAAGCATCTTTAACATCTAAATAGGCTGAGTAGTGGTCTGGATGTCCATGTGTCACTAAAAGCAAACACACGTTTAACCCACGCTTCAGCACATGGCTGATTATCACATCTGGAGAACCACCTGGGTCTACTATTAAAGCTTCACCATCACTCTCAACCACGTAGCAATTCGTCTTCAATACTCCAACGATTAAACGCTCGACCTTCAAATCGTAAAATCTAATAGATCTTCAACGATATAAGCAGTAGCTCAGGTGTTTGAATTAACAGCGGCTGAATAAGTAATACTTTTTATTCTACTCCTAGCGATACTAGAACAGTCGGTATGCGAACTCAAGAATCGGCTCTAACAATTTCAGTAGCAAGTTTATACGCTGTTTTAACCTTGGCTTTAGCACCCATATCCTTCGGCCCCATCCAACTTAGGATATCCGACTGTTTAATAACGTTGTCTGCTCTCTTAGGTTTACCGGTTGTAATCGGTGTTACACTGGGTTGTTTTATTGGAAACCTGCTCTTCTACGTTTCAGGTGGAGCCTTTATAATATCTCTGGGTTTAGTATTCGATGTTACACTTGGACCGTTAGCTAACTTAACGGCTTCTCTGACAATATTCATGTTTAGAAGAAGGGTTAGAATAGCTTGCCTACTGGCGGCGTTGGAAATTGGAATAATCGTTGGAAGCTACTTATGGTTGATATTTCCACCGCCCGAACTGACGCCTGGATTGCCAGCATGGTTATACGTGATAGTCAGCATAAGTTTAAGCAGTTTAATATCTATAGCCGTTTTAGGCTATGCTATTCTAACACTATTTAAACGTGAAGCTTTGAGAAAGCTTTTGAAAAGCTGGGGTTTAAAACTCTACATTTAGTAGGAAGATTTATTGGGAAGAGCGACTGAAGAAATTCAGGTGGTTTAAGTTTGAGCAGTACTGAAATCCCCCCAGCGGTTCAAGAGCAGCTCGTCAGATTCCAGCAGATTCAGCAAACTCTTCAAGCGGTAGTAGCTCAGAGGCAGCAAGTTGAAATGGAGCTTATGGGTGTTGAAAAAGCCTTAGAGGAGCTTGAGAAAATCGATGATAGCACAGTGGTCTATAAGTCTATCGGAAGCCTTCTCATTAAAGCAGACCGTCAAAAACTCATAGAAGAGCTTAAAGACCAGAAAGAACTCTTAAATGCTCGATTGACGATTTTAAATAAGCAGGAGACTAGAGCTAGAACCCAGCTTAAAGAAGCTAGAGAGAAGCTTCAAGAGAAGCTTAAAGGAGTTCAAATAGAAGAGTAGCCGTTGCCAAAGGTAGGTTGACCGCCAATCCAAGTCTTCCATATGTTTACGCTTTTCCACATTTTAAAACATCCCCCAACAATCTTCAACCGTCTAGATTAGACGTAACACGATTCATCTTAAATATGACTATGGAGAATCCTGTAATGTGGAGTGGAATAAAATAATCGGCTACTCTCTAGTTTCAATGGACTTAGAATGATTATCATATCGGTCTATTTAATTTATGCCGTTTTCACAAATTCTATGGAGCCTCCAAAAATACTCAGATTGAACGACGTTAAACTCTTAATCCATCCACTGGCAGGAGCTACTCCAATAGAGACTACGCTGATTCAAGGAGACCAGTTTATTGACACTCTCTACGACTAAAGTCGGGAGATTCTCGGCTCTTCAAGGCTGAACCTTTCATCATACCGAATTCTGGGTTGTGTCAAGGCAGCCCCTGCTATAGGCATATAGCCTATAGCGCGCTTGAGGATGTTCATGGCTCCATTATAGTCTGCGTTGCACGAGTATCCGCAGTTTGGGCATTTGAAGGAGCTCCTGACTCGAAGCCCTTTACGCCCGTATTTATGGCATAGCTTTGAGGTGTTTCTTTCGCTTATTTTGATGACTTTTATCCCAAGCAATCTTGCCTTATACTCTATGTAGAAGCCTAGCTTACACTATGGAAATCCATTATTAAGCCTTCTTTTGAAGGCTTTACCTTTGCCGTTTCACCTTATCCCCTTAAGGTTTCCAAGAACTATCATTGAATCGTTTGTATATGCTTCGTCAACTATTGCTCTGCTTATCTTGTGGAGGATATCGTTAACAACTCTTCTTTCCTTATGCCCAATCTTCCTAATGGTTTTGTAGGCTTTCTTTAGGGCCAATGTTCTCCTAAGCCAGAAGTAGTGTCCCTTAACCCTCCTTAAATCTTTTCCATAGAATTTCAGCTTAGGATTGTTAGAGTTGACTGTTGTGGCTATCCAGCGTATTCCCATGTCTACGGCTAGAACTGACTTAGGGTTTCGCTTCAACTTCCTTCTCAACGGTTATGTAGACGAACCATTCGCCATTTCGTCTGATTATTTTGACCTCTCTGCAAACCATGTTAGACGTTATCAGCTCATGAGTTTTTATTGGAACGTTTACTCCACCTCTAACTCCATATATGGGAATTTTAAGCCAATAAGGCGTAAGCTTAGTATCTGCCCTGTAGACATCCCTTCTCAGAATCAAAGGATACTCCTTAGTTGAATCGAACCTTTCTCCAAGCTTTTTCAGAAGTCTATCAGCCTGCTGTCTGGTAGCAGAGTACAATAGAGCATCTTTGTCTCCACGAAGATAGCGTTGCCAATTCTCATATTCACGACTCAAAAGCTCTTCTTTGCCCTTCCGAAGCTCAAGAATCTTGGCTTTAATGGTTTTTCGAACTTTCACGAGCGACTCGCTCAAGTATAAACACCATTCATTCCATATTTAAACCTATCGACAATTTATCCCACGGTTAAAACCGTAGACTTTCTTGTCGTCTCTCTGTAAGCTTGTGAATATGCTACTATGGGCAGTTTTCATACTCTTCATAGTATCAGCTGGTGGGAAGATGTGCGATATAGGTGTTAAATTGATTAAAGAAGTAAAAGGTTAATCTATACAACGCATAAGGATCCATCAATAAATGCGTTCTGGATTGAATGCCAATCAGAGAATTAGCCGTAGTAATCGATTAATCTGCTTTTCTGTTTACCCCTCCATAAGCGGAATAGTTCATCTGCCACGTATACATCGTCTACGTACTCTATTAAAGAGCCTCTAACAATCTCTACTAAGTGGCCCGCATAGTCTTTAACTCTCCCGATTACACTAGCCTCTACTCCAATCTTCTGCAAAACTTCAAATGACTCGTTCAACTTATCCAATGGTACAGTCGCTATAAGGGCTCCGGAGCTTATCAATTTTAACGCATTTATCTTAAGAGCTTCAGTTGCAATTTCTGTTTCTCTAGCTATTGGCACCTTATCAACCCAAAGTTCAATCGTTCTCCGTGAAGCATAGGCGAGTTCTGCAACACCACCTAATATACCTCCCTCAGTCGGATCATGCATAGCTGTAGCAATCCTATTCTCAGCTAAAGCAAGTGCTTCCTTTACAACGCTAATCTTCGCTAAGAATTTAGAGCCTTTCTCAATAGTATAGCGGTCGACTCCTCTATCTTTTAAAAGACTGGCGAAGTCTGTGCAGAGTATGGCAGTTCCTTCAATAGCCGTTGTTTTAGTCATAATTACGTAGTCACCAGTCTTCGCCCCAGAAGTTGTCACGATCTTCTCCTTATCAGCAATTCCAATAGCGGTTGTACCAGCTATTGGTCTATCAAGTCCAGAGGTAACTTCTGTATGTCCACCGACAACCATTATCTTTAGGTCTCTTGCCGCCTCATCAACTTGCCTCATTATTGTGCTGAGGAGGTTTTCTGAAGAATTTTCCGGTAGAAACAGTGACATTAGAAACCATCTCGGCTTTACACCTCTAACGGCTATGTCGTTGGCAACTATATTAACTGCAAGCCAGCCTAATGATTCACTTGCACCAGTGATAGCATCGCTATGTACAACGAGTGCTTTACCATCTCCTATGTCGATTATTGCCGCATCTTCTCCAGTCGCCGGTCCAACTAGAACGTCAGAATCCGCAAAGCCAAGTCTAGTATACACAAGCCTCGCCATAACCTCAGGCGGAATTTTACCAATCATTTAATCACCTAAAAACGTAAATCTTTCTTATAACTCATAAATAAAACGTTATTTATCCTATGGCTAAGGATAGGAAATTGCTCTTGTCTACACTGCTAGGTAATGGTGGCGATATATGGCTATAACTATGGCTTAAGGCTTATATTCTACATAGAATAGAAATTTTTAGGGAAATAAGTTTGAAAACGTTTATGAGCATATGTGGAATAATTTCCGTCTTCTTAATCTCTACATTCGTTCTGGCTCAAGAATACGAAGTTGCTGTGAAGCCTGGAGATTACTGGGTGTATATGATCACACGTTATTCAGATTATGACTGGATCAAAATTGAGGTAGAATCCGTATCTGACACTCTAGTGACATTTCGGTCTACAATACATCGAACCGATGGAGTGGAGCTGACAAGCAGATTTCAAGTAGACATCTTAGGCGGCTCTGATTCCTACGACCCGACATTCGGAGGACTTTTACCTGGAGGCCAGCCCCCAGTAATAATACCTTTAAATCTTAAAGTCGGCGATAAGATAGTCAAGCCTGGTATAACTGTAACGGTTGTGGGGGAGGAAGAAGGTAATTACGGTGGAGCTAGGAGGAAGGTACTACTCGTAATGTTCACGTTTGAAGGTGTCGGAGAGGCAATTTATGCACGTTACGATAGGGAAAAGGGTGTACTGTGTGAGAACAAATTAGGTGCATGGTATGGTAACTATGATATAACTCTTTCAGAAACGAACCTATGGGAGAAAGAAAGCAATATTACCTTGTTAGCTATAGGAGGCGGAGGAGCAATAGCAGCGACGATTATGCTAATACTTCTCATAAAGAGGAGAAGACACCACTAAGGTTTAAAATGTTATGAGCGTTATAGGCTTCTTGCTAATATTCTTCAACCGATTGAAAAAGCTTTAAGGGTAAATAGTGGTTAGAAAATTCGTGGTCAGTGATGAAGGTTTTTGTAATGACAGATCTTGAAGGAGCATCTGGGGTGGCTGGATACTGGTCGGATATAGACTTTGGTGGCAAAGACTATGAAACCGCTAGGAGGCTTCTAACAGGTGATGTCAACGCAGCTATTGAAGGTGCTTTTGAAGCTGGTGCTGATGAAGTAGTAGTCTTAGACGGTCATGGAGCTGCATTAACAATTTTAATAGAGGAGCTTGACCCAAGAACTCAATTGATAAGAGGTCGAAGAGTTCTTGAACTTGAAGGTTTAGATGAAAGCTTTAACTTAATGTTCGCTATAGGTGCCCATTCCATGGCTGGTACTTCAGACGGTCTTCTTACACATACACTATCCCCAGACATAGATAATGTTTGGTTAAACGATGTTCCAGTTGGAGAGGTAGGACTCTGGGCTGCTTTAGCCGGAGATTACAATGTTCCCCTGGTTTTGGTGGCTGGCGATTTCGCAGCCGTACGTGAAGCTGAAAGCCTCCTAAAGAATGTGTGCACTGTTGCCGTTAAGAAGGCTACGAGTAGATTTGCGGCGAAGTGTCTACATCCAAAGGTTTCTCAAAAGTTGATCAGAGAGGCTGCAGCTACAGCCGTTAGAAGAGCTGGAGAGTTTACTCCATTTAAACCTGAGAAGCCTATTGAGCTTAGAGTAGAGTTTCACGATAGTGAAAGAGCAGAACGGTTCTCCCATAGAAGAGGGGTTGTTAGAGTAAGCGGAAGGACTGTTTCAGCCAAAGGCACGACTATGCTTGAAGTCTATTCGCTTCTACTAGGCTAATTAAGACTGAAAAATAGGAGAAATCGAGTAAAAAGCCAGCTTGGAAATGTAGAGTAGGGTGAAAGCCATATACGCATAGATTAAAGTTTCTCAATCTGAAAAAATGGAAATATTGCTGTTATACTGTTGACCAGCTAATCTACCATACTTATAAAGATGAGGTAGATACTCTAAACTTGAGTAGACCAATTTGTTTAGTTTAGAGGTTAATCTACATGCTATATGCTGAGAGAATTTTCAGTAAGTGTAGTAGATGCGGTGTTTGCAATGAGATTGTAGCATGCCCCGGTGGCGAGGTCGGCAGAGTGGAGAAATGCGTAGGATGCGAAGCCTGCTACTTGGCGTGTCCAAATGAAGCTATAGTGATGAAGGAGAAGCCTAAACGGAGGGATGTTAAAATTAAAGTTGATGACGAAAGCTTTTCTGTCCCGGAGAAGATAACGGTTAGGAAGGCTCTTGAACTACTCGGTTATAGAATTGGTAGATTTCCAGGGGAAGGAGATCTACTGGTTCTATGTGAAGTGGGAGGCTGCTATAGCTGTGCTGTTAAAGTTGACGATGAAGTAAAGCCTAGTTGTATCACAAGCGTAATAGATGGTATGAGAATCGAAACGAGGCTTCCTGAAAACTATATTCCAAGAAGGCTTGTCCATGGTTGGATGGGTCACCCAGTTGGAGGTGTTGGAACACCATGGTGGCTTAAGGGTAAGCACTATGTTGAAACCGCGGTTTTCGCTTGTGGTTGTAATCTCCGCTGTCCACAATGTCAGAATTGGACTACGACGTATAATGGTAAGGAGTATGCCTATACACCTAAGGAGGCAGCTATAATAATGACTGAGGCTCGACGACGTTATGGCGTAGATAGGATGGCCATTTCCGGAGGCGAATGCACGTTAAATAGGCAGTGGCTAATCCAATACATTAAGGAACTACGGATGCTTAATACAGATGCTAACGCGAGATTTCACGTAGACACCAATGCGACGATACTAACAAAAGACTATATTGATGAATTGGTTGAAGTGGGTGTAACAGATATTGGGCCAGATTTGAAAGGTCTCTACGTGGAAACCTTCATACGGATAACTGGTACGAAAGATAGAGAATTAGCTGTTAAATACCACTCAACGGCTTGGAACGCATTTAAACACCTCATAGATAACTACAAGGATAGAGTCTTCATAGGAGTTGGAATACCGTATAATAAGAGTCTAATCTCCATTGAGGAGATATCTAAAATTGGTGATGAAATCTATAAAATCGATCCGGAGGTCCAAGTTTGCGTATTAGACTACCGACCGGAGTTTAGGAGAAGAGATATTTCAAGACCCAGTTTCAAAGAGATGGTTGAAGTCTGGAAAACCTTAAAGAATATAGGCCTTAAAACAGTAATTTGTCAAACAATCTATGGACATATAGGTCCGGAAAAACCTACTCCGAATTACAAGAGTTTGACGGATAGTATTGTCAGCAAGTGAATATTCATAAAGTCATCAACTACTGAAATAAGTGAATGGAATGTTTGTAGTCAAAGACCCAATTTCAAGATGGTGAGCTGGACTTAAAAGATTCAGTCTCTTTGATTTAGCTTAAAGAGTGCAATTTCATTCACATCTGTATAAACTTTTTAGTCATGCACCTACTGATAGAACGGTACAACTTTAGCATCCGATATATGATTGCTATCTTAATCTATAGATTATGGGAAAAATTGAAACTCCTTTAAAGGAACAATAGATAGTAGAGTATATGAGCTGGTCTCCGGGATAGCCACGATAGCGGGAGCAATACTCTACCAAACTAGGACCCAGAGACCAGCTCTAGTTTAGAGCTAGAGCTTAAGCTTTTTTAAACATTGTTTATCAAGTCGAATATAACTACGAGCCTCCTCCCTTGAGGAAATTTTCTGATAGTAGTCTGAGTTTTAAGGGAGCCTTCATTATGAAGATGTGGGATAAGCCCTTAGCTGGATAGTTTTTTGCTTAAATATTTTATGGGAATCCCTCGTCTATGAATTTTATCATTTAATTCGACGCATTTTCATGGCTTATGAATTTATAAGCAAATCCATAAATAAGAAGAGATGTCGTCTTAGCAAGCTTAACTTGGAGTGTAGAGTTAAAGACGATGTTTTCACGATGATCCACTACAATACTCCAATCTTCAAAGTAGATTTACATGATGGGAAAGTTTTAGGCCACGGAGGCTACTGCAAGATAAATTCTGCTTACATTAAACCACGCCTTGAATCAGATATTCCAGCTATACGGCTTGGATAATGATCTCCACTGCAGACATAGTAGGAGGTTTAGCAAGGTATGGAAAAAACTAGAGGAGAGATTAAACTTCCATAAACTGGTAATTATGGAGAATGGGAAGACTTAAAATCCATCAGTCGTAGAATAATTTAATCATCAATCCATCTTCATCTCTTAAGCATGGTTATGAGTGGACTCATTTTAAATTCCTTTACGTATCCTACATTGTTAAACTAGACAAGATCGATTTCGAAAGTCCCATTCTAGTATTTATATAGTTTCTAGAGTGGATTAGAACGACCATAAAAATGGATTGCATCATTTATCAGCAGGTTCCCATATTAAATCAAATATCTAGATGAAGAGGGATGGAAGGCTATTAGTGTAAGCATGAGGGAAAAGAACTACTGATTCTTCAGAAGAAGCTGAAGGAAGTCATATTCGAAAGCCTCCAACAACTTGTAAAAGCATTTATCAACAGTAAACTCACTAGTAAACCAAGAGGAAAGAAAGCCTAATCTTCAGAGTAATGGAGAAACTATGGTAAAAGAGTGGGCCGGGTCGGATTTGAACCGACGACCACCACCTCGTAAGGGTGGTATCCTACCAGACTAGACGACCGGCCCTAGACACCTATTATTCAGATCTTCTTTTTAAAAAGCATTTCTCCCTTTTCCCCGAGAAATAGTAATTGACGGCTCTTCCTGCGCTTATGACGTTACTTTCTCATCCCTCCTAACTCAATTATCGAATAATCGTCTAGTGATAAGAATTCTTTGGCTTAAGAGCGCGCTTAAGAGCGCTCGCTACCTCTCGAACTATTTTGATATTTTATCATTGATGGTAAAAAATATATCGAAGTTAAAGGAGACGATGTAGTGATGGTAGCTGTTAGAACTAAGGAATTTAGGGGGATGAAGTGTAGGCAAGTTGGGAGCTCTGGGCTTTGGACTTCTGAAGTTGGATTAGGGCTGTGGAAGTGGGGTGGCCCGTCTTACGATGGGTCTAGGGTTGGAGAACACGAGGGTTTCAAGATTTTAGATTTTAGAATTCTGGAAAAGGCGATCAATCGCCTTGCTATAGCATGTCTTCTAAGCCACAGCCAAGTAAGCTCAGTAATAGCAGGCGTAACCAAGATGGAGCAACTTGAAGACGATGCTCAAGCTAGAAAGGTTGAGCTTACATAAGACGACTTATGTAGGATAGAAGAAATTCTAGAGGATGCTAAGGAGAAGCAGAATCGGGGAAGAACAGCCCTTTAGGCTCCATCGTAGGTAAGGGAAATCCTAGGCTTCAACGATGGCTATTACGTAGTTGTACAATAGATGCCTGCTCAACGTCGCAACCTTTAAGGCAAAGGTAGGTCCATCTCAGAAGCGTAGAGTGAAAGAGGAACAACTTCGACTCTTTTCTTTAAGTTTAAACCCTATAACTATTACAAGTTTTTGATAAGTTTACGATTATAAAGGACATGGCATTGAATAAACTCTTGGAGGAATTCAACGCGATGCCTTCGCCTTAATCAATCGGTTAAACCTTTAACTCTTTCAAAATCTTCTCCTTCATCTTCTTAATTTCTCTTAAGTTTGTTAAGCCAAGATATTCAAACTCAACTCTCGCCATCCTTACGATTTTCTCCAATTCACTTTCATACTCTCTTAAGCCGAACTTTTCCACAAGCTGTTTGTAATATTTCCAATCAATCTTTCCACTAATTGCTAAGCAGATTATGTCCACCCTATCCTTCTGACCTTTTACGCTATCTCTTCTCTGCATTTCTACTTGTTGCTTTAATATCAGTAGGACTTCTGGCTTTGGAATTTTAAAACCTTCAACCACTAAGAAATTTTTGAAAATTTCTTCTATAGGGACGGCAAATTCTGAGTAATATGGAACATATATGTCGATTGAGGTCCCTTCCACCTCAGCCTCATATTTCTTCAAGAACTTCGTTTTTTTAACGTCTAATTCCAATTTAATCTTCACTAAATTCTCAAAGTCAACTATAATGTCGATATCTTTTGATTTCAACGCTTTTGTCAGGAAGTAGACTGCCCAACCGCCTATCAAAATAAAATCAATTTTTTTCTTTAGTCCTTGCAAAACTCTAAAGCTTCTATCTATAATTATTTCATTCCAAAACTCCACTGAGGATCTCCTCCATTTTTTTCAGGAAGTCTCTGGCATACCAAGACCTCAAATTCCAAAGGTCAACGTAAATTTGCGCAGCAGGAGCGATTTTGAATTTGAGCAAATGTTCATCAAGGTTTAAGACTATCAAATTAGGTTTTAATTTAAGATTTCCTCCTCCGAACCTTCTTTCAAAATCTTCTCTTCTTCCATAAACAATAACCTCATCATATTCAGAGGGAACTTTTTTAAACTTAAATTTAAACGCCGAGTATGCAGTGAAGATCGAATCCGCTGGAACCTCGCTTTCAATCTTTTCCACAGACTTATTCAAGCGCGTTTGATAAACGACATCTTTTTCCAATCTTCTAATCGAAGCCCAATAGAGTAAAATCTTCTTTGCATCTAAGACGGAAAACCCAAACCTCTTCTTCTCTATCGCGTTCATACTTACTAAAGGAGTTAGAGCATAGTTTACCGTACTTAAAGATAGCTTACAAGATTTGCTGAGCTTGAGTTGCTTAAAATCCCTTGTATTCTTCTCTAACACTTCATATAGGATTTCTCTATATACACGCTCCAGCTTCACGTTTCTATTCTAGAATTCATTTACTTATAAATATTTCGATAATTTTCGAAAATATTTTTCCGGGCAATTCTACCTTTCCGGCCGAGTTTTATTATGATTGGGGTTTGAACAACCTATTCAGTAACTACTCTGATTACGTTGGCTTCTATGCTAGAGCCGAGGTTTATGCCCCTAGGGATATGAACGCATCCTTTAAACTCGGGGGTGATGACGGATTCCAACTCGCTGTAGATGGGGAGCTTATTATCGACGCCTGAAACGATGTAGGAGGCTACTCGGAGAAGACTACTATGGTTAAATTGAGTAAAGGCGAACATACCTTGGAAATTTTATACTTCGACCTTACAGGTCCGGCTAAAATATGCTTTGACATGGACGACGAACTCTTAATATACGTGGGACCAGTTATGAAGTATAGAATTGAAGATGACTACATTTTCCGCGTATTAGGTGGAGTCATCTCTCTGGGAGGGGTCTCAATTATTATCATAAAATTGAAGAGAAGAAATACAGCTCATCCCTAGCCCTCAATTTGAGGATGTTAACCACTCCCAACTGCATATTGGAATATGTTAAATCTCAGTTTCCATATACTCAGAATACGAGTATATGTGAGGGCTTCCGCAGTATTTCAAACCTCACCGTATTCAAAGCCGTGGAGTCCTGAAAAGCGAGCGGCCTCAACACTCGAATACAGGGGTAGGGGCTATCCTATGCTTCTTCTACTACTACGTGTTAGGTGTTAACGTCCTCCGCTTTTAGACTATTTTTAGCATGATGCTAAAAGGATCGGTACATTGAACGTAGAGTAATCAATAGTAGTTAAACATAAAACATATATATACCTTCGAAGAAAATAAAATCGTGGGTGTAATGTAAAATGGCGAGAGAAGTTGTTGAAAAAGTTAACTAGCCGCTGTGGATTGCCTTCATAGTACTACTATCCATAATTGTGAACATCGTCAACGGCGTTCTCTACGTATCCGGCATAGCGTGTATCTATGGATTTGGAACAGTATGTATACCAGCTACAATGCCTGTCCTCGCCATGCTACTACCTCTAGCTGCTTCTCTAACAGGTAGATTCACAAAGAGTACTCAATCACTTGTCCGCCTCTACCTCGTAGGCTTGATTACAAGTATGTTTATGGCTAATGCCGGAGGTATGAGCGGTTGGATGGCTCTACCAGTAGGCTACAGTTGTAGGATTTGGTTTAGCAGTGAAGAGATTCGGAGAACCCTTATGGAGAATTGGTGGACCGTTCCAAGGGAAGTTATCATGATTGTTAAGGGAGCTGGAACTTGGAATATAAATTGGGCTGCTTGGGTACCTGCAATAGCATTCTGGACCATCTACCACTTCACATACTTCCTCTTAGGCTCAAGCCTAATGTTACTCTTCAGGAAAAGATGGATCGACGTTGAAAAGCTACCATTCCCATTTATGATAGGTATGTGGGAGGGTGTAAGCCGCGTAAATGAGAAACGTTTTAACATGGCTCTCCTCCTTGGATTGATAATCGGATTCTTCATAAATCTTCAGATACTTTTAACCTACCTATTCCCATGGTGGCCTGATATCATAGGGTGGCGTGCGAACAACGTAAGCCCAAACGGATGCGCCGTGGTCTCAAGCTGGGGAAACCCCATCACATGGCAACTGGGCTCAACACTAGTAGCATTCATGAGGTGGAACATGCAACCACTCAACTTCATCATAGCATACCTAGTCCCACTAGACATAAGCTTCAGCATGTGGAGTTTAACGCTCCTACTGATGATACTAGCTCAAATAGCCTACTACGTGGGTTACTATAGTGGAATATTCAGTCTTGGAGGATGTTGCAGGGTTTTAGGTTGGGCTGGGTATTTAATGTCCCCCACTTGGGGTCCACCATACTATTGGAGTTGGCTTTGCCACGTGGGAGGTGGCGTAGCACTCGTAGCCATGATGATATGGCGTGCAAGAACAGACCTCTCCGAAACTTTCAGAATGGCTTTTGGAAAAACAGCTGAGAAGCCATCTGAAGAACCATTCAGCTATAGAACAGTATACTTTTACATTATAGGGTCTTCCCTAGTGTTTTTAGCGTTTCTAGGAAGTATGGGAGTTACGATCGTACCTGGATTCACCGTCCTGATCACAAGTATAATCTACATAATAGGCGAGTCCTATGTTCGAGGCTTAACAGGTTACGCATATCAGCAGGAGAGAGCTATGTGGCCTGCCTGGCCCTTAAAATTCATCTGGCCTCAGGCTCCGAGGCCATATACAAACGACTATTTCTGGTCCGGCGAGATCCTGATAAACGGAGTTAACACAGCTGGTGCTGGCGTACACACGTGGGGCGAAGCGTCAATGCATGGCTTTGCTCTGGCAAGTCGTACAAAGATCAACTATAGAACGGCTTTCTACATCATGGTTTTAACGATATTCATAGGGTTGCCAATATCTATGGTTATAAGAGTATGGTGGTTTAATATAATGGGCGGTAGAGCTGGGACTTGTAGTTCTTCGTGGGACTGTGCATGGATAGGTGCCGACAACTGGGATAACAATATACCTGGTCCAGATCTAATCGCTATTTTCCTCCTGGCGGGCTTCATAGTTGTGGCCGCTTTAGACTTCTTAAGGATGAGGTTTATATGGTGGCCAATCCACCCGGTAGGCTTTCTTCTGAGTGGGGCGGCTAGGGAGATCTGGACTGGAACATGGACCGCCTTCCTAGCGGCTTGGATAGCCAAGTGGCTTACGCTTAGAATAGGCGGAAGTAGGCTCTACGAGGAGCATGGAGTGGCATTCATAGGGGGAGCATTAGCCGGAACGCTGGCCGTAATATTCGTAGGAGCAGTTATCAGCGTAGTAAGATTCTTCATACCGTTCTAGGGGGTGATGCTATGTATAAGCCTTTGTGCATAGCCGGTTTAATCCTACTGATAGCTGGGCTTGCGGCAATAGCATATAGTTTCAAGTGGGAGGCGGACCTTGAGGCAATAGTCGATGGTATGACTGGCGGTGTGGAGTGGAATGTCACGTGGTATGAGGTGATAGATTCGTCTGGAGAATTTGGTGGGATCGTAGGTTCATCAATGCTCCCGGCCAGATTCGTCCGCAGGGGGATAACGTATACGGATCCTACTGGGAAGGAGTGGGCTGACACCTTCGGCTTCGAAGCCACTATGACCATAGACGTTCCGAGAGACCTTACAGTGATTTTTAGAGCGGGTAGCGACGATGGAATAATACTGTTCGTTGATGGTGAGAAGGTGATAGATGGATGGCGTCTGAGAGGCTATACGATCGATGAGGCAGAGTTCAATCTATCAGCTGGTAGGCATGAGTTGAAGCTTAAGTGGTATGAATGGGGTGGTGGTCAAGACGCATCCTTCGACGTTAAGCTTGCAGATTGGAGGCAGGCCACGAGTATGCGGACAAACGGTGGAGGGGTAGGCTTCCTAGGAGGCTTCTTAGCGACGTTAGGTGCCGTGCTACCTCCAACAATACTAAAGCGTAAAAAAGCTGAAGTAAAGTGAACCGAGCTTATATTTAAACCCCTATTTTATTTTTTACGGAAGGTTTAATGGGGAGGGGACGTTCATTCATCTCGATGAACGATCAGCCAACATTGGTTATGTGAGGACTTCATAGATAGTTGTGGTGAGCGTAGACGTAAGTTCATGATGTTCGCTTCCATAAACATTAAGATGTTGGAAACTCAAATTAAACTGGGAATCTAAAGACTGGCTAGTGCATATACTTAGTTTCTCGGTTGAGAGACATCTCCTTTAAGGATGCCTTCATGCTTAAAACCGTCAAACGTTAAATGGAAGAACCTTTAGAATTTATCTATGGACACAATCTCCGAGAGTGGTTTTCTTGGTCCTGGTTCTCCAAAGTCTTCATCCCTAGGATAGCCTAGTGGCGTTATTGCGACAACGTTAACGTCCTTCGGTATTCCGAGGATTTCTTTAACCTTTTCATTGCTGAAGGAACCTATCCAACATGTTCCTAATCCTTCCGCTCTAGCCGCTAAAATTAAATGTGTGAATGCTATTGAGACGTCGACAAGCATGCTTAAATCGCCCATATATTCACCTCTATTCCAGTGGATATTATATCCACAGGCTACTATGACGATGGGTGCTTCTCCGATAAACATTTGACCGTAGCATGCAACCGCCAGTTTTCTTTTCAATTCTTCATTTTTCACTACTATGAACTTCCACGGTTGACGGTTTGAACCTGAAGGAGCTATTCTAGCAGCTTCTAAGACTCTGGTTAAAACATCTTCTGGTATTGGATCAGGCTTATACGACCTTATACTCCTACGTGTTCTAATAACTTCATAAAAATCCACATCTACCACCTACATTACAATAGCTTTAATGAGAATAAACTTTTAACTGTAGACATGAAGCCTATCTTTTTAGATAAATCTTCGGGTTATTTTTGACTGTAGAGAATTCTTTATCTTAAGTAGAGCATTATAGTTTTAGCAGTATTTCGGAGTTTGACCGATATGTCTCTAACTTTGAAGCGTAGAATCGAATTGGCTGACCACATCATGGTAGCGGGGCAGTTAGCAGCAGCGCTTGAAGTCTGCGGCTGGCCTAAGCCTGGGAACGTTCATAGAACCTCTGACTTTCCAGATACTAGGTTTGAACACTTCATAGCTGGTTCGGTATCTCTTGGGCCAGTTCTATGGGAGACCGCGTTTAAAGCTGTCTCCCTAAAGTCTAGTGAAATCTGTGAATTGGGGATCGGGAGACTAATTAAGCAAGCAGTGTTAAATGTAAAAGCTTGGCATAGGGGTGGAAACACACATTTAGGTGTAATACTTCTATTCGTGCCGATGGCTGCTGCGGTTGGGATGACGCTTGTAACGAGCGACAACCTAGATATTGCTGATCTACGTGAAAACTTCGCAAGAGTCATGAGGTCTACGACGTGTGAAGATGCTGCTGAAACCTACGATGCTATTGCTTTAGCGAGTCCAGGAGGAATGGGTAGAGTCGTAGGTAAGAAGGCGCCGGATTTAACTAGCGATGAAGCGAAAAGGGTTCTTTTAGAGGGAAACTTAACGCTTTACGATGTTATGAAAGTTGCGGCTGAATGGGATACTATAGCTAAAGAGCTCGTCACAGCTTTACAGATAACTTGCAATGTAGGTTTTCCAACACTTCAAACGCTGTATCTTGAGACACACGATATAAATATCGCAATAGTCCACACGTATTTAAAACTACTATCCCTCTATCCAGACAGTTTCATAGCTAGAAACGTCGGATTGAAACGTACATCCAACGTATCTGAAGCTGTGAAAATAGGTATGAAGACCGCTGAAGAAGTGTCGGAGAAAGCACGTGAAATACTTAAACTCGGCGGCCTTAAAACTCCAGAGGGACTGAGAGCGCTCTTCAAACTCGATGGAGAATTAAAAATGAGAAGGCTGAATCCTGGTACAACCGCCGATTTAACAGCAACCTCTCTAATGTTAGCCATCCTTAATGGTTTACGCTTCTAATAGTATTGTTTAAGCGAGGGGTTAACATGAATACGAGGCAGGTGGCTTTGATTTCAAGCATGACCGCTGTATACGTAGTGTTAAGCTATATACCCGGTTTTCCAGTTATCGGGATAAGCGGTGCTAAAATTGGAATGGTTTCAGGGATAGCGCCAGTTTACGGCTTCATCTTAGGCCCAACGCTTGGTACGCTGACTACGTTTCTCGGAGCTTTTATCAACCGTATTTTAACAGGGGCTAGTTTATTTGAGTGGCTTACCCTCCCATCTATGCCTCTTTCAGCTTTCACTGCTGGTGCACTTTCAAGAAGCCGCTTAAACGGTATAGCGAGCTGGAAGATTCCAGCGGTGATTTTAGCCGTCCTCATAGTTGCTTGGTATGGAACCTACGTAGGTCAGACTGTTCCACTATTTGCGACTTTGCATTGGATTGGTCTTATAATAATCTTAACTCTACGTTCAAAATTCGCCGAATTCTTCCGCAGCAATGTAAAAAGAAAACTGTTGCTTTCAATATTGCTATGTAGCTACTCGGCAACCGTAACCAGTCACATGTATGGTTGTTTAGTATTCATATTAGCGGCTGAACTCCTCCTTATAAGTGCTTCAGACCTCCCCTCGCTCTTCACAATGCTGATCCCTATTGCCACGTTTGAAAGGCTAACATTTACAGCAATATCTACGATCATAGGTGTACCACTGTTCTCAACGCTTAGAAATAGGCTTCTAGAAATTACAGGGGGAGAAATAGGGCATTCCCATTGATGATATCAGCATCCTCGCAATCACGTAATTATCGGGGATTATATCCATACAATTGAAGTTTCAGTTGAATTATTCGCTATCAATCAGAGTCTTTGCAGAAGGGCATGGATGAGTAAAACTCAAAATCTATAATACGTTAACACAAAAAAGATATTCAGGTGCTCAATATGAGAGCTGAATGGTATACGAAGACCATCCTCAATATACACTTCGACCATCACGTTGAACCTAATACTCCCGTGGGAGCTGGAGCAGACCCGGATGAACTGGCTTCTTTAATAGCTCCTGCAAAACCGGGCTTCATACAGTATCATTCTAAGGGACATCCCGGATGGACAAACTACCCAACGCGTCTAGGCGGGGTTCCCCCGAAGCTCGTGAAAGATGCTTTAGCAATCTATAGGAAGGTTTCTGAAAAACTCGGTATACGGTTTACGGTGTACTATAGTGGGTTGAAAGACGAATATGCCGCTAGAGAGCATCCAGAGTGGCGTAGGCGTGATGCTAGGAATGAGTTCATAGGAAGCGACGTTTTATGTCCGAACAGCGGTTATGTTGAGGCGAGAGTTTTACCGCAGCTTAAAGAGATAATTGAAGCGTATAATCCAGATGGCTTTTGGTTTGACGGAGACTGTTGGAGTGTAGCGCCATGCTATTGTAGCTCTTGCAGGAAAGCGTTTATGGAAGCTTACGGTAGGGAACCACCTGAAAATCCGCAAGATCCGCTGTGGAAGACTTGGATGGTTTTCCACAGGGAAAGCTTTGTAAACTATTTGAAGAAGTGTGCAGACTTCATACATAAGCTTAGCCCAAACTGCTTGTTTACAAGCAACTGGTCCTTCACTATTAGAATGCCAGACTCCCCTCCAGACTTCATAGACTGGCTGTCTGCGGATATATCTCCAACCCATGGCCCTCTACAGGCAAGCTTTGAAGCGAGGTTTCTATCGACCAGAGGTAAACCATTCGATTTAATGACCGCTTTACAAGCCTTCACTTGGAGCAGTAATACGCCTTATCCTAAGTACCCAGTACATCTGTTTCAAGAAGGTGCTGTGATCATGGCTAATGGAGGTAAGTGGTTCATATGGATTAACCCCCTTGAAGACGATTCTCTTCAACCTTCACATATGCGTATAGTAGCTGAATGTGCGGAATTTGCATACGCAAGGGCTGAAGCCTTTAAAGAATCTGAACCTCTCCATGAAGTTGCCCTACTGCACTCAGCTTTAAACTTCTACGAAGTGGGTAGTGGGCTTTACGACTACGGGAGGGTTTTAGACCCGTTGAGAGGTGCGCATAAAGCGTTACAGGAGTTGCATTACTTATTCGACATAGTTGACGAAGAAGCTCTAATTAATAGATTAAACATGTATAAGGCTGTAATTCTAGCTGAGCAATCTCTTATACCTAAGACCACAGTTGAGGCTTTAATGGAGTTTGCTTGGAAGGGAGGGGTTTTAATAGCTGCTGGGAAAACCCTTATTAACCATTTGGACGAGTTCATGGAGATCTTCGGGTTTAAACATCTAGAGTTTAATGCGATACTCAGAGGCTGGATCCCCTTCAGAGGAGAGAAGATATTGGTAAATAAGCCTTGGCATAGAATTTTGCTTGGAGAAGCAACTCAAATGCTTCCCCTCTCAGCATCGGGGAAGGAATCTTCAGACGACGAAATAGGTACTGCGGTTTCAATAAGCAAATATGGATCTGGAAGAGCAGTATACGTGGCTTCAGACATCTTTGGAGCATACTGGTTTGAGCAATACCCCAAGATAAGAGAAATCGTAGGGTTTATTCTAGACCGCGTTATTACCAGGTCGCTGGAGTTGGATGCTCCTCCGACAGTAGAAGTTGTTCTAAGAAAGCAGGCGGATTCAATGTTGCTTCACTTCTGCAATCTATCTGTTTACAAAGACCTTTCAGGGAACTCCTTCTACGTAGAAGATATACCTCCAATAAGAAATCTAAAGTTTAAACTTAAACTTGAAAGGAAGCCTATTGAGTTGAAGCTGATCCCTCCAGAGTCTTCGATTAGATGGATCTACTTAGACGGCGTCTTGGAGGCTGAGCTTGAAGAGGTTAAAATGCACTCAACAGTGAAGATTATTTTTTAAGGTCTATGGCTTAACTTAAATTCTTTAATCGTAGCGACGTCTCCCGCAAAAACCCCATTTTTGTGCTTTTTAGGCTCATCTTTATGTTTTAGAGGGCACGTTTCACCCAGCGCCTCCAGCCGTAAGTGGTAGTGTCCGATGAAACCCATCCCCTTTACGCGCAAATGGGCGATTCTCCATGGCTTGAGCATTGGTCCGAGGTCTAAACCATGGGCATTCGCATGACTCCCATCAACGCTAGTGCCATGTGTAGTGGGTTTAAGAACAGCCCGCCCACATATGTCGTCATGATTCTGTGCAGGTTTCTAACTCTAAAGGGGAGGCAGTTTTACGATATCTTTTAATCGGTTGAAGTGTTTGTCGAAGGAATATATCTCCGTCAATCCATGTGTCTTCATGGTTATATATGCGAGGGCGTCGTTGGCGCTGACATCTTTCTCTCTCGCAATTGGGAGGGCTGCCTCGTAGTCCTCTACGGTGATTGGATAGACTTTGATGTTGTCTTTCGTTATCACCCATGAGAGGAAGCCCAGAGACCTCTGAAGTCCAAGCCCAGATTCAACTATGTTGACAACCTCTGAAAGGTGGACGGTAGTTGTGGCGACCTCCTCGCCCTCCTCGATCCTCTTCACAATTATCTTTGACTCATCCTTAACCCTCTGCTCTTCTTCCGTCAGCTTCCTGAATGGTGTGAGGAAGGCGTGGAGGAATATGTTCGAGTCAACAAACCTCATCGTCTCCTCGACTCCATAAACGCCCTCTTTAACGAGTGGGGGTCTGTGAAATCAACTTCGTCCCCTATCTTGATGGAGTCGAATAGGTTTGAAGGGGGGAGAGGCTCTATAGGGATTACCTCGATGACGTCTCCACATTTTTTCAAGAAAACCCTGTCCGACTTCCAACCCCTCCTCCATTCAATGGGTATTGAGATGCGCCCCTGCGGGTCAACTTTTTTCACCACGCCTTCCACCATTTTCCTCAACTCAACCAATGTCATAGAAATTACCAAAATATAAATATTCACCTCTTCATCAGATTATGAACCCCTCCCCATAGGCAATTTTCGCCACCAGCCTCGCGTTTAACAACTGAGAGGTCTACGCGATCCTGAACGGGATCTACACCCCCAGATTATATCAACCTTCAACTCCTTGAGTATTTTAAGAAGAGGCATAAGACCTCTAATTATTATGTAACCATACTTGACGCGGGCCTTGTGGACAACCTCTACCTCCTCTTCTATAAGCGGGGCTATAAACCTTTTATACATCGTTGGGGAGAAGAAAGCCCCTTCATACCTACTGAAGAGGAGCTCGACCAGCTCATAGCTGGATGTGGACGTAAAACCTCAACGCTCCTACTGTTTCTCAAGGAGACTGGTGCGAGGATAGGTGAGGCTTTAAGGTTGAAATGGATAGACGTAGACTTTCAGCGTAGAGTTGTTAGAATAACAGCTGAAAAAGGCAGTAAGCCTAGAATACTGCCTATAAGTCTTAGACTTGTTGAAATGCTTAACAGTCTGCCGGGGAAGGCTGAACATGTCTTCCCATCAAGGAGAAGCTCATACATAGCATCGTTCCTCAATCAAAGGAGAAGGCTTACAGCAAAGCTTAACAATCCAAGACTTATGAAGATAACGTTTCACACGTTGAGACATTGGAAGGGGACTATGGAGTACCACAGGGCAAAGGACATACTTCACGTCAAGGAAGTGCTTGGACATAAAGAAACACCATGAGATATATAACGATTGAAAACGCTCTTCTCCAGCAGCTGAACGACGAGTTTCATGCTATAATAGCTAAGACAGATGAAGAGGCTAGGAAACTCGTTGAAGTAGGGTTTGAATACGTCTGTAGGCTTGAAAGTGGATGGCTTTTCAGAAAGAGAAAGTAGGCTGACCGGTTAAAAAATACAACGATTCACCGAAAAGTATGATTAACTTAAATCTATATACCGCTGCTGATACAGTATTCAACTATGCGTCCATATCTGAGTGAGGTGGATTTTGAAACCATTAAACAGCGTTTCGACGCGTTCTGGGAGTGTGAGATTTTAGATAGACCTTTAATCCATATAACTGCCCCTAGGAAACATCGGGTGTACGTAGAGATTCCAAATGTTAAAACGCTTGAAGATAAATGGATCAACATAGATTATATTCTTAAACGTCTTGAATACCATTTTGAAAACACGGTTTTCCTAGGCGATGCTATTCCACAGTATTGGCCTAATCTAGGACCAAACTCTCTAACCGCTTTTCTAGGAGGCGAGTTGATGTTTCTCGATGAGGAAACGTCTTGGGTGAAGCCTTTCATAGACGATTTAGAAGGCTTTGACCCTATTCTAGACAAGAATAACAGATGGTGGAGGACTATGAATAATATCTTAGACGCCGTCTGTAGGGTTGCTGAGGGGAATTTCCTAGTCGGTATTCCAGACCTCCACTACGGTGGAGATGCTTTAGCCGCCATGGTTGGCACGCAGAAGCTTGTAAGAGCATTATATACTAAGCCTAATGAAGTTAAGAGGCTTATTGGGAGGATAACGGAGATATGTATCCAAGTGTTTGAAGCATACTATGAGAGGATATCGCGAATCCAAGAGGGTTCTATAAGCTGGATACCAGCCTACTCTAGAGGTAGGTTCTTCCCACTACAGGACGATTTTTCAGGATTGGTATCTCCTAAGATATTTAGAGAGTTCTTCCTAGAGGAGCAGATAGCCCTTTCAAAGCACTTAGATAATTCAATATTCCACTTAGACGGACCTATGGCTTTAAGCAACCTGGACATACTGCTTAAACTAGACTCTATAAACGGTATTCAATGGGTTCCAGGAGCTGGAGCACTACCCATGTCTAAATGGGTAAATGTATGCCGGAAAATATTAGAAGCTGGTAAATGTCTCCAAATATCCTGTGAACCGTGGGAGGTAGAATTTCTACTATCTAAACTTAAACATGAAGGCTTACTTCTTCAAACCTGGTGCCGTGATGAAGATGAAGCGCAAAGAATTTTAAAAATAGTGGGAAAATATGGGAGGTAGATGCTGTTATTGCAGGTTTAAATCGATTCTTCCAGCAGCCCCCCAGAGCCTCGTAATTATCAATTCTAATCCTTCTGGCTTTCTTTCGGAAAGCCACAGTTCAGAGTATAGACGAGCTAGTGTTATGTAGTCTGAAACCGCTATCTCTCCTCTAAGTCTACTGAGCCCAACTTCAAGGCATCTTCTTATAAAGTCGAGGTCTTTGGGTAGAATAATGCCTTTTAAGTTTTCTAAGGCTTCTCTCCAGTTTTTAGTAATCCTCTCCAGTCTTTCGCCTTCCATTCTCTTGAGAAGCGGTGTAGAATACAGAATATGCTTGAGGATGTCTGAAATTTCTCTGCGTCCAAAGATCATTCTTGCCTTTAACACGGCTTCGCATTCTCCAGATAACGCTATCCATTTCTTCTCCCACTCTCCAGAGCCTTCAGCTATCTCCATAGATGCGAGTATTAGAGGTGTTAGAAATGAAAATAGGCATTCTTCCCCATCGTCTCCCCAAGCCGTCACCATGAAACCCAATATCTCTTTTTCCCTAGCGGCTGTGAGGAAGTTCCTAAGGTTTACAATAGCTACTTCGAAATTCGGATAGAATCTATCCCAGTTTGAAAGCCCTGGGCAAGCTACCTGTTCTAAGCCTCTATTCTTAAAGATGTCTATTTTCCTTCTAAAGTGGTCTATGGATTCTGGGCTGTAGTCCCAGTTGGCTATTATACTCTCTCTCCATATGTCGCTTTGAAGTACTTCAGCCCACTTTTCTCTATCACCAACCAGGTACATTCCAGATATCATATCGCCCCATAGTAGAGGGGTTTTTCCTCGGCTTCTAACGATTTCAACAAGCCTTCTATGATGCTTCTCATACAGGCTTGGGCCTTCAAACCTCCACGTCTTATTCAAGCTGACTCCTCTTCCAAGCGCCCAAGTCTCATCTCCGCCTACGTGTACATACTTTGAACGCGTAAGATCTAAAGCATCGTTTAAAAGCCTGTATGCGAATTCTCTAGATTCTTCACTGCTAACGTCTAAGCATCCTTCCATAGGTCTATGCCATTCGCTAAACCGCCAAAATTCTGGCATCGACAGTATATGCTCCATGTGTCCGCATAGTTCAAGCGATGGGAAAACCTCAATCCCAAGTTTTCCACCGTAATCTACTATCGTATTCCACTCTTCTTCTGTTAACCTTCCTCTTAATACTCCGATTTGAGGATAGCTTCTCCAGGGGAATAGGTCTTCTACATAAACTGCAAAATAGTTATATTTAATCAAGTAGAGCCATCTTATGATCGACTTAAACGTTTCAACTCTAGGGACCCCTCCTCTAGCTATATCGAGGTGGAATCCTCTAAATTTAAATGAGAAGCCCTCCTCGATGGTAGCTTCCGGAATCTGTCTATCACCCTGCAACATGAGCT
>JAGTQM010000019.1 GCA_018396755.1 Candidatus Bathyarchaeota archaeon | reverse complement strand
ATATCGCACAAATTCTGGACGTGTTGTAGGCGTTAACGTATACGACTTTGACCCCTTCCCATCTTGCCTTATATTCAATGAAGCTCTGCAGTTTTCTGAAAAGCCAAGAGTTGAGCCTCCGCTTAAGTCTCTTCAAGTGTTTGCTTGTTACTTGAACCTTTCCATTGAACTTGTTGATACCTAAGACTTTACGGTTAACTGCCCTGCGGATATTTTTTAGGTCTTCAAGGATGATACCCTGCTTCTTTTTCTTTGCCTTTTTCACGATTGTTGAGCTAACTTTATGGAGTATTGAGTTGATGCAGCTATTCTGGTTCCTAAACCATTTCTGCTGAATCTTTCTAGAAACTCGCCTATCATTGGCATACTTGGCTTGGACTCTTCTAACCCGTTCAAAGTATCCATGCCTAATCTCACAGATCCTCGATAAATCGTAGCTTTCAACTTTGAGTTCTCCGTTCTCTATGCTTGCCCCATCGACGCTTCTCTCGTTCGTATCTATAGCCACGTATCCCTTAGGCCTCATAACCTCAGTGGTTTTTGAGAAAACCACTGAGACCGTGCAAGCAGTCAGGGTTATTGAGCCTAACTTGAGCGTGGCATCCGACAAGAATTGTCTAACCCTCTTATGAAGCGGTATGTAGAAATATTCTCTAGGCTTTATTGGAATCCTAAATTGGTCATCGGCTATCTTATAGGCTTGATTTCCAAGCTTCGCCATAAGCTTTCTGGCATAGGGTCTCTTGGTAGCTCTTTTCCTTCTGACAGCCTTTCGATAGTTCTTTAGGATGGCAGTAGCAACCTCTATTACTGAAAGATTATACCATGTATGTAGTCCATAATTGTTTAGCTTATGATAAACCTCGTTTGAAAGCTTGAACCTTGATGTTATGTTCTTCTCTAAACCAACGTGAATGCAGTAGTTGACCATGTCTCTAAAGGTCTCAAGTAGCCTAAGAATCTCCTCTGAGGGATGGTAAGGTATCTGCACCGCTTTAACTGCTTGCACGGACAAAACTAAGAGGGACTGATATTTAAGATTCACCACTCAACACCCGAAGATGTACAGAATCCGTAGGTAAAATGTTTAAATTCAACTTGTTAAAGATTTTACATTCAAGAGGTGTTTTCAATTTAGGGGTGGGTTGAAAGAAGCTGAAAAGGATGAAGGTAATGTAGAGTATAAACTCATTCTTTTGAGGGATGACCAGAAGACTATTGAGCATTTAGCTACTCAAATGCGTTATAGGCTTAATGAAGGTGGAGGAGAAGCATTCTACGAGATAGGTGTTTCAGATGACGGAGACCCTGTAGGGCTTGATGATAAAGAGCTTGAACTTTCTCTAAACGTTTTAGAAAAGGCTGCAAAACTGGTGGGAGCCAAATGCAGACTTCTAAGGGTTGGCACGGGTAGACTGGGTAAAATAGCTGAAGTCCATATAAGAGTTTCTAGAGAGGGTAATCTTCCAATCTTCCTAGAGATTCCACTGCTTGGAAATGTTGATGCAGGTAAGTCTAGTCTAGTCGGAGTTCTATCTACCGGAGAGCTGGATAATGGTAGAGGTTTAGCTATGAGTAAAGTCGCCAGATACGTGCATGAGGTTAAAACTGGTAGAACATCCTCCATATCAACCCATCCAATCGGTTTTTCAGAGGACGGTTACATAGTGAATCACATCCTCACTTCTCCCTTAGATGAATCGCAAGTTTTCTTAAAAAGCTCTAAAATCATAAACATCATAGATCTTGGAGGTCATGAAAAGTATCTGAGGACAACACTTAAGGGGATAATGGGTAGAACACCCGACTACGCTCTACTGATCATAGGAGCTAATGCAGGCGTCATAGGTACTACGAAGGAGCACTTGGGAATAGCTATTGCTTTAAAGATCCCCATAGCAGTAGTGATTACTAAGATTGACATGGTGGATAGTGAGAGAATTGAATATGTCTTAAACGATGTATTTAAACTCTTGAAAATGCCTGGTGTAGATAAAATCCCCCTAGTAGTTCGAGGAATAGATGACATATCTGTAGCTGTTAAAACCATACAGTCTGGAAGAGTAACACCAGTATTCCTCATCTCGAATAAGACTGGGGAAGGTTTAAGTCTGTTAAAGGTTTTCTTAAACCTCCTCCCTCCGAGGATGAGGTGGGAGGAGAAATTAGATAAACCGTTTATGATGTACGTGGATGATAAGTTTAACGTTAAAGGTGTCGGTGTTGTTGTAAGTGGTGTTGTTCTTCAAGGTAGTATAGGTATTGACGACTACATTCAAATAGGCCCATTTGACGACGGTAGTTCCAGGCTCGTGAAAATAAAATCCATACACTTGCATAGAATCCCCGTTCAAAGGGCTTTCCCCGGTCAAGACGTTTGCTTGGCTTTATCAAATATAGAGTATGATGAGGTTTTAAAGGGCATGTGTATTCTTGATAAATCTGAAGTCTTAAAGCCTGTTAGGGTTTTCGAAGCCAAGGTAACGGTTCTCCACCATCCCACAACCATATGGAGAGGGTACAACGCTGTAATACACATTCATACGATAAGACAGGCAGCTGAGCTCGTAGAGTCCAGCCGTGAACCGTTGAGGACTGGTGTAACGGCATACGTGAAATTCAGCTTCAAGTATAGACCGGTTTACATTAGGGTTGGAGACTGGTTTGTATTCAGAGAGGGTAGAACTAGGGGAATAGGTTTAGTAACAGCTACTATAGGCTAATACTACTCTCCAATTGGTATTTCAGTAACTCTACCTCCCCGTTCAACTACATGTTTCTTGACTTCAGATGCTGTGACATCTATCACTCTGAAGCATTCTTCAAGGCTTTCATCAGACGTTGAAAGATGTAGCTCTATATAAGCACCCCCCTCCCCCCTCCTGGGATGAGACTTTATGTAAACTCTAGGGTTCATCTTGAGAACTTGATCTATTATAGGTGCAAGGTCGGACTCATATATCCCCTCAAGTCTTAAACTCTTCTCACAGAAGATGAGCTTAGACTTCCCTCGAATAATTAAGCTTATAGAATCTTCAAATATAGCCTTCATTTCCTCGGGAACACCTGGTAGACATATTATCGTAACCCCGTCGGTCTCCAGTAAGACGCCTGGAGCTGTTCCAACGGGATTTGTTAAAGGTTTAGCTTTCTCAGGTAGAGTAGCCATCTTAATTCGCGCAGGTGTAAGTTCAATTTTCTCCCCTCTAGCTCTCCCCAAGCTTTCATATTTCATCTTAACCATGTTTAAGGCTTCACTGTTCACTTTAAGACTCAAATTTAATGCACGTGCAACACCTTCAAGAGTTTTATCGTCAAACGTTGGTCCCAATCCACCCACGGTTATTATGAAATCCGGTTTTCTAGCTAAACAGTCTCTCACCGTCGACGATATTTCACCGACATCGTCTCCTATTGTGATTATCCTAGTAACCCGTCCCCCTAAATTTGTTATACGTCTACTAAGCCAGTGAGCATTCGTATTTAGAATTTTACCTATGAGCAATTCATTCCCTATCGTTAATATTTCAAATTTAAGCTGCTCAATCATGCTGGTCACCCTTAGATACGTTCTTACTAGCTTAAAAAGCTAGGTTTACTATGTTTTTGACACTCTCCGCGGCTAAAGCCGGGAGATTCTCGGTTCTTCAGTCTTCATGGCTTCATTATACCGAGTTCTAGGCTGTGTCAAATCAGCCCCTGACACGGGCGTATAGCCCATGCTCCGCTTGAGGATGTTCATGGCTCCGTTATAGCGAACCATTTAGAGTTTGTATCTGGCGTCGTAGCGGAGGAAGATGTATCCTAATTTGAAACGATAGGAGCTGGAAGAGACTAAGTAATCGCCGTCTATAATGATGGCATATACATAACCGGACATTTAGATGGAGGTCTTTTCATCACTTCTCTAGATGTTTTTAAACGGTAGCATCCGATGGTTCGAGGCCATAACGGAACCTGACGACTACCTTGTGTTCGATATCGCTGTCTATGACAACAGCATATATATGACCGGGTATACAAGTAGCTTCATCAGCCCTCGCCTTCTCCCAAAGGATGTCTTCGTCGCCAGCTTCGCCTCAGACGGCAGCCTCAAATGGTTTAAAACGATAGAAGGGGCCGGTTATGAAGGGGTTATGGATATAGCTACTTATGATGATAGCCTATTCACAGCCGGGTCTACAGATAGCTTCGATGCTGGAGGGAATGATGCCTTCATAGCTTCTCTATTCGACTCAGATGGTGCTCTCCGGTGGCTCAAGACGGTAGGAGGGGCTGAAATGGAGTACGCCAGTTGTATAGCCGTCTATGGAGACAGTATATAACTGGAGTCAGGGTAATAATTCTCTACAAAACTAGGAAGAAAGAGTAGGTTTTCCGAAAAATTAAGATTCTTTCCTTGAAAGCCACCATCTTAAATATTCTCTTTGAAGTTTTTTCTTGCTGTCTTCTTCATTTAAATGTCTTCTTACTTTTTTCCATGCTTCTACAAGCTCTTGCTGATTATATGTAGCACCACAGCTTTTACACATATAATGCTTCGTAGGTGGATCGTAGAATAGTTCTCCACCACATTCAGGACAGTACTTAGGCATTTTTAACCGAGTAAAACTATCGAAATCCGCCTAATTACTTTTTCCCCCTTTATACGAAAGTTTAATTAAAACATGGTCTATTGATTTTCCAGTAGGTGGTTTCTTGGCAGATAGAGTCAGATTCGGGCCTGCTGGACTACCAGTAGGATTCGACGGTCCACTTATGTCGGTACCGCAGTATCTTAAAAATGAAGGGTTAGATGCTTTCGAGTATCAGGCTGTACGCTGGGGGGTTAAACCTCAAGTTAAACGTGAGTTCGCTGAGAAGTTTAAATCTGAAGCTCTGAAAAACGACGTATGGGTTACAATGCATGGGTCCTACTTTATAAACCTCGCTGGAGATGAAGGCGTTGTTGAGAAGAGTATTGAAAGGATTAAAGCCTGTTTGGAAGCAACTGAATGGCTTGGAGCTGAAAGCGTTGTCTTCCACCCTGGATTCTACGGGAGAAGGTCGCCTAGGGAAGCTTTTGAAATATGTCTTAAGGCTTTAGATAAACTAGTAGAGTATATGAATACTAAAGGGTTTAAAGTCTATCTTCGCCCCGAAACAACAGGTAAACCTAGCCAACTCGGCAGTTTAGATGAGATTCTAGCTATGTGCCAAAAATTTGACCTAGTATATCCTACTATAGATTGGGCTCATATTTACGCTAGATGTGGAGGCTGCTTCCGCTCTAAAGACGACTACTTAAAGGTCTTTGAGAAGATTGAAAAGGCTTTAGGTTCTGGAGGCATCGATAAGCTTCACTTCCATTTTACAAACGTCGAATATAGCAATAAAGGGGAAGTTAAACATAGGACTTTAGATGAACCGTTTGGTCCAGATTTCAAGATTTTGGCTGAAGTTGTAATTGAAAACGAATATAAACCAGTTATAATAAGTGAATCTCCAGTCCTCGATCTAGATGCTGTTAAAATGAGAAATATCTTGGAGGATTTAAAATGGAGGAAGAAAAAGTAGTTAAAGTCGTTGAAGAAACTCTTCCAAGCGTTGTAAACGTAAGTACAATAGCATTACGTAGAGATCTGCTTCTCCAAGTGACACCTGTTAAAGGTGTAGGTTCTGGTACGATAATAGATGAAAATGGATATATTGCTACAAGCTACCACGTTATAGAGGAAGCCCAGCAGATAGAGGTGACCCTATATACAGGTGAGAGGTTTGAAGCCTCTCCGATCGGCGCAGATAAGCTGATGGATGTAGCCATTCTAAAAATAAACGCTTCAAACCTGAAGCCTGTTAAATTCTGTAATTACGTGGATCTTAAAGTCGGCCAACTTGTAGTCGCCATTGGCAATCCACTAGGGTTACCTGGCGGTCCAACGGTTACAATAGGCGTTATAAGCGCATTAAACCGTACACTTCAAACCCCTAGAGGTGTAATGAGCCGTATCATTCAGACGGATGCCGCTATAAATCCGGGTAATAGTGGCGGTCCTCTGATCAATATGAAGGCTGAAATGGTGGGTATGAGTACAGCCATAGTGCCATTTGCTCAAGGCATAGGGTTTGCAGTTCCTTCAGATACTGTTAGAAGAATATTTGAAGATGTACGGCTCTACGGTCTCACCAGACCATGGATTGGCATAGCTGGTATAGATCTCAATAGGGCAATAGCATCCTACTACGGTATATCGTTCATGAGAGGTGTTCTAGTTGTAAGCACATTTGAAAATGGTCCTGCGTTTAAAGCTGGTATTAGACCTGGAGATGTGATTCTTAGAGTCGACGAGTTTAACATTTCATCTATGGATGATGTAACCAAGTCTCTACGGGGTAGACAGGTTGGTGATGTCGTAGAATTAACAATTGGAAGGTCTTCAAAAGTGTTCAGAGCTTTCGTAAAATTGGAAGCGCAACCTAGCTTCTGATAACATAACGTCCTCTTTTTTCCACTTCTCTAGCCTTATCTAGGACTTTATCAGCTATTTTTCTCCCTCTGATGCTTGCGTAGCCTCTAAGAAAGGCTTTGAAGCATTCTTCTGCAAACATGTAGTGGGTACTCATTAGGGCTCGTCTGAATAGTATTAGATCCACAGCCATATCTTCAACCTCGTTTGTAAAAGCACCTAAACCGAAGTCTACTATGAATATCCTCCCATCTTCTGTCAGGATCATATTTGAAGTTGTTAAATCGCCATGCTGTATTCCCGCTTGGTGAAGTCTACCTGTATACACCCCTATAAGTTCGATTTTTCTAACGCGTTCTTCTCCAGTAAATTTGCTTAATGCCTCCCTAGTTCTCTCGCCTTCAATGAAATTCATGATGATTGTAGAATTCGTCGGATCTAAAAAGTATACGGTTGGAGTTGGGACTCCAGCTTTTTTAGCGTAATGTAGAATTTTAGCCTCTCTCATCGTCCTCCTGAATCTTATTTCTTCATCAAGCTCTTTAATTCTATATGGTTTAGGGATTCTACGTTTAATTACAACATCTATTCCATACCATTTAGCTCTGTAAACCTCAGCTTCAGCACCAACATAGAATAGTGTAGGGTTTTCAAACCTTAAAGTTAAGTCTACCAAGCTCAATTGAAGATTCACAGTCTACCAGTCTCTTCCAAAAGGCCAAAAGCTTCGGGTGCCTCTCCTCTCTTTAGCCTCGCTTTCATATAGCCTACTTTGAAATGCATCTGGAACTATGTAGAGGTATATTGTATGTCCTCCAAACCTTTCGATTTTAGCCGCCTTCCAACCCGTTATGCTGAAGTCGTGGCTGACGATTCTAGTACCTGGTTTAGCTTCTCTTTCAAACTTAGGTCTAAGTTTATCGTTACCGGAGGTTGTGAGGTATAGAGTTATCACAGTAACATCTGAAAGATCCGCGGTTATACAGTCTCTATTGTAAACGATCACTCTGTCGGATACGTCTTCACTTAAAACCTTGTCGAGCACTATATTAAATAGATCTCTTCTAATCTCATAACCTATAGCCTTCTTCACTCCAAATTCTGAAATAGCCATAAAGAGTATTCGCCCATCACCACAGCCCATGTCGCATACAACATCGTTCTCGGAAACTTGAGCTAGTTCGAGCATTGCACGGACAACTTCCGGAGGGGATGCTACGAAGGGTGCTAAGCTGACCATAGCCTTATCAAAGGTTAAATTCAAAAAAACTTCATCTAATAAACTTTATGTTTAAAGTTTCAATTACTTCCAAGTTTTTACTACTTTCCTGTGGATGAGTATTCCAATGTCTTAAATAGTCTTCATTTCGACGATTGAGAGTAAGTTAATGTACACTTTAAATACAACTGTCAATGTCCTCTATAGGATGATTACATGTTGATCATGTACGCGCTGTCAGCGTTTGCAATAAGCTTTCTAACGACTTTCATATCTACTCCTAGAATAGCTCTATTCATGAATAGTAGAGGTATGGTTGGTGTTGACGTACATAAGCCTAATAAGCCTAAAATCCCGGAAATGGTTGGAGTGTCTATGTTAATCGGCTTCTCCATATCATTAGCATTCCTAAGCATAGCTACTTCCGAGTCAAGCAATACCTACTTAGCCGTTTTTCTCTCCATAATAGTAGCCGCTCTTATAGGGTTGTTTGATGATTTTAAAGACTTATCCCCTACTCGTAAGGTGCTTCTTGCGATGCTGAGTGGTTTTCCAATAATCGTCCTGAGAGCATACAATCCCAGACCTATAATACCGTTCATTGGTAGAGTTAGACTTACCATAGCGTATCCGTTAGCTATACCGATTGCTCTCAGTGTAACTACAAACGCTATGAATATGTCGGATCCTGTTAACGGAGCTATGAGTGGTTCAGCCTCGATAATACTAACCCTGCTAACGATTGCGTATATGTTAACTGGCAATTACACAGCTTTCCTCGTAAGCTTAGCTCTACTAGGAGCCACCTTAGCGTTTTATTTCTACAATCGATACCCGGCTAAAGTATTCTCCGGCAATGTAGGAAGCTTTGCAGTGGGCGCTGCAATAGGAAGCCTAGTTGTCACAAGTGGTTTAGAAGTTGTAGCAGTCATAGCTATGCTTCCTCAGATTTTAAATTCATACATGATACTTTCTACTAGTGGAGGTTTTAAGGGGAAGAGAGACATCACGGTTAGACCTACTAGGCTTTTAGAAAATGGGTTAATAGAAGCGGTTAAAGATCAACGAGCCCCTTTAACACTTGTGAGAATGATACTAGCGGGTTCAGCTAAAACAGAGAAGGAGGTCGCTAGGGAATTTTTAGCTTTAACGGTGTTTTCATCTATATTAGCTTTCATAACAATCATAATAGTACCGCTAGGAGGTTGAATGTTGAAGGATACTTTCTGGATTTACATAAACCTGTTAATAGCTTGGATTAGTATTATGATAGGCTTCTACCTGCTAGCTACTTTAGTAAACTACATGAGACAGTTTGGCGGCTCTACGCTTTTAAATACACTTGAGGTTTTGATAACGGTTTTACTGTTTCTTCTATGGTTATTCTTATGGAGGCTTCTAACTACAAAATTTTTTAAAAATGTAATAGGCAAAATTTGACCAGTTTTTCCATGAAGATAACACTTCCATAATACTTTGATAGTTTTCTGTTCTGTTAATGTTCTGTTAAACTTCCATAGCTATTTGACGCCTTATTAGGGTAGAGTAAACCTGGAGGGGTCGAGCAAAACCCACAGCTTACCGTGGAATACCGTAGCAACTGGAATGACTATCCGCAAACCTTATAACTCGTAATGTTTAAAGGCTTGATATTAAACCATTTATGGGTTGATAGAAGCTATGCCAAACTGGGGTTACTCGGTGAAAAATTTAGACCCTGAAAGAACAGTCCTAGCCTCGGGTAGAGATTTAAGAATTTCCCATAAAGCCGCCGTAGAGGTTTGTAGAGCTATAAGAGGGTTATCTCTCGACGATGCGAAACGTCTTCTAGAAGACGCAATAAACCTTAAAAGGAGTATTCCCTATAGGCGTCATAAGAAGAAGATTTCACACAAAAGAGGTTTACAAAATTGGTATGCAGGTAGATATCCCGTTAAGGCGTGTAAAGCTATTCTTAAGGTTTTAGAGAATGCTGAAGCCAACGCTGAGTACAAAGGATTAAGCGTGGAGAATCTTAAAGTTGTACATGCAGCCGCTCAAAAAGGCACCATACTAAAACGCTACACTCCTAGAGCCTTCGCCCGTGCAACTCCAAACTTCAGAGTTTTAACTCATATCGAAATAGCTTTAGCAGAATTTTAGTGTTTTTCACAGAATTTTAATACTTTTACTTCCTCTTTCTGAAGTACAGCTCACCCTTGTACTCCATTACGAATTCGAAGCCTGCCTCTATCAGGCTTACCGCCTCTTCTCTGCTCGAAGTTACCCCACAATGGAATTCGTCCCCCTCTCTTGGAATAGTGCTTTTTATAGTTATGTATATCATGGTGCTTTAAATGTTCCTATGTCCCAACAGCTCTTTTACGTACAAGATGTCTTTCGTCCTGTGGCATTCCATAGTATCCTTCCAATGCTTGAAAGTGTGGAACGTTATACTCAAGAGCCTTGGGTTGTTTAGTTTCTTGGCAAGCCTCCTCCTCTGCTTAAACAAGGAACACTCATAGGTCTCTAACCTAGATAGAAAGACACGCTCACCCTCCTTGGGGGGTTCTTTAACATCCCCTCGAGCTTAGGGCTTATCGAAAGTATCCTTGGCTTGCTACACTTCTCAGGAGTTATCATGACGACCCTCCTCTCGAAGTCCAAGTCAGTCCACTTAAGCTTCAAGGCTTCTCCTACCTTAGCGGCAGTCTCCTTCAGAAACTGCAAGAGCGTTGACACCTTCTTACTGCACCCAGCTATGAGCTGATCTAACTCCTCCTCCGTGGGTATGAACGGTATTTTCTCGACGAACTTGTAGTTTGGCTTATCTCAGCTTCCTTAAACGAACTTCATGAAAGTGTCATATGCTTGGACGTAATTCTTTTTCTGACCTTCTGAAACCTTCTGGCTAGCTATGAACTTTTTAACTTCCTCAGGGTCGTTAAGTTCTATTTCTTCCTCTTCTGCTGCTCTACATAGGTCTTTATCTGGGCATACTAGAACTAGTTTTTCCTTCATAGGTTCTAGAGCATGTTTCAGGCTTGCGACGCTGGCTAGTTGTAGGCAGTCTGCTGAAGGTAAAGCATGTTTAACCGCTATCAGAGCTGCTGAAGCAACAAGTTCATCATTCACTCTAGTTATGATAAACCTGTCTCTCTTAATTTAGACAGATAGGTTTATGAGATTACCTTACGAATACCATATCAGCCTAGTTAGCATAGTTCCATATATAAAGCTTAACGTAGCTAAAGATTAGCTAAAGATATTGTTAAAAACGGCAGAGTATGAGTCTAAACTATATTGTAAGAGTAGAGCCCCAACACCTGTTACCGGAATTGAAAATATCGTACCTAGCACTTGAGTTAGTGCTAAAGCCTGAGATAAGGTAGCTTTACTCCTAGTCTCGTTTAGCAATGCTATGTGAACACCATACCATAATGCTGAAGTAAGTCCCGAAAGTACAGCGGCTAAGAGAAAAAGCGGTGTCGAATGTATTCTAATAGAGGTATAGAATATGAGTACATATAAAACTCCTACGAACTCTGAAATAGATAAGAGTCCAGCTCTGCGCCATAGTATGTCGTAGATATATGCTGCTAAAGGTCCAAAAGCAGCCGATGCTAGACCTATTAATGAGTTATGAAGTGCTACATAAATAATGTCGAATTCACCATTTCGAACAGCTATTAAGAGGGTATAAGAGACTAGCATAAGCCATACAGGGGTATCTAGTGCGAGAAGCGACGTCAATATTAACAGTTTTCTATCCATAAACATCGCCTTTAGGGCTTTGATATTAGGGTTAGGCTTTATTTCGACAAAACGCCTTAGCGGAATCATAAAAGTTATCGCTATAAATGTTAATAGTAGAGGTATAGTAAACGATTTTGATGGAGATGTAAAGAGTACGAGCACTATAGGAGCAAATGGTGTTACGATACTCTGGATGGCTCCTAGCGAGTTTAGCACGGAAGCCGCTGTTGCCTTAAGCTTCTTCACGGTCAAGGCAGCGATGGTAGGTACGAGAATTTCTCTTAAAGCCACCGAGATTCCAGCAAAGCAAACACTTGGAAATAATAAATTTAGAACATAATTACTTTTTGTTCAAAGTACCCCATCGATATAAATAGTAAATACTATCCGATGGATAGAATTCCTAAGAGCAAATATAAGATCCCTATCCTGTGATATCCTATAACAAGTAGCATTGTTACCACGAGGGATAGAGTTCTTGATGCCATTACGGAAGCTCCATAGTAGACATATGTGATCTTAAATTCCTCCAATAGATATGGAAGTAAAACAGCTGAGGTGCCGTAAGCTAGAGCTAAGAAAGCTCTAGATGGTATTAGAGGGAACAAAAGTCTCTTTACGCTCTCTGACTTCACGTCTTCTTATCTCCAACAAATCGTAAAGCTTAATATATCTTATGTAGTCCTCGTGCATTTAAACTTAATATTTTGAAGTTGCTACTGGAGGCAATTTTTCGTAAACCTTATTAATAAGCCATCTAATCTTAGATTAGCCAGCCTTAATAGCGATTAAGATTGTTTGGTGCCACGGATGTCTGCGATTAGGAAACATTTCGTAAAACAGTATATGGATAGGTTTAAGCTAGATGAATTTCTAATGGAACGGTTGAAAGATGCCGGGTATGGTGGTGCTGAAATATCTAAAACGCCGCTAGGCACTAGAATCACTATTTTCGCCTTAAGACCCGGTCTTGTCATAGGTAGAGGGGGAGAGATAATTAAAGCCTTAAGCAAAGAGCTTCAAGATGAATTCAACATTTATAATCCTCAGATAGCTGTAGCCGATATCCCTGTTCCTGAGCTTAACTCGCACATAATGGCTAGTAGAATAGCGTTGGCCATGCAGAAGGGTATACATTTCCGCAGAGCATCCTTCTGGGCTTTAGAACGTATTATGAGAGCTGGGGCATTAGGTGCTGAAGTTAAGATAAGTGGTAAGCTTACATCTGAAAGGTCCAGGTATGAGAAGTATAAGGTAGGATATCTCCCTAAATCCGGAGACCCAGCTATGAAGTATGTGAAATCGGCTGTATATTCTCTCCTACTTAAACCTGGAATATTCGGAATAAAAGTTACAATCTTACCGTCTGGAGTAGAGTTTCCAGATAAAATTTCTATTAAAGAATTGGTTCAAAAGGTTGAATTTGAGAAGGGAGAGGAGGCTGAGGAAGAGGGTGGTAGCTGATGCCGATTCTCAGAATGAGTGAAATAAGATCTATGAGTTCTGAAGATAGAGCCCGCCGTCTTATTGAGCTTAAGATGGAACTGATGAAGCTTAATGCCACTATTAAGGCTGGTGGAACAGTTGAAAACTATTCTAGGGTGAGAGAGATAAAACGTACTATTGCCCGTATTCTCACGGTTCAAAGGGAAGAAGAGCTTAAGCTTCGTAAGGCGGTGTCTAAATGAGCTTGATCACTCCCTTCAATATACTGAAGCATGAGCTTATAGGTCTTAATATTCGCGTTGTAGAATCATCGTGTAAATCCTACGAAGGTATAGAAGGCGAAGTCATAGATGAAACTAGAAACATGATATATGTTAAATCTGGGAGACATGTCAAAGCGGTTCCAAAAGCTTCCTGCAAATTCGTATTCACGCTTAGAGACGGTATTAAAGTTGAAGTAGAAGGTGTAAAACTCGTAGGGAGACCTGAAGATAGGCTTAAGAGGTGATCTTGATGTCGTCTGAAGTTAGCTGTGGAGATGAAAATTGCCCCTTCCATGGAGTCTTATCTCTAAGGGGTCAAGTTTTTGAAGGAGTTGTCGCAAGTGCTAAAGCTAAGAACACTGTTATCGTGGTTAGAGAATACTCCCACTATGTTCCCAAGTATCGTAGGTATGAGCGTAGGCAGAGCCGAATACCTGCACATTGTCCACCTTGTCTGGGAATTAGGGAAGGCGATAAAGTTCGCATTGTTGAGTGTAGACCTATAAGTAAGACTGTACATTTTGTAGTTGTTAAAAAATTGAAGGGTGAGTGAAGATGTCCAGTAAAGGGCCTCCAAAAGGTGGACCTAAAACTAGAGCTGTATCAGCTGTAGCGGTTATAGAGTATAGGCCTCATATACCACGTTGTCTACCTGTAGGTGCACACTTAGAATGCGCTGACAATACTGGAGCTAAACTCTTAAAGCTGGTTGGAGTCATAGGGTATAAGGGTAGACTTAAACGGATACCATCGGCAGCTATAGGCGACATGGTTGTTGTAAGCGTTAGAAGAGGTATAGCTGAATTGAGAGGACAGGTTATGCATGCTGTCATAGTTCGTCAGAAGAAGCCGTACAGAAGAGCTGATGGAACTTGGGTGTGCTTTGAGGATAATGCGGCGGTTCTCCTAACTCCTGAGGGGGATTTGCGAGGTACTGAAATAAGAGGCTCCGTTGCAATGGAAGCTGCTGAGAGATGGCCTAGAATCGCAGCGTTAGCAGGTATGATCGTGTAGGAGGTTTATAATGTCTAAACAACCTAGAAAGCAGAGACGTGCATTTTTTGACGCTCCTAAGCATGTTATAGTTAAAATACTTTCCGCACACTTATCTGATGAGCTTAAGGAGAAATACAAACGTAGGTCATTTCCAATACGTAAAGGTGATACTGTTAAAATTGTTAGAGGGGATTTTAAAGGCTTTTCAGGTGCTGTTTTAAGAGTAGATCGTGAGAGGATGCGTATTTACGTGGAAGGTGTTACCCGTGAGAAGGTTGATGGTACAAAGGTTCTTATACCTATACGTTCATCTAAAGTGATAATAACTAAGATTAACTTAGATGATAAGAGAAGGGTTAAAGCATTGGAGCGGAAAATTAAGATACAGACTCCTGAAATGATGAAAACGTAGAGGTGTTCATCTTGGGGAAGATTAGTGGGTCGAAGCATTTGAAGCGGTTGGCGGCGCCGGAATTATGGAATATACCTAGAAAAGCCTTTAGATGGGTTGTAAAACCTAGTCCAGGCCCCTATCCAACAGATGGATGCATTCCCCTTCAAATCCTTATAAGGGATTACTTCGGTTTAGCTCATAAGGCTAAAGAAGTCAAGTTTATTCTAAATAAAGGATATATTAAAGTCGACGGTAGGATTGTCCGTGATCGTGGTTTTCCAGTCGGACTTATGGATGCATTATACATAGAGAAGCTAAATAAATCCTACCGGATACTTCCTTCAAGTAAAGGGTTAATTCCACACCCAATTCCTCCTGAAGAATCACAATTTAAGCTTCGGAAAATAGTGGGTAAATCTACCATAAAAGGCGGATGCATTCAGCTTAATATGCATGATGGTTATAATATGATAATACAGGTTTCAGACCCAAGAAACCCTGTTGAAGATCAATATAAAGTTCACGATGTTTTGAAAATGGATATTTGTAAACCGCTTATTTTAGACCATTTTAAACTTGAAAAAGGTGTATACGTCCTTATTACTGGTGGTCACAATATTGGTAAATTTGGTAGGCTTGTCGAAGTAGTACCGGGTTCATTGACTTCTAAAGCCTCTGCTGTTGTGGAGATGAAAGATGGTTCGAAAATTTCCACGATTCTCGACTACGTTTTTCCAGTTGGATATAATAAGCCATGTATATCTCTACCTACCTAGAGGTTGAAAACCTTGAGTTATATAAATCCTATGCTTAAACCTAGGATAACTAAAATCACTGTGAATACCTGTGTTGGTAAGAGTGGTGAACCACTGGAAAAAGCTTTAAAAATTCTCAAAATCATAACTGGTGCACAACCGTGTGTATGCAGAGCGAAAAGGACTATAAGAGATTTTAACATACATAAAGGTGAACCCATAGCTGCTAAAGTGACTTTAAGAGGAGATAAAGCTATGGATTTTCTCAAGAGGGTTCTCGAAGCCGTCAACTATAAAATACCTGCCGATAACTTTAGCGAGTATGGAAACTTTTCAATAGGTATAAAAAGCCACTTAGACTTACCCAATACGACGTACGACCCTGCATTAGGTATAATAGGTATGGATGTATGTGTAAACGTTGAAAGACCAGGCTATAGAGTGTCCAGAAGAAGGTGGAAGCGTGGTAAAGTTGGTAAGAATCATAGGTTGACGAAAGAAGAATCGATAGCATTCGTTAAGGAAACGCTGGGTATTGAGGTGGTTTAATGGCTAAACAGAAGCCTAAGAAAGAGCGTAAATTCGGTAAAGGCTCTAGACCCTGCTCTAGGTGCGGCTCATATGGTCCCATCATTCGGCAGTACGGGCTTACACTATGCCGTCAATGTTTCAGAGAAGTTGCTTCTAAGCTGGGTTTTAAGAAGTATAATTAGGGGGGATGGATCATGGTTATGAATGATACTCTTGCAAATGCCCTTGCAATGATCGCTAATAATGAAACTAGGCGCAATAAGGAGTGTATAATCTACCCTGCTTCTAAACTGATAGGGAACGTTTTAAGAGTTATACAGATCCACGGTTATATAGGTGAATTTGAGCTTATAGATGATGGAAGAGGCGGTAAATTCAAAGTCCAGCTCCTAGGTAATATAAACGCATGTAAAGCTATTAAACCTAGGTATTCCGTTAAGTTTAAAGAGCTTGATGAATATAAACGCATGTTCCTTCCATCTCGAAACATAGGAATCTTAATTCTCTCAACTCCTCTAGGGGTGATGTCTCATAGAGAGGCTGAAGCTAAACACTTAGGTGGAAAGCTCCTAGCCTACGTCTACTAAAACATGGAGGTATTAAATCTTGAGCTCCAGAATCGTTGAAATTCCCCAAGATGTTAGCGTTGAAATAGATGGTTTAAAAGTTAAGGTCAAAGGGCCGTTGGGTGAACTCTATAAGGATTTTTCACATGCCACGGGTCAGCTTACCATTAGAAATATTGGTGGTAAAGTAGCCGTTGAGGTTGTTGGAAAGTCTAGAAGGAATAAGCTAGCCTTAGTGGGTACTATAGCCGCTCACATAAGGAACATGATGGTAGGTGTCACAAAAGGCTTCACATACCGTTTAAAGATAGTATATGCACACTTTCCGATGAGTGTTAAGGTTAAAGGCGACTATGTAGTCATTGAAAACTTCATAGGTGAACGTGCACCGAGATATGCAAAGATCGTTGGAAATGTAAAGGTTAAAATCGAGCAAGATGATGTAGTAGTCAAAGGGATCGATATTGAGGAAGTTGGGCAGACGGTTGCGAACATAGAAAACGCTACTAGAGTCGTCAGTAGAGATCCCAGAATCTTTTTAGATGGAATCTTCACATACCATAGGGAGGTGGGGATGTGACGACTGAAGAAGTCTTAGAAAAGCCATCTGAGGAAGCTGTTGCTGAGAAAACGGAGAAGGCGTTAATAAAGATTAAACCTAAGCTTTCCGCTAATGTAGTGAGGCTTTTAAAGCTTAAAGCTAGACTCGACGCTAAGAGACCTTACTTTGTAAGATGTGAAAGTTGGAGGCTTGCTAGGGTTAAGGAGAATTGGAGGAAGCCAATGGGTCATTCTAATAAAATGAGGCTTGAGGTTAAAGGTTGGCCTGCTAGGGTTAAATCGGGTTACGGTACGCCTAAGGCTGTTCGCAATCTACATCCGTCAGGTTTTAGGGAAGTGGTCGTCTATAATCCAGAGGATCTTAATAAATTAGACCCGGCTACTCAAGCTGTACGTATAGCTCATACTGTTGGTAGAAAGAAAAAGCTTGTGATATTGGAGAGGGCCAAAGAATTACGTATAAGAGTGTTAAACCCGCCTACTGGAGGTTAAACGATGGATATGAGCGTTCAAAGGAGAATGGCTGCTGAAATACTTGGAGTTGGAGTTAATAGGGTTTGGATAGATCCGTCGAAGTCAGAGGAAGTAATGTCTGCTTTAACAAGGGAAGATATTAAGGGGCTTATAGACCGTGGTATAATATCTAAAAGGCCTGAGAAAGGCACTAGCCGCGTTAGAGCTAGAGCACGTAGGGGTAAACGTAGAGGTTCCGGTAGTAGAAAAGGGACTTTAAAGGCTAGGTTGAGCTCAAAAGACCTATGGTCTGTTAAAATCAGGGCTTTAAGAAGACTTCTCAAGTATTTAAGAGATAGAAAAATAATAACTAGGCGGGTTTATAGAGAGCTCTATCTTAAGGCTAAAGGCGGGTCTTTTGACAGTGTAGCATCTTTAAAACGTTACATAGAGGTTAATAACCTGGCTAGAAGGAGATTTAAATGAAAAGATTACATAAATTCCCTTTGAAGAGAAGGCTTCAATTTAAGACAAATTATAAACGTAGAAAGAGGCTTCTACTGTCAGGTCTACCTAGGTTTGTAGTGAGGAAAACATCGAAGAACATAATCGTTCAAATTGTTGAAGCTAGGCTTGAAGGCGACCATATTCTCGTATCTGCGCACAGTAGAGAAGTTGTAAGAGACTTCGGTTGGCTTGGTCATTGTGATAACTCTTCTATTGCTTATTTAACTGGTCTACTGGCTGGTCTAAAAGCTGTGAAAATCGGCGTGAAGGAGGCTGTGCTTGATGCTGGCGTATTTAAGCCTACCAAGGGTGGTCGCATTGCAGCAGCTCTTAAAGGTGTTTTAGATGCGGGTCTTAATATTCCCCATGGGGAGGAAATGCTTCCAAGTGACGACAGGGTTTCCGGTAGACATATTGCAGAGTATGCTAGTAAGCTTAAAAGTGAAAATCCAGAGCTTTATAAGAAAGCGTTTTCAAACTACCTTAAGAAAGGTTTGGATGCTGAATCGATTGTAGAACACTTCAACGAGGTTAAGAATAGAATACTAAAAGTTTACGGGAGGGTTTAACTTGGCTGAAACGGATGTTGCAGAGGGTTGGACTCCTAAAACTACTCTAGGTAGATTAGTACTAGAGGGGAAAATAACATCTATTGAAGAGATTTTCAGAAACGGGTATAAAATCAGAGAACCTGAGATAATAGATGTTCTACTTCCCAATCTAAACCATGAGGTTTTAGATACGGCTTTCGTTCAGAAGCAGACGGATGCTGGTGAACGATCGAGGTTTAGAGTCATAGTGGCATCGGGAGATTTGAACGGTCATCTAGGTGTAGGTTTTGGAAAAGCCACCCAGTGGAGAATAGCTTTTCAAAAGGCTGTCAAAGATGCTAAGTTGAATATGAGCATTATTAGACGTGGATGCGGCTCATGGGAGTGTGATTGTAATCTTCTCCATTCTCTACCGTTTAAAGTTGAAGGTAGTTGTGGAGGTGTTTCAGTCGTTCTTCTACCTGCACCTAAGGGTTTAGGATTAGTAGCTGGCGATATCACTAGAATTCTACTGAGGTTGGCTGGTATAAAAGACTGCTGGGTTAGAACCTCCGGCTCCACTAGAACGCACTCTTCTCTTATAAAAGCTACTTTTGATGCTCTTAAAAGCACGTACGAATTGGCTTTACAAAAACGTTAGAGGAGGTTTAGATGTTGATAGCTGTCGTTAGAATTAGAGGGACTATAAACACTAGGAAAGATTTTGTTGAAACTCTTAAGCGGTTGAATCTAAGGAAGCCTAATCACTGCGTAGTGTTACCGGATGCCGAACCGTATATGAGTATGATAAATAAAGTGAGACCGTATGTAGCCTACGGTGTAATAGATTTGGAAACATTGAAAGAACTCTTAAAGAAGAGGGGTGAAATAGAGGGAGTGGGTAGACTTAACGAGGATAATGTTAAGCTTCTAGGATTTAGCTCGATAGAGGAGCTTGCTGAAGCCTTGTACAAGGGTAAGGTGTCTTTCAAAGATATTCCGAGGCTTAAGAAAACATTCCGTTTAAATCCTCCAAGTAAAGGCTATCGATCGATTAAAAAGCCGTATCCAGAAGGTAGTTTTGGCGACTGGGGCTCAAATATAGTTTCCCTAATAAAGAAGATGCTCTAAATTTAGAACTAAGTTTATAGCTGAGTTTTCTCTCTATATCTTTGAGGTGTTATTATGGGTGATGAAGAGAGATGGTCAAGACGTAGAAGAGACTGGTGGTTCGACATATATGAGGAATTCGAACGTATGAACAGAATGATAGAGGATATTATACGTAGAAGTTTTAGATTCGAACCTGAGAAAATATTTGAGAAAGTTGAGCCTGGTGAATCTAAAGTGTACACTTACGGCTTTTCAATCCGGATAGGCCCCGATGGGAAACCGATAATAAGAGAATTTGGAAACGTTTTCCCTGGTAGATATGGTCCTGAGGTAAAATCTGAAATGGAGCCTTTAGTCGACGTAATAGAGAGAGACGATGAAATAGTCGTTGTAGCTGAGCTCCCAGGCGTTGAAAAAGAGCAGATACAGATTAATGCTACGGAAAAATCTCTAACGATAAGCGTAGATGCTCTTGGAAGACGCTATCGTAAAGAGCTTGAGCTTCCAAGTGCCATAGACCCCAAGTCCTCTAAAGCAACCTATAAGAATGGTGTTCTCGAAGTACGACTTAAAAAGGTTGGGCAGACTACGAAAGGGGAGAAACTTAAGATAGAATAACCTTCTCTCCTTTGAATATTGGTGACTCTCATGCCAACCAGGCTCCGTAAGATAAGAAAACTCAGGGGATCTAGAACATGCGGTTGGGGTAGGGTAGGTCAGCATAGGAAAAGCGGTATGAGGGGGGGCTTTGGTAAAGCTGGCTTACATAAGCATAAGTGGACGTGGACGGTTAAATATGCTCCAGACTACTTCGGTAAAAGAGGTTTCAAATCGCCGATGCAGAAGATTAGGTTGAAGTTTAAGGAGGTTAATGTTGGAGAGCTTGCAGATATACTGTCTAAACTGGAGAAGGTCGAGTTTCAAGACGGTAAGCCTATTGTAGACCTACCGCTTCTAGGGTATGGTAAACTCCTAGGTAGAGGCGAATTGAAAATCCCAATAATAGTTAAAGCTATCAGTTTTACTGAAAACGCCGCTGAGAAGGTTAAGAAAGCCGGTGGGGAAATAATAGAGGTTAAGGTTTGATGAGTTATGCCGGGTAGGTTTCTAAACTTCTTCAGACCTTTCTCAAGGTTGATGTTTGAAGTTAAAAAGCCTGAGAAGAAGGTTAGCTTTATCTCTAAACTCTTATGGACGTTTTTCGCTCTTCTAATCTACTATGTTATGAGTGAAACCCCTATATACGGTATATCCTACAGAGGCTTATACGACCCGCTTATAGCTGCCAGGGTCATATTTGCATCCACACATGGAACACTTATGGAGCTTGGCATAGGTCCGATAGTTACTGGAGGTTTAATTCTTCAACTTTTAGTTGGCTCTGGAATCGTAGAATGTGATCTTTCAAACCCGGAGGATAGGGCCCTCTACACGACGGCTAACAGATTTATGAGCATACTTATGACTATTTTCCAGGCAATTGTATACATTTTAGGTGGGGTTTATGGCATGTTATCCATAGAAGCCAGTATATTGGTTTTTATTCAGCTTCTAGCTGCTGGTGTAATTGTAATACTTTTAGACGAGATGGTTCAGAAGTGGGGTTTAGGAAGCGGTATAAGCCTCTTCATACTTGCAGGTGTTGCTAAGCAAATATGGTGGTTCGGCTTCTCTCCTCTACCCGGGATAGCTAACGATGGGAAACTCTTCGGGGCTCTTCCAGCTTTCATAGAAGGACTTGTAAAAGGGGAAGACGTAGTTAAAGCGTTTATGAGAAGTGGTGCGGAAAATACGCCCAATATGGTTGGTTTTATATCGACTGTTGTAACTTTCCTGGTGATAATATACTTAGAAGGTGTTAGGATTGAAATACCCATATCTTATGCTAGGTTTAGAGGCTTTAGAGCTAGGTTTCCAATTAAACTCTTATATGTTTCAGTCATCCCAGTCATATTTACATCAGCCCTACTTGCCAACTTTTTCGTTGGGTTGAGGTTTATCTGGGCAAGATTTAATCCTTCAAATCAAGACTTCTGGTTGAACATTATGGCTCAATTCAACCCTGAAACAATGGAGCCGATGAAAGACTGTATTGCATACTACTTGTCGTCGCCTAGAAGCCTCTCGGTCGCTGTGGAAGACCCCGTTAGAACGATAGTTTACATCGCGCTCTTCGTATCGTTATGTGTTGTTTTCTCAATCATGTGGATAGAGGTTGGTGGGATGGGTCCTAAAAATGTAGCTGAACAGCTTATAGATGCTGGTGTTCAAATACCTGGTAGGAGACGAACCGTTAAAAGTATTGAATCTATAATAGGTAAGTATGTTCCGATTGTCGCAGTTCTCGGAGGAGCACTTATAGGGCTTATAGCAGTGGTATCCGATCTGTTTAACGTGTTTGGATCTGGTACTGGTGTACTACTATCTGTAGACATAGCCTACCAGTACTATCAGCTTCTAGTCCAAGAGAGAGTTGTAGATATGTATCCTGCTTTAAGACCAATCCTTGAGAAGTGATACGGTTGAATCCTTTTGAAGCATTTATAAACATGTTTGTGGAGCTTCTAGCTCCTTTAAAACCTTTAATAGCCAGCCAAGGAATGGGTTCTCTTCTAATTTTAGGCTCCTCTTTACTAATGGGTTTACTATCTATCTCTGTAAATAAACTCATAATGAATGAAACGCTTCAAAAACGATATATGAAGGAGTTTAGTGAATATAAGCAATTATTGGAAGAGTATAAATTGAAAGGCGATAAGAAGATTTTAATAAAAATAAAAAAGAAAGAACCTATAATTGGAAGCCTCAGTAGAAAGGTTTTCGTAAGATTTATCATCAGAATAGCACTGTTCTGGTTTATCTTCTGGATTTTCTTCTCAATACTTTACGGTGTTTTCGGTTCAAATTATGCGATACTAATTCCTTTTCCGTTTGAAACACCGATTAACATACCCATATGGTATACGATATGTGTTTTCGCGTCGAATCTCCCGATATCTAAGCTTATGGGTGTATCGTTCATACCTACGTCTCCGGAGGCTGTGAGTAGTGGGGAAAAACATTCTAGCAAAACCTAAAGTCAAAGTTAAGCTTCCAAGTGGAAAGACTATTGATAGGGTTAAGAGGAGGAAATCTAATATAGCTTACTGTAGTTTATGCGGTGGCGTACTGCACGGCGTCCGTTACGATACGGTTAAATCTCAGAAGACTATTTCGAGGCTTCATGGAGGAAAAGTATGCCACAATTGTCTTAAACGCCTCTTGATTAAAGAGGTGGTGTTGAACGTTGGACAGTAGCCTCGTAATAGCTGTTAGCGGCTTACATGGGGCTGGTAGGTCTACACAGGCTAGAATGATAGCGTCAGAGTTCAACCTTAGGTATGTTTCAGCTGGAAGCCTATTCCGCGAGTATTGTAAACGGGAGCATTTAAACTTAGCTGAAGCTTCGGAGAAGCTTAAAGGCGACCCTAAGCTGGATCACTATATAGACTCTAAAACGAAAGAGGAGGCTTTGAAGGGCTCCGTCGTTTTAGAGGGGGATTTAGCGGCTTGGATGGCTGGTGAATTCGCCGACGTTAGAATATTCTTAACGGCTTCAGACGACGTTAGATTTAAACGGTTGGCTAAACGTGAAGGAAGATCTATCGAGGAGGTGGCTAGAGAAACGTTACAGAGGGAGGCTAATGATAGGCTTAGATATAGTCAGTTTTATGGTATAGAGTTTCAAAACCTTCACATATATGATATTGTGTTGAATACCGATAGACTTCCCGCGATGTCCATTTTCAAGATTTTGAAAACATTAATAGATGAGTATGCTAAACTTAAAACCAAGCAGTCATCCGAGTAAAAAAGGATGGAGGTTTTACATATGATGGAAGTAGGTCGAGTTTGCGTTAAAACCATGGGTAGAGAAGCGGGTAAAAAATGCGTCATAGTTGACACAATAGATGAGAACTTTGTTTTAATAACTGGGCCTAAATCGGTCAGCGGCGTTAAAAGGAGGAGAGCAAATATTAAGCATATAGAGCCTACCCTCTATAAACTGGAAATAGCTAGAGGTGCTACTGACGATGAAGTGGTAAAGGCAATTGAGAAAGCCGGGCTGCGAGAATTATTTGAAACGCCTTTAAAGCCTGAGAGGAGGATCGTTATTTGAGGTTTCAATCCCCTTGGGAGGTTAAAAGAGAAGTCCTTTACAAAACCTTTGAGGAGACAAATGAAGCATACGGTAAACCGCCTTGGAAGAGAACTATAGACGAACATCTGGAATACGGAGTTATCGTTTTAGATAAGCCAGCAGGTCCTACAAGCCACGATGTGACGGCCACCGTTAAGAGGATTATGGGTGTTAAGAAAGCCGGTCACGGGGGGACTCTAGAGCTTTCCTCGGAGAAATCCTCCCGCTACTGGTGTACTGCCAATAGCGTTAAATGAAGCTACAAAGGTTCTCCAAGTCTTGCTATCTGGAGGCAAAGAGTACGTTTGCGTAATGAAGCTTCACGACGACGTTTCTGAAAGTAAGATTAGGAAGATTGCTGAAGAATTTCAGGGCGACATCTACCAGAAGCCTCCTTTAAGGTCTTCCGTTAAAAAAGCCCTTAGAACTAGAAGCATCTACTACATAGATGTACTGGAAGTCGATAAGCGTTATGCGTTGCTGAGAGTTGGCTGTCAAGCAGGCACATACATTAGAAAATTGGTGCATGACATGGGTGAAATTCTAGGGTCTGGAGCACATATGAGAGAACTTCGAAGAACTAGAGTTGGTCCCTTCAGTGAAGATAGAGGTTTAACAACGTTGAGAGATTTAACTGAGGTTGTTGAAGCATATAAGACTGGAGATGAGAAAACGCTTAAGTCTATAGTTCAGCCTGTTGAAGAGGCTACTGCTTTAATACCGAAAGTTTGGATTCGAGATACAGCTGTCGACGCTATATGTCATGGTGCAGATCTAGCATTACCAGGTATTGTAAGCTTAAACTCGGGCGTAGAAGTCGACGATTTAGTCGCCATATTCACTCTTAAAGGTGAACTCGTAGCTCTAGGTAGAGCTTTGATGACCAGTGAAGAAATGCTTGAAAGAGAAAAAGGTATAGCCGTTAAAACTGAAAGGGTGGTAATGAAGCCTGATACTTATCCTAAAGCATGGAAGTAGGTCTTCAGAGAAGTTTTAATCCGCTTTTAAGCTTATCCATAAGCCTATCGTAGTCTTCTCTATCTACAGGTATGTCGACTATTTTACCTGTGAAATTCGATAAGACTATTGCATTAACTATTTCAAGAGACCATATGCCGTCTTCACCAGAAGCTAGAGGCTTTTTACCGTATTTAACGGCTTCAGTGAAATCTCTAATTATTTCGCTATGCCCCCCTCTCCCTTCTACGTTTACCTCTCTCCAGCTTGCCTTCGGCCTACTCCACGGCTCTTTAGAAGTTCTGATATGTGTTTCAACGTCTGGTTCAGATATGCCGATTCTCAACTGTGATCCAAAATCTAGAATGACCTTGCCTTTAGTTCCGCTTACAACCATCCTATCAAATTGAGGATTATCAACTAAACTCACTTGAACTGTTGCATGACAGTTGTTTTTAAAAACCAATGCTGCACTGGCTAAGTCTTCAACTTCAATATTATGGAGCTTCGTATCTATGAAGCCTGCTACTCTCTTAGGCTTCCCTAGAAGCCAGCACATCACGTCTAAGTGGTGGATCGTTTGATTTATTAGGACGCCAGCTCCTGAAGTCTTCCAGTTTTTACGCCATGGAGAATCTTCATAGTAGAGTTGAGTACGGTAGTTTGCAACTTCAAGTGTAGCTCTGAGCAGCTTACCCAGCTCCTCCCTCTCCACCATACTTTTTACGCTTTTCAAAGCTGGGTTTGTCCTATACGTGAAGGCTACTCCAAGCTTAAGACCCCTAGCTTTAGCCTCCTCAATCATTTCATCGGCTTCTCTAACTGTTATCGCCATGGGCTTCTCAACTAAAACGTGCTTACTAGCGTTTAAAGCATCTAAAGTCATTGGATGGTGTAGAAAGTGTGGAGTACATACGCATACTGCATCTAAGTCTTTAAGCGTAATGAGTTCTCTATAGTCTGTAAACCATTTAACCCCGTATTTTTCTCCAATGCTTTTAGCAAGCTCCTCAACAATGTCGCATACCGCTAACAGCTCTGCGCTTTCACATTTCTTTATAGCTTCTATATGTGTCATCCCTATACCTTTAAGACCTATGACTCCAAACCTCACCTTCTCCACTTTGAGAAACACCCCTCATCCAACTTCTACTTGAAAGTTTTTAAACTATTCTAGAATAGAGAATAGCCGCGGTACTATTACATGTGTTTGAATAAACTTTTCCTCAAAACATGCTCTGTTGAACGTTTAACTGTCTCCTATCAGCTATGGTTTTGACAAACGATATTAGCCTTTCAAAGGCAAGTATTCGAGCTATGTTTTTCGAATTTGGAGGTCCTGGTTTTTTCATGTAGAAAGCATTGATATCATATATTGTTCCACAGATACCAGCGTTTAAAGCCAATTTAGCAAGCCTCACAAGATCAACGATGTAACCAGCTAATGCCGGGCTATCGTTTATCCGCATGTTAACTATGATTTCGTCTTTAACGCCGTTAAACGAAGTATACTCTATATGCATTGAGACGAATTTCTTATCACCCAGGGAGCTTAGGAAACCCGTAGGCTTAATGTAGCTAGGCGTATAATAGCCGAGTATATCTTCGACTATACTGCTTTTCGTGTACTCTTTAGCTCTATTCCTCTTCTCATCGAGTAGAGATTTGAAGTCGCTATTTCCCCCTATATTCAGTTGAGCTAAACCGAGCACCCTCCTATTTCTCTCCCTGAGATGCTCCAGTATGTCTGCTGTAAGAGGTGTTGCGCCCGTTGCTCCATCGTCACCTAGAACAAGTCCTCCAAACTTCCCAGCCGCTGAAATATATGCGTAATCGTTTGCTATGGGGGTTGGTATTAAATTCACGTATGAAATCTGTTTTCCCTCCTCCATAAGTTTCAAAGCTAAATATGCGTAGAATTGTGTTGGAGTAAGCCTTCTCTCCATAACTGCTTTTTCCAATAACCTATACTCGTTGAACGGTTCAGCATACTGAGTGGTTGTAGCATCCACTATTACGTCTGGCTCGGCTTTTCCAATAAACTCGTACATTTCCTCTACGGAGCGTTGGAAGCTTCTCCCGTAATCTAGCGAATTCACTGGGAAAAGCCCTTTAACAAACCCCATTTCTATCCCGGGGTAGACAACTACGTCTTTAAGTGTACGCGGTACGTTCCTAAGCTTGTAAAACTCTCTTGCAATGTCATACATTGTTTTCCCAACCTTTCTAGCATCAACATCAACGCATGCTACAACCTTAATATCATCAATATCCACGCCTATATCAAAACTGGCTAGCGGCACCCCGTACGGCTCAATTTTACCTCTTTTCAACCTTTCAAGACCAACCGTAAAGAAGGTAGTTACATAACCTGCTCCAAGTATCAACGTTTTCACTTCAGGCAAATCCAACCCCTCAAATATTTTATGATTATAAAATATTTTACATAGATAAAAATATTTTGAATAAACCTTAAAAATACGATGGAAAGGAGAGTCATCTAGCCTACTTTTCCCCATAGCATTCTTTCAGCCTTAAGCCCATTAGAGCCGTAGAGTTTACTCTGGACTGAAGTTGAAACGTCGTTTAAACCGTCTTTATGCACAAACGCCTTTCATGGTCTTTGCAACTCCATATTTCCGCTTCAAACCCTCCAACTCCTTCCTTTTACTTTTAAGCTCAGGGTCGATGACGCATAATGCTTCAAACACTGGGCAGCCAAGGCATTTAGAGCATATGGACTTAAAAACTTCTTCCAACACTTCACACAGAAATGTCGAAGTAGAACATCCCTAACTCTGCTTGGCTTCGGTCTGTACTTCTCCATCGAATTTCCATTAAATTTCTATGGATTTTCGAGTAGCCCCTTCCCTCTCTAGCTTTATTCTTTCACGATTTATTTAAAAGGGTGCTTGAAATATAGAAAGCTTATGAGTTTAGCTGTGTGAAGTTTCGGCTGAGAGTTCTTGTAGCAGTTTTCCACTGTTTTTCTCAGCTCTAGTGCCTTGTAAAACTTTGATATGACGCCTCTACTTCACTTTAAACCTTCGCCTACAGCAGTTAATTTTAAATGCTTTTTGACCTAATATCTTCTAGGTGTTGAAGATGAGCAGGTGTAAATCTAGGAAGAGTAAGAAGAAGGAAGAGCGGAAGGAAAAGCAAGAGGTAAAGCAGTGAAAAATGACCGTCGTTCCTCCTTTGCATCTTTAAATCTTCGGAAGAATGCCTGAATCCTTTTCCATTCTCATCTTTCTCTCCTTCAGGCTGTATAAGCCAAGTCATCCAGCAAAGCTCTATCGGTCTATATCCACATGTTAAAGCAACATCTTCGGCTTTCCTTATAAACTCCATATCGTCGTTTACGGGCTTCAACCCAGTTTTAACCAGAATCTCGTTTACGACTCGTTTAACGATTTTATCAGGCATAACCGTATCTACACCGCCCATCATCCTCAAATACTGGAAAGTTACTAATCCAACCCCTTTAATCCTACCGATGGGGTCCTCCCTCCAATTTTCAAGTTTAGCGTCTCCCACCCAAGCTCTAAGAGCTAACTTATCATCATCGCTTATGGTTGAAAGATAAGAGGCTACACTCTTCGCAACAACCCATGACCTCTCATTCCACTATACCCATCTCAACTCATCAATATCTGCATTGGCAAGCTCTTTAAGGTTCTTTATTCTTCCAGTTTCAATAAACCCTTTTCTAAACTCTTCAACTTTCGGAACAACTGCTGTAAAATAGTTTAAACCTATCGACGTAAAGGCCGCGTCAACAACCATTAAAACAACACTTCCACCCCACCTCTCAGTTCTAAGACATCTCTCGCAATGTTCCTTTAAACCTGAAACCTTCTGCATGTAGCTGTCAACAATCCTCTTCAACAAAGCCGTCGACACCCTTTCCACCATAATGTTCACCATCAGTATTAAAATTAGATTTTATCACGCTACTTTGAAGATGATTTCAATGTTTAATAGCTTAAGGAAAGTTCTCGCAAAAGATATGATTGTACTTTATAAATTACAATAGTTAGCTAGAAAGCCTAGAACTCTAGTTCTGGGATGAATGGTGTAAGACTTAAATGCCTTCTTA
>JAGTQM010000053.1 GCA_018396755.1 Candidatus Bathyarchaeota archaeon | reverse complement strand
GAAGCTACGATAATAGAGGGTGTTGAGAAAGTGGCTAAGACAATCCTACGATAAGCCGAGAAAATCCCTATTTTCCGCGTAGACAACTCGGCCTCTAACGGTAGTCAACAGTACTTTAAACTCTCTGTCTAAAACAACTAAGTCTCCGTCGAATCCGGGCGCTAGGAAACCCTTTCTACTTGAAATATCTAAGAGTTTGGCTGGTATGGTGCTAGCCATGAGTAGAGCTATCCTCGTAGGATAGCCTATGCTCTTCATAAATCTAACAGTGTCAACCATAGATATGGTTGTACTGGCGAAGGAGCGCATATCGACTGTGTAGGATACCCCATCTTTAACTATCGCATTAGAACCGTATGCGTTTGAGCCCAGCTTGTAAACACCGTCAGACATACCTGCCGCCCTCATGGCATCAGTCACAAGACATAATCTTCTAAAACCCTTAGCTTTCACAGCTAAATGTATGAGAATCGGGTGGACATGTCTCCCATCAGCTATTATCTCAGCCATTATGCCACCCAGTGCTAAAATGGATTCTAACGCCCCTGGAACCCTATACGCTCCCCGTTTAAATGAAACGCCTAAAGCATTATATAGGTGAGTTGTATGTCTTAATCCGGCGTTATAGGCTTTATCTACAACTTCGTATGGAGCATTTGAATGCCCTATGCTCACTATGACATTCTTGCTGGAGAAGGCTTTAACGGCTTCAACTCCACCTGAAACCTCAGGTGCTATTGTGATCCTCTTAATAATATCTGTATAGTTTAGAAAAGCCTCTACAAGCTCTCTACTAGGTGTCTGTAGAAGCTCTACTGGATGTGCTCCATGCATGTCGGGGTTTAGAAACGGTCCTTCTAAATGTAGTCCAAGTATTTCAGCCCCATCTTTAGAAGCGTTGAAGCTCCTTTTAAACGCCTCCAAGATCTTAAGAGTATAGTCTATAGGCGACGAGAGTATCGTAGCTAAAAGTGAAGTTGTTCCACCGCGTACATGGTATCTACAAACTTCGCTGAAGGCTTCGAGGCTTCCATCGGCGAAATCGTAGCCTCCGCCTCCGTGGACATGAACATCTATGAAACCCGGCGTGCATATACCATCGTCAAATTTGAGGATGGTTGCATCTTTAGCTTTATCAAAGTCGTCTCCCACGTAGCTTATCTTACCATTCTCTAAAACAATGATGCCGTTTCTAATTAAACTGTTTGGAGTGTATATTCTCCCAGCTTTTACTGCTAAAACCACGTAGCTTAGGGAATGTGCATCGCCTTTAAAAGATTTTTGGAATATTGTCGATCGGTTGAGAATAAAAGCTTCAAATTTAGATGCGGGTTTAAACTTTACTGGAATATTAGAAGTTTTATACTCTGGAAATGTGCATACTCTTCTCATTAAATTATTAATCTAAGTTAAAAAATACATATTCCCTATAGTTTTTTAAACTAACTTTCCTCTCCAAACTTCTATATCGTATAAAGCCCTCATAAAGTATGATGAAACACAGCGAAGCTGAAGTCTTATCTAAATGCCAAGGCGAGCTAGTATTTAGAAGAACAATAATCTTCATAGATAAACCCTACAGAGAATACAGATGTAGCAAATGCGATAAGTGGATTTACCTACCCGACGTATCAGATACAGATGAGAAGTTCTGTTTTGAAACGCAAATAAGGATATAAATTCAATTAATTGCTGTTTAAACTATGTAGTTCCAGACTATAGCAACGCTAAGACCCTCCTATAATCTGGATTAAGTTTACCGTACTTGGTTTGAACGTAGGAGCTTATTCTCCGCCAGTCCTCCCCCATCCTAGGCAGAAACTCTTTCAACACGTATGTCTCTACGTACTCTTCAAGCGACCTTCCCCGTCTGATAACTCTCTTCTGCCAGTCAATAGTTACAAGATCAGCTCGGCGCAAGTGGTATAGACAGTTGAAGATACGCTCTGAGTCGACGGAGTAATCTAAAACTCTCCTTAAATCTTCAACTAGAGAGTCTATCGGAATCTCATACTCAGGTCTTAAACATACAACTGCCACCATATTCTGGATAAGCCTCATGGTCTTGCTTATGTAAAGACCGATACCCCTTGATAGTATTAAGACCTGCTCCAGACGGTAGCCATACTTCTTATAAAACCAGTTTTTAACAATTTCCGCTAATGCTATGTAGCCGCTAAGAATAGCTGTCAAAGCTATGAAAAAGGCTACTGGAGGCTCTACAAAATGAAAGACCGCCCCCAAAGGCGTATACGGTAGTGTTGACGCAAAGGCTATTATTACCATACTGCTTATTAGTAGGAGTCTGCTTGGCTTGCTTTTCCAGAAGGGCGTCCTTCTAGTTCTGATGACGAATATTATAAGCGTTTGAGAAGATAAGGATTCTATAAACCAGGCAGTTTGGAAAAGAGGCTCGGAAACATTGAAAACGTAAAGTAATACAAAAAACGTTAAGAAGTCGAAGAGAGAGCTTACCGGTCCAAGGCATACCATGAACCACCTGATGAATTGTATATCCCACCTTTTAGGCTTTTCAATGTATTCTTGGTCAACTTCATCTGTCGGTATTGTTGATTGTGAAAGATCGTAGAGGAGATTATTAAGAAGTATCTGTATTGGGAGCATTGGTAGAAACGGCAGAAACAGAGACGCTCCTGCCACGCTGAACATATTTCCAAAGTTTGAGCTTACACCCATCATGATATACTTCATGGTGTTACCGAGGGTTTTCCTACCCTCTAAAACCCCATCGTAAAGCACTGTTAAATCTGTCCTTGAAAGAACAATGTCCGCAGACTCCTTAGCCACGTCAACAGCGTTCTCCACAGATATACCAACATCTGCGCTTTTAAGCGACGGGGCGTCATTTATCCCGTCACCTAAAAACCCAACTATATGTCCGTTACTCTTTAAAGCATTTATTATCCTATCCTTCTGGACAGGTGTCACCCTGCAAAAGACATTGACCTCCTCAACAACCCTTTCAAGAGAATCATCGTGCATTTGAGCGATCTCACTTTCCGTGATAATACCTTTAATCTCAAAGCCCAGGTACTCGCAAACCTTTCTAGTTACCAGCTCATTGTCACCTGTGAGTATTTTCAACTCTATACCAGCGTTTTTTAAAAGCTTCAACGACTCTTTCGCCGTCTCCTTCGGCGGATCGAGAAAAGCTAGAAAGCCTAAAAACACCATTTCATTTTCATCGCCTGCAGTATATACGGGCTTATCCTCTCTCAAGCGTTTATAGGCGACGGCTAAAACTCTATACCCTTCGCCGCTAAGCTCAACATATCTCTGCTCGATTTTCCTACGCGTTTCATCTGTTATATCGACGATTGTACTCCCAGTCTCGCAGTAGCTACATATCTTGGCAATCTCCTCAGGAGCACCCTTAGTTGCCATAAACCGCTGATTTTGATTTTCAACAACTATGGAAAGCCGTCTCCGAATAAAATCGAATGGAACTTCATCAATCTTTCGATAATCCTTAACGTCGATCTCCTCGAACTTCAGTATAGCTTCATCTAAGGGACTCTTTAACCCAGTTTGATAGTAGCTGTTCAGGTATGAATAAAGTAACACTTTGTCGCTTTTCTCGCCGTTAATATCTACGTAAAGCAAAAGCTTAATCCTATTCTCAGTCAACGTACCAGTTTTATCCATGCACAGAACATCCATACTGCCGAAATTTTGTATTGCAGCTAAACGCTTTACGATAACGCCTTTCTTAGCCATAAATACGGCTCCTTTAGAAAGATTAACTGAAACTATCATCGGCAGAAGCCCCGGCGTTAAACCCACAGCTAAAGCCACAGCGAAAAGAAACGATTCGAGGATGCTACGCATGTAAAGAGCATTAATGAAAAATACGAATAGAACAAGGAAGAAAGTAACCTGCATTATCATATAACCGAAGCTTCTAATCCCCCTTTGAAACTCAGTCTCCGGCTCTCTTGCTACAAGCCGCCTTGCAATTTTCCCATACTCCGTTGAACTACCAGTTCTAACCACAACAGCGGTTGCAGATCCACTAACAACGGATGTGCCCATAAAAATGTAGTTACTCCACTCCGTGATCGAAGAACTATAGGACTTTAGCTGTGTAGCCGTCTTCTCAACGGGGAACGATTCACCAGTTAATGCAGACTGGTCTACAAATAGGTCTTTCGCATTTATTATGCGAGCGTCTGCAGGCACTACATCTCCAGCTGAAAGATATATTACGTCGCCAGGGACTACTTCCGACACTCTTACTTCACGTTTAACACCATCTCTTAACACAGTAGCTGTGACTGCAACTCTCTGCTTCAACATTTCAGCTGCCTTTTCGGCTTTAGACTCTTGGTAGAAGTCCAAGAAGACACTTGCAAACACAATTGAGAAGATTATAGTGGCGTTTATAATCTCCCCAAAAAAGCTCGAAATCAAACCAGCCATTAGAAGTATGACTAATAGAGGGCTTTTAAAATGTAAGAGGAACTCTACGAGAGCTGTCCGCCTTTGCCTCTTTTCAAGCTCATTATAGCCGAAGACTTTTAAGCGTTCTTCAACCTCTTCGGAAGAGAGCCCAGATAGAGACGTCCTAAGACGTCTAAGCAACTCATCTATGGGCAGCGTTAAAATATCATTTAGACTTGGCAAAGTCCAACTTGTAACTTCGTTTATCGTCTGAACCTCTCTGTTTTGACTGTACGTCTTCATGCATCCCCACTTCTCTAAGTCACCTCTTTAAACTCTAGCCTTCTCCCATTAATCAGGGAGACTGCTCTCTTATAGGATTTTTGATTAACAATTTTAACAGATGTATTTTCCAAGGATCAGTCTACTACATGAAACTCGTTAAATGCTCGATAGGATTTTAGAGGCTTTATAGACTTTAGTGTAGATGTCATTTAATCCAAGCCCAATCTCACTCTTGTAAAACTTCAATAGAGTTTTAAGCGTTTTAACCTCCATCTTCAACTCACTTAAAAGTTTGGGGTCTTTAAGTGCCACATCATTTTCAAGCGTTAAACAATGGTTGTAAATATTTTTAACCCTTTCATCTAGTGAATTTAAAAACTCCTCTATTATACGCTTCGCCGAGTAATCATATACTAGAATAAGCCTTGAAGCACAGGTAACTCTACCACCGTAGACGATTATCCTCCTGATTAGATTGCTAGGTGATTCTAGAAGAGTCCCCTCATACTTCTCGTATTTAAGATGAGGAAAAAGGTATATTGAAGGAGATAGTTTAAAACATGGGCTTCTCCTTAAAACTCTGCTAACCGCCTTCCTTATACACGCACTACGCGGCAGGTCGTATGCAATAAGTATTAGACTTCCAAGATTGTAGATGTTTCCCTCAAAGCTTATGAAAGGCTTCTGAAGCTCTCTAGACGTCTTAAGAATGGTAATGGAATCAGAATAGTAGCCTATGATGGGCTCTAAATCCACCTTCAAACTATTAGAGCGGCTCATCCATAATCCTTTATGGGCCTTCACATACCCCTTTGAAAAAAGATAGGTGACATCTCTCGACCGTAGGGGTTTCCCCCAAACTATATAGAAAGGCATCTAAGCGATTACTACAACATAACGTTACATAAATAATTTATCAGCCAACTCGTTTAGAAAAAGAAAAAACGAGGGTTAAGTAATAGGGCTAATCCCAACCCTACTACTTCTTTTTCTTCTTCTCCTTCTTCTCCTCTTTCTTCTCCTCCTTCTTCTCCGCACAGCTCATGAGAAAACACCCCCGGTTAGAATAAATCCTCCTCTTCCTCCCCTCCCTCCCATTCCCCCTCTTCTCCTTCTTCTTCGTAAATTTCTAGACTCCAC
>JAGTQM010000052.1 GCA_018396755.1 Candidatus Bathyarchaeota archaeon | reverse complement strand
ACAATAAGTACAGGCGTTATCGTAAGCTTCGTCATGGAGCTTTATGAGAGGAAGATCCTTGCAAGCGAGGATATTGATGGGATGGACGCTGAGTGGGGTAATAGTGAAGCTCTATTGAAACTTGTAGAGAAGATCTGTAAGGGTGATGGTGTTGGAAGAGAGTTGAGACTTGGTGTTAAGAAACTAAGCGTTAAATACGGTTGCGAAGATATAGCTATGCATGTTAAAGGTTTGGAAATGCCCGGCTATGAGCCTAGAGCTGCCAAAGGCATGGGTTTAGGGTATGCTACGTCAGACAGAGGAGCGTGTCATTTAAGAGCATATACGGCTGATAAGGAGCTTTTAGCATATGGTGGAGCTGTAGACCCGGTTAAAATTGAGGGAAAAGCAAAGCTTGTGGTAGATTATCAGAATGAGAAAGCGCTTATAGATTCTATAGGTATATGCTTCTTCGCATCCTTCGCCCTATCATTTAGAGAGATAGGTGAAATGTTGACTGCGGCTACAGGTTTACCGCTGGAGGAGGCGAACACGTTGAGAACTATTGGAGAGAGAGTGTATAATCTGACACGTCTCTTCAATGTGAGGGAAGACGTTAACCGGAAAGACGACTACTTGCCACGTAGGTTTTTAGATGAGTCTATGCCTGAGGGACCTGCTAGAGGCTCCGTAGTAGAATTGGATGAAATGCTAGATGAATACTACGTCTTACGAGGATGGAGTGAAAACGGTGTGCCGAAATTGGAGACAGTTAGACGGTTAAATTTAGATGCAATACTTAACTTGGAAAGTTAACTGTTATTTAAAGCCTATAGCCTATAAGACTAGTAGGTGTTTCAAAGACGGAAGCTTTAAATTCATTAAAACTTTAAAGTTACCTTAGGATAATAGTTTCTCGAAAGATTTTGACGCGTTACATAGTTAGCGTAGACATAGGTACAACCAATGTTAAAGCCGTAGCCTTTGATTTGAAGGGAAGACAGATTTTCAGAAGCAGTACTCGATGTAGAGTATATTCACCTGTCGAAGGCTGGGCTGAGCAGAAACCCGATGAAGTTTTAAACTCTGTATTGGAGGCTTTAAAGACTTGTGTTAAAAACATCAACGGTATGGTGGAGGCTTTAGCGTTTAGCTCCCAATTGTATAGCGTAGTCTTCATCGATAGGGATGGAAATAGTTTAAGCCCCGTACTTAATTGGATGGATTCTAGAAGTAGAGTAGAAGCTTCTGAGCTTTCAGAAATCATAGGAGGGTATGAACTCTACCGTAGGACTGGTTGCCATATTAGCCCGATTATGCCCGCTTCTAAAATCCTCTGGTTCAGAAAAAACAACCCTAAGATGTTTAATAGAGTTTACAAGGTTCTCTCGATAAAAGACTATATCCTCTACAAGGTTCTAAACGTATACGTCATAGATAAAATACTGGCTTCAGCTACAGCGCTTTTTAACATATATGAAAGCCGATGGGATCGTGAAATTGTTGAAACAGTTGGTTTAGACTTCGATAAGCTTCCAGAAGTCGTTGAACCAGAATCCATAGTTGGCTATGTGGAAGGAAGATATGCAGAGGAAACCGGTCTACCTGAGAAAACGCCCGTAGTCTGTGGAGGCGGAGATGGTATGCTTCAGAATATAGGATTGGGGGTTTTAAAAGAAGGTGTAGCAGCTTTAAACATAGGGACTAGTGGAGCGGTTAGAGTATCCTCTAACCGTATTGTGCTTGATAAATCGAGGAACGCGAGGTTTTTCTGTCACAGTTTAGCAGAGGGGCTTTGGTGTGTAGGCGGTGCTATAAACTCGGCTGGGCTATCCTTTGAATGGTTTACTGAAAACTTTCTCAACGGAGACTTTGATCGGATTGAAGTTGAAGCTTCTAAAGCCAAGCCAGGCTCCAATGGTTTAATATTTCTACCGTATCTTCTAGGGGAGAGAGCACCGCTTTGGTGTTTAACGGCTAAAGCCGCCTTCTACGGTTTGACTTTAAAGCATAAGCTATCCGACGTTTCTAGAGCTGTTTTAGAAGGTGTGGTGTTTGCATTAAACCATATTAGGAGGATTCTTGAGAAGTATGTTCCTCCAATTAGGGAGATTAGAGTGGGTGGTGGAGGAGCTGCAATAAATCTTCTAAATCAAATTCAAGCGGATGTTTTTCAAACTCCAGTGTTTTTAACATCTACTGAGGAAAGTTCTGCTTTAGGGGCAGCTATTCTAGCGGCTAAGACACTAGGCTACTATAAGAGTTTAAACGATTCTTGCGATTCTATTGTTAAACCTACTAAAGTTTTCAACCCCACTCTTGAGAATAGTATCGAGTACTCTAAGTTGTTTGAAAAGTACCGTAGGGTTTCAGACCACTTGTATAGATACTTCTTTAAACCTTGCGAAGGATTTTCATAGTTCTTGAGTTTAAATGGATGCTTTAGAGGGCAGTGTCTTCAACATCCCCTCTATGGATAAAACTTTAGACTTCTTAAATCCTACGTGTCTCAACTGAGTTACGTGTTTAGCTTCATTATATATGTCTGAAGCTATTTTACCTAAAATCATTTCCTGGACGAACTGGTCAAAGTTCAAATTCTTAGCCTTTTCTTCAATTATTTTAAACATGAGCATTCTTATGGCTTTCTTCTGAGAAGAGTTTATTCTATGAGCGGTGCAAGCTATCGGGTAGACTCTTATAAGTGCGCCGTCTTTTGTTTTAGCATCTACTATGGCGTCTATCTTAGAGCTGCCTCTGCGTACGAGGCTCCTTAAAAAGTCTCTAGCATATTCATGCCCACTGAAGAATGTATCAGCCCTAAGCTCTTTAGTCTCATGTATCTTAAAACGCATTATAATCGTCTGATGCGCTGGGTCTTGAGTTAAATCGAAGAGCGTCGTCTCCACCGTTCTACCTACCGGGTTTTGACCTTCTGTAACCGGTATGGATGGCAGTTCAACTTCACCAAAGTATTTAGGCGAATAGACCCTATACCAGATTTTAGCCTTCCACTTATCCCTAGCTCGCCGCACCTTTGACATACTATTCAGCCTTCCAAAGAAAGAAATTCCTTTAATTAAATATTTCCGTTGTCGGATAGTTAACATTTTATGGCTATCCGTTCCATCTCAGCCTTTAGGGCTTCATGGATGGCTTTCGGGGGCAACGGGAACTCCCCACATTTTGGGTTTCTTTTGAGCATGTTTAGGCATGCGGTTACGTCTCTACCGTTCTCATATCCACATTTTTTACACTTCAAATCCCTATGCCCATTCGACGCTAATTTTCCGCCACATATTGGGCATAGGCTTGATGTGTGCTTTGGGTCGACGTAAATGACTGGCAAACCAGCTAGGTGAGCCTTGTAATCGATGTAGAACTGAAGCCTTCTAAAGGGTAGCGTGTGAAGCCTCCTGTTCATCCTCTTGCTGTATTTTATGCGTTTCCTCATGTGCTTCAGGTTTTCGAGACTTTGTGGCATACGTCTTTGACTCTGTTCTTCTCACGCTTGGAGTATTTAGCCATAAGCCTCTTGGAGGTTATGGGCTTATACTTGGCTAGCTTCTGAATCCTCCTTCTCTTCTCAAAGTAAGTGCTCTTAATTTCTCTCAAGTTAGTGTCGAGCCTGATGATGTGCGGGTTTGTGCTCACCCCTGTGACGTTTGACTCGTTTACGTCTATCGCTATCCATTCGCTTGGGTTCGATAGGTCTACGTCTTTCCTAAACGGGACTAGAACCTTAGTCTCATTCATCGATACTTCGCCAACCCTCAGCTTTCCATCCCTCCACTCCTCTATGAACTCCCTCTGGTAATCACCATACTTCAGTTGGATGTATAGGAACTTCCTAGGCTTAACAGATATTCTAATCCATTCGCCCTGGAATTTGACGAGCATCGGATCCAGTTGTATAAACAGCTTCCTAGCAACCGGCTTATCACCCTTCGCAACACCCCTACGCTTAAGCCTCCTAAAGCTTTTCAGCATCGATGTAGCTACACGGCATGCTGAATAGCAGAAATGCGTCGAGTAATCCCACCGCTTCTTCCACTCATTGTAAACGAGACGCCTAAGATTTGCGAAGCCCATAACATTATGTTCAACAGCCTTCTCAATACAGAAGTTCACCATATCCCTAAAGTCCAGCAGTAGCTTCTTTATCTCGTCGTTAGGCTCGTAGCCGAAAGGCGCTGAAAGGTTATCTCCACAAATAGGGTAATAATCAGAAATGTCAATATAAAGTTAACTATTTAAGAACTGCTACCCAATCCTTCAGATGGCTTTACATTCGCTATGGTAGTCCATCGGATGTCAGTAGGAGATAATTTTTCCTCTAAAACGATGTATGGAATTCGGAGGAGATCGCGTATTTAAGCTAATAGTTTTAGGTTTCTACCTCAGCTTCCACAGACCTGAGGCATTTCTCCGCTGTTGAGAAGCATGTTAGCAGGTCATCTAGCGTATTAAGGAGGGTTTCTACTTTAACGTTAGATTTTATCCTTATAATTATCGTCGAATTCGATACTTCACTTTTTATGGTGAGCCCTGCGGGGAGGACTTTATTATCTGGTTCTAAGGCTTTTAAAAGAGCAGTTGCCTTAAATTTATCTTCTAAATGGATTTTAAGTTCAACTTCATCCAATGGGATACCTACACACTATAGTAGAGGCTTTACTCATAAAAGTTTTAAGTGGACGCGGTTTAGCTGCTAAGGGGCTAGAGAGCCATCTCTATGGGAGCATTTTTCAAAATCAGTCTAGGATCTACGGTTTTCTTAAAAAACCGGAGACGATTCTCAGGAACTCGCTTCTCCTTTCAACCGGTATTAATGCTCCAGCCGCTACGTCGTGCCCGCCTCCAGTTCCACCGACTGATCTAGCCGCCTCCGCCACGATATGGGCTATGTTAATGCCAGCGTTTACGAGCTGCCTAGGGGCTCTTGCAGATACTTTAACCATGCCTTCAGGCGTATCTGTGAAGGCTATTAAAGGCTTCACATAGTTGGATGAAAGTATGCTTGCCACTGTACTCAAGAGTGCTTCAGGAATCAGATTTGAACCGTTGACTATGATGAATTCATCAGTGTTTATAAGCCTAGATGGATTTTGAACCACTTCATCTATAAGTGTAGCCAAGCTTTTCCTATATGTGTCGAGCGTAGCATATGCCTCATCTAATGTGTTTCTACTCCTATCGCCCATGGCGATTGCTATCCCAAGCCCATACTTACCGAGCCTACCACATGCGTTTAGAAGAGTGGAGTATTCTCTACACTCACGTAATGGCGTAAACCTCTGCTCACTAGTGAGTATGTAGGATTCTCCGACGAGTTGCATTATCTCTTCTTGGGCTATACCTTTAGAAGCCATGTGGGCGGTTAAATTGTCTAGCAACTTTACTTCTTCATCTTTAGTTAAATCTGCAGGTGTTCTCCAGAATTGTCCAGTTTTAACTGGTATATCTATGCTTGTTAAAAAGGCTAAGGCTTTATCCTCTTCCCCGGATATACCGGGTATGAAAGGCGTTAACGTTAATGCTAATGCTTCATGTAGACGTTTGGTTTCTCTACCAGACAGCATAAGCCCTTTTTCAATTTTCAACAACCCAGATTCAACGGCATCTTTAACTATCGTCTCATTGAATCCTATGAGCCTCCTCTCATCATTCTTATTCTGCATGTCTCCAATAGCTCCTACAACCGCTAAGGGAGATAGGTCAATGTTTAATGGATTCAACGATTTAGCCGTTATGTAGGATACTCCTGAACCGCTTATATCGCTGGCACCGTTCAATCCGAAGAGGTGAGGGTTAATGTGAACACCTTTAAACTTTTCAACGTACTCTAGCATAGGCTGATGGTGGTCGAGTATTACTACACGTTCACCTC
>JAGTQM010000050.1:1155-6062 GCA_018396755.1 Candidatus Bathyarchaeota archaeon | reverse complement strand
AATTTAAATGTTCATAAGCGTTACGCATGCTAGCCCGTCCCGAAATTAAGTCTCTTTGTTTATGTCGTTTATTGTAGTTTATGTATCGTCTGGCGACGTCCTCCATATCTTCGATGCTTTAGTGGGTGTGGTTACTGCAGACATAGCATCGCTAACTATGTTAACTTGACTGCTTACTAAAGGGCTCTAGCAGCTCTGGAGGCGAATTGGACACTAGCTTAACGATATTTATGTTCCAAAAGAGAAAATTGATGTGCATGAAGCCCTATTTTTTGTTAACTTCTAATAGCTTTTCGGCTAACTCGACAACTTCGGTTTTGATTTCGGAATTCGATGATGGAAGAGAACAACTGCGCAGTTCATCTAAGTTAAGCGTGTGTAATTCCCTTAAAGCTACTTCAATCATATAGAAAGCCTTAAGTGCTTCTGCATCGTTAAATAAAAGTTTTACCACGTAATCCTCAAGTTCACACCCTCTTACTCGCTCCATGATTAAAAAGGTGCTACTGGAGCTTCCAATTACCCCGAAAGCCTTAGGTACTTCGAAGCATGTTGAGTTAGCACTCATAATTTTTACGAGCATAGAGTACTCGTACAAAGCTTCATCACAATTTCTATACTTCTTAACGACGTAGTTGTTGACCATAAGAACGTTTCTTCCAGTTGTAGACCTGAGTTTTAACCTAAGGAGCTTAAGAAAGTTTGATAGAGTAGTCATTGGAGGCACATATAGGCTTAGTTGTGGAATGAAACTCCTCCCATTAAACTTCAGTGAGTACTGAGGCGAAGCTACTCTTATCTTCTCTTCTTCAGTTCTGGAGTAGATTACGTAGACATAGGATAAAATGTTCTTTAGCTTTTTTTCTTCACTCTAAAGCTACTTCTCTAGCTCTTGCCGAGAACTCACGCAGTTCCTTCGGGTCGAGTGCCAATCTCTATTACCTTCTTAGCGAAAGATTCTGGGTCCGATGGGACTACTAGCGTAGGATCTAACTTCTTGACAAAGTCTCTAGCTCCCGTCATTACCCTTACTATTGGAATTGAACTTGCTGCTATGGCTTCATCACTGGAAGGTTAACGTAAGTGCTCTATAATTTTTCGAGGAAATTCCCTTCTCACTTTAACACTCCACTCTGCAGCGATTCGTTTAGCTTTCTCGGAAAGAACCTTTTTTTCATTAATGCTTATGGATAATACCTCAATTATTTTTTCGCTAATGGCATCAACATTAACTGGAACTATTAAACTTGGATCTACTTGCACAACTAGATCTTTAGACCCTGTCATTTCAGTTACTATCGGTATGAGGCCTGCTGCCATGGCTTCTACAACCGATGCCCCGAAAGCTTCGAACCTAGCTGGATGTACATAAACTGAGCACTTTGATAATAATAATAATTCCTCGTCTCTGGGGACAAAACCAAAAACTTTCATACCTTCTACTTCACTTAATCTGCCACTTCCAATAACATACAGCTCCGCCTCTTTCAGCTTCGTACGCACTTTAGTTATGATTTTAGGTAGGAGGTCGGTACCTTTGGTGTAAATAAGGGAGCCTAAAAAAGAAATTTTCTGAGAATCTAACGAAGGTTTAACTTTAAGAAAGTTTGAGACGTCTGGGATAGGGTAACAAATTGCTATTTGCCTATCATCAAAGTTAAACAATTTTTGAATAGTTGAAGATGTGAGTGATGACGTTGCTATGATAAAATCTGTATCTTTTAGGAAGAAGTTAAATAGTCTAGGAAATCGCATATATGCTGGGCTCGTCGTGATGAAGGCCAATTTTTTACATGAACCAATTTTCTTCATAAACCATCCCATGGGAGAGGGAGTAAACCCATCAACTATTGCGAGATCGTATCGCTTACTAAGAGTGATGTTGTAACCTAGGAGAAGTCTGTATGGAATGCGACGAGGGATATGTATGACTTTAATATTTGTGAAGTTTGAGAGACTCTCTATCCAAGGTTTATGCGCTGGATGAGGGCCTCCTTGAGGGCAAAGGAAGCAAATTTTCAAACTACTTAAGTTCATATTCTTTCACCAGATGATGAAACAACTTACTGACAGTTACGAAGCTAACATTTAGACTTTTCATCATGTTTACTAAAGTAACTAGTTTAACCGGCTGAAATACATGTGTATAAAGTACAATGTGCCTATGCTTCACTTTCATGGCATTTATTAGCATTTTCTGGAAACCGCCTTTTATCGCTAAACCCGGGATCGCTCCAATTTCATATCTACTTCTGGGAGGAGAGTTCATTAACATAACACAATCTAGATTAAATTCCGTTGTACGGCAATAATCGTAGTACCTATGAACTGCGTTTAGAACTCTAGAGTTATAAAATCCATATGGATAAGCTAGACCCAAAACCTCCTTTCCTGTTACATCCTCCAGAAAAGCTTTTGACGCTTTTAACTCGAAAATCAAATCGTTTAGTTGCAACTTCCGAAGATCTTTATGGGTACACGTATGTGAAGCTATTTCATGGCCCAATTCGGCTATTTCAGTAATCAGCTCTGGGCGCGTCGTCAATAATGGTCTTTTATCCCATGCTTTAAGGTGTGTTATAATGTAAAATGTACCTTTAACTTTCAATCTTGAAAGTAAATGAGCCGATTTAACATGGTTTAAATATCCATCATCGAATGAAAGAGCTAGTAAATCGATCATTTAATGCTCCCTAAATCCTTAGGATGACAAATCTCTAACAAGTGATATCATCATTTCTACCCTTTTTGATTATGAGGTACGGCTGCAATATGTAGCATTTCATTTCCGTAAGGAGTCATTAGAAACTTGTAACCGTAAAACTCCAGCAAATTTATTATTTCGATAACTTTCAACAAGTTTGTTTCAATAATTAAAAAGGGTTTAAATTGGTTTATGATCGAGCTCCCCCTCTGATAACTTCCAGTTCGGCACCTTCCACATCTATCTTTATATAATCTATGGATTGTAAATTGAGCGAATCAACAAGCCCATCTAAACTTACCATATTCACGTCGATACTTTGTTTATCCTTTAAAGGTACTAGTGAGTGTTCACTTGATGCATTAGCAATGAAGAGCTTAGCTCTTCCGTTTTTAGGTCCAGCTGCTGCACTAACTATGATTACTCTATTTCTAAGCCCGTTCATGAGGACATTGGTATATAGTAAACGGGCGTTTTCAGGGTGGGGTTCTAGAGCAACTACTAAGGAGGTATTACTACTTTTTAAGCATCTTAGCGTAAACAAGCCGACATGTGCACCAATATCTAAAACTATTCCCCGTGGTTTTACTAATCTTTCGTAATCCCTAACTATCCAAATATGATAGTATACGTATACAGCATTCTCATCGAGAACAAAAAATCTCACTCTATTAAGAAGCGATGTGCACAGGAAGTACTTACCTACCTTTTTAACTAACAAGCTAGATAACGTTATCGTCCACAAGGGATTTAGTATATTTTTAGCAATTTTACGGAGATCGAACAATCGTTGTACCGAAATAACATAGCATATATGTCCAAGCGGGGTCAGAAGTAGGAGTAAATGAGGTAATATGTTTCTTATATTCCCGCTAACGAGCCTATGGGTAAAGAGTTTAGCTCTTACTATAAATCTCATGCCATTCATCCGCATGATAAATTTTGTTGTAAATCAACTTATTACGTATCTTGAACTTAAGTTGTAAGATGCATTCAGTTAAACTTGGCTCGTATCTAATAAAGGCATCCTTTGTATACACACGGAAGGTCATGGCGATAATATCGTAGCTTTTGTTTTCTATAATAAAAAGTTCCTCAGGATCGGGATCCTCACGATAAGGATTGGGATAGAAATTCTTGTCGTTCTTAAACATATAGTAGTCGGTTACAGTCTGACCTCCAAGTACTGCGACACGCACAGGCCCTTCTTTCATTTTTTCTGTCAAAAAGTCATGCATTGCCAAGTTAGTTGTTGGTGAGTATACAAACGCCATATGGGAATATGTGAGTAAAGGCATTAGTAATATGAATAAGGATATTAATGCTAAAAATAAGGGACCTAAGCATCTTTGAAGTTTTCTTAATAACTTTGGAGAATCCTTCCGCCTCATAATCGCTACCAAAAATAGGGCTGTTACTGGTTGTGACAGAGCCACACCACGGAGTCCAAATCCAGGCGCATTTGATGCTGGGCTAAAGAAGGGTATGACTACGCTTATGAGGAACAGAGTTAATAGAATCGAGCTTAAGAAAATATGCGTTTTTCTAGGCTTTTTAAATAATGAAAACGTGGAGATAATGATGCTCATCATAAACATGCCTATAGACCAAAAAAGCCTAAGGTTGACGATCGGCAGGTACTCCGGAGTATAGGAGGTAAAATAAATTGCTTCAGCAACATCACGCGCGAGATCCATGCGCATCAATTCAACTAAAGCATCTTTAGCTACTAAGACTAAGTTGTCGAAGGTAATACCCGTCCACATCTCCCAAGATACCCATAAAACACCAGTTAATAACACAAGCGTTATTGGGATTTCAAGCTTCGCCGCGTACCCTTCAAGTTTATCAAGTCTAATGATAACTAAAACTTTCGCCATGACTAAAGCTAACGCAAGAGCTAAAGGTATGACAATCGATGCTGGATATGTCAACGTAAATGTAATGTACATAATTATGAATGTTAAGATACTACATCTGGACTGTTCTATAGTCTTGATGAGTAAATAAAGCGAAAGAATGAACAGGGGGTATCCGAAGGAAAATTTATTGAAGTAAAGACCAAACCAGAAGAGACTTAAAAAAGCAAGAACTGCTAAAAACGCGTTCTTTTCGTTAAAGATGAAAGTTCCCAGCAGATATACTGCCAGTAAAGTCAAATAAGGTAAAAATAGTATGGGGAGCATTGCTGCTATTGTTTCAT
>JAGTQM010000050.1:191-1116 GCA_018396755.1 Candidatus Bathyarchaeota archaeon | reverse complement strand
TGGAAAGTCCAGGGGCTTCAGGTTGAGGGAAACCTGCACTTATATGACCGTTTCTGAGTATATGCAAAACTTGCTGCACAAAAAGGTAAGTATCTGTCCATATAGGATTAGAAAACATTAACTTTGGAAGAGAGTGTACTAATGTTACGAGTAATAAGATTGCTATCCAAGCTACAATCTTACTATTTTCTTTAATTGCTATTAAACAGGTAGATAGAGCTAGTACAATTCCCATCCAATAAGAAAGCGGCATAATCTTTAACATCCACAAAGGATCAGCAGGAGCTACACCTAGAAGTGGAGTAAATACCATATTTAGGAGGAAAAGGCTAAATAATAATCCAGTTGTTAATGTTAAAAATGCCTTCTCAGCCTTAATATTTAGCCACCTCCGCCAAGCTACATTTAAGCTCTCTATGCTCCTTCATAGGTACATAGTTTGCAGGCTTAATGAAATTACCTTCAAGATAGGAGATGGCAGTATCCAGCCACGTTTCTGGGGCTATCGCATCGCTGTCTATGTAAGCTATGTACTTGCCACGCGCTTCTTTTAATCCTCTATTATATGTAGACCCTCTCTTTCTTTCAAGTTCAATAACCACTCTTGCTCCATAATCTTTTGCAATTTCCACGGTTCTGTCTTCAGATTGCCCATCGACTACGATGAGCTCCCTCCTATCTTCAGGGTACTTCAGCCGCCTTAATGATTCGAGGCATTCTTTAAGGGTTCTCTCTGAGTTTAGTGTCGGAACTACAACAGATATAAAAGGTCGCGTTCCCATTTTTTATTATCACTAGACAAGCTTCATGATGGCTTTAAGAAGTATGTGAACAGCTTGGTCCGGCAAGTGATGGCTAAGCAGATATCTTTTGGCATTTGCACCTAGCTTAAGGGCTAGATCTTTGTCGTTGATCAGCTTAAGAA
>JAGTQM010000050.1:0-147 GCA_018396755.1 Candidatus Bathyarchaeota archaeon | reverse complement strand
CTGCCGTGCTTAACAGCTAGGCCCTCAACTCCCATCAAAGTCGAGACCACAGGCTTTCCGGCCGCGAAGTAGTCGAGCATTTTAAGTTTCACTCCTCCCCCAAACCTGACGGGAGTAATGCACAAATCTGAAGCTACAATGTACTCG
>JAGTQM010000049.1 GCA_018396755.1 Candidatus Bathyarchaeota archaeon | reverse complement strand
GTAGAGATGTTTGAATTAAATAGCCAAATATCACTTGGTCTTCACCAGCCGCTTCTTCCACCTTGTTTAAGACGAGGATTTTCACGGGATGCCCGTCGATTGTGACTGTTACGTCTTTTTTCGTTAACCTCGGCGCAATATCGATCACTTTTAAAGACTTCAGTTCTTCTCCAGATGGTGGAAATCCGATTCCGAGGCGTTGCGAAAGCTCTTTTACTCTTCTAATTATATTTTCCAATTGTATTTTCCGTATTTTATGAATGCTCTATACATGGCTTCTACATTCTCCAACGGGACATCTATGTTTACTTCTCCACGGCCTATTAACCCTCCATTGTTTCCATATCCGAATAATTCTACAACCCTTTTAACGTAGCCTTCTACTTCCTCAGGTGTCCCCCTTGGAAGTACGTATTGTCTGTCTATGTCACTAGATATAGATATCTTACCTTTAACCATGCCTGCTAACTGTTCAAGGTTGTGGCATGAAAACTGTGGATTTAAAACGTCTACGCCTATCTCTACCAGATCGGGGATTATGTCTACTATATACCCGTCGCTGTGGAAATATACGTATGCATCATAGTCGTGAATGAGTTTGAACATACGTCTATACCTAGGTTTGAAGAAGCCTCTCCATAGGCTTGGACTTATCATAAGCCTGTCCTGAGTCCCCCAGTCGTCTGCGAAAGACACAGCGTCCGGCTTAGCCTCTAAGACTGTTTGAAGAGAAAATAGACAATACTCTAGAAGCCTATCCGCAAATGCTTCGAGTACCCTACGATTCTTGATCAAATCAATCATAAGATTTCTAAAGCCCCTAAGCCACTGAAGCCTCTCAAAGAAGTTTCCAGGATCAAAACCGAGCATTACGAAGAAGCCTTTAGCCTTAAGGTCGTCCACGTATCTCTTGAGTTGATTCATATATTTTTCAAGGTCTCTTGGCTGTGGAAATTCATAGGTTGAATAGTCCTCAACCGTCTTAATGGGATAGTCTACAACTTGACCGTGGATGCCGTCAACAGTGGACGACCATACGGTGCCCCAGCCGTCTCTATGGACACCAGCTTTATAATCGGCTGGGAGTTCTTCATGCTTTGGTACCGTGAACTCAGATGGGCCGAAGTCGTGAGGGTATCTTCTGAAGATCTCTATTAACTGCTCGCCGTATTTTATAATGGCTCCGGGTAGAGGCGAGTGCATTAATGGTACTCTATCTGGTTTAGATAGGTTGATTGCTGCTAAAACTCTTTCCCTACTATTCATTTTAACCATCTCCTAGGAATACGGCTATTAAATAATAACTTTTAAGCTTAAACATTTATCATTTAAAACTATGAACCATTTAAGAAATTTGATTAGCGTTTTACGGGGAGAGAAGCCGGATTCAATACCTTGGTTTGTTGACTTGATATACTGGTATGAAGCTGAGAAAATCAAAGGTAGTTTACCTGATGAATATAAGGGGCTTGAGGGGTATCGAAGACTTTGCGAAGAACTTGGCTGTGGAACATACGGTGGACTCATATCCTTTCCCGGCGATATTAAATATACTGGAAATATCGTCACCCGCCATTTTGAGGAGGAAACCATTGAAGGCAAAGTGAGGCGGACTGTTTACGAAACACCAATAGGCAGTTTAACGTCAATAGAGAAGTTTTCCAAGACAAGCTATGCTTGGAGAACCGTTAAGTATCCAGTTGAAGCCGAAAAAGACTTTAAGGTTTACCAGTACATCATCAGAAACGTTGATGTTAAGCCGAACTACAGCCTTCAAGAGGAGCAGATTAAGACAATGGGTGAATGGGGCGCTGTAAGCTCTCTACCTCCTCGAATACCTTTTGCACGTCTTCTGATAGAGGCTTGTGGGATATCTAACTTATACGGTATGCTGCTGAGGATGAGAGAGTATTTTGAGGAAACGATACAACTTATGGAAAACTTAGACGACCAGTTTTACGAGATAATATTGGACTCGCCCACACAATTAGTCTGCTTCGGCGACAACATATCTAGCGAACTCGTCAGCCCACCGATATTCAAAAAATACTATGCGCCATACTACAAGAAGCGCTTCTCACAGCTGCACTCTAAGGGGATGTATGGATACATACACATCGATGGTGTTTTAAGAGGTGTTCTACCGTTGGTAGATGAGACTGGAGCAGACTGTGTAGAATCGATAACCCCAGCACCTGTAGGAGATGTGCCTCTTGAAAAACTTCGGAAGCTCGCAGGAGAACGTATAGCACTATGGGGAGGGGTTCCAGGAGTCTACCTCAGTGTAGTATATTCAGATGAGAGTTTAAAGTCTCTAATCTATAGGATAATTGAAATGCTTCCTGAACTTGGAAGATTCATACTTGGATCTGCAGATCAGCTTCCACCGGATGGGGAGCCGCAGAGAGTAAAGTGGATATCTGAAGAATTGAAGAAAATTGAGAAGGAGTAGTCTCATAAAATCATGGGATATTTTCTATATTTTTTAGCCCGTTCGAAGAGGAACCTAGCCTTTTCAGGAGGCACTCCTGGATGTATTGAGTGGTCTGAAGCGAAGATATAGCCTCCACCTGGAGCCGCGGTTTCAAAACATTCCACTATCTGCGCATCTATCTCTTCATAGCTACCAAATGGAAGGAGCTTAGAGGCTTCAACGTTACCTATGAGTGTGATTTTATCTCCGTACTTCTCCTTCATGTAGGCTAAACTCATGCCAGCTTTCCTTTCGCAAGGATGGAATGCATCTATACCTGTCGATACCAGGTCATCCATGATTGGCATGACATTTCCGTCGCAGTGAAGTAGAACCCAGACTCCCCTCTTCTTAAAAGCATCAACCTGTCTTTTAAATCTAGGTAGGATGAATTCTCGGAATTGCCTCAATGTTATAAATGGTCCGTGTACATCTCCCATGTCGTCCGCTATCCATATGAATTCAGCCCCATCGTCTATTGCGATTTTACCGAGCTCAATATTTACATCTGTTATAATGTCGAGCAACTTATGTGCAAACTGTGGTTTCCTATATAGAGCCTTCGCGAACACGTCAAACCCAGTCATAAGCCAGGCAAGGTTAAATGGTCCTGAGACAGCTGGGGCGACTGCAAGCTCACCGTACTTTTTTAAGAGCCCCTTAAGCGTTCTAGTTCTACCAGGTGCATGTGGGTCTGGGGGTTGGAAATTCTCCAAGTCTTCAATAGTTTTAATCGTACCGTCAACATACCATGACATACCGTCTTTGTCAATTTTATACTTCATACCCCATTCATCTACGTAGGAAGACTGCTCTGTTCTTCTAGGCTTGTAGTTTAACGGGGCATCCAACCCTACGTATACCAAATCGAATGACAGGGATTTCTGAGCCCTCATATAATCTTCTAAAGTAATCGAGCTATTCGATGGTTTTCCAAGAACCTTCCTTATGGATATCTCATTGTAGAGAAAATCGAAAAAGGGAACCATATCAGGCTCTTCGTGATAAAGAGCTGCGATAACCCTCTCTTTAGAAATCATATAACTCACCTGAGATCATCATAACATTAGACCTTAAAAAATAATGGAAAGTATCTAGAATGGTATGAACCACCTGATCGTTCCCACTATTATTCCCACGAAAGTCAGTATTGCAAGACCAACCATGTAGCCACCTATGAAAGGTATACCGTATTCCTCGTAAGCCCTACTCCCGCCTATTTTAAGCGTTAGCCACTTAGCTATCCAAGCACCTAGGAAGTTCGTCCAAGCACCAGTCCACGACGAACGCATACCTCCACTCAGCAAGAAGCCCATGGGATGTATAGGCCACCATATGAACCTAGCCCTTATAATGGAAAGTAGTATCGTAACTATGAACCCTGCTCCAGCAGCCATCGCTATCTCCCCAGGTGGAGGAGCAGTATTCCATCTATTTGCTCCTGCACAGTCACAATCCCAAGGACTGGAGCATAGCCTCATACGTGCAGTACCGAGGATGTGGGCCCACTCCACTCTTAGGATAAGTGATATTGGGAGAGCTATAAGAAACGCCATAACCATGAACTTGAAAACATCTTTAGTCCTTATGCCAGTCATATCGGCTATTCTAAATCCATGTCCAGATATCATAGCCCATGTGTGGAGCCCGCTGGAGGCCGTGTTTATACCACGGTGTAGTATCTCCGCAGACATGAAGTAGTCCAGAGTATAAGGCTGAGGGGCAGTCGGCCATTTAAATCTTAACGCCCATGTTGGCCATAAATCTCGTCCCTGTCCATACCCGCACCCAGTAAGACCGTATGCATATGTCTCAGCGATGGGGAATATGAATGCTCCAAAAATAAGCACTATAATGGCTGTATCGAGGTTTATGCCAATTGTAGGTAGGAAGGCTAGCACAATGATCCACGATGCTATAAGCATTATCCATATATTCCTGTAGCTTAGAGGCTCTTTAGCTTCAACATCAGGAGAGGCTTTACCTCTAGCAGCTCCAATAGTTTCAGCCAGGTAACCCCTAGCGTACCAGAGTGACATGAGAACTATAGCAACCATGCCTCCTGTTAGACACATCCAGTTCCAATATAGTGGTGGACCCCACCATGGAGACAGCTTAAACCCTGCAAATCCTAGAAGCCTACAACAACCTCCTGTAGTTTCAAATATACCAGTGTAATAACCCATGTAATATGCTGCCTGAGCTAATATCATAAACACGAGTGTGGAGAACCAGTAGCCGAATGAGACGTCTAATGGTGCTAGGTACGCTATGACAAAGTTTAAGGGTTGCTTGTTCCACCTACCCCAAGCGACGATGGTGGAGCCGAGTAGGTCGCCAAGAGGTACATTTGTGCATCCGTTTGCGCTTGTCCAAGGCGTTCTCCAGCTCAATACATCAGGCCACCATGGGAAAAGCCAAGTCATAAACATCTGGAAGTTGAAGGCAAGGCCTACGATTAAACCGATTATAAATGTTGATCTAAGCCTTCTTATACTATGACCGGGCAATACCGGTTTAACGGCCTCCCACTGTGCTACTGCCACTGGGAAAGGCATCTTCTCTACATCTATCCACCTACGTCTAAACAGCAGCGTTAGGCTCAACGATGGCAGGAAGAACATAAATCCATATATGAATGAGGCGACGATTGCTGGCGTCCAAGCACCCCAGTCTGGTGTAGTATTACCAGCTATAAGCGGTATTATCTTCTCTTCAGGTGGCACAAACCATAAACTCATCAAAATCGATTTAAGCTGTTCTGAGCTAAAGTGGATTCTTAGGATGTTACCTGCTGGAATGGACATCCATACGTCAACCCAATTTCCGATCGTATAGGCTACTATTAAACCAGTGACGTATAGAAGGGCGATGTTTAAAGTATTTAGCCTAAACCGCTTAGGTAGAAGTATCGTAAGTAGCGGTAGAAATGCCGCCAGTGGTGCTATGGTGAATGGCATAAATACGTCGCTCCACCCATATATGCATGCGAAGTGCGTCCCACCCATAGCAGCCATAATTCCCTGCGACGTATTGGCTATAAACGCTACAACAGCCACCACAATAGCCCAGTAGAACCAGCGAATCCCCTTAATTTCTCCTACAACTTCCTTTGCCATCTTTCCACTAAACTTTTTGTATTTTCATGTTGAGCTTTTAAGCTTTTTTTTTAAACTTTTTGAGTTTTCTGTTTAAATTTTTAGAGTTACTGGATGCTTGACATGCTGATTTTCCAAAGCCGCCTCCATAAAGCCTACGCATAGCTTTAAGAACGCATATTTTAATCTAGGGCTTTACAGATTCATCGACCTAGGTATACGGCGGACACGGTGGAGAACGCATAACTCTTAAAGGCTCTACATAGAAAGGCTATCGTACGTTTGAAGGTGTTTAAAGGGCTTGAACGGATCTATGACGGATCGCTTTCCCAAGGGTATGCCGTGGTGGATCCATATGGAAGACAGATGTTTGAATGCAGGTATCCGTAAAACCTCATCCTAGAGTTACCCGCCTTTAGAGGCTGGAATCCTACTATAGAACAGCGAGGTATGCAATGGTCAGCTTACCATTCGCCGCTGGAGACTGTTCTCTAACCGCCGAGCTCCCTCAGCTTTCTGGTCAGGAGCTCTCTAAACTCCGGGTCTTTCATGAGCATGTCCATCACCCTATCCTT
>JAGTQM010000051.1 GCA_018396755.1 Candidatus Bathyarchaeota archaeon | reverse complement strand
AAGACTGAAAAAGCTAGGATGATTGCTGAAAAACTTCTTGAAAGATTAAACATTAAACTTTAAAGTGAGCCTGTAAATCTGGGCTAAGTCAAATAACCTAATTCAATATCAAATCAATACAGGACTACGAGGAAAACGCAACCTAAGCCACTAGTCAATGTTCAATTATAGCTAAAGTTGCGCTTGACGACCAAAACTTGTGTCCCAGACATGGCAAATCATTGATGTTTTGGCTAACTAGTTTTATATGTTAACCATATTTAGCCAAAACAAACTTGAAAATTACTAACTATAGACCACGAGTAGAGGTGGCGTCATACACTTAATAGCGGTTAAGAAGCCATTATATGCGCGTCATCCGAATCTAGCTCCAGGTATCATGAGCTTAAAACGAGCTTTATTCGCAACGAATAGTCTTAACGAAGACTTCCGCAGACTTCAAATCGACTTTGAAAGTGACCTTATAAGAGGCGAAATCTGACTAACATACAGGCGTCATGCATGGGCCTAATCCATAAGAAAGTCAAGCTTACGGGTGAAGGAGGTGAGCTCGAGGTCAACGCCTTAATCGATACTGGCACAAAGAGGCTACTGGTTCCCAAGAATATAGCTGACAAGATAGGCATCAAGCCTATGTTTAAAGTAAGGGCGGAACTGGCTGATGGAACCATTAAGGATGTGGGTGCAGGACCGATCTACGTAGAGATTATGGGCAGGGGAGCTCCTGATTGGGTTGCTATAGTGGAGAAGGGAGAGGTTTGCATAGGTGCTGAAACCCTTGAGACCTTAGGACTGGCAGTGGATCCGACTACAGGCGAAATTCGCCCAATAAGAAAGTTCATCTGGAGGATATAGGTTCGGAACTTCTCCCCATGGCGTTTTTCGTTTCTAGGAATGCGTATTTTCGTGTATGACATTCCTATTCGGAGCGTTAACAGAAAAAATATTGTAAGTTGCCAGTGATGAGGGTTATATAAAGAGTTTATAGAAAGAGGCTTAAGAAGAGCTAATAAATATGACTGAGACGAGCTGATTACCGAAAAGGAGACATACGACACTGCTATGCAGATATACAAAGAGCACGTAAGCTACTATTTGAGCCCGGAAGCTCGCTATCGGGCTACAAGATAAGGTAAGTTAAAATACTGTCTACAACATTATGTGCGAGAGGAGATATCATGAAGCCTGAGCAGGCTACTGCGGATGTTAAGCTGAGGTATGGGGATAAGATTATTGAGCTTAAGGTCCTTGTAGATACCGGTGCCAGTAAAAGTGTTATCTCCAAAAGGCTTACGGACAAGCTTGGTGCGTTCCTACCCCTAAAAGAGCCCTACGAGCTTAGAACAGCCAATGAGAAGGGAAGGTTAAAGATCATAGGGAGGTGCATAGTGGACGTGGTATTTCAAGGAGTTAAAGTGCCTGGCGGTGCCGTATTCGAAGTCGCCGAAAACCTTAGAAAAGACATAGAACTCATCATAGGCAGACCCGAAGTAGACTCTTGGGACATAATATTCACGCCGGAAGGGCCGAAGCCAAGAAAAGTACCCATAGAGTTCGAAATAATATAGCTGGGCTCAAAAAACAAAATAAAAACCAAGGGTGCGTGGGGAGCCATAGACCTTTTAAAAAGCATTGAAAGAACTCAGGGAAACGCATCTTACAGCCTAAAATGAGCCTAAAAGCACCCACAATGTAGACATGATTTTGCCAGAATATTTTTATTTTCCAGATTTTCATTTTATTCTGGTGATAGGCTTGAGTCAGTTTTCTAAGGTTGGTAAGAAGGGGGCAGTTTACATACCTAAGCGTATATGCGAGCAACTAGGCATAAAAGAAGATGACAGGGTTCTGATGAGGGTTGAAGGTGACAAACTAGTATTAGAGTTTATACCTGACCCCTTCTCCTTAGCCGCAAAGGTTAGGAAGTGGGCTAAAACCACAGTGGAAGAGTTTGAAAGGGAGTCGGAGGAAGAGCAGAACGAACTCTTCAGCAATTAATGTTCTGCTGGATTCAACCTATGTCCTCCCAAGTTTCGGAATTGAAGTGGAGGGGCTTACCGTTGAGCATATTGCTAGGCTAAGAGAAGCTGGCGTTAAAGGCAGGGTAAAGTTCCACTGCTTATCGGTCATATGGGTTGAGGTAATAGGCAAAATATGCAGGGAAAAGGAACGCCTAGGAACAGACATAGATCACGTAATAGAAATAGCTGTCAAATCCCTCTTGGAATCGGGATTTTACAACTGGCTTACGCCCACATCAGAAGCAGTTAAGCTGGCCTTTAAATTAAGGATGCTGGGACATAGAGATAACATAGATAACCTTATCTACGCAACATCCGCTGAGAGCAACATGCTACTCCTCACAATGGACGAAGATTTCAAGAAATTCTTGTCACAAAACAACTTCAAAGTCAATAATTTAGTAGATCACGAAAGCCTCTTGAAAAAGTTAGGTTAAATGTTAGGAAGAATATATAATTAGGCTGTCGGAAAATGCCTTTCAACAAGAAAGAAAAATGAGCTTTTTCAAAGGTGAAAGGTATCCAATTGCTGAGGCTTTCGGAAAGAGGAGTAACCTGTCTTCGAGTTCTACCTTAACAGAAAATCAAATTGAAAGTCGGAAACTTCTTCAAAAGTTAGCTTTTGACAACTGTTTCTAGGGCAAACCTCACCAATAGATGCGCCCCCTCAAGGAGTTCGGTAGCATCTTTCTCCGAGATCACTTTTCTTGGCGTGAGATATTCCTCCCCCGTCGGGCTTATCCTTGGATAACGAGTTAACTCTTTGAGTATTGATTCGCATCTCCTGAGAAGTGCTACCGCCTGATGTTTCTTCTGGTCAGGCAAAGGCAATTTTACAATTATTAGGTAGTTTCTGTGGGTCTTACTGGGAATAAGACCATAGTGAAGAATTAGTGCTGAACTAGCTGCCTCCATCGCTAGAGAGCTATAGAATGCGGTTGCAACATTTCTGTGAGGATTTTCGCTGCGATAAACCCAATCCGCAAATTCAAGATGTTCGATCGCTGTTTTTAGCCAAGCTTCTGCTTCTGAAACCATGTTCCCGCCTCTTTGTTATACTCCCATAGGTCTTTGATTTCAAATTGAGTTTTAAAATTGAGGACATCCGAAATCCCTTTTTCTTTTTCAAACAGCACCTTATATCCTTCGGCCATCCCAAAGAGAAAGGTAGCCTTTGAAGCGAGCATTCTGAAGAAGCCTTCTTTTGTAAACCAGAACAGGTCAATTCCGATGTCATATTTGCTTTCAAGTGCCCATTCTAAACCGCGGACATCGAAATCTTTTTTGACAATGAGTACAATATCCAAATCATTTTCCTCCGTAAATGTTCCCCTAGCAACACCTCCAAATAGAATTGCGGAAATTATCCAAGGATTTGCGTACAGGTCACCGGATATTCGAATGAGTTTTTCAATCAATGGATGCGAAATGAGTTTTTCATCATGAAGAGAGTAAACTCTTCCGCTTCGCCTTACTAATCCAATGCCCATCAGAATTTCAAGTTTAATTGAAAGCCAGCGAGGGCTCAGTCCAGTTTCATTCAACAATTCCGTGAAGGTTTTTTCGCTTCCTTTTAATGATTGTATTATCTTACCTTCGGATGTGAGTTTAAACATACTAGCTCAAAGTATAATATTTATAATAGTATAATTTATACTTACTTTCATGGAATAATGCGTGAGGGACAGCGACCTCCTCCCACGGCTGAAAGATTAATATAAATCTTCATTCGCTCTCGTCCCGCCGCTGAAGCATGCGGGATTTCCCGCTAAGTTAAATAGAAAAAGTTATGGTTGTTCTGCCTCGCCCTTATAGAAGTATCAGTTACATCATAACAGAAAGTCCTAGTTTGTGTTTCGTCACATATACAGTTAACGGCTAATTTGCCAATGCTTGAGCTATAAAGCGCGAAATCACCCTACAATACTTCCATCACTTAATTGAGCTTGGCGGGTTTGTACCTTTTTCTATGGTTTAGGTATAGAGTTTTAGAAGCGTGAAGACTTGAGGTAATTCGATTATTTGGTATTAAAATTTGGTTTTATATTATATAACTGCATGGAAGAGCATCAACTCTCTTCAATTCTCTTTTTTGTTTTTGTTTATTTTTGTTTGTTATTAAAAACCAACCTAATGTTTCTAAAAACATTATTTGGGATGAATGTTTTCTCATCCCCCATGGAGAGATGAGAGGATAAGTTTTTAAGTCTGGTTTATAAGTGAAATTCTGGTAAACGATTATGACTCTGACAATTGAAGCTCGTGTCGGAAAGAAGTATGCTGTCTATCTGCCTAGGGCCGTGGTTGAAGCCCTTGGTCTGAAGGAGGGTGAAAGGGTGCTCTTAAGGGTCTCCGGCAACGCCTTAGTTTTAGAGACCCTCCAAGACCCTATCCAGCTAGCCATCTCTGGCAAAAAGTTTGCATCTATAACGCCTAGGCAGATTGAGGCGATAAGCCTTGAAGAGCAAGCAAGCCACGCTAAAGGTTCTCCTTGACACATCATTCATACTCCCCACCTTGGGCATCGATGTTGGTGAAGATGTTATTAAGAGCCTTAAGAAGCTTACCGACATCGAAGCCGAAGTGTACTATTCCCGCTTCAGCATCCTAGAATCCCTTTGGGTAGCAACCAGATTGTCAGAAAGTCTAACCTTCAACTCGGAGAGATTTAGCCACGGTCTAAGAAGCATCATAGAAAGCGGCAGATATGGGAAGGTGGAAGAAGATTCCGAAACCTTCAAGGAGGCTCTAAGGCTACGCATGCTAGGCCATAAGGATATGATAGACAACATCCTCTACGCAACCTCATCCAGCCTCAACCTCAAGCTACTAACCCTAGACACAGAACTTAAACAATTCATCCACGATAAGGGATTAAAAGACATCTTAATATTACCAAGTCAAATAACCTAATTCAACATCCCGAATATTGGATAAAACAAACGAATCCCCTCGACGTGAACTCGTCTCTTTCTACAACTCACATTTCACCTAAGAGTGCGACATGCCACTTATCATTCACAAATTTTGAGTGTTAGCATAAAGTTATTCAATTCGAAACCTTGCTGATGATAAAGGAAGCTAAAAGTAAAAAGCTGGTCAAGCCCTATACAAGGGTGAGCTGAATAAGCTCATAAACACCGTATGCCATCCCCTCTTAAAGCCCGGGCTTTCTACATGGGTTGGTCGAGTGAAACCCCGCCTTGACTGTTAGGAAAAATTATGAGGCATAATTTCCCGAAACTCATCCAACAGTTGATCAAAAACCAGAAAGAAAAATAGACTTTGGTACACTGAGGGAGGGTGTTGAGCCTCGAGCTAATCCTTAAGCTTAAAAGCTGTAGGCTACGCCGATGGCGAGAAAATAGAAAGAAAATTATTCGCGCACTAAAGTAGTAGCGCTGCCGGTCTTGATGCTTTCACTTCACCTGTGCTTGGGTCGACAGCTAATCCTAAAGCTTCTAATGTAAAAGCTCCGAATAGAGGCATCGGCGAGTCCATCAATGCGACGAAAACTCCTGCCTCCCGTCCCATTGCTTTCACTTTCACTGGGGCTATGGGAGCCTCTATTAGTCTCTTATCTGCTAGAGTAAATGTGGTTTTGAATATGGGCTTTAGCTTTAATTCTTCGAATTCCCCCTCCCTCAAAACCATGTAGCTAACTCCGGTATCAGCTAAAAACTCGTACTCATTTGAAGTCCCCTCCGTAGGGTTCTCCACCCTAGCCCTTATGTAAACGTGTCCCATTTAACTACCTGCTAATACATTAAGAATCAATTTGAGCTTAAACTCTCTCTTACAGTGAGAGTTGGTTAATTTATTTCGCATCTATTATCATTTATCCCATCATATATAGTAGCTATAATCAATACTTAATAAAGAGGGTTAAAATGAAAATGGTACCCGTTTTTGAGGTTATCCTCATCGATAACACATCAATCGAGGGAGCTTAAAACTGATTGAGAAAACGTTCGGCTCCAACCACGATTAAAGATCATCCCAAGTGGAGTTTT
>JAGTQM010000048.1 GCA_018396755.1 Candidatus Bathyarchaeota archaeon | reverse complement strand
AAGATCTACGTGGTCTTGGGCGAGCGTAAAAGCCAGATAATGGAGTATCTACGCGACGGAGGATGGCTAGGCGTGAAAATAGCCTATCTATACCAAGATATGAGCCGCGGCGCTGGAACAGCCAAGGCAGTTGAAACGGCTGAAGGCTGGGTTTCCGAAGACTTCATGGTAGTATACGGAGACACATTCTTCCATCCAATGGAGTTCTTCAAAAGCATGGTAGAGTTTCACAAAAGCAGGGATGCTCACGCTACAATAGGCGTATACCCGATGGGCTCCTACAGAGAATACGGAATAGTCAAGGTAGATGAGAACACGAGGGTTTTATGCATACTCGAGAAGCCCTCTGAGGCAGAGGCTAGAGAAGCCAAACTGGGAGACGCGTACCTCGTAAACTCAGGCCCCATAATATTCAGCCCAGACGTATTCAAATACGTAAAAAAGACGCAGGTATCCCCAGCCGGAGAATACTGGGTGACGGATACGATAAAACTCATGGTGGACGACGGATTAAACATACTCGCATATAGAATACCGGGAACAGTATTCTGGAGAGACATAGGAAGACCAGAAACAAGAATAGAGGCAGAAAAATACGTACAAGATATCGGACTAGCAAAAATCTAAGCCATGATTAAGGGCTATACGTCAAAGGATTTTAAGGTTTATGAAGATATAGCTATTTTTATGAGGGAGTGCAGAGGGAGAATTTCTGGAAAAGGGTGAAAATGACTTTTAGAGCTGGAGGTAGGAAATAAATCATGAGAATTTTGCATGTTTGGAATACGGCAGGAGTTGGTTCGATAATAGCAAAGTATATGGATAGAATTTATGGAACTGAAAGTTGGGTGGTGATGAGAAAGTCTTTTGATAAGTTTGGATTCACTATCTACGGTGAATGCTGGGATTGTAGCGCTGAGATGTTCGCTTTAAGATGCTTGTTATTGTCAAGGAAATTTGATATTGTTCACATTCACGCTTTCGATAGGTTTGTTCCCTACTTAAAACTCCTTTATCCTAGTAAACCAGCCATCCTCCATTATCATGGAACTGATATTCGAAACAGATGGCTTCTAAGACAGAAGTACTGGAGTAAAGCAGACGCAATATTGTACTCTACACCAGACCTCCTAGACGATGAGACACCAAAAAACACCATATATGTATATATACCGAACCCAGTAGACACCGGCATGTTCCATCCATATCCCGAAAGTAAGCGGAAACCTAATTCGGCGTTAGCATTCGACTATTATTTGGATGTAAATAAAGCATACTCTTACGCCCAAAGATATGGAATTAGCCTAGAGATCCTGGAGCGCAATATCCCCTATAGGGAGCTGCCCAAAAAGTTAAGTGAATATGAATATTACATAGATAAAACCGAAATCCCATCCCTAAGCAAAACAGCGTTAGAGGCATTGGCATGTGGTTTAAAAGTCATCCGTTGGGATGGAGAAATCGTCGATGGGCTCCCAGAGGAACATAAGCCTGAAAAGGTCGTTCAGAAGATATGGGGAATATACCAAAGATTGTTGGAGAAGACTTGAGTTTTATTCAAGGCCCATTCTTGTCTAGAAACCCATATTATAATTGCTTCAGATCGCAGATGAGTATGGGCTGATACGTCCCCAATTTATGTTTAACTTTCACCCTATAACCTAATCTCTTCAATAAAGTCGTAATTTTTAATGTTTGCTCTCTAAACGGTTTATGGGCCTCGACTACAATGCGCGGCCTCCATTTTAAAAATAGTCTCTCTGGCACCTAAGAGAACTGGTAGCTCAAAACCTTCTGTATCGATTTTAATTAAACCGATACTCTCGAGTTTAAAGCTATCTAGTGTTCTGACTTTAACCTTAACAGTTTTACCGCTAAATCCTACATTTTCATAAATTAAACTATCGTATTCAGAACGTTCGTGTAGCTTCAATTCGGCTTCTCCCTCCACATCACCTAAAGCTACGTTGAAGACGTGCACGTTAGGTAGAGCATTCTCCGTCAAAAATCTATAGGGTCTTGGGCTTGGCTCAAAAGCGTAGTCTTCATAACCCACTCTCGCCACAAAAAACGTCCATACTTCGAAGTTTGCACCCGCATCTACAAAACAACCGTTATTCAATGGCTTCATATAACGGGAAATGAATCTCTCTCCAACTAGATGCTTACTAAAGCTAAACCTTCTGAGGATTATCGTGAGAAGCCTATTGAATGCAAAAGATAAGCTCGGATTTTTAGAAAGATCTCTTACATGAACTTTAATTTTTTCAAATAAATCCATTCTTTTTTCATTTTGAATCCACTTCTAACCGGGCTTTCTACATTAAATTCCCTAAATCGTTTAAAAGTTTATGTGAGAGAACTGCGTGGGGTTTTCCTCAAAGCTTATAACATTGGACGCTTTCCTCTTAGTTCTGGAGTTTTCGTATTTGGAGTATAGGGTTCTCGGCGGGACCGGTTTTAAGGCTTTCGTGGTGACGCTTGGCGGTATATGACACTTCTGCGATTTAGAATGACCGCAACGTACACAAGTCATTTTTAATCGCCTAGGCATGGAGCATGTTTTGTAAACCGCTTTACAGACTAAAAATTTGTAAATGTAATGTAAATGATGGATACCGTCAAAAAATTACAACACAGCTTATAAAAAATACGTTGCAACGATTTTACCCAACAATGCTCAGAGGCGTACCTGTTAGTAACCGATACGGAGGGAAAAGAAAGTTACAGGTTTACTTGAACTCAAAACTTGTCGACCCCCTCCCATACCAGAGTATGAAATTAAGAAGCCAATCAAAGCGAAAGTTGCAGGGGCAGAGGCGACCGGATATGTTTACTTAGCTAAAACAGCTCTCAGCTTGGAAAAAGCATTAGAAAATATGAAAAAGAGTCGTCGATAATAAAAAGTGATTGAATGAGCTGTCAGTAAAACTACTTGATAATGTAAGAGTTAACCGTAAAATAGAAGAGTAAGAATTGTGAATAAGAATGAATAGCTATGAAGATAGTTATGATAAATGACTGTGCATTCGTTGGGAAAACTCTTTTAAAGTATCTACCTTCAAATATTGGAAAGCAGAGTATCGAACGTACTAGAGGACTTTGGAGTAAAACTGTTAAGCTGGCTTATAAGATTTGGAGGGCTGAAGGGGACTTATATCATGTGCATTATCTTCTCCAAGACTGTTACGTGGCTTCTCGCCTAGGGAAAAAACCTTTAATTGGGCATGCACATGGTAGTGATCTACGGTCGACTTTAAATCATCCATTGTGGGGTAAACTCGTTAAACATAATCTATTACATTGCAATAAGATTGTTGTCAGTACTCCTGATATATTGGATATCGCTAACCGTTTCAGGGAAGATGCAGAATACTTACCAAATCCAGTTGATATGAAGCTTTTTTATCCTAAGCCATTTATACCTTTAAGAGCTAAGAAACATGTTTTAATTGCAAGTGTCTCTAATTGGAGCGTAAAGGGTACAGATATTATTATCCGAGCGCTCAGCAGAATAAAAGATGAGGTAGAAGTTAGCATAATCAACTATGGAAGAGACTTTGCTAAAACAATATCATTAGCCTCCTCACTTGGTTTAAATTTAAACGTTTTACCCAAAGTTTCTCATGAAAGAGTGAGAGAGTACTATTGGAATTCTGACGTAGTCATCGATGGGGTTAAGTTAGGGTCCTTAGGTGTAGTTTCATTGGAAGCCATAGCCTGTGGCAGACCAGTTATAGTGTATGCTTCTTCAGATTATCCACAATATAAAAGTTTTCCATTGAGAGATGTGAATACAGAGGAGGAAATCGTAAATGCTGTGAGAGACATCACCGTCAAATTATGGGAGAAGGAGTATGCTTATTTAAAGGAGAATCATAGTCCAGAGGGCACCATTCAAAAATTGTTAAACATTTATCAAAGCGTCCTATAGAAATGTATGAAGAGCAACATGGAGAAAATAGACATGGTAATGTGGGCTAAAAACGGAGCATTAACTCTTCCATTAGTACTTAAAAGAGTTGAAGAAGTTATTCCAAGCGAAGTAATCAATAAGAAAATATTTGTTGATGATCATAGTACGGATGGTTCTGTCCCAATCGCTAGGGATTTCGGATGGAGTGTTTTCCAAAATATAAGGGGTGGTGTAGATGCTGGCGCTAACTTAGCTTTACGTCAAGTTACTACGGAATATTTCATAAGTCTTGAACAGGACGTGTATTTAGCAAAAAATTGGTGGGAGAGAATACCTAGATATCTTAAAAGAAATGACATAGCCGTTGCGCAAGGATGGAGAATCTCCAACCATCCAGTGATTAAGAAGATCGATGAATACTCTATGGAGAGATTTAGATATTCGCTCTGCTCAATAGATAATACGATTTACAAGACGAGGATAGTTAGGGCTTTAGGGGGATTCTCGGAACATTTGAAGTATCCTGGCGTGGACGCGTATATCCATCAACGTGTATTGAATGCAGGCTTTAAATGGATTACTGACAGTAGCGTCCTATCCATTCATTTTAGAATGGGGGAGTTACGAGAATAAATAAAGCGTTATTATCTCTACGGGATGTCTTCAGTTATACTTGAAAGAGAAAAATTGTTTAGAGAGGCTAATATAGCACCGAGTTTGAGAAGAAGCGCATCTATCGCATTATTTAGCCCTTTTCGCGGCATTGAAATAGCAATAAGAAAACGATGTCCTCAAGCCATCTACTACTATCCAGTTATTAGATTTTCACACTTAGCTGGTTTCCTAAAGGGAGCAAAGACCCGTACTCAATAAATCTAACCTAGTAATCCATTAATATGGTGGTTTCTCCCTTTTACTTAAAGCTCCTGCTAAAATAGCAAAGCGAATAAGTGGATAAATATAGAAGACTTGTGTGCTTCTTTTATTTACGGCTATATGAAGTGCTTGAAGAGGACTTAAAAAAGCTATACGTATTGTACGTTTCAAATCGTATGAGGCATTTAATTGTCTATGATATATTCCATACCAATAATAGTGAGTCAGCTCATCTTTTAGCCCTTTTCTTAGATGGATTGATACTGTCATGTAATTAACGCTCCATTTAAATCCATTTGCTTCAATTCGTTGGTTTAGAACAATATCTAAACCGGGCGATATCAATAATCTTGGAAAGCCTCCCAGAGACTTAATGATTCTCGTTTTATAGATCGTATTATCTAGGGTTTTTCTAAATGGAATTTCCATTCTTTGATTTCTTTCCATTATATACTCATGCCGCTTCCTAAGCACTAGCAGTTGAGATGGAAGTCTTATACCAGATGCTATTGCAACTTTTGGATTTGATAACTTTTTAGGAACTTTCTTCCACCAGTCTCTTGCTAAGAATAGATCTTGTTCAAAGTTAATGAAGTATTCAGGTATAACGTGTTTTAACGCCGTGTTTGCTCAATCACTTATACCCCCCTTATTCAAAATAACTGTGCAATTCTCTAGTGTTATTGGTGCTTCGATCATCTACAATTATTCGCTTATCAACAAATTCACTCGGTATGACTTCATCTATTCTTTTTAAGACAATGGGTAGAGTTTCGCTCCATTCTTAGTCCACATAACTAAGTCGACTTTATCAATTAACCCTACAATTTTTCCTATATTTAAATGAATAAGCTTGAAAACCCTGTTCAACTAGAAACCTGAAAAGTATATTATGAATAGGTGGAATCCCACCAATCAATTTAATAAGTCTGGTCTTCATTTTCCCTTTATATTTATGATAGACACCAATAGGATTAGAGACTAAAGTATGAAATTTTCTAATAACCGTTTCCATAATAGAGCACTTTTCTCCAGTGTCCTATTATTAGGACCCATAATTAAGTGTTGCTTTATATGTTCTATATAGTAAAGCCATCCATGAAGCCCTAAAGGCTGAGGTGGAACGGATAACCATAAAACGCTAACCCTAGCTTTTAGCTACCTACTAGTTGGAGTAGGTATTCTCCTTCAGGTCCCACTACCTCAAGCTTGCCGGTGATCGGATTCGGCTTCAGACCTAAGGTTTCGAGGGCATATGTCCCAAGTATAGGCGTTGGCACATTTAACTCCGCAACGAAGACGGGTCCCCTCTTACCTTCGGCCTCCACCTCAGCCAGATAAAGCCTAGCCTTAACCCTCCTCTTATCCGCAAGCCTTTTGGAGATAACGCTTTTGCTGGCACCGGCGTCCACAAGAACCTTAAGCTCAATAAAATTATCCTCATACCTCAGCTTAACATCC
>JAGTQM010000047.1 GCA_018396755.1 Candidatus Bathyarchaeota archaeon | reverse complement strand
CTACCGGCCATAGCAACTTCTCTCTCATGTTATGGGAGTCCCTTCCTCTCCTTTATGGAGAAAGCATTGTTAGAAACGTTGAGGATGAGGGAGGTTTTGAGACACGGTAGAGAATACCGGTTAAGTAAAAAGTTCTTAGAGGGTTTAAATGAGGGAAATGTTCTGGGAATCATGGCTTTCATAAGTGAACACTTCAAACTATACGTAGAAGAGCGTTACGAAGGTATTCAAACTTTAGATATAGGTTACTTTAGCGTAGAAAATTTGAAGAGACTTAGATTAGTTGTGCAAATGGCTCCGTGGGAGTTTGGTATAATTGCAAACGCGACACTTGAAGCGATTAAAGGTGAAAATGGACTGTACGATTTAACAGTATCCGTGAGGTGTAGAGGTGGACTCGAGGATAGACACTTAGGAGGGATATTTAACAAAATCTTAACTATATTGAATCAATGGAGTCGTTTAGATGGATCTTCACAGGAATACTATATTGAAAACGCTTCAGCGATTTTAGGAGAGCATGTTATGAGGAGAGATTTACATGAGAGGCTTTAGTGGACTCAGCCTTAGAGTATTAGTTATAATGCTTTTCATAGCTTTCGTAGTAGAACCAGTTGTAATATACAACTACCTTATAGGCGGTTCATTTGGAGGATTAGAGGCTTGGCTCATAACAATACTTCTCGTTGAAATAACAAGTATAACTGGTAGAACGTTGACTATGCAAGAGGCGTTTATGATAAATACTGTCATAGGATTGATATTAGCTAGATCTCTATTATTTCCAACAACTCTCCTATACGATGTGTTCTATGCTTTTCACCAAGTGACGAAAGATTTTGGATATGCTAGTCAATTACCCTATTGGTTTACAGTCCCTCCTGAATCCTTAGTTGCAAGGGGTCTTCTTAGAACATTTTTCACGATTGAGTGGGCTATTCCATTAACGGTACTGCTGACTCAGATCGTAATAAACTTAGTGATGACATTATCTATGGGGATTATATGCTACGAAATATACGTTGTTGTTGAAAAATTGGAGTTCCCACTTCAAGCGGCAGCGGCTGAAGGCATAATTACGGTTACCGGAGGAGACCCTGAGAGAAGTAGGGTATTTGCAATATCAGCTTTTATAGGGGGAGTATATGCACTTTTAAGCTGGTTCATTCCAGTGGTTGTAAACTGGCAGATTCCATCCTTAGTCTACATATTCGACTGGGAATTTACCAATCTATTAGAATATTGGCGTGATATACCTATTCTTCCAGGTGCATCACTCGCTATAAATGTAAACCTTTTAACGTTTGCATCGGGGCTTGTAATCCCTCTAGATGTTTGCATCTGGATGTTTATAGGTTCTCATATCCTATATTTCATAGGGAATGCCCTCTTAGTTGGATGGAATCTCTGGACTCAAGCTGAGGTTGGAGCATGGTACCAGGGGGCAGGAGTATACTATAACGTTAGATGGTCTCAGTTCAATTATTGGGCTGCATTAAGCTTAGGTTTTGCATTAGCAGGCTCTATTATACCAATCATAATGAGACCTAGTGGAGTAGCTAAGGCATTTAAATCCTTGTATAGGTTGGTCGAGTCTGAACGAACTGGAGATGTAGTACCTCTATGGATAGTCTTAACGATGTTCATTTCAGCATCTGTAGCCTACATTATTCTACTTTTATTCCTTCTTCCAAAAATCGCCTATGGACAATTACTACTCTTAGCATTAACATTCATAGGTGGAAGCTTTTTTATAACACTCATATCTGCTACTACAACTGGTGTAACAAGCTACGGATTTAACATTCCATATTTGAGGGAAGGTATTATCTTGACTACTAGGTATCCAGGACTTGAAATATGGTTTTCACCAGTGGGAATAAACGTTGATGGTGCAGGTATAGCCGCCTCCATGAAGACCGCAACAATGACGGGTGTAAAATTGAAAGAGTTTCTAACGGCATATCTAATGTCTATCATTTTAGGCTTTTTATCCAGTCTCATATTTACACAGATATTCTGGAGCTTAAATCCAATACCGTCATGGGCTTACCCGAACACGGCCTATGGATGGCACTTTTCCGTCTACGAGCGAAATTTGAACCTTAAATGGTTTATGTCAGGTCAAATACTTAAACCACCTCTAATAGTCAGCGGTTTTATAGCTGGAACCGGACTTTACCTGTTATTCAATTTTTTAGGTTTTACAAACTGGTTTTTTGCAATGCTCTCCGGCTTTGTCACGTATCCTAACGTGGCTTTATCAATTATGCTAAGTGCACTCATCAGTAAATACGTTTTTGCTAGAATCTTTGGATCAGAAGCTTGGAGAAAATATGCACCAAATGTCACGGTGGGATTATCGGCAGGATGGGGAATAGTAACCACATTGGGTGGAATTATAAACCTGATTTCAAGAAGCGCGTGGATACTGCCATATTAGGAGGATGTGACGTTGAAGAGAGGAGGTATGCAATTAAATACCTCGAGAGTACTGTTAGCATTAACGTTGACGGTTATTTGGAGTATTTTTGGAGCGATTTTAACAATAGTATTGGGAAGCATGCATGGATACACTTCTTACGATGGGTTTGCTCTTTCCACCACTACCACCCTCCTAGCATTATATGTCGTAGGCTCATACAGGAGAACTGTTAGCGTTGAAACATATGTCTCAATTTTAATAGCCCTCTCTTCTTCTACAATCGTATGCAGTTTCTGGAGTTTTAGTAGCACGTTCGTCAGAAGTTGCTACATTAGAATAATGGAGCCATATAGAACCCTATTTGGAGTATACATGCCGTATTTCTGGGCGCCTGAAGCAGAAACTATAAACTCCATGCTTCTTGGAGGAAAAGGGTTTCCGATTTTAGAATTAACTCCCTCTATAGTCTTCTGGATCTGCTTAACAGTTTTCTCCTACATATTCCTCATAGGGTCTGCTTTAGTATTTAGAGATGCTTTCCTAGAAATTGAGAAACTCTCATTCCCCCATACTCAAATCTACCTAGAATTAATGCCATATTCTTCCATGCGGCGGTTTTCAAAGGGAACATTTAAAGCAGGACTATTGTTCGTACTAATTCTTCAGGTGCCCTATGTAATCAGACAGGCTGTACCTTGGTTTCCAGTTGTACCGATAAATTGGGGGCAGGTTTTCCCTTTTACTGTAGACTTTTCAGAGGTAAGAGAGATCAGAGAAATATATCTACCCAATTCCGTTTTAACGTTCGGATATAATCCATGGCATATAGCTCTAGCCTATTTAGCACCCATGGATACAACTCTATCGATATGGCTTTCATTTCTACTTCTCCAAGTAGTTTACCCCGCTCTAGCCACGTGGATGGGAATAATGCCCATGAATACTTCAAGAGTTACTTTTCAATCCGCTAGGAATTGGCGTTGGATTAACCTCATGTACGGACCGCTTAAACCCTATATAACCATAGGTGTAGGTGGACTCATAGGTATAGGTATTTGGCCGATAATACTAGACTTAGCATTTAGAGGAGGCCGGAGGGTTTTCCTTGAGAGAACTGGGCTACTTTCTATACTGTTGGGCGCCGCTGGTTTATCGTACTTAGCCTATTTAAGTAATTCCCCTCCATCTCAGATGCTAATAGGTCTTCTAGTTCTACAGAGTATTGCCTTAGGCTTAGCTAGAATTCGAGGCGAATTGGGGCTTTTAATACCACCGCTTTCCAAACCTCTAAATACAGCATTCTGGTATAGGCTATATCCTTGGAAAACCATGGATTCAAGCTATTTTGCATACTTGCATATTTTCGGAGGGATCTATAGCTCTGAAGCTGGAGTCAGCTTCATGTCAATACCATCGTTATCGATGGAGACTCTTAAAACAATGAAAAGCTGGAAAATAGAAGACAGAGAGGGATTTTATATTCTCTCCCTAGCATCGATAATAGTAGCCTCCACCACATACTTTCTGGTTTCTCTAGAGCTTTTTAATACATATGGAGTTTCCGCATTCCCAGGATCGAAGAGATTATTCTATGAAACAGTAAAAGACGAATCAGATTTCCTGATAACTGCAGTTTCGACTTACCCACCTTGGCCATGGTGGCAAAACATAGTATCCGGCTTATTAGGCATAGGTATAATCATGATGCTAGGATTCACATTCCCATGGTTTCCCATAACCCCAGAAGGATTAGTCATATCTTCTACAGAAGTTGCAATGCAAGGCTTTTGGAGCAGTTGTTTAATAGCTTGGATTCTGAAGAAACTGACTTTCGCCGTAGGAGGAGCTTATCTTTATGAACGTGATGGAAAATCTATGGCTCTAGGAGTAATACTCGGTTACATTTTAACAACATTATTAAGCATACTAATATCTTTGATTCTGGTGGTTTACCATTAATCTCACGGTCTTGAATCATCTTAAAAAGATAAGAGAGGTTTTAACAACCGTAGAGTTCAATTAAAATGTTATCAGTGTTCTTTCCATTTAAGCCATAGATCGATAGGTTTATCAGCATCCCTAGTAAATGGTAGATATATTTTTCCACCTAAGGCTGCAGATTCATAGCCAGCCATTATAAGCTCCATAACAACCCTCCCATCATCTCCCGTTACAATAGGCTTTTTATCCTCTTTAATGCATTCTATGAAGTGAGCCATTTCCTGTGGAAACCCATATTGCCATAATTCATCTGGAACACAGTATGTCCAACCTTTAGTTGTTGGAGCTTTCTCAACGGCATAGCCGTATCCCCTCTCGCTGTAAACGAGGAGTGAGGAACCCATAAGGAGGTCTGCATATATGACTCCCTCTGAACCGTAGAACTCGGCTTTATCATCCATACCGCCTCGTCTAGCCCAACTGTCTTCAGCTAAGCCTACTACTCCCCCTTCGAACTCTACTATGGCTATGCTATTATCTTCACCCATAGTTTTACTCTGGTACACTTCCCTTGAGAAGTGGCAATATATGCTTTTAGGCTTTTTACGATTAACAATCCAGTAGAAGAAGCATAATGCGTGACAGCCCATATCCATGAAAACCCCTCCGCCGGATTTTTCCACATCCCAGAACCAGTCTGAGTGAGGACCGAAGTGTTTTTCACTCTGTTTAATTAAGTATAGTTTCCCTATGGCTCCTTCATCTATAAGCTCTTTAGCTCTAAGATACTTAGGGGCAAAACAGAGCTCTTCAGCATACATGAGTTTAACACCATATCTTCTACAGATTGAAATCATTTGATCGGCTTCTCTAAGGTTCATGGCGAAGGGCTTTTCCATGATTGTGTGTTTTCCAGCTTCAGCAGCTTCTATGCAGATTTTAGCATGTAGATAATTTGGTACTCCAATGCTTACAACTTCAACCGTATCCAGTTTAAGTAGGTCACGGTAATCTGTAAAGTAATGTTTAATTCCATGTTTTGATGCAAACGCTTTAACATGATTAAGAGTTGGAGAAGCTACAGCGACTATTTCACAATCGCTACACCTTCTAAATGCACTGGCATGGATATCTGCTACAAAGCCACTTCCAATTAATCCAACACCGACTTTCCCACTCATAGAAGTCCGATGAACTATTTAGAAGGTTAAACATTTAAAAGTTTGCTAGAGCAGTTAACATACTTCAAAGATTTAGATAGTACCATTATGGAGATGAAAACTTTAAAGTCTTGTTTAACTCTAACAGATGTCGATGGAAAAACGGCATCAAAGGGGATTTAATTGAATGTTGAACGATTGAAGAAAACTTTTGAAGGAGCGGTATTAGCAGCAGTTTCTACTTTGGCGGTTATATCTGCCGTAGCCTCATACGTATTAACTACTGAAGAGAGGCTCACAACAGTTTTTACATATACACTTGGGTTAGCAGTGGGATTAACGTTTTTACTCATATTCTTGAATAGAGATAAACTGAAGGAATTGTCAGAGTTAAGAAGGACCGTTTTAAAAATAATGCTATGGATTAAAAAGAAGGTTCCAAAGTAATTTATAATAGTAGCGAAGAAGCCATTATAAAAGCAACTACGCGATCAGAACCTATTCAAAGATAAGTGGACGCTATTCTCTTATTAGTCTAAAAACCATACCAATAAAAAGGCAACTACGCTATTTATTGCTTTTAGTTTTAAAACGGTCCTTCAGCTATCTATTGCTTTTATTTATTGCATCCATCCATATGACTCTACATTTTGTCATACCAATTCGCTAACACATTCGGTGGTCATACTATGCTTGTCAGTTAAAAAATCACATTGGAGGCTGAAGATTGGGCCAAAGCTTCTTTCAAGATTAATAAAGGATTTATCAACAAATTACGAATATATCGAGGTAACAGCATACAAAAGCTGGGTTTGGCATCCAGCAGACTTCTACCTCAAAAACAACTTCAAAACAGTAAAAGAGTTTGGAAACGATCTTCAAATGGCATACCAACTCAGAGCTCATTAACTTAAAAGTCACGAAGTTCTACTAGCGATTATAAAGAGAATAGATTGTGGCGGAATAAAAGAAGTCCGCAGTTATTTTTTATAAAACTTCAATAACTATGATGTTGCCAACGCCAAGCAAAAATTATAGATATTAGCGGGAATAGGAATTATGAAAAGTTTCTTTACAAGTACTTGGCTCCGATGCCATTTAGGAAATATGAGAATAGACTGGGGTATTTGGAGCTGGCTATTCCGAGAGGTTTTCATAAAAAGTTATTGGTTTTACCGGGGAGGTTGTGGGCCAAATAGAATAATGGGTTAAAAATTGAGAAAGGGCTTCTGTTAACCTTTCTCTTAAAACTCCCTAAAAAGTCCTTTTTTAGCAATTATTATATGGCGGGCCCGAGGGGAACTTATCCCACAATATCGAGGGTTAAATTGCAAAGAGGATATCGGTGAAGAAGAGGATGTGAAAGGTTTAAATTTCAGATGCCTAATGATATTTGGTGATTTTGATGGAGTATGAGGAAAAGATAAT
>JAGTQM010000046.1 GCA_018396755.1 Candidatus Bathyarchaeota archaeon | reverse complement strand
TTAAGAATGACATTGAAAACCCGATAGTGTACAATATCGATAGTTTGACTACGAAAGGAGAGTTCATGAGAATCACGAACTTTGATGGGACGCCTCGGCTTAATTTAACAGTACGTACACCACGAGGATTTGTGAGTATTGTAAGTGTTAGACTAACCGACGAAGGGATAATGAAGGCGAAAGACAGATTAAATAGAGTGTTAAAAGCAATTAGTATAATTGAAAAAATGCATGAACAAGGTAGAATCACAATACCTCGAGAAACAATAAGCTACGTTAAAAATGCCAAAGATGAATTTTCAGAATACTTATAATTTTCCTCTATTTTTTTTAAAAAAATGTAAGGAGGGTGATAGCGATTATGGAAAAAGGAGCTGAACTAAAAAAACTAACTATACGTATAGATGATAAAGTCTATGATAAAATACTTTACTTAAAAGATAGGTTAGGACTTAGAACAATTAACGACACAGTAATATATTGCATAGGTAGAGCATGGGTAGAATACGCCAGAACGCTAATAATGAAGGAGGTAATTGAATCATGAGAGTAACTATAACTTTTCCAGACGGTTCAAAATATACTTACTCTGTTGATGTCAAAGGAGTTGGAAGCATAGAGGAAATTGCTGAGAGGCTTCTAAACGATATGTCCAGACATGCTAGAAACTACTTTAAAGATATAGATGCGTGGAAAAAAGGTGTTAGAAGGTGGCTAATACCCTACTTATACTCTAGCATTCTGGAAGCATTGCATAAGAGGAGGGAGACTATTGACTGAAAAAATAGAAGTATCACCGACACTATATATTGAAGCTGATGAAGAAGAGTGGGATGAGCTTGAAGCGTTGGTAAAAGAAGCTTTGAAGGAGGCAGAAGAGTATCTGGAGGAAAGGGTTAAGCATGGTGAAGAGCTAATACTAGACGAGTATTTTGAAGAAGACACTATCTGGTATACAGTTATACCTGAGAAGACTGAAGAGGTGGAGTAGATGAAGGTCAAAAAACATAGAGTTCCATACTGTCCAATCTGTAGAAATGTGAAATGTATCGAATTTAAAGGCATCTACATAATATGTAATAAATGTCATAGTGCATTTGAAAGCTATGTAAAGGGAAGTAAAGTATATTTAATATCGCTTAGAGACAATAGAGCCTTTACTATAAATAAGTTTTTCAAAACTGTAAAAACCGTTGAGCTTGACAATGAAGATAAGAGGTTAGATGAGTATGGCGTATAAACTTAGGGTAAACACAAAGGAGAGAGATACAGCAATGCTTACTAAAGCATTATTACAGAAAAGATTACAGCATGGTTTTGAAGTGGCTATGAGTACTAAAAACCTACTGATGCTTGACATAGACATTAAAAACTTTGAGTGGGCTTACGGTATAGCATCGTCATTAGCCTCATACTTCAACTGTAAGACGTTGCTGATTGAGACACCCAACGGATACCACATAATAGTGTTGAAAAGGTTTGAGTGGAGCGATTTGAAACTATGGATAAAGTACTTTATAACGGAAAGTGAAAGGCTTTATATTGATAAAGCACATTTAGAAGCTAGTTTGAGAAGAGGCTACATAACTCTTCGGATGAACGGCATAGCGTTTTACGAGGTGTATCCATATGGAGGATACAGAGCTATTAGAGAAGGCGAGTAGACTTATTGAAACGCAGAAGTACTTTATGCGTCTACTATATCAGCTGGCGTTCATTGTTACATCCGATTCGCCAGCGTCTAAAGATGCCAAAAGAATTATAGAGTATATGAAGGAGAAGGGTATGATATCAGAGATACAGATAGGTAAGGCAATTGAAGACGTCAAGCGATTCAGAGAGAAAATACTAGACAGAATAACAAGTATTTAACTATCCTACTCTTTTTTTTAATTAGTAGACCCGTATCGGTATAGAGTCTAGACCTTGGAAAGGTCTTCTAGGATTTTATCATATAGCTTATCAATGTCTTTTGCAGTAATCCATGCTTTTTCCACACATATTTTTGCGTATCTTTCACTTCTATCAACTAGTATTTTAGGCATTTCCATAGCTTTATCTAAAGCATATTCAAGTAGCATGACTATGCCTACACCACACCTATAGATGGTTGGAATTCTACTCTCTTCAACATAAACCCTTAGTAAGACCATTGCTTCACTCAGTTTTCTAAACGTTATAGCATGATATACCTTATCTGGAGAGCTTTTATATAGCTCAGTTATCTTATCTACAAATTCTTCAATCTCCAAACTTATGACACCATGCTTTAATGCTATATGCAAAAATTTAAATATTACTCTATTTCAATAATGTAACGGTGGCTATATGCCTAGAAGAACGGGGCAACAAAGGGTAAGTGCATACGATATTAAGAAGACTACAAGCATGCCTCCAGCCTATGAGGCTAGAGTTGGTAAAGCTGATGTTGCAGTATTTGGAGTGCTAGCAGACCTAGAGGCTAAGTGTGCAGGTATACTTACCGATGCGGATGTGACAGGTAGCGACAGAATAAAGTATCTCAACTTTGTAAGAGCGGTGTGGAGCCAGGTTAGAAAAGGCACATTAACCAACAGTAAGAAAAACGCTCTAGTAACGTACTTCGTCAGTCAAGGCTGTGATGAAGCTGTTTTAACACAGCTTGCTAACGCCGTAATGGGTGCTACTACATAGCTCCACTATTCGAAACCTTTTTTTACCACGTTTAGCCTAGTGTAGGTTATGCATAGATATGTTCTTGCTGTTTTAAGCCCTAGGGATTTAAATTTTTTCTGGGATAGTTTAGAGCGTATTGACTACATTGACATAGCTGTAGCTAGATATATGGAGACAGTTAAGGCATTGGAAACGATACGGATGTTTGCATTGGAGAAGAATTATGACTATATTATAATTATTCCAGACGATACTATAATTCCTTACACTTCAATCAGTAAAATAATGATTGACTGTGAACTATTCAATCATAAGATTGTAACAGGCTATAGTAGGATAAGACCTGGTGTCAGTGACTGTAACGTTACGTTAAACCCGCCTTGGAACATTGAAAACTTAAAAGGCAAACCATGCTATTATCAGTTTTACAAATTCCTTAAATATAACGACGTTATTGGAATGCTAAGTGAAGGAAAAGACATAGTAAAAGTATGGTTTGTAGGATGGAGTCTAACAGCAGTACATAGAGAAGTATTTGAGAAGGTGAAGTTTAGAGGATGGATAACTTTAACAGATTACTACGGTGTCTGGAATCAAAGCTGTGATTTAGCGTTTAGCTATGACGTGTGGAAGCTTGGATATGAACCGTACTGTGACTTAACCGTCTATATTCCACATTTACCCACAGGCAGAAAAAACCTTAACATAGGAGTTAAACCTGAAGAATTTAAATTCAAAGAAAGAAAGAGGAGCATATTATAGCTGTTCTCTTTTCTTCTTCTTTAACCCGTACTTGTACCCAATTATGCTACCAATTGTAACCATAACTAAACCCATAATCTGACTGTCAATCTTCATAGTAAGCATGTTAATAATTTGGAGTAACGTTACGCATATAATTCCAATTATACTTAGTAGAGTTGTATCATCCATAGCCCCAACTCCTTCTTTAGAACGAAAACGTATAGCGTACTCTTATTCCGTTACCCGCCGTTACAGTTACTGTAGTAAACACGTCTCTTAAAAACAGGATTTGATATACACTGTCGCTATTGACAAGCGTCAGATTATATAAGCCTGCTTCAGATACATTTAAGTCACTACCAGCATTAGTGAACTCTCTGGTAAGTCTAAATGAATATTCATTTAACTCTTCATAAGTCTGTCTATTGTATGTTATCTGTCCTGCACCAGTACCATGCGGTATTAAAGACTGCATAGCGTAATCAGTCCTAGATGGTGCAGTAGTACCAGAACCTATGACTATACCCGAGGTATCCATGCCTATATCAGCTTGTCCTGCACCAGTAGCAACATTTCTTGAATACTTAAGAGATGCAGTAGTACTTCTACCTATATGTCCAGTTCTAGCTGTACCACCAGCATCGACTAACGTAACCGAAGGTGTATCCGCAAGGGCGTACTGTGCAAGTAAATGATACAGCCATCTGACGAAATTACGCATAACCAAGTCAGCGTCTTTATCAACCAACACCTTGCCTGACAGCTTCTCAACTCTGAGATTTATATTCATAAACCCTTTATAGTTTTCATTTACAAACTCATTAGGCTTTACTCTAAACAGTTTCACTAATTTTAACATGGTTATCTAGAAACTTAAAAAAATATGGTGTTTATTAAAGCTTATGTTCTACGGAATTATAAGCTCTGTTGAAACTTCAACAGTAGGCGTGATAGTACTGACGTTTTCAGACTCAACTATAAACGTCGCCTCTCTTGTCACAGTAGGCGGAACTAGTTTATCAACAACTGCAATAGTTATAACTCTCTCTTCAGATGTAACACCTACACCTACAACAATAGCTGTTGGTGCAGATGGTGCAGGTGGTAATGGATACTTTTCTTCTAACACTAATGATGGAAACGTTATTGATGGTAGAGATGGAAATATCTCTTTACGTTCAGTAGGGGTAGGTATTAAGCCATCTATAAGGTTTGACATCAAGCTACCTATAAACGGCGATAGAAATATGCCTAGTAGAGCGTCAGCTATGCCTTTAACGCCTCCACTTGAAAAAACATGTTCACTACTTTTCCACGCTATATGTGTAGTTACTGAAAACATTATACTTGCTTTAAGTTTCGCTCTAAACCCTACTATAAAGTTGAAGAACCAATCCTCGAAAGTTGTTTTAAGTGACGTTATACTATCATATATTGTTTGACCTATAGTTATAAAGAAATTATATATACTTCTACCTATGTAGATGAGGCTATTAGCAAGCATATTAGCAAAGCCTTGAATACCACTCCACAGCCATTGACCGAAGCTAAATATGTTTTGAGCTATAAAGTTGTATGCGTTAGCGAAATATGACGCTATGGCTTCCAATCCACCTCTTAACTGGTCTCCAAACCACTTAACACCGTCAAATATCCATTCAAAAGCATCTACTAGACCTTGATATAGCCATCCTCCAAAGTTTACAAGACCTACAAATACCCCTTGGCCTGTGTTTACGATGTTTTGAGCTTGACTCCATAGACTGCTGAAGAATTGATTTATATTGTTAGCTATGTTCTGTAACGCTGTTATAAGCCATGTGAAGTCTATAGCCGTCTATGCCACCTCCTACAGTAGTCTCACAGTAACCTCTATATAGCCTTCTTTAATCCGTATTTCAATATTTTTTCTGAAGCTTTCATCTATACCTCTCAGAGCCATTTCTCTAAACTCTGGCTCAGTAATCTTTATAACTATGTTGTTGTCGGCAAGCACAGGCTTAATAGTAGATGGTAATATACCTCTGAACATAGTGTTTATTAATCCTTCAGACATGTTACATCACCCCTTATGTTAGCCATATCAATGCATTACCCACTAGCAGTATAAATGCTTCTGGATGATTGGCGGAAAAGTCAAACACACTCTTAGCGAATGTTAAAGCCCATGCTAATATCTGTCTTATGATACCCATAACGTTAGCTATTACAGTAGCTAAGGCACTTCTAGCCTCTTCATATACTTGTGTAGCTTCTGCTTCAACACCTAAAGGCATCGTTCCACCGAGATATTTATTTAACAGCTGAATTTAAGCGTTTAGGTTTAAAAAATATGCATTTAAACCGTTTAGCCACTTGTTTCTCACAATGGTAGTGTTTATGTTTTGGGAAGACATATATCCATTCACAGAACAAGTCTTTACAGTAATATTCCGTGAAGTGGACACATTTAAAGCATAGATTCATCTAAGTCAAGTGAAAAAAATCGGGTTGTGTAGATTTAAGTTTTTATGTTTAAAGTATGCCTCTGAAAATCCCTGTAACGTTTCTGAAAATGCGTGAGCCTACTCTCCAGACTATTGCTACCAGACTGCCCATTATGACTAGTGTCGCTATAGTACCAGCATTTGCAGAAATTACATTTACCATCTCTGAGATAATGGTCACTACTGCATTCAGTAGATTAGTTAGAATTTCACTCATAGATGGGGGTGTGGACACTTCTAGACCACCAAAACAGTTATTAGCATGTGGAGTTTTATAAAGCTGTCGAATGAGTGTTATCTACGATTCGAGGCTTGAGAAGAGTATTAATAGGCTTAGACATATGGGTTTAAGATGCCACATATTGAAGCAGAGTGAAGACTTGGCGTTTATATTTATACCGTTGGAAGACGTTTTGAAGCTTATTCAGAAACAGATTACTTATCCGTCATGTAAAGTTTACTTTGAAGAAGGTTTAATAACCATAAGGGTGTGGAGAGGATGAAAGAAGAAGATTTAAACCTTACGTTAGAAGATGTTGAAACAGCTATACATATATTGGAAGTTTTCTTAAATAGGATGCGTAAAGCCGAAATAATGCTTAGACGTGTAGCTATGTATAGTAGAAGGTCTTTCGGGGTATATAATCAGAGAACGATATCTCCTTCAAACATGTCTTTTGAAGATTTTGTTAATTTAGCATTGGAGATGGAGAAGCGTAAGAAAGGTGTCGTGGAGGAGACTGAGCCAGAACCTTTAACAGAGGAAGAGCTAAATAAAATGAGAAGATTAGCTAATAAGTATTCTAAACGGTTAGAGTCTGAAGATGTCAGTAATACTACTCAATAAGCCTTTAGAGCCAGATTCAGCCTCAAGTAGTATTTCGTTCACTTGTTCGGATAGGTCTTCCAGGGCTTCGTCGAGAAGCTCTTCAAAATAATCTACGTCGCTAGGTTCAATCTTTGTCTTTATGTAGTCTAGTATTTTTTTGCGTATGCTGTCTAATTCGGGTGTTATTGTGGGTCTCTCTATTTGTCCCATCACGTATATGGTTTTCAGTCTGGGCATTTAAGTTTTTCTCTTCTGTGTTTTTTTTTGTAGGTGGAACGATGCCTTTAGGTGTTGAAGCAGAAGCTACACAAGTATATGAAGAGGCTAGAAGTGCCTTA
>JAGTQM010000045.1 GCA_018396755.1 Candidatus Bathyarchaeota archaeon | reverse complement strand
TTCTGGAGGGGTTTATCCTTCGACACCTTTAAGACTAGGTTTTTCCCCCTCTCATAAAGTGGGTATATCTCAGACATGATCCCCCTCTTATATATCACATAAACTAATATATTTGACAATAAACTTATATATAAGTTTTATGCTATGTTTTTTTTAAGGATATAGCATAAGGGGAAGACATATGAAGGTGGAATCAGAGTGGAAGAGGTCAACCGCGAGTAAACCATTTGCAATCTACATCCCAAAGGGGCTATTAGAATTGACGGAGGATACGCGTAAAAAACTAGGGATGAGTAGAAGCCGGTTCATACAATACTGCGTCACGAAGACGCTTCAAGAGCTGAACGTACTCTCTTCAACTGTTCACGAAGAGAAGGGTTTGTAAATGACTGATGACAGCTTACCCGGATGCATCGGTTACTTCAGCAATCCAATAACGCCTAACGACTGCCAAAAATGTAAGTATGTTCAGCTTTGTAGGAGCGTGATCGCGAGGGAGCTCCTCAAGCCCCTGCTCCCCAAGCTTGAGGAGATTAAAAAAATTCTAAAGTGGGAAGCCGAATGAATTCGCACAACCCTAGCGACATTAAGTTGAAAAAAACGGGAGACTCCAGCGTAGAAAATTGCGATTTCTGGCGTTACATAGAGCTCTACATGCGCCTCGGATTCTCAATAATACCTTTGAAAGAACGCTCTAAAGAGCCGCTCATAGAATGGAAAGACTTTCAGAGTAGAAGACCCATGGAAGAAGAACTTGAAAGATGGTTTTTAAAAGGGGATAGGAATATTGGTGTTGTCTGCGGCTCTGTGAGCGGCAACCTCGCGGTTTTAGACTTTGATGATCCAGAGGCTTTTAAACGGTTCTTCAATGGTGGGGCTGTTGAAAAAGAGACACTCGTCGTCAAGACCTCCCGCGGAATCCACGTCTACTTTAGGTCTGAAAAACCCATTGGAAACTTGAAGATTCAAGAGCTTAACTTAGACGTTAAAGCTGAAGGTGGCTATGTTGTAGCTCCTCCAAGTATACATCCTTCAGGAGCCGTGTATGAGTTCCTAGGAAACCCATGGGATATATCTGAAATACCGGTGGTAGAGGATTTAGAGCGTCAAATTTGGCTTAGAGCAGCTGAGCTAGGCGTCTTCAAATGTGGAGACCCTGAGGACCCTCCATGTATAAGGCTACTGCTGAACGGTGTTTCCGAAGGTATGCGAAACGAATCTGCCGTAAGACTGGTAAGCTACTGGCTGAACTTCAAGAGGCTTGAAGCAGGCGAAGCATTCAACAGGCTTATGGAGTGGAATACGAGGAATAAGTCTCCAATGGACGATAGAGAGCTCAGAGCGTGTTTCAGATCCGTCCAAAAGCATGAATACGGCTACGGCTGCAGCGGTATGAGGGAAATAGGCTTCTGCAATGAAAACCTTGAGAAAATCTGTAATCTTGGAGAGAGCTTCAAGGTTGAAAAACAGACCATAAAACATGTACCCTCAGCAGTCCTAGAAGACGGGAGAATAGTTGAAGAAGCATATAGAGATGGAAAAGTATTCTTCATAGTTTATGATTCAAAGGACGGTTTAACGGTTGAATCCGAAGAAGTTTCAGATGGCAGGATCATCTATAGACCTTTAGAAAACCGTGATGTTGAAACGGGGCAGGTTATGCTTCCATCAAAGGCTGAAGAATACGGGACAGATGGAGAGCTTTTCAACGAGCTTAAAGCTTTCTTGAATAAGTGGCATGAACAGCCAGACGGGTTTGAACGTATCCTTGACGTGCTCTATATCTTTCTATCATGGGTTTACGACGCCCTTCCACAGATACCCTATAGACGAGCGTTGGGAAGGTGGGGTTCAGGTAAGACTGCGTGGCTTGAAACCGTAGGATCCATATGCTATAGACCGATCATACTCGCCGGGTGTGACAGCGAGGCTAGCCTAAGGCGTACGTTCGACATGTGGAGGGGGACGGCTTTGATCGATGAGGCGGACTTTTCAAAGTCGGACCTATACGCCACCGTAATTAAAATCCTAAACATAGGGTACTCTAAAAGCCTTGGATGGTATAGGTGTTGTAACGAGAAAGATCCGAAGAGGATCGACAGCTTCTACGTTTATGGTCCTAAGCTGTTAGCCACTAGGTCTGAGTTCAAAGACGTAGCGTTAGAATCCAGGTGTCTAACCTTCATAGCTAGGAAGGGCTCCGGTGAAGCACCGCTTTACAGAGCGGACAAGTTTAAAGCTGAGGCATTGAATTTGAGAAATAAACTTTTGACGTGGCGTTTCCGAAACATCCATAGAGTTGTAGAGGTTGCGAAGAAGCTTGAAAGACAAGGGCTCTTTAAAGAGACCTTTGACACAAAGGTGGAGCTTAGGATAGCCCAGATAATTCTCCCACTGGCTCTAGTATTCGAGGACGAGGGACTGAAAAAGTCGCTCATAGCCATGGCGGAATTGAAGACTGAAGAGGTTAAATCGCTGGATCCAGACACATGGCTAGAGGAGGAAATTCCGAAGATTATTAGAGAGCTTGCCGAGGCCTGTTTGAAGGAGCCTACTGGCGACAACAGAATTCTGGGGGGAATTACTCAAATTACTCAAATTACTCAAATTACTGAGCCCCCTAGAAAGTCTAAAGGGTTTATACCCATTCGAGTAAAAGACATAGCTGAAAGGCTTCAGGAGGATCTAGAGGAAGGTGAATTAAAGAGTTTAGCGAGGAGAATATCTAACTTCATAAGGAAGAATCTAGGCTTCGTCGTTAAGAAGTACACGGACAACAGGACATATGCCTTCGTCCCAATCGAGTTTCTAGCTTTTCAAAAGTCAGAGGGGCTAAGTAATTTGAGTAATTTGAGTAATTTAAGTAATTTCAAAGCTCATCCACTTGAGTTAACTGTAGATTTAAAGGGGAAGGCGGAGTCTAAGGCTAAAGCCCTAACTACATCTGCTGAAATAACTAAGCTTCAGATCAGGCAGATTGAGGTCGTTGGAGAGCCTCTGGAGGGCTTCGTTTGTATCCTTTGCGGTAGGAAAGCGTTTAAAGTCGTCAGAATCGATGGAAGACAGGAGGCTTTATGTGAGGGCTGCTTCAACACCATAGATCGATCTACGGTTCGATTTATGGAGCTTAAAGAGCCTGTTATCCAGAGGGTTAGGCAGCTGTTTGAAGAGTCTAAGATATTGGGAGAAGAGGTTACAGAGCGCTTCAACTTTGAATCTAAGCTTAAAAATGCCTACAAGGGTGCGGCTGAGGAGATCCTGCAGGGTCTTCAGAGGAATGGCTTAGTCGTCGAGGTTAGACCAGGCTTCTTGAAGTGGGTGGGGTAGAAGATGGATATTTGGAGTAGACTACTCTTCAGAAACATATCAGAGATGGAGGATGTTAACCTGGGGATTATATTTTTTCTTTTAGCCGTTTCCCTGGTCTGCGGCGCGCTTTTCATAAAATTCTTCCAGATGGGCGAGTATGTTTTCTCACTTCTCATCCTCATAATTTTTATAGTATTATCCGTTTTTTTAGCCCATCTGGCTAAGCGTATGGAGGGGAGGAGGAGTGAGCACGGCATCTTCATCTAGGTCAGAATGGAGGTGGAATGTGAATGGCTGGCTTAAACGATGAGGCAGCTGAGCAGCAACCTGGGGATGAGTTGGATTTAACAATCGCCGAAGCTGTGAGGGCTCCTAAAAAAGGCGAGTTGGAGCAGTTGATCGCCAGTGAGCTAGCCCTAGCCGTAATGAGTAGAGAGCCTCTTCAAAAAATCCGTCACACGCTTGAAGCCTACCTACTGCTCCCGGAGGAGGTGAGACGGGAGCTATTCACCGAGCCGCAGCGCGAGACCCTCCAAATTTTGTACGAGTGTTGTGTGAGCCTCCTCCACATATATGAGAAGGCGGGTCCTGACGGCCGGTTTGCCGCCATCTCTTGGTCGTTCCCCATCGAAGCGGCCCCCCGCTACCTGTACTGGATTAAGAGGGGCTGGCCCATCCCGGGCTATGAAAACTATGAAAACATCGACGATTTTTTAGATAAGGCGAGGTGGGCCGATAGGGAGGAGTACAAACGGCTGAAGCAACAATACCTCCGTGCTTTGGCGGGCTACCTGTGCAGCGGCGATTCGCCGCTGGGCGTAATTATGCAGGTGAAGAGCGAGTTTATAATCCACTGCCAGCCCATTATCAGCGAGACCATGCGTGTGATATTTACAAAGGCCATCTCCAGCCAAACCTGGAGGGAGACGATTTTCATAATGAGGGGTAGAGGCGGGGCGAGGGAGGGTTGAAGATAGCTTGGTTGAGCGGCAACCATAACATTTCGCTTAATGAACCGTATTCCTGGCTATGTCTAGGCGTCCGCGGCTCGGGTAAGAGCGCCTTCTTAGAGCATCTGGCCGAATTACACTTAAGCGAAGGCAATGCCGTTTTAGACTTGTTTGCCGCTAGGAGTGGGGAGAACCTGGGGTGGCTGAGGAGCCGGTGGACTAAGGAGAAGAAGATCCTGCTACTGACGGCTGAGAACGCGGTGGTTGAACTATCCAGATCCCTAGAGAATGTAGATATGAAGCCTGCGGGTAAAATAAGCCTCCAAGACTTCAACGACTACGACATCATCATCAACAGTAGCCCGTTATATCCAACACTGGACGCCGAATTCGAAGCTGTAAACCAGATCATCGAGAAGCTGTGGAAGAGGCTGAAGTGGAGCCGCTTGGTTTTCGTGCTGGTACGTGAGGCTGCAAGCCTCCTCTACAGCAGGTTGAAGGTGGCTGAGAATCAGACCTTGGCTAAAGCCTTTCTTACATATTGGCTTAGAGAAAGCCGGCATGTGGGCTGCAGCTTAGGCTTGGACAGCCAGCGGTTTATGGCCGTCGACATAGACATCCGTGCCCTATGCGACTTTCTGGTTTTCAAGGCTCAGGGAGCCGGAGGGCTGCCGAAGGACCTGCACTACGTCTACCGTCACATCGACCCGGCTTGGCTGCAGTACGCTAAGCCCTACCAGTTCGCCATCCTAAGCCGCAGAGGCGATATAGGCGTGGGAGTCTTCCCACTAGCCGTATGGCATGTCAAAGAGGGGGAGGGGATAGTGGATAGGCTTAACTTGAAAATACAGTTTGAGGAGCAGCCGCTAAGGGGAGAGGATAGGGGCACCTACCAGACCGTCGGAGACAGGGAGCATGCGGAGATAATCCACCTCTACGCGGAGGGTTTGAGTATGAAGGTTCTAGCTGCAAGGTTCTCTAGAAGCAGTGGTACAATCAAAAGTCATATTGACAGGCACAATGTCTCGGTTTTGAAGGTGGGCTACTGTCCGGCGTGTAGACGGGCCTCCAGCCCCCTAGAAGCAACTCCTGCAAAGCACCTAGTTTGAAATGAAAATCGACAAGAAACCCTAGAACTTTAGCCGTGGAGAGTGTCAAAAACTATAAAGTTTATTTATTCGAGTTTTAACCCCTCCTCCTAACAGCTTTTTAAATTTCCAGTAAATCCCAATTCTTATTAACTTTCTTGTCAATAAGGAATTTATTTTAGTAAATTCCTTATTGACAGGTGAAAAATTTATTAATGCCTTCCGGTTTATTTGTTTGCCGGGGGTGTAGAGTTGACCGAAGCTAAACCCCAATATGTAACGGAGTGGCTGCAGACCTATGCAAAACAGAACACTAGAAGAGTTTTCAAGGCTGGGCTGCTACACTTCATGGAAAGCATCTACGGAACCGGAGCGTTAAATAGAGCCGTTGAGGAGTATGCAGCCAAGTACGTTGAGGAGTGCCGCGGGGGAAGAGATTGGTTCAAGGATTTATTGAAGTACGCGGCCGACCTGCACGGTCGACCGCCTAAGTCGGCCAGGGCGTTCATAACCGCAGCTAAAGGATGGCTTGAATACACGTTGAACGTTGAGGTTTCGAAGAGGCAGCAGAGGCTGCTCCTCGGCAGGCTGCCTAAAGGCAGCAAGGCACGGACTCAAGAGATGGAGTTGACCAGAGAAGTCCTCCGCAAAATACTAGCCCACGCAGACGTGAAGGGTAGAGCACTGTTTCTGTTTCTTCAAAGCAGCGGAGTCCGCGTCGGAGAGGCTTTGAAGCTTAAGCTCGGCGACGTAGATCTGAATAAAGACCCGGCGGAGGTTAACGTTAAAGGCGAGTACACCAAAAGCGGAGACGCTTACATCAGCTTTCTGACGTCTGAGGCGAGGGAGGCGCTCGTCGAATGGTTGAAAGTCCGTGAAGCCTACATCGAAAGTGCGAGAAACAGGGGTAGGGGGTTGGGGAGGATCAAGCGGTTGAGGGATGAAAGGATTTTTCCCTTCAGTTTAACCGTGGCCGAGCAGATGTGGCAGAACGCGATTGTGAAAGCCGGGCTGGCCGATAGGGACGTAAATACGAATAGGCATAAGCTTCACATACACATGCTACGGAAGTTTTTCCTCAGCCAGGCGAAGGTCGCGGTGCCGGAGAGCGTTGCCGAAGTGTGGGCTGGCCACAGCGGCTACTTGGATGAAGCCTATAGGCGGTATAGTCGGGAGCAGTTGAGGGACTTCTACAAGAGGGCTGAGCCATATCTGCTCGTAGGAGTGCCGAAGGATGTGGTCGAAATTCAAAGCAAGTTTCAGAAGGATGTGGATCAGCTCCGTGAACAGATTTTCGATTTAACACGTAAGCTTACAGATGCTAATGCGGTGAATCTTCAACTGCTTTCCGAGAACGCCGAGCTGAAGCTGCGGATAGCAAAGGCCGAGGAGAAGCTGGCCGAGCTGGAGACGTTAATCCGAAAGCTTTTAGCGCCTATTTAACAGTTTCAGATAGGTAGAAGCATGAGCAGGCATATTCAAATGTCCAAACTGTGGGCTTGTACTAGACAGGCAGGAGAATGCATCAATAAACATTTGGAATAGTTTCCTTAAGATATGGGGATTCATGGGTTCACCCCGAAAGGAGCAAAGCCCGATGAAGCCTCCGATGAACCCAGAGGAAGCTAAAGGCGATGAAGCTCAAGAGCTAAGCAAAACCATACATATCCATACTTAGCTCAGAACCCGAATGGGCATGCATTCAGGTGCATAAAATGCGGCTTCCAAGCTGATAAGCATCTAGTTGCAGCTTGGAACACAGCCACAAAACTCCCGATGTGCCGTCCTCTACCGTTGGCGGCGAAAGCCCTCAATGAACCTCTGTTATTGGAGGTGAGGGGGAAGGGATGAAGATTTATAAATCCCACAACGGTCTGTATTATTCGACTGAGTTGGACAGTAGAGCTGTTAATCTGATATCGGTGTTTAAACGTCTAGGGGCTTCTCTAGATTCAGGTAGCT
>JAGTQM010000044.1 GCA_018396755.1 Candidatus Bathyarchaeota archaeon | reverse complement strand
TATTTCACTCATATCACTAATAAGTGATCTCGCAGACTTTAAAACGCCGAGAAGAGATTTGAACCCGGAAAGGTGAAGCCCCCGGCGGGATTACATCTTCAAGTATAAAAGCACTGAAGCTTTAAGTATTAGCCCGTTCAATCTATACATGAACATTTAAAGGTTGAAGGACATGGCTACTTCTCTTACAGAGTGGTTTGAATGCGAGTTGAGAAAGCGCGGTCTAAGGCTTACGGAAGAAGACCTTCAGAGGATCGTGAGGGTTTTAGAGGAAAGAGGGTGGATATCGATACACCCCGAACTTTACAGGGGATTGATGGAGGAAATTGAAAAATTAATAGATCGACGACCAGAATTGGGCTATGCAAGCATCGCAGACTTCATAGCTGATGCTGTTAGGCGTCGTCTGGAGGAGCTTTCCAAAAGCCCGCTTGAAAGATAGAGGTGATGTCTATGATAGTCAAATATGCGGGTTTAGGAGTTGAGGCCGATATACGGAGTGAGGTCGACGAGCACTGGAGGAGGGTCGATAAGCTTGAGGAGGAGCTGAAGCTACTGAGAGAGAAGCTTTCCGAACTCTACGGGAAATTTAAGGAGGCCATAAGTTACTCAATAATCTGCTCTTCCCTTATAGCGATTCGGTTGGCACGCTTAGAGGCTTTCGCAGAAAGATTTGCCACGATGAAGGCGGGGCGAAGAGAGGAAAAGCTCATGGATTTTCTGAAAGAAGCAAAAGAAAATCATGATGGAACATTCGAATCGCTTAAATGTATCGACAAAAACCTTGCAGAATTATTTTCAGAGATACACCTTAAGGGGATTTCTATTTCTCTCATTCTCTGGATGTGGCGTCGCGTAGGCGACAGACTCGAAACTTTCCTAGACGCTTTAGTTAAAGTGCTAGGCCCAGCCTCCTTAGACCTAGTTGATGAGAAAGACATCTTAGACCTCTATGGCATAGAAGGCCTTGGACTTTTCAGGAAGGCTAAGGAGCTTACCAGGGGTGGTCGGTAGATGATACCTGCTGAGAAGTTTCTCGAGACGATTGTTGAGAAGGCTAAGATGGATCCTAGAGAGATGAGGGCGGAGCTTAAAGCCCTCCCAACAGATGGACTTATCAGACTGCTCGGGTTCTGCCAGGAAAGGGCTGGTCGGGATCTGCCTAGGCGTAACTACGGGCTCGTCCACCAAGACATCGTGAACATACTGGGCGAGAGGCTCGGCTTCACCGTTGAGTTCGGCGACTACGAGAAGGGGCCCGATGGAATATGGAGCTACGGTGACGTGAAGATCATAGTCGAGAGTAAGACTTCCTCGGCTTGGCTCCAGGTGAGGCAGGTGCACGACTACGTTAGAGAGCTGAACGCCTCCTCCGGGCTTGCGATAGCACCTGAGTTCACAGAGGACAACTTAATGGCCGCTAGGAGCTACGGCGACGTCAGGCTCCTGACTACAAACGGGCTTGGGAGGCTGCTCGAGCTTAAGGAGGGCGACAGGCTTACGACAGACTCTTTAGTCAAAATACTCGTACCGGTGGAAAGCGTCAAGCTAGACTACTTCATAGACATAATCTACGCGATAGCCAAGCCCAGAGCAGCCCCAGAAAAACCCGTTGAAAAGCCGGGAAAACCCCCAGAGCTTGGGAAGCCTACGGAGGAACAACATTTAAAAAAGGTCGTGAAGGGGGAAGTCGTCGCAACCTATGAGAAGATTAAACAAGCCATGCTACGGTTTGACCCAGAAATAAAATTCATCCCTCAGAAGTACTATATTGCTGTTAGGAAGACTAGGAACTTCGCCTACATGCGTTTTTCAAAAGCGAAGATGCGTATCGTAGTGATGCTCCCATACGAGGTGGGGAGCGGGCTGATCAAAAAGCACCCACTCATAAAGCTATCTCAAGCCGTCCAAGACTGGTACGGCGCTCCATGCTTCAGGGTGATCGTGGAAAGCGAGGCAGACCTAGAAGAAGTAGTCAAGGCGCTTGAAGAGGCGTACAGGCACGCCCATAAATGAAGTCCAACTGGAGGAGCTACTATGGAGTTTAGAATCTCGGAGGAGCTCTTCAAGAGGATGATCCAGACGATCCCCTCAATACACTTAATGTACGTGTTGAAGCAGTTCGGCATAAGCATCCCTCCAGAGATCCCGCTGGAAGACCGCTTCAACTACATCTTCACAAACGTGGATGAGCATACGAAGAGGAGGATGTTTGAGGAGTACGGTGCAACCAGGGCTAAGACTTCAATATTTCTGTATAGACCAGGCGATGCTCTGTTTCGCAATATAAGCGAAATCTGTGAAGCTGTAGACTCGCTTGAGCTGAGAAAATACTTGGGGAACTATTATGAGCCGGAGCGGCTGACCAGGCCCACGCTGCAGTCTGTTTACATCGACCAAAACCACTCTTCCCTAAAGCTGTTCTTCATATCGTTGGGGAAAACCGTAAAGATAGTCGACCGGGAAGGCCGGGTAAGACCCTATTCGCAGGCAATTGAGTCCGTCGTTACATTCTGGGCTGAGAACAACCTTGTAGATGTCAGAATCCAAGGAGGAACCGGTCCAGCTCGAAGAATACTAGATGAGGCGAGAGTCATCCTTAAAATAGACAGTATCCCGTTCACCCCAGTCAAGTTCGACAACCCATTCTTCATCCGGAACGCCCTCAATTGGGTGGATATAGTAGGCTATATAACGTTAGAGTTCAGAGGAGTTGAGATAGGAAAGCTCTCGTATTCCGCGCCTAGAAAGGGAAGAGTGCCAGCAGAGGATCTTAAGAAAAGTAGAAGGGTTAGAGAAGATATTGAAGATGCTTTTAAGAAGGGTGCGATACGTCTGATGAATGGCTACATCAAAAAGAAAGATACTGAAGTGATAAGCTTCGCCGTGAACTTCAGGCAGGGGAAGATAAGAATGCTGGCGTTCAGCTCTGAGACAGACCATAATTTTATATTCAGTAACCTCGTAAAATTCTTAGAGAAAGAGGTTCCAGAGCTTGAGGCGCATAAACGAAGAACCCTTCTGGATTTTACAGGCAGTTAAAGAGATAGGATTAGAGTTCAGATATACAAACCTCCTCTACTGGGCATACGGCCGCGGGATAAAGCCTGAAGAGGTATACCAAACCTTAAAATCTCTGGTAGGCCAAGGCTACCTAACCCCGGTGATCGAAGTCCGCTGTCCCGAATGCGGAGCACACCTAGGCGACTTCAGAATCTCGGATGAAATACCTGAAGAGATCCCTTGCGACGAGTGCGGCCACGAGTTTAACAAGCGGGAAGAATGGGAGTCTTCATATAACATTGTCTTCACAACCACGGATGCGGGAAGACGCTTTTTTCGGAAGCGTGAAAATAAATTCAAACTACCTCTATGGAAGCTATTCAAAAGAAGACCTAGAGAACCTGTATAAGTTAAGCCTTCAAGAGCCGCCAGATCAGAAAGGAGGACGTTTCGAGGAATTTGTCGAGAAATTCTTCTCGAAAATAGAGGGCTTCGAAGTCAGTCGAGACATCCCGGCATACCATACCGATATAGACGTGTTTATAAAGAATAAGAGCACAGACCCATATCTCTCTAAACTCGGCGAACATATAATAGTACAGTGTAAAAACGTAAAGAAGCCCATAAAAAACGCGATAATAATTTCCGTTGTTGAGCAAGCCAAGTTGCTCGGAGGAACATGTAGATACGCTGTGTTAGCCACTACTTCCAAGCTTAGCAAAGTCGCCAGATCGAGACTTTACGCTGTAAATCAACAGGGGCCTCCATGCGTCGTCGTAATAGACGGTGGAATGTGGAGGGAGTACTTCAACAGGCCAGAGATGAGAGAAAAGGAGCTGTTTGAAAAAGCTATAGAGACTCTTCCGACAAAGTACCGCTAGAGAGCTGTTTAAACAACAGAGGAAACTTTCAGTTAGGTAAGGAATTTATCTAACGGGACAGCGGGTTCTTTAGAAGATCCCTTCTCAGGCTTTTTTGGCGGTCTTATTCGTGGCTCTTCCTCGCCCTTTACAGCTTCTGGTTTGGCTTCCAAAGTTCTAGCAATTCTTCTTTCTGCCATAATTTTGACAATCATTCGTAGATTTTCTACAAATTTCTTTTCAAGACCGAGAAAACAGGCGATACTGCTATTTATTTCATCTACAATTTTCTGTATGTATTCGAGATTTTCTTGAGTGTCGACACCTTTAGTTTTCCTCGCTTCTGATTCTAGTTCTTTAAATAATTCACTCAATTTTTTCAGCTGTCCTTTTTCTAGTGCGTTGACGTTTAATATAGGAAGTTGAGCGAGAGAGTTAATGTCTAGTTCAATTACTCCTCCCCCTGTGGACCTTCCGTAAATCTCGATGAAGAAACGCGTGAAGTCAGAATTGAGGTATGCGAGTAAAGCGTCAATCTTATCCTGAGTTAAGCTGGTTTTGTCCTTAGCAATTAAAGTTATTAGACTATCATCAAATGCGAGGGACATCGGCGTTAAAATGAACCTGTGGAAATATTGAGCTCGGCGCATTGTAAAAATGTTTGTATTTAAAATTTCTCCCAAATCATACCATCCGAAGAAACTTTTGTTTTTCCCCCTCATTTTTGATGCAGTAGACTGGTTTGCGGTCTTAGGTTTTTCTCCTTCTTTAACCCGCACAAGAGGTGTTGTTTCGCCCCATTCGATAAATGAAACTAAATTTTTAGGCAGTTCTGACTTCGGCTTGTGGCAGATAAATACGTAGCAAGGCTTGTTTTCAAGGTTTAATTTTCTCCAGTCTTTTTCTGAAAATGTAAAGTATTTGCTGTAACGTGGGCTTATAAGAAGTGGGAACAAATAATCCCTTGTGATTCCCCATTTTTGAGCGTCTTCTTTGGTTAAATAAAAGAATTTGTCAGCTCCAGTTCCGCCTCGCGCTGAAACGCCAGATATGTTTCCATAACGAGGGGTAAACAAAGCTCCCATTCTTGTTATTAAGGGTAAAGTTAAAAGGGCTTTTTCCAACTCGTCCGTTTTAAAAAGTATTTTTATCCATTTCTCGTTTCTTGGAAGACTTGTTTGCTCCACTACGTTTATTAGAAAACTCTCCTTCCATCTATTTGGGTTTTCAATTGCGTCAAGAATTTCTTCCACTTGCGCCTCTCTGTCCACATAAACAAATGCGGTTTGGTTATGTTCTCTTTCTTTTTGATCATCCTCTTTTTCAAGCAGCAAAACGCAAGTAGCTATTAATGGTATTCTAAAAAGCCTCTGGTTAAAGTCGATAACGACCTTAACCTTAAAATTATCTAGCAAAAAGTTTGCGAAATTTATTCCATAATCTGATTGCAGCCAACTGTTAGAAACTATCATTCCAAGTTTACCATTCTTTTTTAGAAATTTGCCAGCATGCATAATAAAATGAACATAAATTCCAGTCTCGTTTCCAATCCCTCCGCTTAAACCATACTTTTTCAACATGTCGCCAATAGCATCAATTATTGCGTCCTTAGTTTTTCTTGGTATTTCAACCCATCTTGTGTAGGGTGGATTGGCGATGACAGCGTCAAACTTTGGAATCGGTATTTCGCGCTTTGCTTCTCCTGCAAGTGTCTTAACAACGTAGGGTGTAACAACTTTTTGTTCAGCCTCAACTTTGAAGAAATCGGTGTGAATTGTGTTCACTTCTGTTGAAGGTGCCCGTATATAACGCGAAGACAAGTTTAATGCAGTCAAATGCAATGGAAATGGGTTAATATCAAAGGCATATAGTTGCCTCAAAATCTCCTTATGCGCCCTTTCAGTGGGCTCCCTATAACCCTTAAGCTCCAAAAGACGCTTATACGCCTTGACCAAAAAGGTGCCAGAACCACAACCGGGATCCAAAACCTTGTCATCCGCATTTCTAACAGCCCATTTGGTGATTAACTCTGCTATGGCCGGAGGCGTGTAAAACTGTCCAAGGGCATGCCTCTCAGCGGCTGGGATAAGCTCTTCGTAAATGAAGCCTACAATGTCTGAGCCTAAATCCTCAAGCCTGTGATGCTCCATATCCTCAATAAAAGCGTTGATACCCTCAAGCACGAATGGGTCGTCTGGAAGCTGAATCTCATCATAAATCCCCGTGTAGAATACAGGCTCAAAATCTCCGGTAACCTCAACAGCCTTAGCAAAATAACGATACAGCAAGTCCAAATAGGCTTTAGCATCAGGAGCCGAAATAGGCTTAAGCTTACGCTCACCAAGCTCTTTAAAGTGCCTTTCCAAGACCTTGTAAAAAACAATCTTGTTCATAAAAACATAAGCCATTTCCTTAGCCAACTGCCCCGCATCAGGCTTATAGCCAATCTCTTCCGCAAACCTTTCATATTGAGCCTTAAACTCCTCATCCGTCTTGAGCTTCTTGCGAATTAAGGGTTCAATGGCTTCTGAAAGCCATGTCACAAAATCCCTAAGCACGACAATAAATGACCAGTCAAGAGGAGTAACAGCCACCGGAACCTGCCTATAAAGCCTTGCAACAGTAACAAGAATCTCCTCAGCAAACTCCTCATTAATGGTTACACGTTCTCTCACCAAAATCCTATGCGTATCAAAGGAAAACTTCTCGCCAGCCTCAGGCCTCTTAAACAAGGCGAAAACTCTACCATTCGTAGTTGCAAAGTAAGGCGCTCCAGAATAGATGGCATACCACAAAGCCTGATCAATAACAACGCGGCTTGTGGGCATGATGTTGCGGACAGCCCTATAATAGCCCTTCTCCTCATACTTCCTCTTAGTTTCAATAATCAAAAGCGGCTTTTTACCCTCAGCCAAAATAACCGCCAAATCCGCCCTACGCCCATTAACAGGAAACTGAGTCTTAGGCTCATCAAACTTTACGCCGTCAACAGTAAAGCCCCTCTTCTCTAAAACACTAAAAATGTAGTGGTAAAGCCTACTTTCAACCTCAGCTTCCCAGCTCATACTAAATCAAACTCAAAGCCTTATATTATATCCTCAAGACTTTAATTCAAAACCTAGTAATTAAATACTTTTCATATATCTGATAGATCCCAGGATCAAGCCCTTGAAAACATAAACGTTCACGGGTAGCTACATCTTGTTTCTACTTAAATTTTTTATAGCAGATGGGTTTGATAGCAGTTTCTAAGTAGATAGATTTTTATAGTCGCTTCGGCTGTTTCAAAACGGGTAGTCGACGGTCTTGGCTCCGCCATGGGCGTGGAATCGGAGCGCAGATTCAGGATGAAGCGTAACCCAAGATGTGGGGAGTTTCCGTTGACCCCGAAAGCCCTCGTGAGAGGGAAGGGATGAAGATTTATAAATCCCACAACGGTCTGTATTATTCGACTGAGTTGGACAGTAGAGCTGTTAATCTGATATCGGTGTTTAAACGTCTAGGGGCTT
>JAGTQM010000018.1 GCA_018396755.1 Candidatus Bathyarchaeota archaeon | reverse complement strand
GTGGCGACAATTTCAACAATGGCAGCTTTAATAGTCGTCGTCTCGAGGCTTCCGGGTTTTCCAGCTATAGGTGCTCCAACCAGCATAGAGCTCACTACAATACTGTACGCTACTATAGGCATTATACTTGGCCCTAAACTCGGCTTCATAACATCCCTCCTGGGAAATTTCATAGCTTGGATTATACCTTCAACGACTGTGTTTGGGCTTCTGCTGATACCTGCTGGTGCTCTAGCATCTCTCACCGCTGGCTTTTTAACTAGTAAAGGCGGATTAGGCTGGCTCTACGGATCTGCAGTATTGCTTGCGCTTATAATCGGCTGGTACGTTAGCCCAGTTGGCTTTGAAGCACCGCTTTATCCAGTTTTTCATATCGTTGCTTTAATCCTAAGTCTAACATTGGGTAGGAGACTTAAAGGTCTTATGGAGGCTAAAGGCAAGCGACTCATCTGGGGCTCCGCCGTCGCATCTTTCATAGCTACTATGACCGATAGCATGTATGGAAATTTAGCGTATATAGGAGCCTTAGGCATACTAGTGCCTCTTAAAACACTGAAGGATGCTCTCGTAACCTTAGGCATCATCTGGGCGAAGACAGGAATCCCCAAACCAGCCGACTATTTGGCTTTCTTAGGGTTGCCGGTTCCAGAAGAACTATCGCTAGGCTACTTGTTTATGGCCGTTCTACCGATAACCATAGCTGAAAGAATCACCATAACGGTGGCTTCAACACTAGTTTCCATCGCCATTATAAGAGCCTTTAGAACAGTTTTCATGCGTAAACAAGCCTCTGATAAATCCGGGGAAAAAGCTTAACATAAGACCCTTTTTATTTTTAAAGCGTCCCGTACAAGGTTTTCATATTCCAAATCTTAATATTCGTAGGACTGTTTCAACAGCATTTCAATACGTTATTCTACGGGACTGACCTAGAAAAATTTCCTATGGCGATCCCATCGTTCTGAGTAATGTATGGAAAAGCTTATAAATACTACAAGTGTTAGAAATTTCCGAGGGAAATTTCATGAAAATTAAAACTGGTATATTGGCAATAGTCCTCTTGGCTTCGCTATTCTCTAGCTTGCTTTCAACAAGCATTCCAGTTTCCATTGCTCAAGCACCGCCTAAAGGACCGTGGGTTGATGAAGTCGACTTTTTCGTAGAAACAGATGAAGCGAAAGTAGTCGACATGTTGATGAAAAATGAGATGCAAGTATACTTCAGAGATACAAGAGACCCAGGATTATTCAGGACGATAAAAGCTTCGCCAGATCTATGGTACGTCACATCTTACGGACTGTACTTTGAGTTGACATTTAATCCAGTGGGTCCAGAGTTTCCAGCAACTGGTAAGTTAAATCCATTCGCCGTTCCACGGATTAGAGAAGCTGTAAACTATCTAGTAAATAGAAAGTATATAGTTGATGAAATAATGGCTGGTATGGCTGTACCCAGATATACCTGTTTAACACCGGCGTTTCCAGACTATGCAAGATACGCCGACACAATTATGGAAATTGAGAGAAAATATAGTTACGATTTTGATAAAGCTAGAGAAATAATTACTGAAGAGATGATTAAGCTCGGTGCTGGACTGGTTGGTGGAAAATGGTACTACAAAGGCGAACCTGTGACGATAATATTTCTAATTAGAGTGGAGGATCAGAGGAGAGCCATAGGCGATTACGTAGCTTCACAGCTTGAAAAGCTAGGATTCACAGTCGATAGACAGTATAAGACCAGCCGGGAGGCCTCGCCGATATGGATTAGAGGCAATCCAGCAGATGGTAGGTTTCACATTTACACAGGCGGGTGGATAACGACACTGGTTTCCAGAGATGAGTCAGACAACTTCGGCTTCTTCTACACGCCGAGAGGAGGCATGGGGCCATTATGGAGCGCCTACACGCCAAGCCCCGAGTTCGACTACGTAGCAGGTAGACTATGGGCTAGAGACTTTACAACAATTGAGGAAAGAAACGAGCTAATGGAAAAGGCTTTAGAACTATCAATGGAGGATTCTGTAAGGGTATGGTTGATAAGCCAAGTAGCTCCATGGCCTGCTAGAAAAGAAATATCGTTAACATACGACCTAGCGGCTGGCTTTTCAGGTGCGAGACTATGGCCGTACACGATCAGGTATGTTGATCAGGTAGGAGGAACTGTTAAAATAGCATCTTCAGATATACTAGTTGATCCTGTAAACCCAGTTGGAGGAAGCAACTGGATATACGATGCAATGTATTACCGTGCGACATCGGATCCGGCTGTTATACCTGATCCGTTTACTGGACTCTATTGGCCACAGAGGGTTGAGAAGGCTGAGGTTTACGCTTTAGAAGGATTGCCTATAGCTGTTACTTTAGACTGGGTTTCTCTAAACTTTGTTGAGAATATTACTGTGCCGACGGATGCATGGTATGATTGGGATGCTGAGAAACAAGAGATCGTTTACGCACCGCCAGGGACGACTGCAAAGACTAAGACCGTAGTCTACTATGACGATAGCTTATTTGACATCGTGTTCCATGATGGAAGCAAATTCTCACTAGCAGACATTGTATTCAGCTACATACTTACTTTCGATAGGGCTAAGCCAGAAAGCCCCGTGTACGATGAATCCTACGTGCCCGTATTTGAAGCGTTCAAAGAATACTTTAAAGGCTTTAGGATAATAAGTGAAAGACCGCTGGTTATAGAGTATTATTCAGATGCCCTATACTTGGATGCTGAGCAGATAGCTGCATCTGCTGCAAGCGCCTTCTACATAGACTACGCATATGGTCCCGGACCATGGCATACAGTTGCAATCGGATGGTTGGCTGAAGCAGGCAACAAGTTAGCTTTCTCAGCCGACAAGGCTGAAATGCTTAAAGTTGAGTGGATGAATTACATAGCTGGTCCTTCTCTGAAAATCTTAAGCGATTATCTAACTAAGGCTATTGATGAAAAATTCATACCGTATGAAAACGTGCTGGGTAAATACGTTACTGAGGCAGAGGCTTTGGAAAGATACAACAATTTGAAGGCATGGTATGAATCTAAAGGCAACTTCCTAGTAGGTGCAGGGCCATTCTACTTAGATAGAGTCGACCCAACGGCTAGAATAGTCGTACTGAAGGCTTATAGGGAGTTCGTAGATACCGCGGATAAGTGGCTTAGATTCTCTAAGCCTATGATACCCGAGGTTAAAATAGTTTCAGCACCTACCATTACGCCTGGATTAACGGCTGAGGTAGACGTTTCGGTGACTTTTGAAGGACAACCATACCGTATAGACGACATCTACTACATAAAATACATAGTTAAGAGTCCAACTGTAACTTTGACTGGGGTTGCTGAGCCTGTTGAAGACGGCATGTGGAGGATCACGCTTAGACCTGAAGAAACATCGATGTTGACCGCTGGGACATTAAGCATCGATGTATTAGCTGTGTCTAAGCTTGTAGGAATGCCAGTATCTACGACTGGAACAGCGACTGTTATGAGTGTAACGGAATTCCTAATGGATGAGTTAGCTAAAGTTAGAGCTGACTACGAAACTAGGATAGCCAGCTTAAGTAGTGAAATTGAAGAGCTGCGTTCTGAAGTCGACTCGTTGAGAGGCACCATAAATACGTTGACTAGTGTGACAGCATTAGCCGTCGTAATCGCCATAATAGCGATAGCTGTTTCATTCACCAGGAAGAAGTAACCACTATCTTTTTATTCCCCCTCTTTATTTTTATCTTTCTCTTGGTAGACGGGATAATGATTCCAAGATTCGGGAAATACGTGATTAAACGTGGGATCATACTTTTCCTAACAGTAATTGTTGCAACGTACATAACGGTTCTGATTGCAAACATGGGTGGATACGTAGATGAAATAATTAAAAGCGATCTATATCTTTCAATTTCCCAAAGCATTCGTCAAAATCCGGCGTATAAGGCTTTAAATGAAACTCAAATCAAAGAGTTGATAAATGCGATTTATACCAATGAATTGAAGAAGATAGGGTTTGATAAACCGTTCATATACAGAAGCATTTCTTACTTAAGAGACGCTTTATCGTTAAGCCTCGGTAGAGCACTCTTCATAAGTAGTGATAGTGGTTCTAAAAATGTCCGTATAATTATCTTAGAGAGGCTGCCAAACACCGTGTTCTTATTTACAACCACACAGCTTCTCTTATTCTTTATAGGTTTATTTACTGGATTGTTCCTAGCTAGAAGATACGGTAGCTTTTTAGATAAGTTGTCTGTGCTGTTCGCACCACTATCGTCTATGCCTGGGTGGTTCTACGGAATATTCTTAATATTGATATTCGCGTCATTCTTAAGATTGCTACCTTACGGTGGGATGGTAGATGTACCCCCGCCATCTAACAGATTCGATTATGCATTAAGCGTTTTAAAACATATGATTCTACCTGTTATGTCTTGGCTGATAGCATATACTCCTATAAACGTGTACGTAAGACGAACATTCTTCCTAATGTTTTCAAGTGAAGATTACGTAGAGCTTGCAAAAGCTAAAGGCTTACCCGAATCTCTGATTCAGAGAAGATATATACTGAGACCTACTCTACCGCCTATCATAACGGACTTCTCCCTAACCCTAATCGGCTCATGGATGGGTGCGATAATCACAGAAACTGTATTTAATTGGCCTGGAATAGGTAGTCTATTCTACCAAGTCTCAGTAATGTTTGATAGCCCCGTACTAATAGGCCTCGTAGTAATATATGCGTATCTACTGGCTTTAACTGTCTTCGCTTTAGAATTTGTATATGCGATTTTAGATCCGAGGATTAAAGCCGGAGGTACATAGCGTTGTCAAACATTAAACAGTCTCTTAGAACATTATTCGCCTACAGATCTGCCTTAGGTGGGCTAATAATCATACTCATTTTAGTAGGAATATCAGCCTATACGATATTCGCCATACCCTACGATGAAGCCACTAAACTATGGAGGGCTGGTGAACTATATTGGTTGAACAATCCACGTAATGCTATGCCATCTTGGGTAAACCTATTCTCCTTTAAAAAGATGCCTGAAACGATAATACTGGATACCAAAAAACCCCAGCTGGGCGCATCTAAAGCTTTGATTCCAGTATCCGATAAGATCACCAGAATTAAAATCGAGTTTTCATTCAACTACGAGTACGACGATTTCCCAAGCGAATTGAACCTGTTTTTCAACTCAAACTTTAACGTTTCAGCACCACAGTTAACAATACACTGGGTTAAACCGAACGGTGGAAGCATAGTCTTAAAGTCCTTCCTCCTGTCTAAGGGCGAAGATAGATACTACATTTCAAACGATGATAGACTGGCTAGAGAGCTTAAAAGCACGATTTCAAGGAAAATTAACGAGACGATAGGATACGATATCCCAATTACCATTTTACTTTTCGCATTAGAAGACAGTAGTATTCTCGACCCCAGTACGGCTAGAGTGATGAAGGGAAACTACAAGCTTTGGATAGATGGTATAGCGTTTGAAGCAAATATGAATTTAGACGTTAAACTCGTCGTATATGGTAAAGTTTACAGTTGGGCTGGTACAGACCATTTAAGAAGAGATTTAGGAATAGCCCTCCTCTGGGGTACACCGATTGCACTATCATTCGGTGTAATAGCATCCCTCTCTATAGCATTAATACAGATGTTTATCGGAGCTGTCAGCGCATGGTTTGGAGGAAAAATCGACACAATCATACAGAGGATCACCGAAGTTTTCATGGTCCTCCCCTTCATACCAATTCTAATAATGATATCTACATTTTACAAGTTTAACATATGGATTCTTCTAGTGGTCATCATAGTGTTGAGTATGTTCGGTGGAAGCGTTAAAAACTATAGAGCAATATTTCTACAGATTAAAGAGTTCCCCTACATAGAAGCCTCTAGGGCTTACGGTGCTAGCAACTTCAGAATTTTAACTCACTATTTAATTCCTAAAGTTTTACCCACTATAATTCCATCTATAGTCCTATCAGTAGCAGACTTCGTTTTTCTAGAGGCGGCGTTAGCAATACTCGGCTTGGGTGATCCTCTGGCTCCAACTTGGGGTAAGATAATCAATGATGCTCACTCTAATGGTGCACTATACAAAGGCTTATACTACTGGGTTTTAGAGCCGTCTTTAATGTTAGCCGTCACCTCATTAAGCTTTGCAATGCTTGGATTTGCTTTAGATAAGATATTCAATCCGAAATTGAGGGAAATGTGATGGAAAAGAGCCACCTCACTGTGAAAAATTTGGTGATGTACTATAGAACATTGAAAGGAGAGGTCAAAGCTGTTGACGACGTTTCATTCTCTCTACCTAGAGGGGAAACCGTTGCAGTTATTGGAGAATCTGGCTGTGGAAAAAGCTCTTTAGCAAGATCAATAATAAGACTACTTCCTAGAAACGTATCTACGTATAAGGGGGTTATTTTATTTAACAATTTAAACCTGATAGAACTAGAGGAGGAGTTCTTTACAAGAGATGTCAGATGGGTTAAAATTACATATGTCCCGCAAGCTGCATTGAACTCATTAAACCCAGTTATTAAAATAGGCGATCAGATGGTCGAACCATTGATTCTACGTCAAAAAATGGATAAGCATGAAGCTCTTGATAAAGCTGCAAAAACCCTGAGGAGAGTTGGTATAAGTGAAAACTTCATTCATCGCTATCCGTTTGAATTGAGTGGCGGTATGAAGCAGAGAATCATAATAGCAATGTCTCTACTGACAAATCCTGAACTGATGATCCTCGATGAACCCACCTCCTCACTAGATGTATTAACTCAGGCAAATATTATGAATCTACTGAAGAATATACGAAAAGATCTAAAATTAAGCATGATATTCATAACCCATGATGTTAGTTTGTCAAGTGAATTGGCAGATAAAATAGCCGTAATGTACGCTGGGCAGGTCGTTGAATTTAATGATGCAAACACCTTCTATCACGATCCAAAACATCCATATTCTCAGAAATTGATGGAAAGTGTTCCCACACTTAGAACAGAAAAAAAGTTAGACTTCATACCGGGGGCTCCTCCAAGCCTTTTAAATCTGCCTAAAGGATGTAGGTTTGCGGAAAGATGTCCCTACGCATTTGATAGGTGTGTTAAAGACCCTCCATTGATATATGTGAATGAAAACTTCTACGTAAAATGTTGGCTTTACGTGAGGGGATAGTTGTGAACGCATCATTGTTAAACGTTGAAGGATTGAGGAAATACTTTGAAGTAAGGAGAGGTTTCTTTGGAAAAAGAGAATATATACGTGCGGTGGATGGAGTAAGCTTAACCCTTAACAAGGGTGAAGCTATTTCAATAGTTGGTGAAAGCGGTTGTGGTAAAACTACATTGGGTAAAACTATACTTAGACTATACGAACCTACGGACGGCAGAATAATATTCGCCAGTAAAAATGTGACGCATCTAAGTTGGAAAGAGTTAAAATGGTATAGGAGAGAAACAGGTCTTGTTCAACAAGACCCATTTGGAGCGCTTCCATCATTTATGACCGTTAAGAGGATTTTAGAGGAGCCTCTTATAATACATGGGGTTAAGGATCGGAGAGAACGGGATAAAAGAGTATATAAAGCTCTTGAACAGGTCAAGCTAACCCCGGTTGAAGACTTCATCGGTAAATATCCACATATGTTAAGCGGTGGTCAACAGCAGAGGCTTGTCATAGCAAGGGCTATAATCTTAGAACCTAAGTTAATAATAGCCGATGAGCCGGTTTCAATGTTAGACGCATCAGTTAGAATAGAAATACTGAAACTACTGCAAAAGCTTCAAAAAGACTACGAGCTAGGCATCATATATATTACACATGATCTTTCGACTACGCGGTACTTCTCAGAGAAGATCTGCATCATGTATGCCGGCCATATGGTTGAAAGCGCGGAGACGAGAAGAATATTAGCCAACCCGTTGCATCCATACACTAGAGCACTGTTAAACGTTATACCCGACCCAGATCCGTCGAATCGATTTATAATTAAAAATGTTCCCGCTGGTGAGCCGCCGAATCTGTTAAATCCTCCAACAGGTTGCCGCTTCAACCCTAGGTGTGAGAGCATGATGAAGGGCATATGCAACGTTAAAGAACCTCCTATAATTGAAGTCAATAGGAACCACTATGTGAAGTGTTGGCTCTATGGTCGTACTTGATAGAGAATACATTGAAATAATTATTGGGGCTTTTCTCTTGACCACAAGCTTCCTCATATCTCTCTTTATGGTAATTGACATCTTAGAGCCATCATTTCCCCTCTCATTCTTCGCATTTTCAGCTTCATTTGTAGGTTTACTTTTAGGCTTCCACGGGTTGTACGGGCTGGTCTTACGATATAAAAAGAAGTAGCGTTTTCCATAATTAAGCGGCAAAGATAGATCCGAGAGGCGCATCTGAAGGACTGCGCTATGAAAATCCATATAGAGATTAATTCTCGGCGAATAGCGTAAAGACGAGGAGATGGAGTAGTCTTCATATACCTGCCAAAATGTAGTCTCTACCGGCTTTTATGCTAGCAACCCCTATCATTAAAGCGGAATCCGTAAGCTCACGGAAAACTATATATATCGAATAAACTCTATCTTTAAATCTCATGCCCTGTAGTAGACGTGAAATCGAGAAAGACCTAGTCTTCTGCCCATATCTCTTAGGCTGTGTTAGAAAAAAGGCTCCAATATGCGATATCTGCACTTGGAACGATTCATCTAAAGAAGAAGAGCTTTATCTTAAGTTTATGAGGCATCTTGAAGAAGTAAAGGCTAATTTAGCCAGGGAAACTCCGATTCAAATAGATGAATTCTGGTGGGAGGTTAAAATCAAGCCTATTGAAGTCAAAACTCCTACGGGTGAAATTGAAATCATCGGTAAAGCTGAATCAGTAAGTGCGCCTGAGGAGGAGGTTAAACAACCTAAACCATCTCTCACCATAGACTACCACCTTAAACGTCTAAGTGAAGATTTAAAGGAAATCGTTTTAAGACTTAGAAACGAAATACTAAGGCTTGACTCAGACATCGAGGAAAAAATCAATAAGACGTTCATAGGGTATAGAAGTAGTAAAATGAAGCACTATTTCGTAAATATAAGAGTTTTACCGCTTAAACGTGAAATCGAAATTAGATTCCGCTCAGGAGGTCCGATAGATGACCCTGAGAATTTAAGCAAACCCATACCAAAAAGCTTCGACACACCAATGGATCGTCGTGTGAGAATAACAAGCCAAGATAAAATACCCTATGTCATCAACCTCCTCAAACAAGCATATGAAAACTTAACAAAAAGCTAGCTTACTTCTCCACTTCAACGTATATTGCTGGTTTACATGGTCTAGCTAACACCGCTCTTTTCTTAGGATCGTAAACTTCTGAAGCATCTTCATAATAAACTAGGACTTCGCATCTAAACTCTCTCTCCAAGAATCTTTTAGCCTCCTCTAGGAGATTAAACTCATGATCCGGTTTAAATTCAACCCAAGATTTTACAAAGTCCCTACCCATCTTAGGTAACATATCTATCGTAGTCCTAATGAATTTAGCAATAGCAGCTTTATCTACTTCAACACCTGTCTTCTCAAGCCTCATTAAGATCGTTTTAACGTCAGGCTCCTTCATGCTTAAGATCTCTCTATAAACATCCCACTTCCAAGTAGCAGCTACATAATAAACTATTCTTGACGGTCTGCCGGGAAGTACCCTAAGTATTTTATTAGTATCCTCAATAAGTTCTTTAATAAATTCTTCACTTTTCTCAGCTTCTTCATCGATTAGGCTTGAATCTAGCTGAGGCCATTCAGCTTTACAAATTAACCCCCTTTCTCCAATTATACTCCAGATTTCTTCAGCCGTGTAGGGTGCTAAAGGAGCCAGCAACTTAGCTCTAACCTCCATAAACTTCTTCAAAATATTCGAGTACTGGAAAGCTTCTTCAAGGTTTGAACAGCCTTTCCTCCTAAGGAACCAATTCAAATCGTTATCCATCTGGTAGAGCACTAGTTGAACAGCCTTCCTAACGTCAAGTTCTTCAAAGGCTTCTGTAACCTCTTTAACTGTCTCCTGTAATCTACTTATCAGCCATTTATCAACTCTATCGGTTTTAGAGCTACTACTGGGCATGGTGGCTACCACTCTGTACTGTCTACGAAGCGTTTCGAGAAAATCCGCCAAGGTTCTCGCTAGAGATGGACTGAAGTTTGCATCCTGAAGTAATCCTGCTGTGGATACTACAGCTATTCTTAAAGCATCTGCACCGTATTCTCTAACAGCCTCTCTAAGAGGTACTATATTACCCAAGCTTTTAGACATTTTACGGCCCTCCATTAAAACGCTACCGTTTATAACTATTTGCTTAGGCCAAAGCTCTTTTGGAAATATAGCTACATGGTTAAATATGAAAAACGTTAAATGGTTTGGAACAAGGTCTCTACCAGAATTTCTACTATCCAGAGGATAGTAGTAGATGAATTCTCTCCTTATTTCTTCAATAAGCTCAGTTTTCACGTCGATTGAAGAGGCTACATCTCTAGGGTTGCCTAATCCTAGGAGTACGTAGTCGAAGAAGCCATCATTTAGCTTAGTGGGGTCGATTAGACCCATGTTTATGTATTTGGCTACTATGTAGTATGCCATGTATATAGTGCTGTCAGATAGAGATTCTATTATCCAGTTTTCGTCCCATGGAAGTTTCGTACCTAAACCCCTCTGTCTAGCGCAAGCCCTCTCTCTAAGCCATTCTACGACGTTCTTAAACTCGATCCTAAGTTCCTCTGGGACTATACGCATGGAATCTAAACACTCATACACCTTCTCCTTCCACTGGAGGTTTCCATAATCTATGAACCATTGATTCTCTAAAATCTTAACAACACAACTTTCACCGCATCTACAGTAGACTTTCTCTGAAAGTTCGTATATCACCCTAGCGTCGTTCTTTTCAATAAGCTCTATCCTAATAAGCTCCCTAGCCTCTGGGACCCTCATACCAGAATATTTGCCAGTATTACTAAGCATAATTCCAGATGTTAACTCACGTCTATAAAGCTCCTTAGTAGCATCTTCAAGCTTCGGATCTGTCTGGCTTTCAATACCCATTTCCCTACATACATCAGCCGCTGGGACATTTCCGGCTCCTTCAAAACTGATGATTGTTATAGGCTCGATTAAGCAGCCAGTCTTCTCCTTAGCTTCTTTAAGTGCCATATAGTCGTACGGAGCATGGCTAGGTACAGACATGACTACGCCAGTAGCATGACCAGGATCTACAAACTTGGCTTCTAGGATTGGTACTAACTGGCCATTGATGGGATTTACCGCGTTTCCCCCGACAATATCCCGCCCTTTAAAAACTTCTAAAATCTCCATCTTCAGGTTTTGATGTTTAAGTCTCTCTGAAGCTTTTAAGCCTATTATCCACTTCTCTCCATCAACAATAGCTTTAACATAATCGGCCTGAGGGTTCACCCATATGTTTGTAACTCCGAAAACTGTTTCAGGTCTAAGCGTAGCTGTAGGTATGGAAAAGTCTCCCATTTTAAACTTTATAGCTACAAATTCAACAACTTCAGGTTCCACATCGCCTTTTGTATCATGTTGTCCAACAGGGTTTCCACAACTTGGACACCAACCTACGGGATGCGTACCGATCTTAATATACCCCTTTTCTTTAAGCTTTCTAAACTGCCATTGTATAAACCTGCTGTAGCCTGGATCCACTGTTGTAAATTCTCTTCTCCAATCTATAGAATAACCCATCTCCTTCATACCAGTCTTAATCTCTTCATGGAAAAACCTCGCCATTTTAAATGGGTCTTCAAGTTCTTTGAGCACTTCTTCAGGAACTTTATATATCTTAATGAAAAGGTCTCTAAGTTCTTCATCTTCCGAAGCTAGTCTTTTAGCCATAGCGAGAATAGGTGTGCCAGTGTAGTGGAAACCCATGGGGAATAGTACTTGAAAACCCCGCATCCTCTTATACCGTGCATAGATATCTGTTATTGTATATGTTCTACCATGACCCACGTGTTGAGGGCTATTGGGATATGGGTATGCTACCGTCAAATAGAACTTAGGCTTAGACTGATTTAAATCAGCTTCGTATGCCCTCTCCTCCTCCCATATCTTCCTCCACTTTTCCTCGATAGACTTCGTGGTTGAAGCAATAAAAGCCACCAGCATGGATAACTATCAACAACTTCATATAAAGCTTTCCCTTCACCAACAGTAAATCTTCCAAGTCAAACCTTAGCAACATTTATTTTAAGAATACCTCTAAAACTATTATTGGGATGATGATAGAGGTGATCTCTGAGCCCTTCCATCCATGGCTTTGATGGATCCCCCGAAACTGACCTTAACGTTTATGCTGAGGTCTCTCCATGAGAAGAGCAACTTAAGCTTTTAAAGCGCCTATATCCTCTTAAAACTTTGACTAGATGTGCGGAGAACATCTCCGGATTCTCAATAAAGTCTTAAATACGATCCGTAGCTTAAACGGTTCTGAACTACGTAGTTTTCAATAGACATACGTAGTTCTTGGGATTCATCAACCTTAGGATCCTCGCGGATTCATCGGAACTTTCATGGGTCTTTTCCCCCGTCGGGGTGAACCCGCTCCACCTCTCCATCAGCTTGTCAAAGAGCCTTGGAGATAGAGTAAGCCCCTCCATTTGAAGGTATAGGTTTATGCACGCGTTCAATTGTCTGTCTATCCTCAACCCGCAGAACCTGCACTCATAGGTAGCTCCTTTCGGGGCATTTACCATCCCACATCTAGAGCATCTTCTACTCGAGTTATGTGGGTTGAAGAGTTGAACTCTGGATTTATAGCTCATCAATGTGATTATCGCTCTCCAATCGCTTTTTGCAATATTCCTGTTGTGCCGCTTCGAATTCGTAAACATTCCCTTTTTATTGAGGCTCTCGAATCCGTGTAGGTATCCTTTAAATGACTTTGTCAAGTAAGTCGTCAATTTGTGTATGAAATCTCCAGCCCTATTCTTTTCACGTTTTGAATACTTTACTAAGATTTTCCTCAGAGATACCTTCCTTGAAGCCTTGCTTTGCAGCCCTTTCCTCTTGAGCTCATAGACTCTATGAATATGGAATAAATCTTTCAAATCAACTCTTATCCATCCAAGGCTTAGGTTGAAGCCGTCAAGGCTTCTCTCGTTGCAATCCCATGCTATATTCCCTATGTATTCAAATCTGTCTTTTTCTTTAAACCTGAATGTGATGGTTAAATAGTTCTCTTTGAGTATTAGCTCGCCCATCTTCCCTCTTGCTCTGCTCAGAAACCAAGCTTTTGACAAGTCAAACTCAAGATATTCTTCGTAGGGTTTAATGCTTATCTTTATCCTGCCATTTTTATATGAGTATAGCGTCTCCTTTATCCTCACAAACCTTTTCCTAACAACTGGCTTTGTCCTGCTCCGCTCTCCTTTGAGATAGTTTCTCCTCCAGGACTTCAGAATTGAGTACGCCTGCTTTATAGCGGAATCAACGTAATGCTTAGAATAGCTCCAACCCTCCATTAGAAGTTCTCTCAAATAGTGGTGTTTAAAGCTGTTCTCCTTTGGAATAATCGGTATCAGCCTTCTTTTCCCTTCGATCCACTTCTCCTTCCACGTCATGTTTCTCCATATTTCATCGAATGCTCTTTGTAGCAGTTGCCTATAGGCCTCTAAGAACTCCTTGACATCATAGTTATGTTTTATGCTGTACGCTCTAACTTGATATGAGTCCTTTAACGCCCTCAACGACCCCCTCACACCTATGAGATCTCACGCCGTAGAGTTTTCCAATGAAGTGTAAAACTTATTATGGCACTTGTCTATTTAAATCTATCCATTTTGAAACTGCTGAGGAAGGCGTTTTAACGGCAGAGGTTTTAACGCAGATGGATAAGGAAATACTCATAGTTCTTGAAAGCGAAGAGGAAAACGTAGACTTTCTAGGTTTTAAACGGTATAATGAAGGCTTAAAGGAGGCTTTAAATAGGGATTTCTCGATAGCCTTGGTTTTCAGAAGCTCCCTTTTTCCCATGCCTCATAATCCTCCCGTTAAACTTCTATACTGGGATTTCACAGTCGGTGAAATGCTTTACGGAGGTGCTCCGCCAAGCTATAAAGGTAGGGCTGTAGAGGTGTTTAAAGGCTTCGTAATATACCCTGACCTACTGCCAAGGAAGCTGTCTGAGAAAATTCACGTTAAACTGGTTTACCTCAAAAGGACTCCCCAGTTTATAAGTGGATTAGACGACTCTATAGAAGACCCCGTCTATGGTGAACCGTCACCTAAAGTCCACATGTTTATACTGAAAAAGCTTAAAGTGTCCGCTGCTTTCAGCGATATTGCCACGGGAATTGTAGGATTTAATGCTAGGAATTCTTAAGAGTGGGAAAATTGTTTAAAATCCACTATAATGGTGTGTTAGACTATGTGGGAAGATTATGTTAAAAAGTATGAAGCCATTACCGTGAAGTCTAAAGAGCTTTACAAGAGGGCTTTGAAAGTCATACCTGGAGGTGTTTCACACAACATAAGATTCTTTCCGCCATATCCATTCTACACGGTTAAAGCTAGAGGCTCAAAAATCTGGGATGTTGACGGTAACGTCTACACGGATTATTGGATGGGACATATGGCTTTAATACTGGGGCATTCTCCTGAACCCGTCGTAAGATGCATTAGAGAGCATATTGAAAACGGCTTCCACTTTGGAACCGTTAATCCATATGCTTTAGAACTTGCTGAGGCTATTCAGAGGAATTTACCTTCGGCTGAAATGGTTCGTTTAGGCTGTTCTGGGACTGAAGCCACTATGTATGCTGTGAGGCTTGCCAGAGCTTATACTGGTAAACGTATAGTTGTCAAAGCCGAGGGTGGATGGCATGGTGGAAATCCAATTCTCCATAAGGCTGTAAGCGCACCATATGATAAACCCGACTCCCTAGGCATCCTAGAAGATGAGCAGCGGTTTACCAGAACAATGCCAGTCAATGATGTAGAAGGATCCGGGTTGATCCTTAGGGAGTGTAGAAATGATTTAGCATGTGTAATAGTTGAACCCGTAGTTGGAAGCGGATGTATTCCCCTGGATAGAGACTACCTCTTGTTCCTAAGGGAACAATGTGATAGGTATAATGCCGTCTTAATATTCGATGAGGTGATAACTGGGTTTAGACTAGGTATTTCAAGCGCGCAGGGGTTCTATAGAGTTAAACCAGATATAACTACATTGGGTAAGGTCATAGGGGGAGGATTTCCAATAGGTGCTATAGCTGGATGTTCAGAGATACTTAAACTTGCGGATTTAACTTCTGGACGTAAATGGGAGAAGTGTTGGATAGGGGGTGGAACATTCTCCTGCAACCCCATGTCGTCAATAGCAGGATTAGCTACGATAGAGTTCCTAGAGGAAAATGCAAATCAGGTTTACAGTAAAATCAATAAGCTCGGCGATGAAGCTAGAAGAGGTATCGATAAAGCTCTTAACGGTTTAAAGGGTTTAAACGCTAAAACTACGGGCGTCGGAAGCCTACTGTTAACGCATTTTCTGAAGGAGGAGGGTGACATAAAGTCTCCTAGGGACCGTTTAAAGACAGATTTAGAGATTCAGAGAAACTTTTACATAGCTCTTATAACTCATGGGGTATTCTTCTTGCCAGGTCATGCTGGTGCAATATCGTATACGCACACCGAAGAAGACATTAGACGACTGATTGAAGCAGTTGAAAAGATAGCAGAGGGAATATGATGAGTGAGCTTGATAGCATTATTAGAAGCTTTGAAAATCTTTCAAAAAATATTAGTAAGATCCAGAAAGTTGAGAATAAGCTTAAAGCTCTAGATAAGCTTCAAAAAAACCTAGATAGTTTTGAAGTAATCTGTCGAAAATATCCAGAACTTCGAATTGATGAGTTGAAAGAAACACTTTTAGAGGCGTTGGAGAAACCCAATTTAACACGTGCTCAAAGAGTAGCTATTCTAGCTAAAAACATAGAAGCTCTTGCGAATAAAGGTGCGTTGAATGTTAGAGGACCTAGAGATCTTGAAATGATCGGTTTAGCTCTCATCCTACTCCCAGAACCGACAGGAATCAGCGATATTATAGGGTTATCATTTATAGCTGCAAGTTTACTTCTTAAAAAATCTAAAGGTAGAGCTTAAGACTTATCCCAACTCTCCAACCGATATGCTTTACTCAGTGTTTACGACAATTTTTAACGATCTCGCGGAGGCTGTTAAATGCGTTCCAATATGGATTTAATTTTGAATCGCAGAGTTTTAGAGGCGTTGATAATCGTAACCTTATACTCCTCATCCATCTATATGACATCGAGTGTTCTATGTTTAGAAGATTATTCAAATCTATACTCCTACGACAAGAGCATACCCTTAAACCCAGTAGAAGAGCTTGTGCGTGAAGAAGACAAATACGTAGTCTACAGGGTGTACTTCGATTCTGTAAATGGGGAAAGAGTCCCAGCTTTATTAATCCTGCCGAAGACTAAAGATAAGATTCCATGTATAGTGTCCCTCCATGGCTATGGAGGTAGAAAAGAAGACATCCTACCGTTAACAGATCTAGCGGTGTCAGAAGAATACGCTTTAATCGCTATAGATGCAGAATACCACGGTGAACGTAAAGAGGAGGGTAAAGCCCTATACTCTGCTGATATAGAAGGCTCAGTTAAAGGTATAATACAGACTGTCATCGACCTTAGAAGAGCTGTAGATTATATTGAAACCCGACCTGAAATAGATTCCAATAGAATAGGCTACGTCGGCGGCAGTATGGGTGGCATATTGGGTGCCATATTCATAGGTGTAGAGCCTAGGATTAAAGCGGCAGCGCTCCTGGTGGCTGGTGGGAATATGAGCCTTATGATAAGAGAGAGTCAACACCCGGCTATACCGCCTATAAGGGAATACCTTAAACTCAACAACATATCTTACGAAGAACTTCAGAGACTGCTCAACCCGATAGACCCTATAAATTTTATAGGTAATTTTTCTCCAAGACCTGTAGTCTTCCACCTTGGCAAGTATGATCGCATAGTTCCAGCGGAGGCAGGTGAACAACTCTACAAGTATGCTGGTGAGCCGAAAACCATTTACTGGTACGATTCAGGTCATGATTTGCCATTAGAGCTCGTAGTAGTCAGAATTTTAGACTTCATGGATATGAATTTGAAGAATAGAAGAATGATGTTCTACGAAACACGGGAATTTAAATACTGGTTTTCACGTTACATAGTGCCTTCAGTAATGGTTACGGCGATTATACTACTCCTAATATACGTGTTCAGAAGAAAGATTGTTGGCGCCAGGCTTTTATATTACTATACGTGATGCGCCGCTTGAAGTGCTTTAAGTCACGCAAATGGTGGTTTAAAACCTTAGTATCACATTTATGCCTTTTCATTATTTGAAACCATCTCACTAGTTTCAGTCTATTGTTTTTTCAGCGACAAAGAATTGGTTTCAAATGGTGAAAAGGTCATCGCCCCTAAGACGCACATAAATTTAATCTACCTAAACAGATGTGAATAAACGCATTCCACCTCCTTTCTGGGTTGCTATTAAGAAGCAATAAGTTTATATTTATGCTTAAGCATTTAATGTTTTGGCGTTTATATGTTTAGGCGCACAACCATACTTCTTGACGAAGACGTATATAAGAGGCTGGCCGAGGAGAGTTTAAAAAGATATGGGACCACAAAAGCAATATCAAAAGTTATAAATGATCTACTTAAGACGGCGCTTAAAAATCAAGCTGATATCCTGAACCTCATATTTTCAGAGAAGATTGCGAAAATAAGCGCCAAGGAATTTGAAGAGTTTCGCAGAAACCTCTCAAAGAGACTGGAATCTTGATTCTGGACACAACATACCTTTTACCACTTACGCGAATCGATATAGATACGGACTTACTGCAAGCCATAGCCAAAGGAAAAACAAATGTAAAGCTTGAGGAAATATGCATAAACTTAATCTCCATCTTTGAGCTTCAGGCAAAAGCAGCTAAGCTTGGAATACCAGCCAAATTTATGGTTAAAGCCGTAGAAGCTATACTTAAAGCCTTTAGAGTTGAATCCTTTTACAATCCTGAAATAGTTGAAGTCAGCTATGAGTTAAGAAAGTTAATTCCAGACTACATAGACTGCGTCATAGTAGCTACCGCTGCTGTATTAAAGGAGGATTTAGTTACAGAAGACTCGTTGATTCTAGCCAAGAAGGATGCTATAACGGAAAAATACGGCGTAAAAGTATTAAGCTTCAAAGATATTGTCAAATGATCGTAGTAGCTTGCGCATTCTGCCAATATAGAATTGAAGAATAAAAGACTGCGTTTTATGAAAAGCGGGAATTTAAATACTGGCTTTTGTATTGCATAGCGCTTTCGATAGTGGCTACGGAAGCTGCACATTCTTAACATATGCATTCAGGAGAGAAGATTGCTGGTGCTATTCGACGTATTTTGAAATATACTGGCAGTCTCCAATATGAAAAGTATTTCTAGACATCCCACCTGATCAATCTGATGGATTTAGCGAGCCTCCATATCACTATAAGCGACGGTGGTACTTAGAATGCCCTAAGCCATGCAAATGGTAGTTTTAAATCCTTCATAGTTCTCAAGCCGGGTTCAGCGTTTAAAACCCTAGGTATCATATTTATCACGATTGCAACGGTAGCATCATCGCCTGGTATGCCATTTTTAACTTCAAATTCTAAACTTGGCACCCCCTCTATTTTAACAGTATCTCTCGGATTTTCCGCATTGAGATACATTTGAAGGTTGAGTTTAAGCTTTTCAACGTTTCCAATAGTTCCTCTTACATTTTGAGAAACACCTGTAACCTGCCCAGGTTTGATTTTGAAAAACTCGGTTTCAATAGGTGTAGATGCTATAACTGGTTCTAAGTTTTCTTCAACGTGGTCGAATTTCCATCCTAAACTGTCGGCGATCATGTCGAAAGACTCTCTAAGACCTATATGTCCCATACGGCCTTTCTGAACGGCGCTTTTAAACTCCTCCAAACTCATACCAGATCCTATTTTCCTTTGTAGAGGAAGCCGTCTTTTAGATGCATCGACTATTCTCCAAGCCTCTATCCTGTCAATGCTGATACATACAGATGTTAAAGTTAAAATCATAGTGTCTAAGACGAAACCAGGGTTAACACCAGTCCCAAGTACTACAACACCGTTTTTTCTAGCAGTCTCATCTATGCGCTTAGCTGTTTCAGGATTCTTTCGCCATGGATATGCCAGTTCTTCGCAAGTCGATATTACGCTTAATCTATTCTCCACTATTTCCAATATCTGAGGTTCAACTACGGATAACCAGGAGCTTGTAGTATGAAGGACAACATCAGCTTTAACGTATTTCAAAGCTTCATTTAAACTCCCGCAGATTTTGACGTCAATTTTTTTACCAAGACCCGCGACTACACCTAGGTCTTTACCTATTTTCGCTTCATCTGAATCTACTGCTCCTACGATTTCAATCCAAGGTTTTGAAGCCAAAGCCTTTGTTATTTTTGAACCGATTGATCCAACACCGTACTGTAGGACTTTAACCATATGGATCACCTACTCTAAGGGCTTATGCTCCACAGCTTTTATACATTTCTCGCTTATAAGCTCCTCTCCAATCTTTTCGAGAGGTTTTAAACACTTCGAGTAATCTGCTATTGCAATCCACTCAGCATGCTCCCCCCGCCTTAAGGTTCTAGACTCTGAAAATAGAAGGTCTATACCGTTCTTCGCAAGTATTGAAGCAGCTCTAGCTAAAGCTCCAGGTACATCATTGAGACTTATTTTAAACTCTACAAGTTTAGCATCGGGATCTGCAAAGGGGTTTATAGCGATCTTTCTCTCTTCAACGTCTGCGATTAGAAGGATCCTCATACCCTCTTTTAAACCTAAAGCTTCTCTAACCTTTACTGGTATTGAAATTCTCCCCTTAGAATCTATTTTCTGAATACTGGCTATGCGCATGGTCTCTTTAATACCTAATGAAGTAGTAAAATTTATAAATTGTGGGATATATTGATTTCTTATCCCACAATTTTCCCACAGGAGGAAGATGCTTGGGAACGTGGAAGAAACTCCCCGAAACGCTCTACGAGGAAAAGCCCCTTGTGAAAGACATCATTAAGCTAGATGCTAATGAAAATCCATATCCGCCACCTCAAGAAGTCATAGAATCTATAAATAGAGTTTTAAAATACATAAACCGTTACCCACCGGAACCTAGGAAGCTTAGAGAAGCAATAGCTAAACTCAACGGTTTAAATGATGGTAACGTTATTCTAGGAGCAGGTTCAGATGAACTTATAGACCTTATAGTTAAAGCCTATGTTTACGAAGGTGCTAATGTAGCAGTTCTATATCCGACTTTCCCAATGTATGAGAGGTTCACTTTGATAGCTGGAGGCTCTGTAGTAAAGATCCCTCTAAACCCGGATTTCACATTCAACTTAGATGCTATCATTCAGACACTATCATCTAAAGATATTAAAGTATTCTTCATGCCAAATCCAAACAATCCAACTGGCTTAGGCCCATCTTTAGAGCAGATTGAAGAAGTGCTTAAAATAGCTGTTCTAACGGTTGTAGATGAAGCCTATTACGAATTCTCAGCCAAAACCGCTCTAAATCTTCTCAAAAATTATGAAAACTTGATAATACTTAGAACTTTCTCGAAAGCATATGGATTAGCTGGATTGAGAATAGGATATGGTCTTGCTTCAGAGCAAGTGGTGGAAAACCTTTTAAAAGTTAAACCACCCTACAACGTTTCCCTGATCGCTCAAGAAGCTGCTTTAACGCTTCTTGAGAACAGGCATATAGTGGATTTTAGAATTGAAACTATTAGAAAGGCCAGAGATTCATTATATGAATCATTGAAGCGGTTTAAACGAATCAAACCATATCCTTCAGAGGCGAATTTCATCCTTATAGACGTATCCGGCTCAGGGCTATCTTCAAAACAGGTTTCAGCTGGACTTCTCGAACACGGTATTTCCGTCAGAGTAATAGGTGTTCTAAGCGGTTTTCAAGGAGATTTTATAAGGATAACTGTTGGAACAGATTATGAGAATACTATGCTTATTGAGGCTTTAAAGAAAATTTTAGGTTCAAAAGGTGGTTAGTACATGGATAATGTTATACTCGCGCTACCGAATAAGGGTAGGCTGCATAAGCCAGCCTTAGATATATTAGCTGAAGCAGGTATAAGAATTCTAGATAAAGGAAAACTCTACGGTAGGACGAACGATTCTGAACTAGATGTAATATTCGCTAGAGCTGCTGATATACCTAGGCTTGTTGAATTGGGGGCTGCAGATCTAGGGATAACAGGCTACGATTACGTTGTTGAAGCAAATGCAGACGTTGAAGATTTGCTTGATTTAAAGTTTGGAAGAGCATCCATCGTGCTAGCTGTGAAAGAAGTTTCTGGGATCGAAACGGTTCGAGATTTAAAACCTGGACTTAAGGTTGCAACAAAGTACGTTAACATAGCTTCAAGGTTTTTCAATCGCCTCAATCTAAAAGTCGAGGTCATACCGATCACAGGTGCTGCTGAAATTATGCCTCATTTAAACGTAGCAGATGCTATCGTAGATGTTTCAAGTACGGGTACCACTTTAAAGATTCATGGTTTAAAGCCCATAGATGTTCTCCTCGAATCTTCATCACGTTTAATAGCGAATAGGAGTAGCTTAAAGGTTAAAAACGATAAAATCATGGAGGTTAGACTCGCTCTTGAAAGCGTCCTCAAGGCTAAGGGTAAGAAGCTTCTCATGATGAATGTACCCGATAAGTTTCTAGGTAAAGTTTTAGCCGTTCTACCGGCTATGGCAGGTCCTACCGTCGCAGAAGTGAAGGCTGAGGAGAGAATGTGGGAAGTTTACACGGTTATAAATGAAGATGAAGTCTACAAGATAATAAACCTCGCTAAAAAGGCTGGTGCACGTGACCTCCTTGTAATGCCTATAGAGAGGGTTATTCCATGATTGTAGTGCCGTCTATAGACCTTAAAGATGGTAGATGTGTAAAACTCATTCAAGGAAGACCTGGAACTGGTCTGAAACTTCCCTTGGCTCCTATTGCTATAGCCAAGTACTGGATTAGAGAAGGCGCCTCCCTCTTACACGTGGTGGATTTAAATGGTGCAATAGACGGTTCAAACATAAATAGACCTGTGATTTTCGAGATTATTAAGCAAGTAACTGTTCCAGTTCAGGTGGGTGGAGGAATAAGATCTGTTGAAGATGCTCTATATTTCGTGGAGATTGGTGTGCATCGTATAATCCTTGGAACGGTATTATTTGAAGACTCAAAACTTTTCAATGGAATAGTTGAAGCCGTAGGTCCAGATAAGATCATAGTAGCTTTAGATGCTAAGTCTGGTTTAATAGTCAAGAGAGGTTGGACTGAAACAGTGGGGATCACGGTGTATGAAGCAGTTGAAAAACTAGACCCCAGTATGTTCTGGGGTATACTGTACACCGATGTTCAACGTGAGGGTTTAGCTTCAGGGGTCTGCTTAGAAACGTTAAAGGAGATTTTAAATGCTACGGAAAAACCCGTGTTTTACGCTGGTGGAATTTCATCCCTTCAAGATATAGTAATGCTGAAGAAAACGGGTGTTTATGGCGTTATCTTAGGTAGAGCTTTATATGAGAAGCGTTTTAGTTTGAGGGAAGCGGTGGAGGTTGCTCAAAATGGGTAGGCTGGTCGTCTGCGAAAGAAAAACATTGGAAACTTACGTTAGAGTTGAGTTTAATCTAGATGGCTCGGGCTTTTCAGATGTTAAAACAGGCCATCCTTTTTTCGACCATATGCTTGAAACATTGTCAAAACACAGTTTGATAGATTTAAAAATATCCGCTGATTCATTGAAAACGCCTAGTATTCACCATGTTGTGGAAGACGTAGCCTTAACCATAGGTGAGGCTTTGGATAAGTCTTTAGGCGATAGAAAAGGTATACTTAGATTCGGCTTTGCCATAATACCTATGGATGATGCTTTGGCAGAAGTTTCTCTAGATGTTTCGGGTAGACCATATATACATGTGGAAGATCGATTCGTCGGCTTCACTGAAGGTTTAGATTTTAGCCTCGTAAAACATTTTCTACGTAGTCTAGCCCAGTCTGGTAAACTCACAATTCACGTCCCACGTATATACGGGGAAGATGCCCACCATGTTTTCGAAGCCCTGTTTAAGGCTTTAGCAGTAGCTTTAAGAGAAGCATGTAAAGTTGTAACTGAAAATCGAAGCGGTATTCCGAGTACAAAGGGTGTTTTAACATGACCCGTTTAAAACCAGTAAAATTGAAAACTCTCTCGCAAGATGATTTAAAAAAGCTTCGGAGAAGAGGATTATGCAATTTGAAAGATATTCGAAAAACCGTAATGGAAATAGTTGAAAACGTAAAATCGAGAGGAGATATAGCTCTCATAGAATACACTAGGCTTTACGACGGTGTAGAGTTGAATCCTGAAAATTTAAGAATACTACGTGAGGAAATGGATGCCGCCTACAATACATTGGATGACCCTATTCTAGAGGCTATGGAGTTTATACGTTCCATGGTAGAAAAAGTATGTCTAGGATTTTTACCAGAGAATAGGCTTATAGAGCCGGAGAGGGGTTTACGGATACATGTATTATGGAAACCCATAAATAGTATCGGCGTCTATATACCGGGTGGAGCGAATCCCTACCCATCAACCATATTCATGACAGTAACACTGGCGAAGACTGTTAGAGTAGGTAGAGTTGTGGTTTGCACGCCTCCTAGAAATGTTAAGCCAGTCGTATTAGCCGCTATGAAGATTGCTGGTGTTGATGAGGCATTTAGAGTAGGTGGTGCACAAGCCATCGCGGCTATGGCATATGGAACGGAGACAATACCTAAAGTAGATAAAATCGTTGGACCTGGAAGTCCTTACGTTGAAATAGCTAAGCGTATAGTCTACGGTGATGTTGGTGTCGACTTGCCTGCTGGACCGAGTGAAATATTGATATTGGCAGATGATTCAGCAGATCCAATGTTGGTGGCGGTGGATCTTTTATCTCAAGCTGAACATCCATATTCCTCTGCAATACTTATATCAATGTCTGAAAAGCTTGCTTTAAAAGTCTCAGAGATTTTAGATTCTATGGTGGATTCAAATACTTTTGAGAGCTTTGAAAGAGGTGGTTTATTCGTAGCTGATAACTTGGAGGAGGCTATAGAATTTGTAAATTACTATGCCCCTGAACACCTCGAGATAATGCTTGAAGAGCCGGAGGAAGTTCTAAGAATGGTTAAAAACGCAGGTTCAGTTTTCATAGGACCTTTAACACCCGTCTCCCTGGGAGACTATGCAACTGGTGTAAGTCATGTCTTGCCTACTGGTGGTGCTGCTAGATTCTCGTCAGGTCTCAATCCGCTTCATTTTATGAAAGATTTAATCGTTCAAATCGTCGATGTAAACGGGTTTAAAACGCTTAAGAAGTTTGCGGAAGTCATGGCTAACATTGAGGGGTTGAGAATGCACTATAATGCTTTAAAAGTCAGAGATTCATTAAACGGCTTACAGTTTAAACACTCGCCTCCATAGCTTTAAATACGGTGTGTTTGAAAGTGATTAACATGAGTTGGTGTTTTCTAGATGAGCTTTATAGAATTATAGAGGAAAGACGCGATAAACCGATTGAAGGCTCTTACACTAATAGGCTTATGTCAGAGGGTTTAGAGATAATAGTCGATAAAATTCTTGAAGAATGTTTAGAGCTTGTTGAAGCCGCTTACAAAGGCTCTGAAAGCGATACCGTGTATGAAGCGTCCGACCTTATCTACCACGTTCTCGTCTTAACAGCATTTATTAGAATTCCATCGAGCAAGATTCCTGAAGAACTTATGAAGAGGAGGCTATCAGGCCATGATGGAGGAAAAATTCGAGATAAATGATGTTCCTATGAACCTTGAAGAAGCCGTAAGACTGGCGGATACTTTAAACTATAGACATAACGGTGGCTTTATAGTAGCCGTTGTTCAAGATGTTGATACAGGCGAAGTTTTAATGGTGGCATTCATGAATAAAGAAGCCCTTGTTAAAACCTTAACGACAGGTTTAGCCCACTATTGGAGTCTATCGCGAGGAAAACTCTGGCGTAAAGGCGAAGAATCTGGACATGTACAGTTTGTAAAAAAAGTATACGTAGACTGCGACTACGACTCAGTACTGCTTAAAGTCAATCAAATCGGATATGCTTGTCACGAAGGCTATAGATCATGTTTCCATAATAAAGTTTACGGCTAAAACTGGAGAAACGTTAGTCACTAAGATTTTAATATCACTTTCTCAATATTTCCACTCCATGTACTTTAAATCTCCATTTTATTCCCTGCATGGTGTTGCAGCTTTCAAGCATCCCCTAGCTTCCATGGTTGAGTTGCCAGTCTTTTAAAGAGGATTGAAAACTGTTTCTACCTAACGTAAAGGTTATTAACTTAAGGGTATACTCTCTAATTGTGGAAGTAGTCCTCGGAGTGCCGTTCACCTACAGCCCTACCGACGATCTTAGGAAGCTCTTAGAAGACTTCAGGGATATGGTAAACTTCTGCATAGAGTTCGCCTTCAAGCGTAGGATAAGCTCCTACGCTAAGCTGAGAAAAGGAGTTTACGAGGATTGGAAGAAGAAGTGGGATTATTCGACACACTTCTGCCATTCAGCATGCAAAATATCGCTGGCAATGCTTAAAAGCTATAGAAGAAAGCGCAGAAAAGGTAAGCCTGAAGCTAAAAAGCTCTTCATGCAGCTCGACCTGCAGTTGTATAAGTTCTACGGCGATAGAATTAGGATATCTGTTAAACCGAGGAAGTTCGCTTATGTAGAGTTGAAGTATGGTGAATACCAGAGGAAGTTCATAGACGCCTGGAAAGCTGGAAAATTGAAGACTGGAGAGATAACGATAAATGAAACCAAGGTAATCGTGCCTTTCAAGAAAGATGTCGATCTGTCAAATCCGAGTGATTGGATAGCCATAGACATAAATGAGAGCAACATCACAACTGTAAGCTCTAACCCTCATATTATTAGATTAGAGCCGAAAATAAGGGAAATAAGAAGCGCCTATTTTGAGAAAAGGAGAAAAATACAGAAGCTGGCTAAGCATAAGCCCTTAACTTCTCAAAGGCTGATGGCTAAGTATTCAAAGCGTGAGAAGAACAAGGTTAAGGATATGTGTCATAAATTAGCTAAAAGTATTGTGGATTTTGCCAAACAGCACAATTTTGGGATAATCCTCGAAGACTTGAAAAACATGAGGCGACGTATAAAGTATAGCAGAAGAATGAATAGACGGCTCCATTCTTTACCATTTAGAAAACTTCAATCCTACATCGAGTATAAAGCTCATTCAGCATCTCTGCCTGTCATACACGTTGACGCTAAATACACTTCAAGCCTATGCCCGATATGTGGTGGAAGATTAGCATCGAATGGGCATAGGCTTCTGAAATGCGAGTGCGGATTCGAGGGAGATAGGGATATAATCGCATGTCTAAACATGCTTAAGAGAAACCCAAGATGTGGGGAGCCTCCGTTACCCCCGAAAGCCACTTATGAAGCCTTAGCCGAGGTGGAAGACCTAGTAGCGAAAGTTAACGCTAGGTCAGAACGGTCGCCAAACTCACTTCTGCAATCTTTGAAGTTTTCTAGGAGCGCAGCCACCACCGTTGAAGAAGTATACACGGTCATCCGAATCCATAAATAAAGCGGAAAAGTCTCAACCGAGTCCAGAAAGATGATGTAAGACTACGCTTAAAGAAACCTACGGCTACAGTGACGTCAACTGCATTTTCACCCTATATCCATTGAATACCGTGGTAGAAGAGTTTATGAAATGCCTCCTAACACGCAAGGATAACTACACTACATATTCTTAAGCTTCTGGAGGGTTTTAATTTAAGGGAGTTTAACTCTAAATCTATGGATCGAGTGAAAATTACAGTTGATGTTGCAAAAATCGCTTACGATATTAGAGATCGATATGTTACGGATGCGAGATTTATGGGTTTAACAGTTCACGAATTGCTGTCTGACAGATTTATCGAAACCATGAAAACTACGTTGAATACTACTGCGAAAGAACTTAACGATGGTGATACTACGTTTTTCGCTGTAGCTGATGGCGACGGCTGGATTGTTTCGGCAATTCAAAGTATTTTCCATAATTTCGGCTCCTACATCACTGAGCCAAACTTCAACATTACTTTGAATTCTCGCGCTTCATCCTTCTATCTAGATGTAAACCACGTAAATAGACTCGAGCCACGTAAGAAGCCTCTACATACGCTTTCCGCCATATTGATGGATAACGGTGAAAGCCGTATGGCTATTGGTATTTCAGGTGGACATTATAGACCATTATTTCACAGTCAAGTAACAACTAATATTGTTGACTATGAGCTTCATCCTCAAGAAGCCATAGAGCATCCCAGGTTTCAGTGGAATCCCAATACGGCTCTAGTAGAGTGCGAAGAAGGTTATATCGGTAATGCCATAGCAGGGTATAAGCTGAAGAAATTGGGCTATCCTACTAGAATGGGCGTAGCAGCTATCGTTGAAGTTAAAGGCGGATTGAAGGCTGGATATACAGATATACGTGGAGACGGATTACCCATAGGAGTAATCTAGCCGTTAACTAAAGGTCAAGTCCAAATCATCAGTTAAATATTGTTGAAAACAGCGGCAGCGGCAATATATTACTGTAAGAGTGTGTATTAAACCGAATCGGATGAAACTACATTAGTTAAGCTTAAACCCTTCAAGTATAAATTATCTTTAGAGTGTAATGTCTTTTAAAACGGAAATCATGGAGTTTCCAAGATTTGTAATAATGGGTGCTGACGCCCTTAAAAAGCTGCCGTATGTAATTCAAAAACTCCATCTTGGAAGTAAGATACAGCTTGTATCTGGTGCAACATTCACTAAGAAGATAGCCGAAGAAGTCTACCTACTACTTTCAGATAATGGTTTCAAGGTGTCGGCGTTTACGGTAGAGTCTAATCCAGTCACATATATGAATGTTAAGAACCTCGCTAAAAGGCTTAAAGCAGACGGATCAAGCGTAGTTTTAGGAGTTGGAGGAGGAAGGGTTATGGATGTTGCTAAACTCGCTTCAGCGTGGCTTAACAAACCCTTTATAAGTGTTCCAACATCGGCTTCGCATGATGGCATAGCATCCCCTATCGTGAGCTTTCTACTTAGAATGAACGTAGCTGAAAACATGGGCGTGGAGTATACGGAGGCAAGGGCACCTGTAGCCATAGTAGCAGATACATCAGTCATATCAAACGCCTCTAGAAGAAGTCTAGCTGCTGGATGTGGAGACCTCATATCTAAAATAATAGCAGTAAACGACTGGCTTCTGGCTCAGAAGGTCAAAGGCGAAGACTACAGTGAATATGCTGCAGCCATGGCGCTCATGGCCGCCAACATAGTTAAAACTGGAGCCAACGTTATAAGAGTCGGAGGTGAGAAAGCCGTTAGAACAGTTGTTAAAGCTTTAATAGGTAGCGGGGTCTCCATGAGTATAGCTGGTAGCAGTAGACCAGCCAGCGGTGCAGAACATCTTTTTAGCCACAGTTTAGACCTGTTATCGCTTAAGCATGGTTTTGAGCATGCTGAGCATGGTATGCAGTGCGGCGTAGGGGCGGTAATGATGGCTCATCTTCATAAGATCAATTGGATAGAGATTCGAGATTTCCTTGTAAAAATCGGTGCACCTGTTAATGCTAAGCAGTTAGGTATAGATCCCAAGTACATTGTGGATGCTCTTACGAAAGCCCATAAAATAAGACCTGAAAGATTAACTATTCTAGGGGTCAAAGGTTTAACTAAAGCTGAAGCTGAAAAGCTGGCGTCTGAGACAGAGGTCATATAAGCTTGGCTCTTCAGAATAAGAAATCTGCTTGCTTAAATGTGTAAATTCGAGGTAGAGTGCTTGAGTAACCTTATTGAAACTAGAGAAGGACTTGTACGTTTGCTTCTAACGCCTCAGGCATTGAAACCATTAGCTGAAAGGAAGCCTAAACCGTGTGTTTTCTACAATCCCGAGGCCTCTCTAAATAGAGATGTTGCTGTTTTAGCCGTTAGAGTTTTCTCTAGGAGGAAGGGCGGAGATTTAAGGGTCTGCGATCCGCTTGCTGGATGCGGTGTTAGAAGCATTAGATTTTTAGTAGAAGGTGTAGGTGTTAAAGAAGCGGTTATAAATGATCTAAACCCCAATGCGGTAGAATTCATACGTGTAAACCTTGAAGCTAACGGTTTATCTGAAAAAGCGATGGTCTTCAATTTAGATGCGCGAGAACTTCTTCTGCGGAGAGATATTCGCCAAGATGGTTTTGACCTCGTAGATGTTGATCCCTTCGGTTCTCCAGCCCCTTTTATACAACCAGCTCTTTTAAGCCTTAAAAGGGGAGGGGTATTAGCTGTAACATCGACAGATACAGCATCTCTATCTGGAAGATATCCGAGGACATGTCTTAGAAGATATTGGTCTAAGCCACTGAAAACAGAGTATTATCCGGAAGTAGCTGTAAGGATTTTACTTGGCTTTATTGCGAGGAACTGTACAATGCTCAATAGAGGTCTTAAACCGCTATTCAGCCATAGGACGACGCAGTATATAAGGGTGTACATTGAAACAATCCGGGGTACAATAGCAGCTGATAAAACCCTAGATAAAATAGGTTATTTGAACCACTGTTTTAACTGCCTTTACAGAAGATTTACAGTTTTAGGAGAGGAAATAGCCAGTTCATGTCCAAACTGCGGTAGTCGATTAGAATTGGCTGGCCCACTTTGGATTGGAGAAATTTTTGATGTAGAGTTTTGCAATCAAATGGTTGCAGAGTATGAGAATTCGCATTTGACAGATGATAGGGAGCTTGGTAGGCTTATAGAAACCATAGCTTCTGAGTCTTCAGGTGACGTAACATATTATATTATAGATGAATTGGCCTCTTTTCTTAAGGTATCTCCCCCATCAAAAAACGCAGTACTTGAAAAGCTTAGGGAAATGGGTTATAATGCATCTCCTACGCATTTTAACGGTAAAGGGTTTAGAACGAATGCTCCTTTAAAGGAAATCTTAAACGGGCTTAGCGATATCACCCGGTCTTTAAAACCCACTCTATAAGCTTTCTACAGTTGAGAGGGGATACAACGTCTTCCACACTACACTTAGAATTGTTTGCACATATTATGCAGGGGCTATCTATCACTGGTAGAAGTGGGTGGTTTTTCTTAATCGGGTGAAGTCGGTAAGTCCATCTTTTTGAATGGTATTCCCTCTCTCTTCTTATAAGCTTCTTTTTCTCAAGTCTTATTGCTATTCTAGAGCCTTCTCTACTAGTAACCCCTATAAGCTTCCATAAGTCGCTTTGCAGAATACCTTCATCGCCACTCTCGTTAACTATTTGTAAAGCCACCTTCTCAATGTTTCTCCGTTTTCTACCGCCAGATGTCAATGCATTATCCTCCGACGTGGAAAATAAAAGGTAATGGGGCTAAGTAAACATTTCTATTAAACCCAGATAATTATGTCGAGGTTTTTCAAGATATCTGAGTATCTGTTTCTCACTGTGACTTCAGTTACGTTAGCTACTTCAGCTACTTCACGTTGCGTACGTCTATTTCCAGTTAGAATAGATGCAAGGTATAGGGCTGCTGCCGCCACGCCAGTAGGTCCACGACCACACGTGAGTTTAAGTTCTATGGCTTTTTTAACTATCTCGCATGCTATTTCTTCCGTCCGTCCCTGTATGCCTAATTGGTTTGAAAATCTGGATATGTATACGATTGGGTCTACTGGAGGGATAAATTCGCTAAGTTCTTTAACTATAAAACGGTAGCTTCTAGCTATCTCCCTCTTGTTCATCATCGTTACCTTTGAGATTTCATCCAACGTTCTAGCTAAACCGCAGAGTCTACACGCCATGTATATGGAAGCTGCAACTATTCCTTGAATGCTCCTACCCCTTATAAGCCTCTTCTTTAAGGCTTTCCGATAGATTAGTGAAGCCGTTTCAAGGACATGCTTCGGAGTATTTAAAGACATGGATATTTTACTTAATTCTGTAAGGGCAAAAGCAAGGTTTCTCTCGGAAGAATCTGAAAGTCTAATCCTCCTCTGCCATTTACGAAGATTGTATATCTGTAAAGCCTTTGTTTGATCCATTTTCTTAAGTGTATATGAAAAACGCCTCCAGTCTATGGTTGTAGAAAGTCCTTTATCATGTATAGTATACGTCGTCGGAGCCCCCACTCTAGATCTTTTATTCCGCTGTTCATCATCAAAAGCTCTCCATTCTGGGCCACTATCTGGGAGCTTATCGTCAAGAACATAACCACAGTTAGAGCATATAATTTCGCCTGAATCATAATCCTTAATAAGATTACGATTGCCGCACTCAGGGCATTTCGCTACACTACTCAAACTACCCACCCTAATAGGGTTAATCTTTAACGTAAAGACTATCCCCTATGATCTTCTCCAGCCCTTTAGATTCAAAAGGTTTCACAACCATGTATGGAGACTTTACATTACCTATAACATCTACTACAACCCCTAGATTTCTGAGATTCCTATCGTAAACTCTTGCACCGAGTCGCGGTACGAAATTTTCAAGTTTAGCTACGATACGGCCTTGCTTAGAAATTGTAAAGACTTTACCAGCGATTCGTAAAAATTGAGGTTTTTTAGAGTCTTTCAAGGGGACAAGGAAGTAAAAACCCAAAAAGCTTAAATAAAGTTTTCTATTTTAAGGTTTTTCTGAATAAACTCCATATCTACTTTTCTCACTTCTCAGCCGTCTCACTTCTAAAGCTAACGCTTCTAGAAGCCTCCCCTTAGACTTAGATTTATCCACTATAACATAGCCTCTTCTACCCCACCACATCCTAGGGTATCTAGCAGACTCTCTCGTCTGAAAACTCAAATTAAGCCTTTTACATGCCTCAATAAGTTCTTCCAGGGTGGGGGCTTCAACCGCTAGCTTCCGTGGAACCCTTCTTCCAAATCTACGCGTTATGGAAGCGTCAAAATAAATAAGCCACACGATGGCTTTACCTGGAAGTTTCATAAAAATCTTCTAAATCTAGGATAGAACTACAATATTTAAGTGTTAAGAATTATGTAAGCCGTGTAGAATAACTCCGAGATTAATGGGCCGGACCCCCACCGCAATTTCGGGTTCGAATTACCTCCTTTGTTTTTGTTTTGTCTGTTTTTGTGGATTTTTTCATTTTACATCCCATGCATTAGTATGCGGTTCTGTTGTTAAAGAGTTTACGCTTTTGGAGTTTTATGTTATCTATGGGTATTGTTTTGGGGTTTTTCATGTTTGCGATTTTAAAGTTTTTCAGGGGTTATGGTTTGTGGGTTTTGCTCCTTGAGTGGCTTTGAAGACTTGGATGTTGTGGGGTTTCTTTCATCCCTAAGACTTGGAACCAGTAAAGTTTATGGACGCGGCCTAAAGCTTTTCAAGCAATTTTATGCGGATAAAGGCGCTGTAAGCGATTTTTTGGATTTTGTGGAGCGGGATAGGCTTTTACCTAGACGCAAGAGAAGGCGCTTAGCCACTGAAGTTTTAAACGGTTTTGTGGTTTGGCTTAGTGATCGAGGCTATACGCCGAAGACTATTAGGGTTTATGTTGGGGCTGTCCAAAGCCTAGCCAAATATTATGATATACCCATAAGCCTGCGTTATGTGCGCCTTCCACCAGCCATAGGAGGAGGCTCTAGCACTTCACCACCAGAACTTGTGCCAACATTTTCCCTAAAAGACATAAATGGGACAACACAGTTTTCTTTAAGCCAGCAAAATGGAAAAGTAGTCGCCATTCATTTTATGGCTGTAGGCTGCAGTGGGCAAATCTATCCAATAAATGATTATCAACTCAGACAGTTGAAAACCGTGTGCAATATATATTGCGGGAAAAAGCCGTTCTTCATAGTTACGGTTGTCGTTGCAACATGTCCAAACAGTCAACTTGCAAATCTCCGCAGTAACTACAATATTACGTGGGTTCTGGGCAACGATTACGATGATAAAATCTTAGACATAGTAAACGCTTACGTGGCCTACTCAATAAATGATGGAACGGTTATCCTTGTAGACAAAAATTTGCGGGGCGCTCAAGTTTATAGAGAGGAATTGCTCTTAAGCACTGTTAAAAGCACGATAGATGAGCTTTTGGAGGCTTGATAGGTCTATGATTGAGGAGTCTTTAGGCTTATTCTTTTTAGGTCTGGCAACGTTCCTTTCGCCATGCTCCATTGCGCTGATCTTAGTATATCTTACTTACGCTGTAGGTGTTGGAAAAAGCACACTGAAAGGTTTAGTCGTGGGGATTAGCTTTACAATAGCTATGTGCCTAGTTTTCTTTTCAATAGGCTATACCTTAACATCTCTAATTCCATTAAACATGGTGAATTATTCCTTATTTCTCGGAATTGCATGTGTTCTCCTCATAATTTTTGGAACCAGCAATTTAGGATTTTTCAGAAAAATCGGCTTAACCACTAGCATTAGTAGTTCTTTAAATAAAAGGGTAAATGCCCTAAAACTTAAGGCGTTAACAAATTTTTCAAGATATAACTACGCAATCAGCTCTTTCCTATTTGGGCTTATAATTTCCGTAGCTTTGGGACCTTGCTCCCTCTCCATAGTATTGTCGGCTGTAATGTTTACGATATTAAAAGCACCCACTCCTTTTCACGGTGGTTTACTACTTTTAATGTTTGGTCTGGGTCACGCTTTGCCTGTAATTTTGCTTAGCACTTTGCTTGCAACAGCTAGAAAAGTAATAAGCCAGAAAATATCGGAAAAAGGCGATTTATTGACAAAAAGTTTCGGAACAGCTTTTATTGCTGTTGGCATTGTGATGTTAGTATATGCACTTGGGGGCTTGATATGACTAGAAAGGACAAACTGAAAATTGAGGTTTTTGTACCCTTTAGTTCTTGCATCTGCGACTTTACACCTTTCGTAGAAAAAGTGGTAAATATAGCTTCAAAGTTCAAAGATCTAGTCAACATCGAAATGAAGGCTGCTAACTCGCCAGAAGCTTCAAAATACGGTGTTAAAGGCTTATCTGTAGTGGTGGACGGTTCTGTTAGACTTTCCGCTGACTTTAATGAGGATGAAATTGAGGAAATCATAAAGGGAAAGTTGAATGAGCAGTGAAAACTTTGCAGAGCTTTTGTTCCCGGAAAGCTTGATTAAAAAATTGAGATTAAGGAGATTTCGCCTTGCACGGCTGACCCTGAAAGGATTAAGTTTTTGGCGCATGCTGACAAGCCTTTAGAGGACGTTCTTCCAGTTCTTTATTTGGCTATTCCAAACGCCAAATACTCTAAAAAGCTCGGCGCATTGAGCTATATGTACCAGCAACATTTGATAACGATTTTTGCTAATGGCAGGATTGGCATGACCTATGTTAAAGACAGAAGTGAGGCAGACCAACTTGTTGAAGAGGTTAGGCGATTGATAAACCGCGCCATCATATACTTGAAAACCCATGGAAAGCCAAGCCTTGAAATGATTCAAGCCAAAAAGGAGCTGACACCAGTAAAGATTTATGAGTTGCTGCCGAAAACGAACTGCAAAATGTGTAGGGAACAAAGCTGCTTTACTTTTGCGGCTAAGCTCTTGAATGGCGAAAAAACATTGCAGGACTGCCCACCGCTGGAATCTAAAGAATATAGTGTGTGCAAGTTTCAAATAGAGAGGATGATGAGCCCTATTAAGCTTAAGTAAAGAGGGGCTCGTATCTTTCAAAACATATTTAAATATTTTAATCTCATTATTACCGGGAAACAGAATGCTTAAACCCAAAATTGATAAAAGGCTTATGAGGCTGATAAGTTCTGGACTTTGTCCACATGAAGACCCCCATAAATACACCGCTGAACTGAGACAGCTCGCCGATAATGTGGCAAGGGTTAATGAGGCTGAGGAGCAATGCAAACTTTTTAAGGCGTTAGCGGACACTACAAGACTTAGGATTTTGAAGCTTTTAAGCGTAAGGGAGATGTGCGTCTGCGAAGTTATGATAGCCCTTAACTTAACACAGCCAACAGCTTCACATCACTTAAAAATACTGGAAAACGCCGGACTAGTGAAGGGCAGAAAAAAGGGCAGATGGGTATACTACAGCATTAAGAATCAAAAACTAATTGAAAGCATGTTCAAGTAAGACTTTGAAGTTTTAACGGTATCCGTACTTCTCCCGCAGTTCTCTAAGCATCTGCTTAAGTTCCTGTCTAGACGGAAAGCTAATGGCACCTACTGGACATCGCGGCCTACATGACTCGCATCCCACTAGGCAATCGTAAGGCCTGACAACAACTGCCTTGTCGCCCTGCTTTTCGTAAACATGTTCGGGGCAAAATTCCACGCAGATTCCACAGCCAGTGCAGAGCTCATGATTAATTGTTGGAAACCATTTAATCTCCTTTCTTGGCAGTCCGAAGGGATTCTGCGGAGCCATAACCTTAGGTCCGTAGTACCGCTCCTCAGCGAGGTACTTCTCCTTTTTCTCCTCGCCCATCTTATGCGCCCACCACCTTACTTACAGCTTCCTCAACCTTCTTCATGGCCTCTGCTGTTTCCATGTTCCTCAAATCTAAGGAAATCACTTGCTTATCAAAGTCTAAGCCCTTTTCAGCAAAAGCATCCTTGAACATCTTCCTCTGCATCCTTGGGTCGCATCCGCCTATAATGTATATTTTGTTTTTATCCGTTTCCTTCAAGTAATCTCTGAAAAAGTTGTCTCCATCCGTGACGCATAGTTGCGGATGGATTATGGCGTACTCCACGTCAAGCTCATTTCTAACAAAGTTTATCAACTTCCACAAATCCAGCTTTGCAAATCCGGGACATTCACCAGTGCAGAAGCACATTATAAATCTTGGCAATTTCCTCTCGCTCATATCCTTCACTTTACTTAAATTGAGATATTTAAATTTATTGTTTCGAAAAATCCCTTTTCTTATTGAAAATTGCGTTAAATTTGACGCAAGCCTAAACACGTTAAATGGTCCAGTAAGAGCATATGAGCAGGTCTTCGCTCCGGCAAACGTGGCAAGAGGCATAAAAAGCAAGGAACGCATGGTTGTGCTGAGTATACAGGAACTCCACTAAAGGAAGGCGTATGTATGGAAAACGCGGTAACAGTTATAGACTTGACAAAGCATTATGAGGATGTAACGGCAGTTGACCACATAAGCTTCTAAAGGAATTTGGATTGTACGAGGTGAAGGACAAGCTTGTCAGAGCCTTTTTAAGGGGGATGAAGCAGAAGCTCTTGCTTTGCATGGCCTTGGTTAACGACCCAGAAGTGCTGTTTTTGGATGAGCCGACTTCCGGGCTTGATGTTGAAAGTGCCAGGCTTCTCAGAGAAAAGGTGAACCAGTACAATAGGAATGGGAAAACAGTTTTCCTCTCAACCCATAACATGGAGGTATAGATATGTACCAATGGTATTAACCCAAAAAAAGGCCATCCAGAAAGCCATTGAAAAATTGACCGTAAAAAAGGATCTCGAGCGCGAAGAAATATTAAAAGCTTTG
>JAGTQM010000043.1:7039-8275 GCA_018396755.1 Candidatus Bathyarchaeota archaeon | reverse complement strand
GTTAAACATATCGATAAACCCTTGGATGATATCCGAAAAGGCCTCCGCCGGAAGTCTATAAGGTATGAAGTAAGAAAGGCAATTCACTCTGGCGTTAAAATTTACGAAGCAAAAAAATGGAAAGACTATTCGGATCATATAAAATTATCCTATGAATCAAAGATCTATGGAGGTATGTCCTTTTACGACCCGGAGGTTAGAGGCTTCTACAAGGTCATTAAGAGCATTGCACTATACCTCAAAAACAACCATAAGCTCTTACTAGCCAAAGTTGATGGAAACGTCATAGCCACAGTGCTATGGCTCTACGATGATCGCCTAGCTTACTACTATGACGTGGGATTGGATAGAAGATATGCGAAATATTCTGCGCCGGACTATTTAATGTGGTACAGTATAGAAAGACTTAAAGCATTAGGGATAAAGACCATCGATTTGATGGACTTAGATCCATCCAGTAGCAGGTTGTGGTTTAAGAGAAAGTACTCTGATAAGATATTATCTAATAGAGGTTTCATTATAACAAAGCCGCTATTCTTTTTCAGGTATATGAAACATTATCCATACTCGATTGGAGCATATAGAATTTACTTAAAATCGATGCTAAAGCATAAGTTGCTTTATCATAAAGAAAGAAAGGAAGTTGAATGATAACTATAAAAAAGGTTTCATGGAGAGAATTGGAAAAAATACATTGCTTCTTAAAAAAGAGTTGGTTGGACTTTCCAGATCCATATTTTAGAGTAATTAGTAAGATTGATAATGCAAAAATATTTACTAGGCTAGTTAAGGTTTTACTATTAAATTGGCTTCAAAAGCTCTTAGCTGATTATTCAACTGAGATGTGGATAGCTGAAAAAGATGGCAACATGGTGGGTATTAGCTATGTAGAGATTAGGAGAAAGAGGGCGATCCTTCATGGTATCTATGTTATAAAAGATTTTAGAGGAAAAGGAATAGGTAAGCTACTACTTCAAAGTGTAATTAGATTTTGTTTAGAGAAAGATGTGCATACTTTTGGTCTTTTTGTATCAAGAAGCAATACAATTGCAATAAATCTCTTTACTAAAAATGGATTTAAAACTGTTGCTATTCGTAATAACATAGCTTATATGGAGTTAGTCCTTAATTAAGCATTCATACATGTGATGAATTTATAATTCTGTGTATACTAGAATAAAAATTTCTAAGATGATACATATGATAAATCTTGATAATAAGCAACGTTTGTTTACT
>JAGTQM010000043.1:0-7017 GCA_018396755.1 Candidatus Bathyarchaeota archaeon | reverse complement strand
AACTGGCATTATATAATCCTCAGATTAATAAGGAAAAAGGAAATAGTTATGTTCCGGAACTTTACTCTATAGCAGAGAGGAATAAAATACCTCTGATGTATTTGAATACTATTAACCCTCAAGAAAGACAGAAGCTTTCAGAATATAATTACCACTATACACGCTTACAAAGACTGGTAGACCTGATGACTGAAATCTCAAGGCTATTTAGCAAAGAAGGCATAAACTATGTTATCTTTAAAACTCTAAGGCCATATCCCGAGGATGTTTCAGACATCGACGTACTTAACATGGGCTCACATAGCGATTATAAGAAAATGGTAGAGCTTCTCAGAGGAAGCAATTATCTATTTATGGAAAAATGTGCTTACTGTACAACGTTTCAAGATTATAAAACCCGATTTAGAACTGAGGTGATGATAGACCTCTACGATGAAATCAGCATTAGTCACTTAATATATCTAGACAAGCGGAAGTTAAGCAATTGTATAATGGAAAAATTACTGCCCGGCGGCTTCATGGTTAGAGTCTTTGCCCCTGAAGCAGAGCTTTTAGTAACTATAGCTCACTCAGCCATTAAGGAAAATATGTATATTTTAGCTGAGTACTATGTCACATTGCATTATTTAGCTTTGATGGATCAAACTTCGATTGAAAATTTCATCGGTCTAATTAAGAAAAATAAGCTAGTAAAGGCGTGCAGGTGGCATTTAACGATAACGTCGATCCTCCATAAGCTCGCCCACGGCTTTGTGCCAGAGAAGCTTTCTAATCTGTTGCTTAGGCTCGACCGTTCGTGGAGTAGAGCATACAAGCAGATACTTGAGTCGGATTATCCACCGTACAAGTGTGATCCTGCAACCTTAGCGAGCATCTTTAAGGAAAAATTGCAGGATAACGCGTTTAGAAGGAGTTTATGCGCCCAAATGTTCATGCCTCTAACAAAAACTTTTACGACGAGACTCTTAACCAAGCTTGAGAACATCTTGCATTAAGCTATGGGCGGCAAAGCGATAATTATATCACGAGGACTTCACCCTCCTTGGAACATGGGTGAAGTAGTATTAGCGAGGAACTTCGCAAAGGTTCTGATGAGATTTTACGATGATATCAGCGTGTTTTCAACGATTGATGAAAAGCGCGGTCCCTATGATCTTCCTGACGTTGAGCAATGCTTTGACATTAAATATTATCGTAATGAAGAAGAGCTGAGGGTTGCTGTATTAAACGAGCTGAATGGCAAATTTCATGTTGATATTCACTTCATAAATGCTTCACTTATAAGGTTTCTTAACGTTGTAAGAAAAGCGGGAAGAGTATACCTTTACCAGTTCGCTTATAATATTTTGAACAACCCAAACCTGATTATGCGCTCCGTAGGAGCATTGCCGCTAACATACTTGGGCAACGTGAAAATCGTGACGACAGCCCTTTATTCTCATGACCGCCTCCATAGGTTCTTTGTACGACATTACCATTACGTTCCTGCACCGATCGACCTGCCAAGCCATAGTGAAGGGTCAAGAACAACCAATAGGCCCAACAGTGGACTCAAGGTTCTTTATTTAGGGCACGGCTCGTATCTAAGGTTTCCCTACGACAAGATACTAAAAGCCCTTTCAAGACTCGAAAAGGAAGGTTATGATATAGAGTTTAATATCTATGTTTCCGAACTCGGCTATGCTAGTTATGTGGAATTCGTGAAGGACTTTAAAAGAGCAATCGAAAAGCTCGGCTTGAAAAACCTCGTTAAACTCTATCTTAGGAATCTTTCTGAAGCTGAAAAGTGGAGGGTTATTCGTGAAAATGATGTGGTGCTTTTTCCATCCCTAGTAAACGCGGCTATAGACCCGCCTCTTATTGTTTTGGAAGCCATGTTTATGGGCAAATGTGTTATAGCAACTCCTATCCAAAGTATCCCGCATTTATTAGGGAGGGGGAGAGGAATAATTGTGTATCGGCGGAATTTAGAGGATGGTGTCTACGAGGCGCTAAGAACGCTTGAGGATAATCGAACATTGCTTGAAGAATATGGCATACGTTCAAAGAGGTGGGCGGCAGAAACCTATAGCATGGATACTGTTTACAATAGAATGAGGGAGATACTCAATGAGTCTCGAAATTAAAGATGTCAGACAAAGGGAAACCCTTAAGGCTTTAACGTCTTTCTTAAGGAAAGCCCACTCGTTTAAGCCTGAAAAATATCTCGACCTAGGATGCGGTGATGGGTCTTTCACCTTAGAGGTCGCTGACGTTCTTAATGCACAGGAAGTTTATGGAGTGGATATAGAGGTGCTCGATGAGGCGGAGCGTAAGGGCATTAAGACCTATATGGTTGATCTGAATACTGACAGATTACCATTCGCAGATGGCGAGTTCGATGTCGTAAGCGCATTCGAGGTCGTGGAACACCTTTGGAATACCGACAACATGATAAGTGAGGCTTATAGAGTCCTCAAAACGAAGGGTCTTTTTGTATTAACGACGCCGAATTTGGCCAGCTGGGTCAACAGGCTATTGCTTCTTTTTGGGTATCTCCCCTATCACTACGGGTGCTCCTTGAAGTATGGTTTTGAGAAAAGACCTCTGCAATCCGCATATGGCCCTTGTGAACATATGAGACTTTATACTTTCAAGACTCTTAAAAAGCACCTCGAATTCTATGGCTTCAGGATGGTTTATTCAACCAGTTATTCAATGGGCTATGTGACAAGCAATCCCATAGTAAATGCGTTTAATAAGCTATTTTGTATTAGGAAAACACTAGGAGCAGGCATTTTCTTCGCTGCGGTGAAAGAATGAACGTACTTATACTTTCTGAAAAACTTTGGCCTGAGGGAAGTGGTGGCGAACTAGCAACTTACCTTTATACTAGGCTCTTAATTGAAAATGACGTAAATGTGAAAGTTGCCATATCATCAACTCCTAATTACTTTGAAGCTTGGAGCGAATTGCCGATTTACATGATTCCAGTACTGGGACGCGGTAAATACACCATAGTACCTATGTTTAAAAAGGTAAGAGAGCTATTCAAATGGTCTGATATTGTTTATTGCACCGACTTCTTCCCCACTATACCACTCATTAAACAAGCATTCAAAAAGCCTGTTGTCGTGCACATCCACTCTTACTTTCCAACTTGTCCTGTTGGCTCTCTGTATAACCTTAAGGAAAACTCTATTTGCAAGTCCAACAATCGAAATTGCGTTAACTGTATATTGTACTATGAGAAAAGTCATAGGAGATCTTCTAAACTAGCGCTAACTTCAACGTTGTTGAACTCCACGGTGGGAAGACACTTCCTCAGCTTTCTGAAGTTCGCGGATGCCTTAATCTTCGTTTCCAGAGCCCAAAAAACCCTCTTCTTGAAACATGCTCCAAACCTCTTCATTCCATCTTACGTCATATACAACCCTTTACCCAAGCTATCTCTTGCGCCTATTAATGGCGATGATTTGGGCTATTTTGGAGGGCTGAGCCCGCTCAAGGGCTTCCACATACTTTTGAAGGCTCTGTTAAAAACCTACCATAAACGCCAAGTGAGGATTCATGCCACAAAGATGGAGCATCTTGCTGGCCTCGAACCACTAAGGGAAATCGAAATAGTTTCATACGGGAGGTTATATGGAAGCTCTTACGAAGGCGTCTACAAGAGGATCAGAGGGGTGGTCCTTCCCTCCATATACCAGGAACCACTACCCTATGTCGCCGCAGAAGCCCTCCTTAAAGGTAGGCTCTTAGTGGCAACGCGCGTCGGCGGAGTACCTGAAATGGCTGAAGGGTTGAAAGGCGCCCTCATAGTAAAACCAAATGATGCTGATAACCTCGCAGATGCTTTGGATCAAGTTCTCTCTATGGATAGAAGCGAGGTTGTCGAGCTCGGCCTAAAGAACCGCAAAGGCATACTAAAGAAATTCGACAATGATAGAACAGTTAACGAGCTGATTAGAGTTTTCGAGAGGGTTACGAATTCCCATGAATAAGGAAGTTGTACTCCGAATTCTTAAGCAACTCTTAGAATCAATGCCTAAGTGGATATTTCCAGTAAGTGCAGCGTTAAGTTGCATAGTTTATCCACAAATGGAAAAGATCGTCATCATTCCGAGAAAGAATTTTTGCAGAGTAATTTGGAAACGAAGAAATCTTTTTGCACCCAGCAAAAGCAATAGCCTCCTATTCGCATATCCGCGTCCCTTTCAAAGATGGTTAAGGATAAGAAGGGGGGATGTTGTCTTTGAGGGAGGTAGCACAATAGGCGAGGATACAGTTCGCATAGCCGAGATCGTTGGTTCTGAAGGGAGAGTATTTGCCGTGGAACCTGATCCGGTTAATTTAAAGTTCCTCCAAATGAACGTAAGAGGGTTTAGAAATGTTAAGGTTATTGGAAATGGTATATGGAAATGTAAAGGCGAATTATACTTTTACGTAGAGGGGACACTTTCTGGTTCAATTTTAATTTCTGGTGAGGTTATAAAAAGAAGTAAATACATTAAAATTCCGGTCGATAGCATAGATAACATGGTTCGAGGTGAAAAAGTGGATATCATTAAATTAAATATTGAAGGAGCTGAGATTGAAGTGTTAGAGGGGGCGAAACGTACTTTAAAGACTGTTAGAGAAGTGTTGATCGCGGCACACCATATCAGGAATGGTGAATATACAGCTAAAAAAGTCGCGAACATTCTAGGATCCGAAGGCTTTCATGTTAAGATCGTACATGGAATACTCGCCCACCACTACGTAGTAGCTAGAAGATCTGTAACGCCATGAGTAAATTGATAGCTATTTGTGGTATTGACGGTTCCGGTAAAACTATGCAACTTAAATTGCTTGAGAAACATCTGAAGAGGAGAGGCTTCAAAGTTAAGTATGTTTGGTTTCGCTGGGTCGCTTTCGTTTCTTATCCGCTTCTTGCTCTATGTCGCCTTCTAGGCTATACGAAGTGGAGGACTATTAAAAGGAGCAATGTGAGGTATGCTGAGCGCAGATTTTACATGAATAGGGCTTTAGCTAGGATCTGGCCTTGGCTCTTCACATTCGACGTCATTATCCACTTCATCTTCCGCATAGCCCTTCCAATGAGAACGGGATACCGGATCCTATGTGATAGGTATATACTTGACATTCTGGTAGACCTCATGTATGATACGAAGGATAGCAACCTTCACAAAAAGATACCCGGCAGACTCCTCGCATCTAGATTAAACAACTCTACCATCATACTAATCGATGTGAACGAGCAAACAGCATATGAAAGAAAAAACGATATACTCAGCATCGAAAACCTGAAGGAAAGAAGAAAGCTTTACCTCAAGCTAGCCCACGCCTTGAAAATTTCCATCATAAATGGAGAAAAGAAGCCGGCAAATATACATCAAGAAATCCTGAGAATTCTAACAATAAGTTGATCGCGAAACTAGCCATCAACTACGAAAACAAACAACTATCAGCTCACAAACACGAAACTAAAAGATAAAATCAATTTTAGATTGTTCAAAAATATCATCTTTAAGCTTTAAGCGCGCTAGCTTGTTGTTAAATTAATGTAAAATGGTTTTATTTTTCTTTTGCCATTTTAGCTTATTATGGTCTTTTGATGGGTAGATATTGAATGTTCTTAAAGATGGAGAGCTCAAGGATTTCAGTAGCATCTAAGTGATGTTGTTTTCTCTCCTATAATACTTTGAGAAAGCGTTCAGGAAGCTTGGAGAGGCAATGATCCCAAAGTTTTTCGACTCTAACACGTTATATCATTGAGGCTGCGCTCCCACCTTATCTAGCATTTACTAAGTCCCTCTTATTAATAAAGAATATTATCAAGTTATTTGGAAGCCGAAAACATCTAAAAAATGTAATGTTTTGGAAAACGGGGTATGTCCAAGAGTTCACCTTATCCATAGGGTTAGGTTTTCAGCCTCATCAAAACCCTTATCCAGCCATGGAGAAATGCATGGTTTAACAATCAAGCCAATGAATTCTTGGACACGCCCAGGACACTCCACTGTTTAAATACGTAAAAGCTGTGTAATAGTTGATGATCTGACGATGAAACGTGCGCTGATTACTGGCATCACTGGTCAAGACGGTGCTTATCTGTCCAAGTTTCTAATAGATAAGGGCTATGAGATTTATGGCACTTACCGTAGGCTTAGCACTCCAAACTTTTGGCGCCTACAGCACCTTGGAGTTTTTAACAAAGTTAACCTTATTCCAATTGAATTGAGCGATACTGGTTCCATAATCGAAGCTTTGAAGGTTTCTGAGCCAGACGAAGTTTACCATCTTGCCGCTCAGAGCTTTGTTGGAGCTAGCTTCGAGTCTCCAGTCGCAACTGGAGATATTACTGGACTTGCTACTACGAGGGTTCTTGAAGCCATTCGGCATATTTGCCCTCATGTTAAATTTTACAATGCGGCTACTAGCGAAATGTTCGGCACTACTGGATTTTTGAATGGCGACCGTCCTTTGAATGAAAACGATGTTTTCAGACCTATGAGCCCATACGCTACCGCCAAGCTATATGGCTATTGGATCACCAGAATCTATAGGGAAGGATATAACATTTTTGCCGTAAATGGCATATTGTTTAACAATGAAAGCCCTCTGCGTGGGCTGGAATTTGTAACTAGAAAGGTCGCCAATGAAGTTGCTAAGATAAAGCTCGGTTTAAGTAATGAGCTTAGGCTTGGAAACTTAGATGCTAAGCGAGACTGGGGGTATGCTCCAGAATACGTTGAAAGCATGTGGCTCATGCTTCAACAGGATAAGCCAGACGATTATGTAATTGCTACCGGAGAAGCGCACAGCGTGAAGGAACTTGTTGAAAAAGCATTCAATATTGTTAGATTAAATTGGGAGGACTACGTCAAAGTGGATAAGAGGTTTATGCGACCTTTGGATGTCCCCTGCCTCGTTGGAGACTACTCTAAAGCCGAACGCGTATTCGGCTGGAGGCCCAGAGTGAAGTTTGATAGGCTCGTTGAAATAATGGTGAAGGAAGAAGTTGATCGTTGGTCA
>JAGTQM010000017.1 GCA_018396755.1 Candidatus Bathyarchaeota archaeon | reverse complement strand
CCCGCCAGTCGTCAATAGCTTTTCCGTCTTCTCTGACATCTATTACACTATAGATACCACCATCTATTTAAACCTATCTATTTGGAAACTGCTGAATGAGGCGTGTCAGATAAGTCTGCTTGAAACGACGGCATCGTGTTCACCGCTTACAATCTTCTCTGAAAGATTATAGCCTATAGCGTCAAATAAAACGTTTTATCCATCAATGTTTATTCGACTGTTTAACTGGAAAATTTAGATGTTGAATATTTGGCTAGCATTCTCACTTAAGATTCGGGATGCTATTTCCAAAGCTTCGTCAAACTTCAGATAGCCTCTATCCACCATTTTACAGAGCTCTTCAGTTAAGAGACCTTTAAATAGTTTCAATGCACCGTATGTTGCTTCAACCACCCAGCAGTCTCCTCCCCACATAGCTCTACTTGAAAGCCCTAGTTCAACAACCTCCTTTAGTAGAAGTTTGCAGGCCGATGGAGATATTATTGGGAGCCAGCAGAAATCTATGTAGACATTTCCAAAGCTTAAGGCTATTGCTGCGACTTCCCTTATCCAAGGGTATCCACCGTGGAAAAGTATGAATTTAACATTACTGTACTTACGTATAACGTTTACTAGGTTCATAGGGTTCGACCCTTCTATGAGCGCTAAACCCGTATGGAATTGAACTGGAAGACCAAGTTCGCTTGCCTTACTTAGAATATGGTGGAGAATGAAGTCTTGAAATAGCCTGATATCTCTAGACGTTAATCCTAAACCCCTCTTATTGAAAACCCTTCTAGCTTCGTCTTCCTCAACTTCTTCAAACAGTATCGGTCTATCGTATGCAAGGGCAGATTTAAGTGCAACATAGCCTCTTCTCCTAGCCTCCTCTAAAACCCGATCGATGAGGCTCATGTAATCATCAAACTTTTCAACTTTAAGATTCAAGTATTCTTCGAAAACGTATGGGCTGTTTCCATTGTGGTCTACAACATCCCTTCTATAGCCAAAGAGTAGCGAGTTTATTCTGAAGACAGGCTTGAAAAGCTCTGGGTCAAAGCTTTCCCTCCAAATGTCCCAGTATGGGTCCCAAAGAACCTTATCTATAAGAGCACTTTCCCTTAATACTCTTCTAGTCCAGTTCCTACTTTTATACGCGTCACGAATTAAATTTGAAGCCTCTATAAAAGCCTCTTCACTGGGAGGGTCTACGTTCACTCCATATATATCCTTAATAGCGATACTGCACGCTTTATAGAAGGTGCTTTCCGAAATCCCTTTAACGCTTTCTACAAGGCTTTTAAAGTCATCCCTCTTCGCAGGGGGTTTAGCGATCCAGAAAATGTAAGAGCCTTCGAAAATGTCGACGATGGACGGGTTTCTACTTGCTATGAGTTCCTGCGGATAAGTGTGTTCATGAGTGTCTATAACATGCATATCTGCTATTATCTCGGAAATCTTCACATGGGTAGAGCTCATAAGCCACCATTTACACATATTGTTCTTGAAAAGCGTTTAAATTTTCCGTCTAATGTAGAAGTAGAAAGTTTATGAATCCTACTTATAACAGTTCTTTAACTCTTCTAAACCTCAATCTCAGATAGCTTCTTCTCCAATTCTATTAAACGCACATTAAGCTCTACCGTAGTTCTATAGGGAATCATATAGACCTGTATCTTAGCATATCCTCCAGTAGCCCACTTAATTAATCTAATATACTGAGCATTGATCAGCGACGTGTCGCGTGTCTTCAACCCCCTATGGGTCTCTATGGTGACTTTTGTAGATGGGTCTTTAGGTTGCACCCTCACGCGGCCTTTCTCTGTAAACATGTCAACCCAATGTTGGGTCTGTTGAAAGTCTCCTTTAAAGTGTAGCCGTGTTTCTACTAGAGCGTTCTCTCTACACATGACTTCATCCACCAGTATTAAACCATTATGTTTAAGAAACACGAAAGTCCTTATCGCCTTCGATAGTACATCTGGAGAATATGTCTTCGTAAGATCTAGTTTAATAAGCTCCCAATCTTTCTCACATTTGAATTCCACTATTTCGCCCTTATAATCTCTACCTACAGCTTGGCTCCTCCCATCTACAAATATAAGGTTATGTCCATCCGCCCCACAGATAGGATTCTCATACCTCTTAAAGCCAAAGTAGTCTCTATCGTATATGCCTACGCCTAAATCACATATAAAACTATTTCCATAGCAATGATATATGAACTGCCCTACGTCTATGTGGTTGTGAGGTTCAGCATTATGACCAGCTTTAACCGCGAGAATCGGTACATCTAAGTCGTTCCAAGAAGACCTTGTAACTATGACACCTATCCTACGATACCATTTAAAGGTCTGTTTTGGGGGGATTGGCTCTACTTCAGCAGGCTCCCATATCAGTTCGCGTAAGGAGCCCCCGTTTAGAAGCCCTTCTTCTTCGAGGCGTTGAATGTACCATGCAATACTAGGTTCTTTATAACACTTCAGGATAAGGTTTAGAACATCCATGTATACTGAAGGTGTGCTTCCCGTATCTCCAAAGTTTACCTGGGAGCGTGGTGGAAGATACATCCAAACGGGGAATGTTATAGATGCCTTAATTCGAGGATCTTCGAGAAGATTTATCCTACCATCAGTCACTTTAGCGAGTAGATCTGAGAAGTAGAATACTCTGGAGAAGCCGTAAAACCAGTATCCGACACCTTCAACCCAAGCACCATCAGGGTCTGCCGTTGATAAGAAGCCGTCAATACTCTTAAGAATCTTATGTAGTAGGTCTATAGACCAAGACTCATCTAACGCTACTAGTATCAATGCACATCCAGAGTTTCCAGCGCAAACACCACACCAGTTTGATTCATAGCTTCTACTCCACCACTGTTCATCGTAGTGGTCTCTTAAAGGTATTAGCGCACGGCGGAGTATATTGTAGCGTATCCACTCAAGCGTCTCCCCATCTAAGTCGTTGTAGAGCAAATCCCATATATCGGCTAGAAGCATAGCGGTTCCAGAGGAGAATAGATCTACTATGCATTCTTCTCCGGGCTGGAAGGGGGTTTTCGCATGAGCCGGTATGACCCATGTAAATTCCTCCATTATAGCCCATATATAGTCCCTACAGCGGTCTAAGTAGGTGTCTTTCCCTGTGAATATGTAGGCTAAGGTTAAATCTTCAACAGCTCTTCTACGTAGAAAATATGGTTCTTCGAAGACATGGCGACGGCCTGTTCTAAAGAAGTCGTCGTAGAGGGAGCGTGGAAGCTGTGGAATTGAATCATTTAACAGTTTATCTACGTGTTTCAGCAGCTTTTCCGCAGTTTTTCTCCAGCGATTCTTCATCATTCTACTACGTAGAGTTTCAAAATCGCCGATATCTGCTAGAAGCAGTGGACGGATGTTGGGCTTTCTAATAAGCTTCTCTAACTCATGTAAGTTAGGAATTTGCATAAAGCTCTAAAATAGTTGTTCTGTTTGCTTATTTAATTTTGGCTGATGTTTAACCTGTATGGTGAAACCATTTATAGGAGGCGGACCCTTAGAATTTAGAGAGGCTTGGTTTTCATAGTTGTAACTGGTACTCCTGGAACCGGTAAAACTGTTTTTTCAGAAGCTTTAGCCGGAGAAATCGGCTTCATGCATCTGGACGTGGGAAGGTTCTGCTTGGATAGGGGATTAACACTAGGATTTGACGATGAAAAGCAGACGTACATCGTGGATATGGTTAGGCTTAGAAGAGCCATTAGAAGTCTTAAGGATGAAGATGTGATTCTCGACGGGCATATAGCACATTTAATCGCGCCGTCTAAATACGTTAAAATTGCCTTCGTCTTAAGATGTCACCCTAGGGTTTTAAGGAGGAGGCTTGAAGCCAAGGGATATCCTCCTGGGAAAGTATATGAAAACGTTATGGCTGAGATTTTAGACTCATGTCTGATCGAAGCATCGGAGATTTATAAAGGTAAACTATATGAACTCGATTCGACAGACAAACCCGTTGAACAGCTTATTTCAGAGGCTTTAGCCTTTTACAGGGGTGAGGTTAAACCTAAAATAGGCGTAGTAGATTGGATATCTGAACTCGCTGAGGAAGGTCTTCTTGAAGAGTACATCAGAGGCGTATCTGAATGAGTAGGCGGCAATTCAAAATATATAGATGTCCTGAGTGCGGCCGTTTCTCTCTATCTTCTTCAAGTAGATCTGCTAAGTGTCCCTACTGTGGTACGGCAATCCATTTAACATCTTCAAGAATTATAGCTAGGTTTCAAAACGCTAGAGAAGCTTCTGAGTATCTTAAAAAACTGAAATCTAAATCATCTGGGTTTAAAACGTTTTAGAATTCCAACGTCTACCGTGGGCTTCAACGCTTAAATCGTTTATGGACGTTTCATCTAACTGTCTCTACCTAGGCTTTCCGGGATGATTAGAAACGTTGGAACTAGAACTATGATGTCTATTAACATTGGCAAGAGTAAAACAAGTTCCATGTATCCAGCTTGCCAGAGAAGCCCTCCAAGTATGGTTGCGAAGGATCCTACAAAGTCTAGTAGACCGCTTATCCCTTGAAGTCTACCTCTCTTCTCAGCTGGAAAGCTCTCCCAATACATCGTGATGAATGGGATGAAGCTTATACCACCTATTCCACCGCCGAAAACCATAAGCCCCATAGCTCCCAATGCTCCAGCGGCAATTAGAGCCATAGTGTTTGGCGCCCAGACAAGCAGTAGAGTACCGATGTAGCTGAAGGGACGGAGGATTAGGAAAACTTTTTTTCGTCCGATTGTGTCTGCGAGTTTACCCATTGGAATCTGTAGTAAGAGTGATACTGCTACGCTTACTGTTCCCAAAACCCCAAGTAGGTATGGGTCGGCACCTTTTATGTCAACGATCCATAGTGGTACGAAGGGCATTGATATTCCCCCTAGGCGTAGAACAGTCATCGCAATCAGCCAATGTTTAAGCCATTTTTCACTTCTCAAGAACTCATCGTAATAGTTGAAGAGGTTAAGCTTCTTTGAAGTATGTTGTTGCTCTTTTCTCTGAATCGGTAGTGGCTCGAGCATTACTATAGTGAACACCACGGTCAGTAAAAACGCCATCAGCTGTATGAAGTATAAAGGTCTTATACCTTCAACGTTTATTCCGCCGAAGCTGGAAACCACTATTGCCGCTGTGAATGGTGCGAAAATACTCGGTACGGCCCATATTGTACGTGATAAACCCATTGCCATCGCTCTATTCTTAGGCTCAGTCGTTCCAATGATGATTATATCGGTTAACGGCATTATGAGCATCATACCAATTCTCATTAAGATTATCGCTGGGATAAGCATCCACCAGTTTAATGCAAAACCATATATGACTGCGACAAACGCCGATAGTATTAACCCTAGAACTAGCATGTTTTTAACGCCGTGTTTATCTATAAGCCACCCTGCTGGAGCTGAAAAGATAGAGCTAACCACACCACCTATGCTATCTAGAGAGCCTAGTTCAACCGGGTTAGCTCCTAAAGCTACGGCATAAAGCTGACTATACTGCGATGGTAGACTTGAAGACCACGTATGTAGACCGATAGATGCAAGTAAAATCTTAAACCTTCTATCTAAACGTTTAAAGAAATCGGAGGTAATCATTTTAAGCCTCCAGCATATGTCGATAAACTAGACGTTTGATAAACATAAGCTTAACGTGGATGACTTTCCATATATTAGCAAAACTTCTGCCTCCACGAGAAGCCATAGATTTATACATATGACATTAGACGTGTATACCCTTAACTATTAAAGTTGACATAGACGCTTTAATGTGGGGGATGAATTACTTCAGAGACTATTCTATAGTATCCAATTTTTAGAGTAAATCGTTGTGTAGATTGAGAGGTGGTTTTCCATTCAATTATTTAAGATTTGCAAACTCCAGGTACCTTCTCCACGTCTTTATAGGTGTAATGAAGAGGAACGTTATAAAACTGTGATTAACCATGTCCGGCGATTGAAGGGCTCTCAATCGAAAAATGCTTATAAGTTTTCGTGGAGAAAAGTCTTCCATGTGGCTGAGCAAAGGCTTATCAAATACATGGAGTTTTAAAGGGGGGAGAATTTTGCATCTGAAATTCGGGGTTCATCTTCCTACTCACGGTGAATACGGGTATAGGGAGATTCTAGAGGTTTCCCTCGTAGCTGATGAGCTGGGTTTCGATTCTCTCTGGGTTGGAGACCACTTCTACCTCCCAAGGGAGTTTTACGAGAAGACTGGGTGGAATCCAGATAAACCGAATAAGCTTGACGCTTGGACTTTGCTTTCAGCGTTAGCCACACAGACGAGAAGAATAAGATTGGGAACTAGGGTTTCACCTCTACCATTCTATGAGCCGGCCAGATTAGCTAAGATTATAGCTACAGTAGACATTATTTCCAGAGGGCGTGTCAACTTCGGTGTAGGTGCGGGATGGTTTAAGGATGAAGCCGTATCTTACGGTATTTACTGGGGTAGGCATGAATCACGTATATTCAGAATGCTGGAGGCTCTAGAGATAATATTGAAGCTTTGGGTTGAAGAGGGTAGAGTTACATATATGGGTGAGTTTTATAGGGTTATTGAGGCGCCATTCTGGCCTAAACCCCTTCAGAAGCCCCATCCACCGATATGGTTCGGCGGCTCTTCTGAAGCCATTCTGAAAGCTACCGTCAAATATGGCAATGGTCTTCTACCGCTTTCAAACCTTCCGATTGAAAACTTTAGAAGAATCGCATCCTACATCACTGAGATGGCGGGGAAAAAGGGGAGATCGATTTCATTAGCCCCTTCATTCACATATCCTGCTGGTCTTGGTGAAAATCCGAAAGAGTGGCTTTCAAAGATAATGGAGTATTCTGAGGCTGGAGCCGATACAATCCTAATAGACTTCTCGATGACGAGAGTTCCACTCAGTATGGCGATAAGTATGCTGAAAGAGTTTTCCAAGGTGGTTTTTCCAAAATATCAGACTTACACAATATAGCTTCAAACATTGTAAGGGATAGTCTTAAAAGGATTTACCATTAGGGAGGAGTGTTCACTGTATGATATCAAAAATTTTATAGTGGTAATATTTCAGTTAATGCTTATAGAAAATATCATTGTTCTCTTTATAATTATCGACTCCAATATATCGTTTATTTGAGGGTTGGGATTACCTGTTCGGCGAAAATTTTTAGAGCCTCGATATCGGTACGGTCGCTAAATCCAAGTATGAAGTCTTGAACGCCTGCATCTGACATAGCTTTTAAATTACGTATCGTGTCTTCGATAAGACTATCATCTTTTTTAATAGTAGTATCGATGAATCCATGCCAGCTTCGCCTTATACTGCTCGGCTTACGTCCGATCTTCTCACAATATTCATCTAAAGTCTTCATCTTTTCGACGTATGATTCCGGTGAGCCGTCAAGTACATTAAAGTTATCGGCATATTCAGCTGCCAATCTTATTATACGTTTTTTACCGGTAATAGATCCGATCCATATAGGTGGATGTGGTTTTTGAATAGGCTTGGGGAAGCACGGAGGCTCCCTTATCTCATAAAACTTCCCAGTGAAGCTAGGCTTTTCTTCAGTCCAAATTTTAATGATTACTTGAAGAGCTTCACGTAATCGTGAAATTCTCTCAACATCTGAAGGGTAAGGTATTCCATAGGTATAATGTTCAACAGGCAAGTCTCCTGCGCCAATTCCAAACTCAAGTCTACCCGCGCTTATTACATCAAGTGTAGTAGCCATCTTTGCAAGTAGAGATGGGTGTCTAAACGTGTTCGACGTTACAAGACTTCCAATACGTATTGTCTTTGTTTCTACAGCGAGAGCTGGGAGTAACGTCCAACAGTCCAAATATGGATGCATGTGCTCCTCGGGCGGCAACCATCCCTCATAGAAGTGATCGTTAAGCCATATAGAGTCGTAACCAAGTCGCTCACATTCCAATGCTACATTGCGAACTATAGCATAATTAGGTACAGATTGAGGTAAAACTATACCAAAGGTAACACCTCTCATAGTAGAATCCCTCATCTACTATTTACTTATTTTATAATCTTCATGATAATTTAAATCTTCTTCTCTATTAGAAGTAGCGCGATTAAAATTTCTACAGTTAATTATTTTTACACACTAGATATATTATGAGGGGAAAATATTGTTAAAAGCCGGCGTCAGATGCCTATAGCACCTCAGTCTCTTATCGAAATCATGCTGTTTTCCAGAATAGACTTAGAAGTATACTGTTGAATACTCCATTAACTGGAACAACGGGCAAAAGGATTCCAGCTTCAGGATCCAGCTATGTCTTTTAGAAGAATCGTTCAACATGATCTTGAACTCCGAATTGTTCTCAGGTTGATCTCTTTGGGTTTTATGTTCCACCCATCTATCATTAAATAAGGGTCTTCCGCGCCTAAGGTCTTCTTGGCAAAAGTTGCTGTCACGGCTCTTTTCTCTCCCGGGATTAAACTGAAATAGTTGGAGCTCCAAAAAGTTGGCAGGATTTCAGGTCCATGTAAGCCCTTAAGTATGCTGGGGTTTATGAAAAATGCGAGATTGCTCGTCGGATTTACAAATGTTACATGAACGATGTATTCGCCGTTTTTCTCCTCTAACTCCGTCGTTACATCTAAATCAACAGTTGGAAGTTTCATCAATTGTGTAAAGTCAGCATACTCATCGCCTTTGGTCGACAGCCAGTAAAAGTTGGAGCTTATTAAGCTTCCTCCGCTATCCTTAAGCTCAAGCTTTATGAAGTAGACTGGGCTCAGGTTTTCTAATGCGGGGATTGTGAGGACGTAGTTGGTGCTATCCGGTTCCACATTTATTGTTGTCGATGTAGAAAACTTCTCTGTCATGTCGAAGTTTAAAACTTTCACAAGTACTTCTAAATTCTCGAAGCTTTTACAATATCCATTAACGACGTAGACTGAATTGTCAACATAGTTGTAATAGACATGTAATGGTTCGCATGCGATTTGCGCGCCGTAAAAAGCGCCGTTAGGCTTTAGATAATAGTCGTAAAGTTGCCAATACAGCGTTGGCCAAGCGGAGTTGAGTTTCCAAAATATAACGCCGCTGGAGGAGTATTTGTTGTGGGTAAACGCCTCAAACATGGCACGGGTAGCCTCATATTGAAGCACTTGCGATTTCATGCAATATTCCTCAAGCGTGGTTGGTTCACCGTAGCGTGAATGCAAAGCTGCTCTCATCTGAGGATAAAAACTTGGGTGTAAACGCGCCATCCATGAAGGAGTGATGGGTGGCCATAACTCTGTTTCAGGCATCATTTTACGTAAACTTGCTACGGGCGGGACTTGCTCACCACTAGGGCCGCATTCAGTGTTGAATTCTAATTTCGTATACCAGTATGACGGGGGATGGTAGGCGTATACATTAGGCCAGGGACCCATATAAACTCCTGTATGCCCTGCGATCTTGGATGGTGCACTTGTGCATGAAGATATGTAGGGTCTAGTAGGGTCGTACTTATTGAGTACTTCTATATATCTGGCTTCAATCTCCGGAGGTGGATACTTGTCGCTTCCATACGCGTAAAGGAAGACGGATGGATGATTTCTCCAGAGGATTACTTGATCTCTCCAGCTCCATACAGCAACATCGGCTGTGTGAAGAGTCCATGTAGGCCAATGTTCCCATGTAGAACAGCAGCACAGTCCAGCCATAATTAATATTCCATACTTATCGCAAAGCTCGTATAAGTGGTCTGAGCCTCGTGGCCCTTCTAGTCGAAGTGCGTTAAGGTTCATAGTTACAGCGTATTTAACTGCCGCCTCCTCCATTTCAGGTGAATACTGCATCATCATGTCGTCTGCGTATTCTGCGCCTTTTATCACTATGTTCTCGCCGTTTATTTGGAAAACCCTGGTCCTTTTACCGTCAAAAGTATTCATCCAAGAAGAGACCTTGCGGATCCCAAAGCGGACTTTTTCCGTATCCGACACTTCCCCATTTGCCAGAAAACTCAACTTTAAATCATATAATTGCTGAGTGCCTCTATGAATGGGCCACCATATGCGTGGATTTATAATATCTAACTTATGTTTAACTAATTTGGTTTCACCTGCTTCAAGTGAAACCTCTATGGAGAATTGAATAACTTCAGGTCCTCCTACTGAGGTTCCCCCCTCGTCGATATTATTGACGTTCGAAATCTCGCCGTACAAGATTCCGCTTATTGGTTTTGCGAGTAAATTGGTCAGCTCGACGGAAACTTCCAAATGCGCTACGTCAAGAGAGGGCAGATCAAGGTCTGTAACGACGAAAGGATTCCTCATCTTCACTGGGCCGCTTGCCGTGATCTTCACGGGGTACCAAATACCCATATCTAGGTCGGGAGGGGTTGGATTCCAATCCACCCAAGCGATTGTAAGGTCTAGATAGGTGCTTCTAGGAGGGAATATCTTCATCGCCAGACAATTTTCTTCTCCGGGAACTACACGATCGGTTATTTCAAGCTGAAATATTCTATATGGGCCTTCAATGGTATTTCTATCCGCCACTAAATGTCCGTTAAGCCAGATATCCGCGGCATAGTTTACGCCTTGAAGATTTAACCAAATATGTTTCCCCTTATAATCGTCTGGCAGTTTAAACACGGTTCGGTACCACCATGGGACATCGAACGGAGGGACTATTGAAACATCCGATGCAGTCTTACCTCCAATCTTTAATATGTTTGTACCATAATACGGGTCAGGATAGACATTGGCCTTGACAAGAGCTGCTAAAACCGTGCTAGGAATGGATGTAGTATACCAACCCTCTGGAGAAAAATCAAGAGTAGATACCACTTCTCCGTCAACCTTTACTTCGGCTGATGATTTAATAGCCCAATCCTCTCTAAGAATAATTGTTTGGTGCACACAATATAGTAGACTAAAGAAAATAAAAAAAGTTATAGTATAGCGCGCAACTCCAACACGTATATTTATAATCTTTGTTGGAGCAAATTCTGTTGATATTTCGCCGAATAAGAATTACACGTTTACAGGATCTGGTGCGCTATTACTTACTTTCTCTTCGACATTGGTAGCAACGTAAGATTGTGGAAACCTCTTATGACCTAAAATCAGAGACTACTATGAACCGAAGATAGATGGACAATCCCCCGTAAAAATCACCCATTTTTATTTCTAGATTTTTAAGAAGCTCCAAAATGTCTTCCTACACGAGCTTTAATACTACTTCAACCCATTTAGGTCTTCTTTAACCTTCTCCACTACACGGGCGAAGTCCTCTATATCCTCTTTGATCCCCCCAATAATACTCTATGGTGGAATTGAATCCGCTTTCCACCATAATCCGCCTTAGATTTTCCCACCGGAATAGATACGCCTCCATCTGTATTAAGAAAACACAGACCTTCATAAACAAGCACAGCGAAATAACCCGATACGGAGAAGATGACTCCTTTTCAATTCACCATTATCCTAAGCCGTCTAATCACCTTCATCGCTTCGTCTTCAGAACATATCTAATTTTGCTCCGCAATGGAACCAAACTGAATTTATATTGATCGAAAGCTATAAATATTACATGTATGTAATACATTTTACGGTGAAAGTATTGCCTGTGAAAACCACGATAATACTGGAGGATGAAATCTATGAGTATTTAATTAAAAAGTTTGGAAGACGTAAAATTTCAAAGGCCGTAAATGAGGTGCTTATAAGGGGACTTTTCAAACCTACTAAAAGTATGTTTGGGGTTGACTCCTGGCTTACAACGGAAGGACTTAGAGATGAGGAAGAGCTTCATGAGACTTCTTGATTCTTTCGCTTGGATAGAATATTTCATCGGCTCAAATAGAGGAGCCAAAGTTAAAAATTATGTAGAGGGAACAGAACCGCTTTACACGCCTTCAATATGCCTGACGGAGATCAAATCCAGATACCTAAGGGAGCAGAGAGATCCAACAACAAGGTTGGAATTTATTATTGAAAGAAGCTTCATCATACCATTGGACACTGAGATAGCCCTGTTAGCTGCAGAAATGAAACAAAAATACAAGCTTCACACCGTGGACGCTATAATATACGCTACATCTCAACATAGACAATTACCCCTCGTTACAGGAGATGTGCATTTTAAAGGTCTGCCAAATGTAGAATTTATTTAGGCTTCAGGTTCCAAGGTGATGGTCTGCCCAGTCAGCTACGAGACCAGAAAGGTATATCCGATACTTCTGAAGGTGGACGAGATTACGTGCCCCTTGCGGTAGCTGGCGGCGCCCCCTCATTAAACAGGGCTATAGGATGTGTGAAAAGGTTCTCAGGGATCTAGCCATAAGGGAATGGGGAAAGAAGGCTCCGAGCTTCGAACAGTTTGAGGAGGCTGTCAAGCAGGTCGAATCGGCCTTCATCAGCAGGTTTAGAGAGCTACATGATCAGAGGCTCGATCTGAGCTTCAGCATTGTTTTGACGAGCGTGGATCAGAGCGGAAAAGCGTCCATCTACCTGTTTGACGAAAGGGGTTTGGTGAGCTTTATGATTATGGATGCTGAGAACATTGACGTGTAGATTAGATGTGGAGGTATCAGCCATGCGGGCACATCCAATAGAAAGTTTAGGGACACTGGTAATAGTACTGTAAATGTTGGTATGGTTAGGAGTAGGTTTGAGTCATGTAGTTGAAAGAATGTAGCAGCATCTTTGGTTTTCAGCATGATGATCGCTAATGTGAGAAATATTGCCCATTCTATTATAAGACTTTGAAGTGGTGACGTCTCCCGCAAAACCCCCTATTTTTTGCTTTTAGGCTCATCTTTACGTTTTGATGTTTAGAGGGTGCAGTTCACACAGCACCTCCTGCCGTAAGTGTATCATCTAATAAAAATTTCTCTGCTTTTTACATATAAATGAACGATTCTCCATAGTTGGAATATCGGTTTAAAGTCTAAATAATGATCCTTCGTATAGGTCCAGAGTTAACCCACGATAAGTAACGCTACATGAACTCGCTGGACTGATGCTTCAAGGAGGCTGGAGCAACGGATGAGATCGACTTAAAAATGACAGTTAAGCAATTTACTATTAAGAATGGGCTACTTTTCTCAAGCTTCCTCATATGCTACCATTAACTAGCCCTCTGCAATGCTTTTAACATAACTATGCAAAAACCCCTTAGTTACCATCTTTTATTGGTTTTGCGTACATCGCAACTATGGAATTTTCGATGAAAATTCAAGTAGCCCCAGTATACGTTTTACACAATAAGTCCATTATGGAAACATCTCATAGACAATAAACTTGTGAACATCGAGCTTTGTCAGGTCTCATTATTTAGATCGAGTCTACTAATATATAGGATGAGCCTTAATGGGCTGGTCTTCGCTTGATGAGAAGTGATGCGACAGCGCCCACTATCAAACCAACTATGAACGTGGTTGCAGAGTATATTTTCAAGTTTGTATTTAGCTGGAAGATCTGGTTTTGCTGAGTCTTGATCTCTTCTTGAAGATAATTAATAAGCTTCTGTTTAGAAGATTTCTTCAAGTCTTTCTACGACGCCATTAAGGTTGTAGAGTTTGAAACGACTGAGCTTGAAAAGACGAGTGAGGCGTTTAGAAGTTTCATTGAAGAGGCGAAGGCAATTATAAGGCTGAACCATATGAGCTTTAGATGGTTAAATGTATTGGAGAAGATGGGGGCGAAGCAAAAAATACCGCAGTATCTTCAAAAAGAGGTCTTTTAACCTCTTCCTCAAGACGGCTCAACTGACTAGAAAAACCCCCATAACCTAAAACAGCACCGGCGATCAAGCCTATGAGCAAACTGCTAAGGCTGCTGAACCTTCCTAGAGAGGATAAGCTTCTCGGTTGTATGGACTTTCTATGGATTTTGTATGGAAACTTATATGGAAAAAATATACCCCTCCCCCTCTACTCGTATGTATGGATCTAAGACCCTCTAGAACCCCTTCTTGAGAGTTACTTTGAGCCACCTATAGGCATTCTGTCTTCAGAGGCGAACCCGCTTGAACCTTCACAGTTGAATCGTGCTCTAAGAGATGTATGGTTAAATTTTCCATGGGAAAATTTTTCGAAGTTTCCATACAACTCTCCATACAAATTTCCATACAAAATCCATACAAATTTTTCAAGTCTTAGATGATCTTAGATCGACCTATACTTCAACAGCGACCCATTTTTATGGATTTTTTATGGAAAATTTTATGGTTGTTTTTTATGGATACTTAGACCCCCCCTAGGTATATCAGCTTGAGCCTTAGAGAGCTTAAAACAGTTTTAAGTTTTAAAATAAGTGGATTTTTGATTATAGTTAAAGCATAAAAATGCTCTATACAGACCTATCCCCTCCCCCTTTTCATCCATCCTCTAGCTGGATTAAATGGGAAAAATGTGGTTTGCGGGAGAACTCGCCACCTTAAGAATAAAAAGATACCTATAACGCCAGACCAAGCATTGGTGTGAGGTAATTCTCCCCTTCGAGTCAACTCTGTTATACCTATGGATTTTTCCGCAAGGGAAAGGCTTGAATAGCTCTCCTGCTGACTTTCAAAAGGGGAGGTGAATGCCTAAGCCAGGCCACTCCGTTTTAATAGTCTCAGAAACTGTTAAAAACCGTCTGGAAGCTTTCGCTAAAGCTGAAGGCTACCGTTCTGTAAACCAGCTTCTCGAATCATGGCTTAGGGTTAACCCCGGGGTATACCCCACTCCTAAGAAGGAGGATAAACTCCTAGAAACTAATGGAGGAAATATGGTAAAAGTGCCGCGGGCCGGACTTGAACCGGCGACAATCCGGTCTTCAGCCGGACGCTCTCCCAGGCTGAGCTACCGCGGCTTAGCTTAAGATTTTTACTGTTTTACCCATTTTTAAGTGTTTATCTTCTAGCTAGATTTTTATTTTTACTCTTCTACTTTTACTGGTGGTTTGGTCGATGTTGGAGCATATTGTAGATCTTCACGAAGATATCGGGTATTACTACGCTACTAATGGACACGATGGTTTTCCAGTTGAAGACTTCTCCGTAGATCTTCCAGGTAGGCATGGTGATATACCTAAGTATTTTAAAGCTGGGGTTAGACTTGTCTTTGCATCTATTTTCCCACTTATGCCCTCTTTTAATCCAAGGCTTTCTAGGCTTATTTGGAAAGGCTATGGGATCAAGCCTCTGCCTTTTGTGAATTCTCCGAGGGATGTTAAAGAGAACGTTATAGAGCAGATTAAAATATACCATAAGCTTATAGCGACATATCCAGAATTGGAACCCGTCTCTGAGAGAGGCGATGTTGAGAGGCTTATGGAAAATAGGAAGATCGGCTTCCTAATAGCTTTAGAAGGGACAGAGGCTTTAGATGAGCCTGGCGACTTGGAACTTTTCTACAGGCTTGGCGTTAGAAGTCTTCAACTGACTTGGAACTACGACGTTAAATACGGTAGCTCATGTATGAGTATTAAAGACTACGGGTTGACCGGTTTCGGTGAGGCTATTGTAGAAGAAGCCAATAGGCTCGGCGTCATACTCGATGTTTCACACGCGAGTGAAAAAACAAGCCTAGAATTGATAGAAGCGTCTAAAATGCCAGTCATAGCAAGTCACGCTAATGTGAAAGCCGTTAAAAACCACGTTAGAAACCTAAGCGACAGAGTTTTAGAAGCTCTAAATGCGAAGAAAGGCATTATAGGTTTTACACTAATACCTTCCACAATATCTGACAACCCCACTGTAAAGGACCTGGTTAAACATATACGTTACGTCTATGAAAACTACGGCTCAGAACTCCTAGCCCTAGGGACAGACTACTTCGGATTGATAGCTACAAAACCACCAAAGGGTTTAGAAGATATATCGAAACTAAACAATCTATGGAATACTTTAGCCGAAGCCGGGCTGACTGAAGAAGCCTTGAAAAACATGGCCTATAGAAACGCCTTAAGAGTAGTTAAAACACATGAGGGGAATTGGAGGAAGCTTAAACCATAACGGTGGGGAAGCAGAATTTTCAATGACAGTGCTTGGATAAATGCTCCCATAGAAGTATGTGAAAAACTCTACCGATTTCCCACTATGAAATGGGTTGAAAGCCCGCTTCGGAAATACTTGTTAAATATAAACACGTGCGTTATGCTATAACGTAAATTTTCCATAGGAAAATTATGGAAAAATCTAAAGGGAGAAGTTTGAGATGATCGACAAGGCTCCTATCTTCTATGTAAGCTACAGCTCTTAAACCCAGACGGCTAGACGAAATCACGGTAGGAGACATAGATCATCGACTTAAAGAGGTGTATGACAAGTCTAGATCAGGGGAAAGCCATCTTAAACGTTTCATTTAAAGGTTTAATAATACAACTTTCAACTTTAAAATCAAGTTGGTTAGAGTAGTTGTTCTTGACTACGCCGTTGGAAACCTTAGAAGTATAAAAAACGGTTTAGAAAGATCCGGTGCGGAAGCTTTAATTACAAGCGAAATAGCTGAAATAAGTAAGGCAAATGCTCTCGTTTTCCCAGGTGTTGGAGCTTTTCCAGAGGCTGCTAGACGGCTAAGTTCTGCCGCGGATCAGATTAAAAGCTTCATATCTGGCGGGGGAGCCATACTTGGAATATGCTTAGGTATGCAATTGTTGCTTACGATGAGTACTGAAGGCGGGCTCTATAAAGGCTTAGACTACTTTAAAGGTTTAGTTGTGAAGCTTCCGTCTAACGTTAAGATTCCGCACATGGGCTGGAATACTATCAAAATAAGAGACTACAGTTGTCCTCTTCTAGGGGATGTTCCCGATGGAAGCCTCCTATACTTTGCTCACTCATACTATGCTAAAATGTCTGATGTTGAAGTCGGCAGTATTGACGCGGAGACCCTATATGGCGTTGTCTTCCCCTCGATCATATCTAAGGGTTCTATTTTTGCGACTCAATTCCACCCGGAGAAGTCGGGAGAGGTTGGACTTAAAATCCTTAAAAACTTCATACAGTATATCAGAAGGTAGATAGTCATGCTTACAAAGAGAATAATCCCATGCTTAGACGTTAAGCAGGGAAGAGTAGTTAAAGGTGTAGGGTTTAAAGAGCTTAAAGACGCTGGAGACCCTGTTGAACTGGCTTTAAAATACTGTGAGCAGGGTGCTGATGAACTCGTCTTCCTAGATGTAACGGCTTCCTACGAAGGTAGAGGTACACTCGTATCGCTTGTAGAACGCGTCGCAGACGTATTGTACATACCGTTTACAGTCGGCGGTGGAATAAGAAGCATAGATGACATCCGTAGAATTCTACAAGCTGGCGCTGATAAGATTTCCATAAACACGGCAGCCGTACAAAACCCAAGTCTGGTTAAAGAAGCATCTGAAGTATTTGGAAGCCAGTGCATAGTGACATCCATAGACGTTAAACGCGTCTACGTAGATGAACAGCAATCTACGGATAAAACCGTTGCAGAGACGGAAAATGGCTACTGCTGGTGGGACGTATACATATACGGTGGAAGACAGTCTACAAACATGGATGCTTTAAAGTGGGCTGAGAGAGCTGTTAAACTCGGAGCGGGTGAACTCCTAGTTTCATCACTAGACTTTGATGGAACAAAACAGGGATACGACCTAGCTCTCTTGAAAGAACTCTCTAGAAGAGTGTCAGTACCCATAATCGCTAGTAGTGGAGCCGGAGACTTAGACCACATTCTAAACGCTTTAACAATCGGAGGAGCAGATGCTGCTCTAGCGGCCAGCATATTCCACTACGGACAGTATACGGTTAGAGAAGTTAAACAGTACCTTGCTAAGCATGGAGTGCCGGTTAGACTCTAACTTGAACAATAATTTCCCAACTGGTGGAATTCAACATTCACGTGGGAAAGATTAATAATCTTTAGAGGGATGAGCATATTCAATAATGGTGTTCCTTTTGAAAGTTGGGTATGCATCGTCTATAGTAACTCCTCCAGTTGGAGTGCATCTTTCAGGTTATGCATCCAGAGTTCAACCGTCTGAAAACGTCCACGACAACCTGATGTGTCGTGCTCTATACTTTGAAGATGATGGCGAGGTCTTCGCAATAGCGGTCTTAGACCTTATTGGAGTGAGCTTTGAGCTTTTAAACGACTTCCAAAACTTAACCTCGAAAATGTTAAACATAGATAAGAGTAGGCTTACGATAGCCGCAACTCATACTCATGCTGGTCCAGAGCTTAACCAGGAGCTCAGTAGATACATCGCTAGAGTAGCCGCTGGAACTGTTTACATGGCTAGTAGGAGACTTGAAGAAGTTCAACTCTACTCTGGAGTCGGATCAGCTGGCGCTATTATAGTGAATAGGAGGAATCCAAGCTCTGGTTTACTGGATCCTAGGGTTCACGTGGTTTCCTTCAAATACGGCTCAGCCTATAAAGCTCTACTGGTCAATTTTACATGCCACGCCGTCGTCATGGGGCATAACAACCTTCAAATAAGCGCGGACTATCCCGGTGCTTTAAACCGCTATGTGGAAATACTTACAGGAGGTTCTTCGCTATTCGTTAACGGTACATGTGGCGACGTAAACCCACTCACACCTAAAACAGACTTAACTAGGGTATACGATAGAAGCATTGGAACGTTTGAAGACGTAGAGTGGATGGGCCGCATTCTCGCATGTGAATCCGTTAAAACGGCTGAACTGTCTGCATTTGAAACGCCCAATCTAAGAGCGAAGAATTCAATTGTCAAGGTCAAGATTTGGAAGCCTTTAACCGTTGGAGAAGCTAGGCAGGAGCTTGAAGCTTTGGAGAAGTCTAAAGAATCTTCAGACGCATATCGACGTTATATTGTTGAAGCTAAGATCCGCGTCTTAGAGAAGTTTAAAGATGTAGAATACCTCGACCTTCCAATAACCGTCCTAACGCTATCTGATAGCACGGCTTTAGTAATGCTTCCAAGCGAAATACTTGTCGAAGTAGGTCTTAAAATAAAGGAAAGTTCCCCCTTCAAAAACACACTTGTAGCTGGATATTGCAACGGATACCTCGGATACATTCCAGTTGAAAAGGCATACGATGAAGGCGGATACGAAGCTACTTTTCCAACGTGTATAGTTGAGAGAGGCACTGGAGAGAAGCTTATAGAGGAGTCGCTGAGGCTTCTATCGAGAATCCGTTAACCTGCTTCAACGTGAAGTTGACAATTTGAAATGTTTAAATTAACAGAAGACTATTGGTATACGGTGTATTGGCTTGAATGAGCAGGTTAAAGAAGTTACCATAGAAGACCTAAAGAATACTCCACGATATGAACTCTACAGGAAAATGTCTGCTATGATGAAGGGCTCTCCGAAGCCTGGACGCTACGTAGAGTTTCTACCCACAGTTTTCAACACGGTTTTAGCCATGAGGGAGAAAGACCCTATTATCATGTTTGAAGCCGTCATCGATGAACTTAGAAAACTGTGGAATCTTTCACCCGAGATGCCTGTAAGCGGACCCTGGCATCATACAATCGTCCCAGGCGTTTTAATAACATCCCTCAGAAATAACGGCTATCCTTTTACAGATGAAGATGTAGAAGAGGCTTTAAAAAGAGCTCCCTCGTTCCAGCCGCGGCTTGCGGCTTCCTCGGGGCTTGTGGAGCCGCCGTTGGGCTAGGTGTAGCTGTAAGCATAATTACTAAAGCTACACCGTACCATGATAAGGAGAGAAGTTTAACTTTGAAGTACTCAGCTGAAGCGATTACACTTGTGGCTAGGCATGGTGGTTCTCACTGTTGTAGACTTGCATCTTACGTAGTCATACTTCATGCCGTTAGAGTTTTTGAGAGAGAGTTTGGCTACAAACTCCCCAGGCCAAGCTCTAGGGAACTTGTAGGTAGATGTACACTATGGGAGGAAAACCCGGTCTGCCACATGGAAAGATGCATGTTTAACCCTCTAGTCCGTAAACTAGCTGAAGGGAGGAAAAAGGCTAATAACGCTAAAAGTTGAAGTTCTCGTAGTGATGCACTCTCTAGAATAATAGAGGCGTGTATACGCATGTCCTCGCATAATGGTGAAGTGGAAAACGTTATAGAAGCTATTGTCAAGCAGTTGAATATGTCTAGAGAGGAAGCTAGACGTCTTTTACATAGGTACGTCTGTATTGGGCTTTGCGGATGGTATGAAAGGGAAGCTGAAAAAACCGGGTTTGCAGCTTTAAAATTAACAGAGGAACAGTTTAAAATAGTGGAAGATAGTGTTCAAAAACTCGTTAGTGGCTTATCTATGGAAGAACGTATGAAAAAGGTCCACGTATATCTATGTCCGAGAGGACCATGCTCTAAATGGAATGAAAATGTAACTCCTAAAAACCATAGTGCTTTCTCCATAATGGATATGGATTTTCCTCAGACTCCTTTCCCTTCTTTTAAGTTTAATATGGATCAGTTCCTCATAGTACATGGTTGCTTTAGAAATCAGCTTCACGTAGTACTCTAGCATTTTATCATGTCCTTTGCTCCACTGATCTGAAGAGTTTATCCGTAGGCATTTTAAGCAATAATTTCCCCCCTCTAAAATCTTTTTAAGAGTACAATAAAGTAGTTAATTATAGCTTGGATATTAAATCCTATGTAAGTAATTTATGTAGGAAACTCGTAGAATTCGACCCTGACATAGTTGAAATAGTGCAGTTCGGTTCATCTGTTTATGCCCCTAAGTATGCTAGAGATGTAGACCTTTTCATAGCGACTAAGCGTAAAAAGGATTATGGCAGATACCTCGACTTAGTCAATCCATGCGATGCGCCAATAAACGTGGATATAATAGTCCATGAGATTGGGGAAGCACTGAAGGAAGACCTCTTAAGAAATATATTGGGTGCCTTTAACATACTTTACGGTAGTGGAGATTGCATTAGAAGCCTTTCTAAAAGCCTCGGCGATCCGACGTTTGATCAGGCTGAGTCGTACATTAGGGGTGCTTTAGAAGATTTTAAACTTTCTAAGGAGGCGGTAGACCCGTTAGATAAGGATAGGAGGATACGGGAGGCTTTTGACGCATTATTCCACGCCGCTAGGATAGCGTCAATGGTCTACCTGTCGACTGAGGTGACAAGGTGGGGGATAGTAAGGAGAATGCTTCCAAACCCATACGTGGAGAAATTTGAACAAATAATAGAGAAGTTGCACATAGAATACTTCTACCGTGGAAACTATCCAAAAGAAAACTTAGAGCCTGAGTTTAACATGTGGCTTACTAAAGTGAAAGATTACATAAATAGACTTAAGATGGAAACCAAACGAAGAGCCGAAGAATAGGTAGTTAACAAGCATAATGGGTTAAGGAGTTTGAGGATGCGACTATGATTTGACTATTTTAATCCATTTACCTGGATCTCCTTGAATTGGTTCAAACCGCGCGACCCCAGCTTCTCTAAGCCAATCTTCCATCCTTCAGTTTTCTGGAGATGTGTACTGTTTACCCCTGGGGCTTTTGAAGAGTCGTCCCATCCCCTTTCCAAGTTCTTCCCTCACATGCCCCAGCACGTTCTTGGTTGATCCTCCACCTATGAAGGTTCCCTGAAGCCTGGACGCTACGTAGGGTTTCTACCTATAGTCTTCAACATGGTTTTGGTTATGGAGGAGAAAGGCCCCATCATGTTTGAAACCGACACTCTTCTTCATAGTAGTATTTAGATTCAGCGGCAACTTTAATTATTGCAAATAGACTTATTCATTGTGAATTGACGTATTTTGAGGATGTTTCTAGAAAAATAGTCGAATGTTTAAAGGTAAAGTATGGAGATAAACTCCTATCAGTCATCCTCTTCGGTTCAACTGTCCAAGGCAGGAGGAGACTTGAAAGCGACTTAGATGTAATCGTGGTTCTTACAGACGTTATGGAAGGTGATAGGAGTGTTCGTAGAAACCTTGAAAGTATAATGGTAGAGTGGGGGATACCGATCGATCCTCTAGTATTCACCGTGGAAGAATTTAAATACATGTTGGATCAAAGGCATCCTCTAATTTTAGGAGTATTGTTAGGTTACAAAACAATATACGATAGACTTGGGGTAGACGGGCTCTTAAGCAAATTGGAAGATTCTCTATATAAGGAGGGATGGAGGAGGTATAAGTGGAGTGGGCTCTGGATTAAACCTTGAGCTGGCCAAGGCTCAAATCGAAGAAGCTAAAGTATTTCTAGAGTCAGCTAAAGACGACTTTAAGGCCGAGAGGTATGCCAGAGCCATCTTCAACTCTCAACAATGCGTTGAACTTGCTATGAAATCCGCTTTAACCATACATGGTGTAGCATTTGTACTTGAACATGATGTTTCACCATACTTCGCCTCAGAAGTCATAACATCGGCTTCAAACAATTGGGTTGAACCTTTAAAAGAAGTTCTAAGAGAAACGTACTGGCTTTTCGAGCACTATACTCTGACGAGGTATCCGGTTGTCAGAGGTAGAAGAATTTGGCGCCCCTCTAAAGAATATAGACGTGAACAGGCTGAGGAAGCAATCAGAAGTGCTGAGAAGGCTCTCCTAGTTATAGGCAAGTATTTAAAGGAGCGTTTTGGGGTTTAAACATCAGCGTACGCTGAAGCTCTAAAATACGAAATGGTGTGAAAATGGTAGATCTCCGCGTGGTTTTTAAGTCCGTCAGCCTCCAAGATTAAGACGTCAGATAATTTTTAGGTACGTTTATAGAGCGGTGCGAAAAGTAGGATCCAGATCTTCTAGAATTGTTTAAGCGGATGGTTAAGAGCGGATGTGTCGAACTACTTAGCCAGACATCATTCACTTGCAAGTTTAAACCCTACGGATCAGTCAGAGTTCTCCGAGCAGATTAAAGGCCACAGTCAGCTTATAGAGAGTCTGCTTTCCTATAAGCATAAACATTTGAAAAACGCGGAGTACATTTACAACAACGATTTTGTTAAAAGTGGAAATCCTAGGGTTTCAATATCTCAATCCATTTTCCAGGGTCGTCCGATATTATCCTAAACTGTCTAATTCCCGCCTCTCTAAGCCACTCCTCTAGTCTCCACTTATCCGGATGGTCATAGCCCCTACCTTGAGGGCTACTGAAGAACCTCGTCATCCGCATCCTAACCTCCTCTCTAAGACGTTCCCTAGAATGTTCCGGTAGGTATTTGAGTGATCCGCTATGGATTCCACCTCCTATGAGGGCGAAACCATGCTCTACAAGCACCCTATACACCTCTTTAAACATCTTAACTCGGTCCTTCGAAAATGGGATAACGCCTCTGCTAACCACAAGGTTTACCGAATTGGGCTTAAACGGTAGATTGTGCGCATCTGCCAGGACGGCTGAAACTCTCCCCTCAACCTTGAAATGTTTGGCGTTTGTTAAACCGCCTACCAGAGCTTTCCTATCAACATCTAGGAGTAGGACTTTAAGCTGGGTTAGCCTAGCGAGCTCGATTCCTAGTAAACCAACACCACTACCAATATCGAGACACAGCCCCTCCTCAACGCCATAATTCTCGACAATATGCTTAGCTAAGGCCTTATATATAGTTGAAGGATGGATCGGGGGCTGAGGTATGCTCTCTTCTTCTGAGGCATTGGAGAAGCTCACAGTCTATGTGCCCTCTTCAGCATGCTCAATCTTACAGAAGCAGCGACGTGCCAAAATTACTCCAGTCGGTATGCACATTTTTATAAAGCCGTCGTCTAATGGGCTTTTCACAGTGAGGACTTTCACATCGATATCATACGCCTTCTTAAGGTTCTCCTCAGTCATAACTTGCTCCGGTTCCCCTACGGCTAAGAAGCGTCCATCTGCCATCAGACCTACGCGGCTGGAGTGGAGGAAGGCATGCGTTGGGAAATGTGTAGTCATTACTACTATTAAGCCACGCCGTGTAAGCTTACCCAATATTCCGAGTACGATCGCCTGGTTTTTCAAGTCTAATTGAGAAGTGGGTTCATCTAAGAGTAGGATTTTAGGTTGCTGTGTCAATGCCCTAGCAATTAATACGAGCTGTTTTTCACCACCGCTCAACTCCACATATGGACTATCCTTTAAATGATAGGCACCAACTTCTTTAAGCGCCTCTCCAGCTATCTCATAGTCTTTATCGGATGGTGTTGAAAATATGCTTAAGTGCGGCGCCCTTCCCATGACTACGAAATCTAGTACTCTATATGGAAGGAGGGTCATATGTTCCTGAGGTAGGTAAGCAATTGTTTTCGCCCGCTCGGTTTTAGGTATGGAGTTTGCCTCTACACCGTCTAGAAATATTGAACCCTCGCTAGGCTTTAAAATACCGCATAAACACTTTAGGAGAGTCGTTTTACCGCATCCATTTGGACCGAGTACGCAGAAAATCTCTCCGCTCCTTACTTTAAACGAGACGCCTTTAACGACTTCCCTACCCGTGGGATATGAAAAGTATAGGTCTTTTACTTCCATCTCCATCCCAATCTCTCCCTCCTAAGAAGGTAGAAGAAGAAGGGGGCTCCTATTATGGCGGTTAATACGCCTAAGGGTATTTCAACAGTTGATGCTGCTCTAGCTAAGCTATCGACCGCCAGTATGTATGCAGCCCCTATAGATATTGAAGCTGGCACTAGAATCTTATGATCCGGGCCGACCAGCATTCTGCATACGTGCGGTATTACCAATCCAACCCATCCGACTACGCCGGCTATGGCGACTGCCGCACTAGTCATCAAAGTGCAGCAGCTTATTACAAGCATCCTCATCTTTTCAACATCCACACCCAACGCTTTAGCCTCTTCCTCTCCCAGGGATAGGGCGTTCATCCTCCACCTGATCATGACGAGGATTATGCATGAGGCTATCATTGGGATAAAACTCCAGGAAAGCTCTTTAAATGAAACGCCTGAGAGGCTTCCCATAAGCCAGAAGACTATTGAGGGAAGCCTCTCATATGGATCGGCTACGTACTTTACAAGCGACGTTAGAGATGAGAACAAGGCTCCAACAACCATTCCGGCTAAAACAAGCGTGAGAACCGGGGTCTCCTTATGTATTTTACTTATCGCATAGGATATGGCTACGGCTGCTATTCCAAATCCGAAGGCTGAAATCTGAACGATCACAAGGTCTCCGGATAAGAGTAAAGCTAGAGCGGCTCCAAAGCCTGCACCTGAAGCAACACCTAGTATTTGAGAGGAAACCAGAGGGTTTCTAAATAAGGCTTGAAAGCTTGTCCCCGAGAGAGCTAGAGTAGCACCTACCAACGCAGCTGCTATAGCTCTTGGCAGTCTAACCTGAATTATCGTTATTTCAATCTGCTTAGGAATATTATGTGAATGTAACATCGGCAGTATTTTCGAGATTAGAGTCAAGATCACCGTGTCAGGTGAAATCTGATACCTACCTATGAACAATGATACTAAGAAAAAAAGTATGGGTAGTAGAGTTAAAACTACTGTTGAAGCTTTTCCTCCTCGGACTTTCTCAAGAATCCGTTTATATCGTTGTGACATATGTACCACTCAGTATCTTATCAATCTCTTCCTCTGAAATCGTATAGTTTAAAAACCAGTTGTAAAACTCTCTAATGTCATCTCTACTTAAAGTGGCTAAGTCTGGGTAGAGCTGTGCGGCAAGCCATTTGGCGCCTAAAACGGCTTCAGGCTCAGGTATAATCCACTCTCTAATACCCCTAGGCATCACGTAGACCCTACCGTTTTTGACGGCGTTAACAGCAGACCATCTGGGGTCTGAGAGAATACGCTGTTTAACCTTAGGCTCCCAAGCTATTATGACGTCTGGATTCCACTCAAGTATAGTCTCCATAGATACTTGCACCCTAGGAGGCGCTCCAGCGGGCGCTGTGAGGTTTTCAGCTACACATATACCTCCGGCAACCCGTATCGTGTCTTTTGAAACGCGAGTTACGTGCGTCGTCAATCCATCACCCATAGCTATGTAAACCTTCAGCTTTTCCTCTCTAGGGATTTTAGCTGTTACATTTAACAGGTCTTCTATAGTACTTTCACAGTAGGATGCCAGCTCTTCTGCCATATCTCTTCTATTGATAATGTCACCTATGAGTCTAAGGGCACTATAAAGCTGCTCATAGTTGAGGTCTGCCATGTCGATCACTATAACCTGTATTCCGATTTTTTCAAACCTTTCAACAACAATGGAATCTTTCACTAAGACAACGTCTGGATTTAGGCTTAATATATACTCCTCGTCGAACTCTGTTAGAAAACCAGCCACAGGTATATCTTTAATCTGCGGATAGACTATTTGTAGGAATTCAGAACTCGGAGAGATTCTATCAACGCCGACTAGCAGATCTCCTCCACCCATCATTATCATGGAAACGGTGATCACCGGGACAAGGCTTACGACTTTCTTAACGTTTTCAGGTATTACAACACTCCTATTAATCCAATCTACAATGACCTTATACTTTACAATATGTTGCTGGAGTTCTTCGGGAATGCTTCCAAACCCTTTAGCCGGTGTCACAACTGTACATAAACCCGCGTATATCTCAGGGTTTTCCAACATAAACCTCACAAATTCCAGCGCTTGACTGGGATGGACAGAGCCTCTAACTACGGCTATGCAATATACGCTTCCGCTCCTAGTTGCGAACTCTATAAACCAGTCTAAATACCTATCCCTATGCAAGCTTTCAGCGACGTTAACGTCATCTACAATTATAACATCTACTCTCTCTGAACTTAAAACTTCACGGACAAGCTCACTACTAGCGTATGTCTTAAGCTCTACCCCTGCAAACCAGTTCCCATCTTCAAACTTGGCTTTTAATACATTAAGTATGTCGGATGCGTTGTCCGGATAAAGTACGGAGATTCTAGTGATCCATGGCTTTGTATAGACTATGAAGTAGGCAGCTGCGGCGACCAGCACTATGAGGAAGGCAACTACTAACTTCCGATTCATATTCTCATTCAATGTTTAACTTTTGAAAGTTATAAATATTTCTATTAAGTACTACATGGATGTGTATTCAAAAATATGGGAAAACAAGACGTGGTTAAAACGTCTCTGCTTCAGTAATTATACTAAGTCCTCAGGTTAGAGTTTTTATGAATCTCCTGTAGGCTATATAGTAGAGCAGTATTATCATCGCTATTAGTATTGTGAAGTCCGCGATCAACATCATTATGTCGTTTATTCCAACTATAGACTGGTAGACGGCATCTACGGAGTACGTTAAAGGCAGTAGATAGGCTATGAATTTTAGAGAAGGCATGTACAGGTAAATTTCATCTATAGGCATGAAAACCCCTGAGAAGAATATCATGAGAAATCTTACGAAATTCATAGGCCACATAACGTCGGCTACATCATTGGCTGAAGCTGAGAATGCTAAGCCGAAGGCGCATGAGAATATTACGGATAAAGCTATAGAAACTACTAGTAGCAGAGGATTGAGATTCCAGAATCCCGTGAATGGAAGTATTATTGAGAGGACTAGAAGCGTTACCGGAAAACTGAACGTGAAACCGGCTAAGCTTTTCCCCAATAGAAGCGTCTTAAAAGACACAGGTGCCAAAATAAGTCTATCTATAGTCCCACTCCTCCTCTCAAGAGGAAGGATTACAGCTGCTATTGTGGTTCCTCCGAAGAACGTCGATAAAACCGTAACCCCCACCACCCTGTAATCTTCCGTTACGCAGGGTCTTCCAGCGAGGAAGGCTCCGAAGAGTGCGAATGGTAAAACAATACCGTAGAATAGTGAAGGAGGTTTACTATAATACGTTTTAATGTCTTTCGCCGCTATAACAAATATCTTCTTTAAAGATGTGTCTATACTCATTCTCTACCCCTCCCTCTTCCAGAGGGTCTGATAAGCTCAAGCCGTTCAACGTCGACAGCCGTAAGTCCTGTGAGTTTAACAAATACGTCTTCAAGGCTTGGCGTTAAAGTTTTAACCGATATGATCTTCCATTCTTTTGCATTGGCTAATTTGATAAGTTCGGATATGGTTATAGATGGGTTCTCAGTGTAGACTATGAACTTGTCTCCAGTCTTCATAACATCGCTTGAAACTTCTTTAAGCTCTTCTAAGCTTGGTATGGGTTGAAGCGATACTTCAATGCTTACTCTTCCTCCAATTTTTTGCTTAAGTCTTTCAGGTGTATCTAAAGCCACCAATTGTCCTTTATTTATTATGCCAACTCTATTGCATAAGTTGTCAGCTTCATCTATGAAGTGCGTCGTCATGAAAACGGTTACACCATCCCTATTAAGCCTTCTAACAACTTCCCTAATGTTTCTAGTACTTTGAACATCCAACCCGCTCGTCGGCTCGTCTAAAAACAAAACCCTCGGATTATGAACCAATGCCATAGCTATGGTCAACCTCCTCCTCATACCTTTAGAGAAGTTGGCGGATTTATCGTGGCGCCTCTCGTAGAGGCCGAAAACTTCCAACAGCATTTTAATTCTTTCAACAGCCTCGCCTCTGGGGACATCATAAAGCTCAGCTGCGAATATGAGGTTCTCCCAAGCAGTCATCTCCACGTATATGTTTGATACTTCAGGTACAACCCCTATGATCCTTTTAACGTCGAGAGGCCTCTCCATAATATTCGCACCCATGATAAGTGCCTCACCTTTAGTAGGCTTACTAAGCCCAGTAAGCATTTTAACGGTAGTTGTCTTACCGGCTCCATTTGGCCCCAATAAGCCGAAAAACTCCCCATCGAAAACTTTAAGATTTAAATCGTTTACAGCCGTGAATTCTCCATACTGCTTGGTTAGGTCTCTAGCTTCGATCGCTACTTTCAATTCTCCGTCTACGGCTTCGCATACATTTTCATTCTTCATTTTCCGATAATTTAATTAGAAAGATTTTCTAATTAAGTTTTTGATGTAATGGACTATGACATACTAGTCTCTTTAAGGAAGCTTGGGTTGACAACCTATGAGGCTAAAACGTACTTTGCTCTTTTAAGATTCGGCATGTTAACGGCTTCTGAAATCAGCTCAATAACTGGTGTTCCATATCCGAAAGTCTACACATCTATTGAAAAACTCAAATCTTTCAACTTGGTGAGCGTGGCCGGGCAGAGGCCTTCAATGTTTAAAGTTGAACCTCCGTCGAAGTCTCTAGGGGAACTTAGAGATAGAATGATTGAAGATATTCGGAAGACCTCCGACCTCCTAATATCCGAGCTTACACCGCTCTACACTGCAATATCTAAGATGAGGTTTTACGGTCGCACAAACGTACTGGGTAGAAGTCGTATAAACCGAACTCTCTCCAAAATCATCTCTAAAACCTCTAAATCGATCTCAATATCGCTACCCATTTACGAGCCGATTCCACATAATAAACTTCTACAAACCCTGTTAAAACTCTCTAAGAAGAACGTTACCGTTAGACTTATAGTTCAGAGCGACGAACTTGAGAAGAGGGCTGAAGACCTAGGCTTTGAAGTTAAAAAGACTACTGCTCCATTACCGTTAATGCTTATATCTGACGATAAAACAGTCATGGTCGTTAACAAATTTGAGACGGAGGATGGGTTGGAACAGTGGAGTGGCATAATATCATCATGTCCAGAATGTATCAAAAACGTTGTAAAAATGTTTCAAAACGCTTGGAATGGTGAAATTTTAACAGCAGATATTGAGAGAGTATGTTTAACGCGGGATGAAGTGAAAGCCCTTATGAAATATTTAAGGGAATGGCCCTCCCGAAAAGATATATCTCAGGTTACTTAGCTCTTATGCTCCTTAAGCATACCATACATAACGGTCCAGAAAGCTGCGGCCAACATTCCGAAGCCAACTTTTGTAAGTATTGCTTTTTCCTCGGTGGGATTTCTAGGCTGTGTTTTACTTATCCCTATTTTCACCTCTACCGTTTTTTCAAGGCATTGTCCAACATTGCTTAGAAACGCGACGTGTGTTCTATTGGCTTCACTGTTCCAATATGTCAGCATGTAGTTGGCTGTATGTTCAATGTCAATTATACTATCATATTCTTCACCTATTAGAAACTTTTCATAGTTCATTTTATCCATAAACTTGAAATCTATACAGTGTCCATACGTTATAACGTTTACAATTATAGTGGTATTCGAATCAGCATAGACTTCTATAGCGTAGGTTTCATTTTCAAGCAGATCTATTACTCTACTATAAATCCACTCATCCACATTTACTATGGTGGATAAAGATTGCGCAATTAACAATGCATATATGCCTACAATTAAAACAGCTATGCCTAAATATATTATCCTCCGCTCCACTTCAGACTAGAGATAGAATGAAATCGCAAATTTAAATATTTCCTAAAGTTTTCTGCAGACAGCTCCACTACCACTGTGGACTAGTTATCACTAAGAGAAAACCCTTATATAGCTTTTCTCCACTTTTAAATTCAGGTGTTACGTATTGAAAGAATCAAAGCTTTTAACTGGTAGTCTAAGGTTTAAAAAACCAAAAGCCCTCTCAATCTTCCTCACCATCATGATCCTACTAGGGTTAGTAGGGTCTGCTACAATATCACCAGTATATTCACAGCTACCAACTCAACGCAGTGAGGAACTCATCTCCATGTTTAGAAACGTCTTAGCCAATATCGACGAGGAAGAAATAATGCATCATATTGCTTTCTTCACAAGCTGCGAATCCAGAGTAACAGGCTATCCAGGGTTCTTTAAAGCAGTAGACTACGTTGTGTCTGAGTTTAGAAGCTACGGTATTCAACCCTACGGTGATGAAGAATACTTCGAATACTTCGAAATAACAGTGCCGGTAGATTATGGTGCTAAAATAGTTCTTGAAAACGGTGAGACATTTGAAGGGTACAACCTCTGGCCAAACCTTGTAAATCCATCCCCATATAAAAGCCCGCCTGAAGGCGATACCTTAGTATACGTTGGTAAAGGAAATTTCGACGATCTATCGAAGGTTAACGTCACAGGTAGAATAGTGTTGATGGATTTCGACGACAGCAGATGGTTCTTTAGACTAGCTATGATGTTTGGAGCTAAAGGAGTCGTATACATTGGTAGTGGAAGAGAATCTAGAATGGAGGCTTTCCAGAAGCTTTACAACCTACCTGTAGCATTTCCAAGAATATACTTGAAACCTGAAGATGGTCTACGTTTAAAGGAGCTCTGTGAGAAAAAAGGCGAAGTCAGTATATGGATAGATTCACTTATGAAGTGGGAGAATATACGTGTACCCAACATAGTCGGCTTCATAAATGGGACGACAAATCCAAAAGAAATCTGCGTAATAACCGCATACTTGGATTCTTGGTCTATAGTACCAGCTTTAGCTCCAGGTGCAACAGATGCTTTAGGCGTATCTGCACTACTAAATCTAGCTAAGTTTCTAGCTCAAAACCCGCCTAAACGCTCAGTGATGTTAGTGGTATTCGCAGGACACTGGCAGAGCTTATGGGGCGCTAGAGAATGGGTTGATAAGCACTTCGGAATGTTTAGAAACGTAAGGTTTTTTGCAAGCCTAGATATATCCGCTGGTAGTCAGCAGCTAGCTATATACAACCGTGGCAACGTATACTCGTATACAAACACTCAGGTTTTAAACGGTAGATACACTCAGCTAATATCTCTACTGTTCCAGACTTATCTACCTGCGTTAAAGGAAATCCTTGGAACCAGATATGGTGAATACTTCCTAGATCAAATACTTCTAACGTATCCACCATGGATAAGCGCATGCCCGCCGACAGAATTCATGGGAGCAACATACTTCGACTCTGAACCTTACGTAGCTGCATGCTACGGTGGAGGCTTCGCATTCCACACGACTAACGATGCTCGACACTTCATGAAGACTCCGGCTGATACGTTCGATAAAATCCAATGGAGGAACTACTGGCCTCAAGTACAATTCATATTCACATCGCTATACGCGTTGCTGAATGAGCCTAGGATAGATCTTCCACAGTCGCCTTCAAGGATGGAAGCTACGGGTGAATGGGGATACTGCAGCTTAACTATAAGAGTCGTCAGCTACAATATGACAACGGCCTACTGGGATCCCTTCGACGCCGATAGGCATCCTGAAGCCATAGGCGATGTAGTTGTACATTACCAGTCTGCTTCAGCCCCAGCTTTGACTGCAGTCCCATCTTATGCCGCCTTCGGCGCAGCCTTCCTAGCAGGTATCTTAGACGTAGTAGTTAAACCTAACCGCGACGGTATAGTTGTAATTAAAGGTGTTAAACCCTATACTGGTGGAACCGTAAATGCCTTCGTAGTCAACAGTACAAACGGACGTATAGAATGGGCTACTGACGTAGGTGTTTGGTCGCCGTACCAATCAAACTACGCCTCTGTAAACACCATAGAGGCGTCGTATCTAATATCTATCTTCAGGTGTTCCAGCATAGTCTTATTCGCACTCTTCAACCCATCCGACTTAAGCTCAATGCCAGCTTTATCATTGTACAATAGATTGGCTCACGGTCCTCTAATCCAGCAGAGTGCTTTAGCCTCTCCATACGGAGATGTTATGGGCTTCGTTATACCTGACACACCTGTTGAAATCCTCGTAATGAGAGGACGTGCATATGGAGCGGCGGCTGCTGGTGGAGGTGGTGGTGTTGCAATTGGAACTTTCGGATTCATCGGTGCTGCTTTTGGAGGAGGTGGAGCGGGAGGCCGATTCCCAATGGGTCTTCTACTCAACAGTACTCCTGAGAATACAGCTGGATACGGTTATACAGTTAAACCTGGAGAAACCCTGATGATACCGTTCACGCCTCTAATCTACGCTAGAGATATATACATGTTAAATGACGGCAGGGTTAGACTTGCTGCACGATACTACACGTTCAACCCTGTTACCATGATGTTCCACGATTTAGCCACGGAATACTTTAACCAAGCTATGGAGGCCGCCCGTATGAGAGATTACGGCGTCAGCTATGCAGCGGCTTACGCATCTTGGGCATATGAACAGCAAGCATACTACTCAATGATGGATTTGATATGGCAGGTCATATATACGATAGTCGTAATATCGATAGCTATAATACCGTTCGCTTATGCTATGAGCCGACTTGTAGGATTTGAAAAGCGTAAACTCTTAGCGTCAACTATAATTGTCTTCGGAATCATGCTGATCGTGTTGAACGTATTCCACCCAGGCTTCCACCTGGCTTCAAACGCTGGTATGGCTATCTTAGCATTCGGTGCGGCTATAGTGATCCTGCCTCTACTAGGCTTCGTAATCAGAGAAGCTATGATGAGTGCTAAAACCCTGAAAGAAAGAATGGTCGGTATGCACACAGCGGAGATAAGCCGCTCAGCTATAGCCTTCCAAGCATTCTCACTATCCATTAGCAATATGAGGAGACGACGCTTTATGACAGCGTTAACATTGACATCGGTAATTATCCTAGTCTTCTCAATGGTAACGTTCACGTCGCTTATGGCTGCTCCAAGACCGGTGGAAGATGTACGTGTTGTATCTGAGGGAGAAGAACCGCCGCTATACCAAGGTATACTGATAAGGAGACCTGTATGGTCTGCAATACCTGAGGAAATGTACTACCAAGTTATAAACCAGTTCAAAGGTACGGGGATATACTCGGCTAGAGGATGGTTATTCCCACCACCACCGCAGAGAGGTTTAGGCTACTTCGCCTTCTCAGATCAGCTTATAACTAAAGTCGGCGCAGTGCTCTTCCTAAGCCCTGAGGAGAAGGAAGTATCCCATGTAGATGAAATACTATTACCTGGTAGCGACTGGTTTGGCCCGGACGACGTCTACACGTGTCTAATAAGTACGACAATAGCAGACAACTTGACAAAGGAGCTGGGTAGGGAAATAACGATAGGCTCTACAATACCGTTCTTAGGTATGGAGCTTAGAGTCATAGGTATATTTGACGGAGACCTGTTATGGTCTGGAAGTACTGGCCTGGTAGATCTCGACGGTGAACCTATAACCCCGCTAATGCCTCTAGTAACTACAGGTGCTGGTAGAGCCGTGCCATTCCACTTCCCGGGAAGCCAGATAATGATAATGCCTCTTAAAGCCTGTCTTCTCTTAAGAGAAAGAGCTTACATAGTAAGTATAGCATATAAACCTTACGATACGGCGACAATAAGAGATATCGCACGTGACTTGGCTTTAAGAATAGCTACAGACATATACTACAGCGATGCCCCTAATAGACTTGGCATAGTCAGGTATAGGCAGTGGTTTACAATCACAGGCTTCGAAACGTTCATACTTCCAACAATAATATGTAGCTTTACGATTCTAAACATGATGTTGGCTAACGTATACTACAGGACGAGGGAAATATCGATCTACATGGCTGTAGGGCTGTCGCCACTACACGTTTCAGTACTATTCCTAGCAGAATCTCTAGTGTACGCCTTGCTTGGAGCAGTAATGGGCTATGTATATGGGGTGATCGGGTGCTGGTTCTTTGCATCGCTAAACATGTACCCTGAAGGGTTCTACCCGAACTTCTCATCATTCTACGTGTTCATAGTATTAGGATCGGCGTCATTGGTGACGATAATTTCAACAGTTTACCCGTCTATTAAAGCATCTAAGCTTGTAACGCCCTCCCTCGAACGCAAATGGAAGGTTCCACCACCCCGTGGAGACGAATGGGAAATTAAAATGCCATTCGTCTTCTCCGGCCGTGAAATATACGGGTTCCTAGCATTCGTAAACGAGTACTTCGATGCACATAGAACTGAAGGTGTAGGAGCATTCGCCACGTTCGGCGACATAGAGTGGAAATCTGAAGAGAACATAGCCGAGGATAAAGACATTAAACTGGTTACGGCGAATATCAGACTTGCACCTTTCGACGTAGGAATCACACAGCAGGTTTCACTTATCGCGGAATCCCATAGGAAGAGGCCTTACGGGCTTACTCTATACTTGCGTAGAACAACGGGTCTACTGAGTGATTGGGTTAACTCCAACAGACCGTTTATAGACAATATGAGGAAGCAGCTTTTGATTTGGAGAACGTTGAAAACTGACGTTAAAGAGAAGTATGTCGAAACAGGTTTCGAAACATTTAAGAAGAAGGGCTTCATAGGTCTTGAGGAGTTTAAGAAAGGCTCTGATGTGTGAAAGAGGTGATTGAATGTCCTCGGAGGGTGAAATCCGTCGAGGGTTAACATGGAGGTCTCTACTAGCTCTAATATTCTCACTTGCCCTGATACAGCCCGTCATGATATACTACTATCTCATAAGCGCACAGTGGTTTCCATTACAGGCTTGGATAGTAATCCTACTATGGTCTGAAATCGCCCACTTCCTCGGCTCACCGCTAACCAAGCAGGAGCTCTTCATTCTACTCAGCTTCCAATGGATGGCCTCATACTACGCAGGAATATACAGCATGGGTGGAGCATACGATTTCCTGAAAAACATGTACATGGCCTACAGTCAACCGTCTTATGCATTAGGTGTTGCTCAATACGTTCCCTCATGGTGGATTCCACCTGAAACCGAAGTACTTAGAATATACCGGGACGTTAAATTCCTATACTTTGACCCAGTATGGTTTGTCCCATTAGGCATCACGTTGCTAGCGATGATATTCGGCTTTATTGCAGACGTTTCTATGGGATACTTCACGTATTCCATATACGTTAAAGTGGAGAAGCTTCAGTTTCCAATGGCCAGAGCGTCTGCGGAAGCTGTATTAACACTTGGAGAAAGAGACCCAACACAAATGAGGATTCTAATGCTTTCAATATTATTCGGAGCTCTGTACAACCTATTCGTAAGTTTCCTACCGTATCTTTTAGGTCCGTACCTATCTAGCGGTGGGATCGCCATATATGCGACAATACTCCCAATAGCTGGAACATACGATATGACCCCAGTACTCGCCCACTTCCTACCAGGGTTCGGCTTCAGCTTCACATTAAACCTAATGTACTATATGGGAGGCTTCCTACTACCCGTAGAAATATGTCTAGCTCAATTCTTAGGAGCTTTCTCCTGCTACTCTATAGGCACATATTTAATTACAAGGTTTAACCTATGGCCTACGGAAAGCCCATATGATCTCTCATGGCCAATGGCTACACTCGTTTATAGGTCTCAGCTTTACTTTTACACAAGCTTTACGATAGGGCTTGCTTTAGCAGCAGCATTTCTACCGATCATAATAAGACCTAAAACATTCATAAGAGCTTTCAGCTCCATAGGCAAGGCTAAAGGAGGCGAGGGTGAAGGTCCTCCACTTAACCTGTTACTGCTTGCATTCATAGGGGCATGTTGTGGAGGCATGCTACTGGTACACTTCTTAACGGGCTTTCCAATATGGATTCTAGCGTTATTCATGATCGGCGGCTCATTCTTCGCGTCGTTCTTAGGTGCTAGTGCAGCAGGTGTAACAATCACTGGTTTCAACGTCCCCATGCTTAGAGAACTGATGATATATTCTAGCGGCTGGGCTGATAAACGTATATGGTTCGCCCCAGTGAACGTCTATACAGGAGGACCTGGTATAGCTCAAGCATTCATGCAAGCAGATATACTTCAAGCCAGTAAGGCGGAGTACATTAAAACCTATATAATCGTATTCTTCGCTGGAATAATTACGACATTACTATTCCTATCCTACATGTGGAGTCTATCGCCAATCCCGTCTGGTGCATACCCAGCAACGATAATATTTTGGCCTGTTGATGCGATGAACTGGGCTAGGTGGCAGGTATGGCTGTGGACAGGCTACCTCTTTAGAAGAGAACTTATACTCGGAGGTTTCGCCGCAGGCTCAGTCATATACTTGCTAACGTCTCTAGTGTTCCATAGCCCATACTTCTTAGTAGCCTTTATAACGGGTGCATTCGGCACTTACATGGGATATTCTATGCAGCTTGAAAGTACAATGGCAATGCTCATAGGTTCAATAATCGGAAATAAAGTCATAAGCCGTATCTTAAGTAAGAGGACAAACATATCCTACGGTGTTTTCGTAAACAGGTTCTACATGGGTGGAGGTCTCGGCTGGAGTCTGATGGAGTCCATACGCGCACTACTAATCTTAGTTAGTAGAAGCATGTGGATACTACCATATTAAACCTCCTCAATATTTTTTAAACTTCTTCAAAGCAATTTTCATAATTTAACATAGTTAAGCTTTTAAGTATTCAACTCATACTCTAATTATGCTGGGAAAATGTCAGAGGAGATTAAAGAGTTTAGGATAAAACCTTCTCTATTAATCCCCTTAGCCATTCTATCGGCACTACTGAGTTTCATAGGCACCGTAGAGATCGCTTTAAACGGTTCAGTAGGCGGTGCTTTCATGTGCCGCTATGCGTGGGGTACAGTTTCTAAAACCATGGGAATACCCGTAATATCCCTACTAGTCCTCCTACTAGCCTACCCGTTTAAGTACTTTAAAGGTAAGCTATCTCCCTCACTTCTAATCTCAATATATGTAATAGGTGCTGCTGTTGGAATGTACGGCATAGGCCACTACGAAACCTTCGCATGCTGGCCAGTCGGCTTCAGTAGAACACTTCTATATACAGATCCTGAGGTGTTACCTATGGCTCAGAGTTGGTGGTGGATGCCTCCTCTTGAAGTTGTAAGACGCATAACTGTTGGCGGTGCTGCTACAGACTGGGGTGCATGGAGTGGAAGCATAGTATTCTGGTCTCTATACCTCTTGGTTTTCTACCTATTTGGCTCAAGCGTGATGCTACTGCTGAGGCGTAGATGGCTTGACGTTGAAAGAGTACCATTCCCATACGTAATAGCAACGTACGATGTCGTAAGAAGAGTATCCGAAGAGCCAGGTGCAAAGCCAACTATGAGATGGTTCCTCATAGGGTTCCTAATAGCCTTAATCTTCGAAATCCAAGTTCTATGTACATACGTCTGGGCTTGGTGGCCTGATTTACTGGCTTGGAGGGGTACCGCAACGACTACTACAAGTCCACAAGGTTGCGTAGGCGTATTTGCTACCGATCCAGTTGAGAGTAGCTTAGTGTGGTGGCCGGGATATACGAAGAACATTCTCCCATTCCTAGTATACTATTTAGCTCCTTTAGATGTCTTATTCTCAGCGTGGGTATTCTTTGTGGTAATAGTAATATTGGCTCAAGCAGCATATATAATGGGATACTATACTGGTGTCTTCGACATGGGAAGCTGCTGTAGGATTCTAGGATGGGCTGGATCAGATATATCTCCACTCTTCGGCCCACCGTACTACTGGATGTGGGTGACTATGATAGGTGGGACCCTCGCAGTGACCGTTATGATGCTGTTCCATGCTAGAAGCTATATTGCTGAGACTATAAGGCTTGCTATGCGTGGAGGTAAATCTCCTGAGGAGGCGCGTGAACCGTTCACATATAGGCAGATCTACATGTTCATAGTAGCATCAGCAATAATACTGTTAGCGTTCTGCTTCTCAGCAGGCTTAAGCATAGGAGTAGCCTTAGCCGTTTTAATAGTGGGAGCATTCATAAACACAGTTGCAGCTGCATACGTCCTAGGGCTTAGCGGATGCGGATACATACATGAGAGAGCTTTATGGCCGAGCTGGCCTCTAAGACTGATATGGCCAACTGCGCCTCAAGCTTACAACGCAGACTGGATTATGAGCCACGTTTTCATGCATACGGGGCTTAACCATGTATCTCACGGTGTTCAGAGTGGGGCCTACCTTACAATACAGAATCTTAAACTCGGAGACATGGCTAAGGTAAACCTGAGAGACATATTCATACTGACCACAATAGCCAGTATAATTGCGATTTTCGTAGGAAACGCCACTAGGGTTTGGATCATCAACCTCTTAGGCGTCGGCCGTGTCCCAATATGGGGTAGCTGCTCCGTAACAACTTGGTGCGATAACGACTTTGCAAGATACGAGCAGGCTCCACCCGCCATATTCCAGTTTGAGGCCGGGGCCGTCGGCTTCGTAATCGTTATGATACTATTCCTTCTAAGAGCTAGATTCATATGGTGGCCTCTACATCCAGTCGGCTTCATACTAGCGACAGGCGTGGCGCCAAACTGGATGAGGGAGTGGGATGCTATGCTCGGAGCTTGGGTAGCTAAATTCCTAACCCTACGTATAGGCGGTAGCAAAGCCTACGAGGAATACGGTATACCGTTTGTAAGCGGAGGAATAGCCGGATACGCACTTGCAAACCTAATAGCCTACCTAATAGGAACTGTAAGATTCTTCATACCATTCTAAAAATTCCCTATTTATTTTTTCCCACAGATGGCCCAATCCTTTAGAGTTAAAGCAGATTATGAACCGTAACATTTGCTTCTATCAAATGATTTTGAGACTGCTAGAATAAATGGAAGAATCATTGGGCTTTATCAAGCCCATCTGAGAAGCTCTTGCCTCATCGTGGTAGACTGCTATTTACCTGTTAATACATAGGTCTGTGAATGGAAACAAGATATAAATTTTGGCCGACTCTTACCTTATTTATAAGTAGAGTGGGATCTCTTGCTCACGTTGTTAAGTTTTTGAACTAAGATTATTGCCATATTCTTCCAGAGGTATATACCTAAAAACCTTTTCCTAATTCTTTTTTGCCTTTTCCTTAGTGGTCTATTTTCGTACCTATTTCCGCTTTCTGAAAAGCATCACATCGTTGTGATGACATACGTATTCAAAGCCTGATTAGATGAGTTTTCCGGCTTCTTCCACAGTTGATGCTGTTGCGAAATGGTACTCGTCGCTTTCAAAGTTTACAAGCTGCGTGTAGATCAAGGTGTTTTTTATGTTTTTATGGCCAAGTATGCGCATAACGTAGAGAACGTCTTTTGTTTTAGCATATTCCATGGTGGCCTTCCAATGCCTTAGTGTATGAAATGTTATTTTTTCTATTCTCGGGTTTTGAAGCTTGTTAGCAATGTTTCTCCGTTGAATTTCAAAGTCTCTATA
>JAGTQM010000016.1 GCA_018396755.1 Candidatus Bathyarchaeota archaeon | reverse complement strand
CCACTTTTAAGCTCTTCCAGTTCCTGAAGGGCAAACCGAGTACCGAGAGTATGGACGCAGAACATCCTTATAAATTTATCTGACCCTTGAAATAGCGGGCCCGAGGGGAATCGAACCCCCGACCAACAGGTTAAGAGCCTGCCGCTCTACCGTTCTGAGCTACGGGCCCCTGTTTATTGAAATTGTTGTTTTCTATTTTAAATTTTCGGTTTCTAAGATAGTTGACTATGGTTTTACTCAGTTGAAGAAAATTTTTAGGTAGTTGATAATGTTTAAATTCTCGGTTAGCCCATTAGATTAGGCTTGGAGGATTCTTCTTGGGGACGCTGATCGATGCTGCTAGAAGAGGAGTTATTACGGAAGAAATTAAAGCTATTGCTGAAGCTGAACGGGTTACTCCTGAGAAGATTAGAAGTCGTGTTGCAAGAGGTCTAGTAGTAATACCGAGAAATATTTCTCATAAAGTTAGACCTGTCGGCATTGGACAGGGTTTAACTGTCAAAATCAATACAAACATCGGCACGTCGCAGGACTTCTGCAACCCCGACTTCGAATTAAAGAAGGCGAAGCTTGCAGTTAAACTTGGCTCAGATACTTTAATGGATCTCTCTACTGGAGGAGACATCGACGCCATGAGGAATAGAATACTGAAGGAAGTGGAAGTACCTCTTGGTACAGTGCCCATATATCAAGCATTCATAGAATCCCTTAGAAAAAATAGAAGTGTTTCAGATGTAACTGAAGATGATATGTTCAACTCGATAGAGAGACATCTTAAAGACGGTGTAGACTTCATAACGGTACACTGCGGGGTCACGCTGGAAGCCGTTAGACTTTTGACTAAGAGTAGAAGAATCATGCCGATTGTTAGTAGAGGCGGATGTTTCCATAGTGCGTGGATCATAGCCAGGGGGGAAGAGAATCCGTTGTATAAGAATTTTCAATACTTGCTGGAACTTGCTAGGGGGTATGATGTGTGTCTAAGTCTAGGAGATGGGTTAAGACCAGGTTGCATCGCAGACTCTTTCGATAGTCTAATGAATATGGAGCTTCTAACCGTAGCTAGACTCGTAGAAGAAGCTAAGGGGAAGGGAGTTCAGTGTATGGTTGAAGGACCTGGACACATGCCTCTAAATCAAATAGCTATCAACATTAGGATGGAGAAATATTTGTGTAATGGAGCACCATACTATGTATTAGGACCGTTGCCAACCGATACGGCGTCGCCTTACGACCATATAGCAGCTGCCATTGGTGGAGCCGTAGCTGCCGCCGCTGGTGCAGATTTTCTATGCGTAGTAACTCCCGCTGAACATTTGGCTCTTCCGAGGCTTGAAGATATAGAGGAGGGGGTTACCGCGGCTAGAATAGCCGGGCATGTTGCAGACATAGTTAGACTTGGTGAGAAGGCATCTAGTATAGACTTGAAGATGGCTAAAGCCAGGTCTATGTTGGACTGGAAGACGCAGATAGGGCTTTCAGTAAATCCTGAGAAGGCTGAAGCTATCCATGGATTTGTTAAATCGCCCTCAGGCACATGTAGTATGTGTGGACCATACTGTGCTTTAAAACTAATGAGGAAATTCATGGAGCGTGGAAATATTGCCTGAACGGAAGGCGGAGTCTAGGGCTTTAAGCATAGCAGGTTCCGACAGTTCAGCTGGTGCTGGATTACAGGTCGATTTGAAAACGTTTTCGGCTTTAGGAGTTTACGGTTTAACTGTTATCACATGTATAACTGCTCAGAATACATCAGGCGTGTATAAGATCTGCCCTTTACCATCGAAGCTTATTGAAGACCAGTATATGGCGATTTTTGAAGACATTGGTTTTGATTCCGTTAAAACAGGGTTGCTGCCTTCAAAGCCAGTTGTGGAGAAAGTTGTTAAGTTGCTTGAGGTGTGTGATAAACCCATCGTAGTAGACCCTGTCTACATAGCTGGGACAGGTTTTAAGCTTGCGTCAGAAAATTCTTATAAAGCTATTATTGAAAAACTCATACCGATAGCCACTGTTGTAACGCCGAACATTAATGAAGCCTCTAGAATAGTCGACTTTAAAATTGAAAGCGTCGATGATGCTGAGAAAGCCGCTAAGATAATAGCATCTCACGGTCCAAAAGCCGTAGTCGTTAAAGGTGGCCATTTAAAAGAGAAGCCCGTAGACGTTGTTTTCTGTAATGGTGAAATAATTAAACTCCCTGGTTCTAGAGTTGAAGGAACATTTCACGGAGCCGGATGTTGTTTTTCAGCTGCAATAGTAGCTTGGCTTGCTAAAGGGCAAAGCCTTCAAGAGGCTATTAAGAAGGCTAAGAACTTTGTAGAAAACGCTATAATCCACCACCATTTTATTGGCTTAGGCGTTAAACCAGTCAATCCCACGGCGTCTTTATACATGGATGCTGAAAAGTGGAATGTCATTGAAAACATTAAATCTGCGGTTAAACTTTTAGAGGAAAACCCTGCTGTCTCTAAGTTAATACCTGAAACGGCATCAAACTTAGTTATGGCGTTGAGTTATGCTAGAGGACCCTCTGAAGTAGCTGGAATACCGGGTAGAATCGTTAAAGTTCAAGGTAAAGTTAAAGCTTTTATGGAGCCTAGTTACGGTGTTTCACGACACGTGGCCGCAACTGTTCTAACAGCTATGAAGTTTAATCCAAACATAAGGGCTGGCATGAATATAAAAATGGATAGGCGAATCCTTGACACTTGCCAGAGGTTTGGATTTAAGATTTCAAGCTACGATAGGAGACTTGAGCCTATAGAGGTTAAAACTAGAGAAGGATTGACGACGAGTTGGGGTGCCGAGCAGGCGATTAAAGCTTTAGGGGGAGCTGTTCCAGACATAATATATCATGAGGGAGATTGGGGCAAAGAGCCTATGATAACTGTTCTAGGAGTGGATGCTTTAGACGTGGCATTAAAAATCGTTAGGATTGCTGAAGCTCTAGATGCCCATTCTAGCGTAGAATAAGTTGACGGCTTTCCCTATAAATTCATCATCTATACAACCCAGGGGGGAAGCCGTTTCATATATCCTCTTAGCTGGTTTTAAATCGCCGATTCTAAAGCCTTCTCTTAGTTTAAACCTATTCTTATCTCTGAGAATGTCTAACCCAAGTTTTGCGAGCTCGGTGGGGCTGAATTCATAGCCAACGGATTTCAGCGCATCCACCACCAACGTGGGACTATATATGCCTCTAGCGAAAAAGCAGACCACTAAGCTTGAGAGGATTTGACGCCATGCTTCTTCTTCAAGTAGGTAATCTACAACTTCTTCAACAGATGGTTTACGATCTTCTTTGAGAAGCTTCTGATCTAGACTGTAACCAGCTGAGTCTAAATGGCTATGTCTAGCACCCGTTAAAAATCCTATATGAGCTACTGGACCAGTATGGTAGCCAGGCATTTCATTTCCACCAAATGATAAGGCATAATCGCTTCCACCGTACTTATTCGATGCGTACGCCACCCCCATTGAGAGATCTCTGTAGAATTCCGTCGGCTGCTCTACGAGAAACCTCATCGATTTAAGATATGTTTTCCAATCACCCCACTTAGGCTTTAAACCTGCTGTTTCAGTTTCTGAAATTAAACCCTTTTCAAACACTTCAGTCATCCACGCTAATAATACACCAGTAGATATTGCATCGGTGCCTAAAACCTCCACCTCATGGAAAAGTCTAAGCATACCCTCTGTGTTTGATATCCCGAGCAAAGAGCCTAAGGCATAAATCAACTCATAGTCGTAGGATATCATAGTAGTCTTATAAAAGTACGGCTCATCTTCATACGGCTCCCTTAAGGCGGCTAAATGTATGCAGGCTACGGGACAGTGGCTACACGCAACTCTACGCCCCAAATAGTTCTCAGCAAGAAAATCGCCAGATATCTTCTCAGCACCTTCAAATTTAGCTTCTTTAAGGTTTCTAGTCGGAAGACCACCTATCTCATTTAGCGGGGAAACATTCATAGATGTCCCTATATCGTGATACTTACGCATAATCGCTGTTCTAGTAGTTGCGTTAAATATTTCATCATACAGAGTTCTGTAGAGCTTAACATCCTTAACTTGTATCACTCCTGCTCCTGATACTACTAATGCTTTAAGTTTCTTACTACCAAAGACCGCACCCAGTCCAAGTCTACCGAAGTGTCTATAGGTCTCTGTTGTCACACATGCGTATCTAACCAATTTTTCACCAGCGACACCTATGCGCATTATAGATCTAATACCAGCACCAGGCTCTCTTTCCCGTATTACCCTTCCAACGGTTAAACTGCTTCCAACACCCCATAGACCTGAAGCATCTCTAAAGAAGACTTTCTCACCGTGAACTGCTACGTATATCGGGGTTTCACTAGCACCTTTAACAACTATAGCTTCATATCCTGCTGACTTTATCGCTATGGCACTCCTACCACCAGCATGACTTTCACCAAGATTACCAGTTAAAGGGGATTTAAACAGCGCAATTGTTTTCGAAGCCATAGGGTATAGTCCTGTAAGTGGGCCAACTGTGAAAACTATGACGTTTTCAGGATCAAGGGGATCTACACCTTTAGGTAGTTCTTCTTCTAAGAGTTTTATGCCAACACCGACCCCTCCAATTCTATTAATGAAAAGCTCAGATTCATCATCAACCCAACTTCGTTTTCTAGATAAGTCTATATGAAGGACTTTTCCATACATTACTTCCCCACCTCTTCAAAAGCCAGAATTTTATAAGGACAATAGTTTACACAATAGCCGCAGTATAAACATACTATGGGCTTGTTAAGTTCATAATTCCAGAATATTGCTCCAAAAGGACAGGCATCTCTACAGTGACCGCATCCAATGCACTTATCTGGGTTTAGTCTAACTCCGCCTCCCTCTCTAGCCGTTAAAGCCCCAGTAGGGCAGACTTTCTGACATGGGGGAGATGGACAGGCTCTACATACTATAACGGTGAGACCCCTTTCAATTCCACCCGTTGATTTGACGAGTATAGCTGAAAGACCTAAGCCGCCATATCCAAGTCTTCTGGTGCATGCAAACATACAAAGCTGGCAACCTACGCAACGTTCACTGTCTACTATAGATACTCTTTTAGCACACATATAATCCATTTTTCCTACAACATACTATTAAGTTTTTTAATTAGACATTCCTAAGGAGCCTTTACATGCATAATTTGTTGAAAAACCATAGAAATGGAGGAATAAAATTCATAAACTTCTTTTAACGATAAAAGTATTCGAGCTCTATGAGTATAGCTCTAGTGCTTATTAATACTGAGACTGGAGTTGAAGAAAAAGTTCTTGAAAAATTGAAGAGTATAAAAAATGTTAAAGAGGCATTTATCGTATACGGTGTCTACGATATAATAGTAAAGGTAGAGGCGGATGATCTAGAAGAACTCAGAGATGTAATATCCACCCGTATAAGGCGAGTTGAAGGTGTAAGATCAACTGTAACGCTTATAGTAATCTCTTGACGTTCTTCTTGTAGAACGGTGTTCAAATGCGGAGATGTACTGTAAACCTCTACTACGGTAGCGAGAGTAGAAGTCTTGAAGTAGATGAAAGTAGAATCCTAGGTATAATAGAACCGCGGCATGTGAAACCCGGTAAGTCTATAGATGACATAATTAGAGAATCTCTAATAAACCCCATAGGCTGTATGAGAATTAGAGACTGCGTCAAACCCAATATGACTGTTGCCATAATTTCAGAGGACAATACGAGGGTATGCCCCGTGGATAGGATACTGCCCTACGTATTGGCTGAATTAAAGGAAAAAGGTGTTAAACGTGAAAACATCAAGATAATAATGGCTCTTGGAACCCATAGACCTATGACGAAGGAGGAAGTTGAAAATAAGCTTGGGAAAGATATTGTTGAGGAGTATGAAGTTATAAACCATATGTGGAAGAACCAAGATGAACTCGTTGAAATAGGTCTAACGGATCCAGGAGTCCCTGTGAAAGTCAATAAACATGTATTAGAGGCGGACTTTAAAATAGGCATCGGCAACGTTATCCCCCACCGAGTTTCAGGATATTCAGGTGGTGCTAAAATCATTCAACCAGGCGTATGTGGAGCTGAAATTACTGGTGAAACCCATTGGAAGGCTGCTTTAATACCTATAGAGGAAATGTTGGGAGTTGTTGAAAACCCTGTAAGATGGGAAATGGAACATATAGCTACAAAAGTCGGTTTAAATGCTATTATAAACACCGTGTTGAATCGAGATAGGGAAGTCGTCAACGTTGTATTTGGAAGTCATATTAATGGTTTTAGAGAAGCTGTTAAAACCGTGGATTCGATTTACAAGTTTAAATTAGAAGAAAAAGCTGACGTAGTTGTCGTAGACAGTCATCCGGCGGATTTAGATATGTGGCAGGCAGTTAAAGCCCTCTTTCCAGCCGCTTTAGCTGTTAAGAGGGGGGGAATCATAGTCTTCCTAACACCATGCCCCGAGGGCGTTTCAAGAGAACATCCTGAAGTTGAAAAACTCGGTTATCAGCCTATACCAGTTGTGAAGAAGATGGTTGAAGATGGCTCTATAGATGACCTTATAGCGGCAGCACACATAGTCATGGTTAGGGAGGTTCTAGATAGAGCCAAGTGCATAATAGTTTCAGATGGTTTAAGTGGAAGTTTAGCTTACAAGCTTGGCTTCGATTACGCTGATGATCTGCAAGAAGCAGTAGACGAAGCTTTAAAAGAGAAAACAGATGGTAAGTTGCTAATTATGCGTATGGGTGCTGAACTAGCTTTAAGTTAAGCCTTAAATCTAATTTCACCTACTATGAATTTCAACAATACAGCCATCTTCAACGAGGTAGTTTAAACCAACCCTTAAGCCCTTAATGCTTCCACTCCAAATCCTGGCGTATCTAAATCTTTCAAATAGCTCTTTATGGATGCTTTTAGCGACATCACCAACTGTGGCGCCTCTCCTTAAGACTATAGGTTTAGAGTCTGGTTTAACAGTTCCGGGCGGCTTGGTATATACTCTTATTAACTCCAACGCTTCAACTAGTGCATTTCCAACACTGTTTAACCCCATCCCAGTGAGGCATGAAACGGGGATTATTTTTAATCCGACAACCAATTGCAAGAGACTATTAAGGTTCTCTTGGGAACTCGGGATGTCCATCTTATTGGCTAGTACAATGGTAGGCTTATAAGTAGACATACCGAAAACAGCATCCTCAACATCATCGATCGATACTTCTCCGATGAGTTTTACGAAGACCGATTTGAAACCATAATCCGTTAGAAGGGCTTTAACGTCTTCAAAAGAACAATCAATGAGTTTTCCTCCGCCACCCATAGTTATAACACCAGCGGGTTTACGTATGATCTCCACGTGCCCCTTAGGTTTTTTAATAAGTATTCTTGAATTTTCAAATTCTTTTGTAAGAGCCTGCCACTGCTCAATGGGATTTTTTGAAGAATCTATCATAAGTATTAAACCATCAGCGTTTCTGATGATACTCATCGTCTTTAAACCACAACCCTTCCCCTCAGATGCCCCCTCCATTAAAGCAGGCAGTTCTACAAGTTGAAAATCTATTCCTTCATAGTGGAAAGCCCCAACAATAGGAAGAGTTGTCGTATAAGGTATATCGCTGATAAGTGGTTTAGCATTCGTTAAAGCCGATAAGAGGCTGCTTTTACCGACATTAGTTAAGCCGACAACAGCTATTTGTACGTCGCCTGCTTTTTCAACAGCAAATAGGTCTTTAGCCGTTTTCCTCCCCCTTTTCTTGGCTTCAAGCTCTTCTTCTAGAGAAGAAATTTTCCTTTTAACGTTGATTATGAGCTTAGCAGTACCCTTATGCTTCGGACAGATCGAAAGAAACTCCTTCATAAGTCTGATCTTATCCTCAATATTCCTAGCAGCTACAACCTCAGCCCATTTGCTCTTAGCTTTATCCGGGAGGTTTGTAACCATCTAACTACGATAAAAGTCTATGAGTCTATAAATGTTTCAAAGGAGATGCCTATGCGTAATGTCATGGTTGAATAATGGATGAACATGAGCATGTGAAACTTTGGAAAAGCTTAAAGGTTACACAGTTCTGAAAGTAACCTTGAATTTAGTGACCTCAATGGATGGTAGACTTTTCCACATAGCACTACCTGAGGATATTAAGAAAGGACTTACTACAGACGTATACTTCACGCGTACGAAAAAGATTCTAGAGGCGCTTAAAATGGATAAAGTAAGAGTTGTAATGGAGGTAACCTCTGGAAAACTGCCGAGAGATTGGCCTTGGGCAGTATTCTGCGGTTTAGAGGATGCTTTAACGCTTTTAGAGAGGCTTCCAGTAAACGTCTTCTCTTTCCCAGAGGGAACAATTTTTAAACCATTCGATGCCAATGGTTTGAGAGTACCCGTCATGGTGGTTGAAGGTCCCTATGGAGATTTCTGTATATATGAGACACCTTTACTCGGCCTCATATGTCAAGCCTCCGGCGTAGCTACGATGTCTGCGAGGATTAGAAAAGTGGCTAAAGGTAAAATTGTAATGGGGTTCGGCATACGTAGAATGCATCCCGCTCTAGCCCCGATGATAGATAGAGCAAGCTACATAGGCGGTGTAGATGGAGTATCAAGCATAATAGGAGCTGAAACTATAAATAGAAGGCCTATGGGAACCATGCCTCACGCACTTATAATAGTCTTAGGAGATCAAGTGAAGGCTTGGAAGAGCTTCGATGAGCTTATTGAAGAAGACGCCCCTAGAATAGCCCTCGTAGATACATTTTATGATGAGAAAATAGAGGCTATTATGGCTGCTGAAGCATTGGGTGATAGACTTTACGGTGTAAGGCTAGACACCCCTGGGTCTAGGAAGGGAGATTTCGCGGCAATAGTCAGAGAAGTTAAGTGGGAGCTTAAAACTAGGGGATATGATCATGTTAAAGTCGTAGTTTCAGGAGGACTTGATGATGAAAATATTCCTAGTCTCGTGGAGGCGGGTGCAGATGGTTTCGGAGTCGGCACATCTATAAGTAATGCTCCTACCATAGACTTCGCAATGGATATAGTATGCGTTGAAGATAAACCCATTGCTAAGAGGGGGAAACTCTCCGGTAGAAAACAAGTCTGGAGGTGTGAAAAATGCCTAGTAGACTACGTTAGACTCATAGGGGAGGAGGAGCCTAGGTGTAGATTTTGTGGTGGAGAAACAGTACCCATGCTTAGAAAGTACATGGATAACGGTAGAGTGTTGATTAGTGAGGGTGTTGAGGATATACGTAGGCGGACGCTATCCCAGCTTGAGAAGGTTCAAGTTTAATCTCATGTTTATATGTTTATTAAACCGTTTAGATAGAGATTCCCCTGAAAAATCCCCTTTTTCATAATCATTATTCATAAACTGACCCCCAACTTCCTCGCATCTAAAGAGATGATTGAAAGGTGGACTCCCCATGCTTACATCTGGAGGGGGGTTTAAAGCAATAGATGATCTTAGATCGACCTATGAATCATCTATAGGTCTTTATACTCGTGTGAAAGAACCATACCGCAAACCCCTAGAGAGTTGTTGGACTAAGCCTTATTGGAATAAGCCTACTTTTTTGGCTATATCAAGATCCAACCTTGATTGTGGGCTTCGGCACCAGTTTGGCGGGCTTTAGTCTGAAACGGGCGGAGGATTAGTGTTGGAGAAGCCCCTTGAGGCTGAAGAGAGACCTGCGGGAGCATGGAGGCTTCAAAGAATACGGAAAGCCTGCTGTTAAGGTAAAGACTACTTAAAGAAAATTAGATATTTAGCGAAAAACTGCGATTTAAAGTATCCAGAGAATGTTAAAGAGTTTTTGTGAAACTTCCCCTTTCCAATAGGACTAAGAAGGCTTTTGTAGTTGTTTACACGGTTTTTCTGAAGTTTGTCAGCAGTCTACGGGATAAACCCAACTATAGAGGAGGAGACTAAGCTGATAGAAGCAGGATTCGATTATGTGACAACTTTCAACTGTGTGATGTTCTTCAGAAGACGTGAGTAAAAGTTAAAGGTTTCTGTAAAATTTTAAATGTTTCTACTAAAACCATTTATAATGATTTACATGAAAACCGTAGGAGTTGGGGTTATAGGTTGCGGTTCCATAGGGAAATACCACATAGATAGATGCCTTAAACTTAGTGAGGCTAAAGTCGTAGCCGTCTGCGACATAGATAAGGAGGCTTTAAAAGAGGTGAAAGAGAAGTTTAAGATAGAGAACCTTTACGTCGACTATCATGATCTATTGGATAAGAAGGATGTTGAGGCTGTTGTCGTGAGTTTACCGAATTATCTTCATGCGCCCGTAACTATTGATGCTTTAAAGGCTGGAAAACATGTTCTCTGCGAGAAGCCTCCGGCTTTAAATGCTAAGCAAGTTGAGGAAATGTTTGTAACTTCTAAAAAAGCAGGTAGGAAGTTGGTTATAGGATTGACTAGAAGATTCTCCAATGCGACAAGAGTTTTAAAGAAGTACGTCGGAGACGGAGCATTGGGGGAAGTGTACCTAGCTAAATGCGGCTATCTTAGAAGAACCGGCATACCAGGCATGGGAAGCTGGTTCACTACGAAGGCTTTAGCTGGATCAGGGGCGGTATTTGACATAGGTGTTCACGCATTAGACATGACGTTTTGGATCATGAATGATTTTAAAGCTGAATCTGTATACGCTTCAACATACGCTAAATTCGGACCAAGAGGTAAAGCTGCTGGAGATTGGGGTAAACCAGTTCCAGGAGGACCATTTAACGTAGAAGACCTTGGGATAACCCTTATAAAAATGAAGAGTGGAGCCACAGTCTACTTGGAAGCTGCATGGGCTAGCTTTGCACCTAAAGCTGAGTTTTACGTTCATCTTCTAGGCGATGCTGGCGGATTAGACTACCCAGCTATGAACTTAATAACGGAAGAAAATGGAAGAATCGTTACTAGGAAAATCGAGTGCGAAGAGAAAGAAGACCCCTACCTAGTAGAGATGAGACATTTCATAGTAGATTGTATATTGAAAGACGAAGAGCCTATTACTAAACCTGAAGAAATAATACTGTTACAGAAAACCCTTGACGCCATCTTAGAATCTGCTGAGAAGGGGGGAGAAGTTAAAGTCCATTAAAACCCATGAATCACACTTCGATTAAATTCTCCTGTCAGAACTCTTCCTTTTCTTTAGCCATCTGCCTATGAAGCTCGTCATGATGAGGAGTAGCCTTTAAAATCTAACGTTTAAGTTCTCGAAGTATTGTAACGGCTGCCACGTGAGAGCATACATGTCTCCTCTGGAAGCCTTGACAAGTACACGTTAATCTACCGTCTGGAAGTTGCTGAACGATGTAAGTCCCGTGATTCCCTATAACGTTAAATCTTCCTCCTCCGAGGTATACTACTCTCTTCTGTCTTACGAGCTTTTCAGCTTTCTCAACCATTTTCTCTAAACCCATTCTGAGAAAAATTTGAGGATAAAGGATCAGGTAAACGTTTCTCTTCAATAGCGTAGAGTAGTCTTAAAAGTATCTATAGGCTTCAGCACAATTGTTGAAACAGTAATGTATCTTCTGATAGCCTTCCATGAACTCTGAAATTTTTCTACGTGCTTCTTCTACCGTTTCTCTGTCAAGTAGCACGTTCGCTATTCTATCGGCTATGAACTCCATTTCAGGTTCACACATGCCCAGCCTAGTAACTTCTTGAACGCCAAGTCTAATACCAGAGCATTTATCCTCCTGCGGATCCCAAGGTAAAGGCATTGGGTTCGCTATTATATTTGCCTCCTCAAGTTTGAAACTAGCATCTACCCCGCTATTACTACCAATGTCTACTATAACCTGATGAGATTCTGTGAATCCCCTATCGGGACATATAGGCTTCAACCCTTTATTGTAAAGGCACTCCGCTAAAGCCTTTGCATTTCTAACAACTTGATCTGCGTATTTTTCACCGAATGCTAGAAACTCACATAATGTTATAGCTAAACCCGCTACTCTATGTATATGATGGTTATTAACCATTTGCCAAGCTGAGAAATCTATGGCAGAGCTATATTTTCTACGGCATAATAGTATGCCGCCTTGAGGCCCGAATAGAGTTTTATGCGTGCTACCCGTAACTACCTCAGCACCTTCCCTCAAGGGATCTTGAAACCTCCCACCCGCGATTAACCCTAAAACGTGGGCACCATCGTATGCTAATATCCCTCCATGCTCATCAACAACTTCTTTAAGCTCTTTAACGGGGTGTGGAAATAGGATATCTGATGCGCCTAGGAGAACTATCTTAGGTTTAACTCTTCTTATGAGCTTCTCAGATTCTATAACGTCTACGTTATAATTCTTCTGGTCAAATGGTAGAGGAATCATAGCTACGCCTCTCACACGGCTACATTCTTTAAAACTGCTATGTCCTCCGTCGAGTACTGTTAAAGCCGCTACAGAGTCGCCCGGATTTGTTAACGCATTGAACATAACTAGATTAGCTACTGTACCACTTATTGGAATGTAGTTAACATGTTCTACTTTGAAGAGTTTTCTAGCTAGGTAGCCGGTTAATTCCTCTATGGAATCTATGAATTTACATCCTCTATATATTCGCATGTATAGGAAGCCTATGGCATATCTATGCCCTAGATCAGAACCCATAACTAGTCTTACTTGTGGGCTGGTAATATTTTCACTGGCTATTAGGTTTATACACTTAGATCTGTAATCGTGGTGTTTCTTAACGTAATCTATCAAATCATTAACTGTCTTATCGTACAATACTAAAACCTCCTTAAACTAGACGAAAGGAAAAAATAATTACTTACCTTAAATAAATTTTACCTAAACTTTAAGGAGGCATTCATGTGATTTCAATAAGATTGAAATGCCCTGCTACAACCGCTAATTTAGGAGCGGGATTTGACATATTTGGCTTAGCTTTGAAAGAGCCCTATGATGTGATTGAAGTAGAGAAATCTAGTAGTGGAATTGAAATACAAGTTGAAGGCTACGATGTCCCTAAAAACCCTGAAGGAAACACTGGAGGCTATGTTGCTTTAAGAATGATTAGAGACTTCGCGATAGATTCCGGTGTGAAGCTCAGAATTATCAAACGTATAAAACCGGGTAGTGGACTTGGCAGTTCAGCTGCAACAGCTGCTGGAGCTGCATACGCGCTTAACGAAATTTTCCAGTTAAACCTCAGTTTAGATACTTTAGTTGAGTATGCTTCCCTCGGCGAAATCGTTTCAGCTGGAGCTGCGCATGCAGATAACGTTGCACCGGCACTCTACGGAGGATTTACGATAATAGCTTCTCGAAAACCTCTAAAAGTTCTAAATTTTAAACCACCAGAAGTCGGTATCGTCGTAGCTTTACCACATGTTGAGAAAGGCTCTACTAGAATAGCTAGAGAGGTTATTCCAAAGCATGTTCCACTTGAACATGTGGTTAGGAACATAGCCTACGCCTCTACATTCGTTGCAGGGATGATCTCGGGAAACGTTGATCTTATAAAGATGGGTATGAATGACTGCATAGTGGAGCCTGCTAGAGCTGAAGCATGTATATTTAGAGGATTTACACTATTCAAGGAGGCGGGTGTTAAAATTGGAGCTGGTGTTGCAGCGAGTGGTGCTGGACCAGCGGTAATTGGGTTGATTGAGAAGCACTTAGTCGATAGACTATACGATGCCTTTGAGAAAATCTGCAACACTCTAGGTGTAGATTATACACTTTATAAGACTGAGCCTGGAAATGGTATATCTAAGCTTTAGAGGGGGATGCTTATTTGAGGATATACTGTATAGAGTGTAACAGCTCCGTAGGAATCATGGATAAAGTTTACACATGTCCAAAGTGCGGTGGCCTGCTGGATGTAGAGTACGACTATGATGTGCTAGCTGAAACCGTTCCAAAATCTTGGTTCAGTAGACCCCTAGGCGTTTGGAGATATGGTGAACTTCTACCGATTTTAAATAGAACACTTAGAGTATCGATAGGTGAAGGGGGTACGAGGCTTGTACATTGCAGGAGATTGGGGGAGAAGCTTAAGCTTAAAAATCTGTACGTTAAGGACGAGGGGAGCAATCCAACAGGTTCATTTAAGGATAGGGGGATGACTGTTGGTGTTACAAAAGCGTTGGAATTCAATGTTAAAAACCTTATATGTGCTTCTACGGGAAACACCAGCAGTTCCCTAGCGGCTTATGCTGCTAAAGCTGGGTTAAACTGCATAGTTTTAATACCATCTGGTAAGATAGCACTAGGTAAACTTGCTCAAGCAGTTATCTACGGTGCTAAAGTACTAGCAGTTAAGGGGAATTTCGACGACGCCCTTAGATTAGTTGTAGAGCTTAGTAGTAGACCCGAGTTCTATCTTTTGAACTCATTAAACCCCTATAGACTTGAAGGTCAGAAAACGGCGGCATTTGAAATATACGAGCAACTGGGAAATAGAGCACCAGACTGGTTGATAATCCCAGTCGGCAATGCTGGCAACATCTCAGCCTATTGGAAGGGGTTTGAAGAACTTTCACTACTGGGTTTATCGAATCTTAAGCCTAAGATGATTGGTGTTCAATCTAAAGGAGCGAATCCTCTCGTCAGAGCCTTCAAGGAAAACAGAGACCCAACCCCTTTAACAGAGGTGGAAACTATTGCAACTGCCATTAGAATAGGAAACCCCGTCAATTGGAGAAAAGCCATGAAGGCTGTTAGAAAATCTAACGGTCTATTTGAAGACGTAAATGACGAAGATATTGTAAAAGCTCAGAGGACTCTGGCTAAGACGGAGGGCATATTTACAGAGCCGGCTGGGGCAGCACCCATCGCCTATCTTATTAGACATCGTGACGACGACTTAATCGATAGAGATGAGGTTGTAGTATGTGTGGCTACCGGCAATGGATTAAAAGACCCAGACACCGCTATAAGATTCTCTGAAAAACCCGTAGAGGTCGAGGCGGATTCTAGGAGCATCCTCAATTATCTCAGGGGTTTGAGCTGACATGAGGATTTTCATGGTAGGGTTTGGCGTAGTTGGTAGAGCTTTAGCTGAGAAAATAGTGAGTGAAAGAGAAGAGCTAGTTTCAAAGTTCGGACTTAAACCTAGGATTGTAGCCGTTGCAGACAGTTCTGGAGCTTTAGTCGACGAAAGAGGTGTCGATATTGAAAGGGCGCTTGAGGCCAAGAAGAGGTACAGGTATCTGGCTAGAGCCATGCCGAATAACGTTGTGAAAACCCCTCTAGAAGAGCTGCTTGAAAACTTCGACTACGATGTTTTAGTGGAAACAACTCCTACGAATATAGTTGACGGAGAGCCGGGGTTGACGTATATAAAGATAGCTTTATCCATGGGGAAAAGCGTCGTAACAACGAATAAAGGACCCTTAGCATTAGCCCTACCCGCTCTCACTGAGATGGCCGATAGGAATGGAGCCATTCTGAGGTTCAGTGGAACGGTTGGCGGAGGAACACCTATTCTAGATTTTGGAAGAATGTGTCAATCTGGAGATGAAGTTGTGAAAGTTGAGGGGATTCTAAATGGAACTACAAACTACGTTTTAACTAGAATGTATAGCGACGGGTTGGACTTTGATGAGGCTTTAATTGAAGCTCAAAAGGCTGGATATGCTGAAAAAGACCCTTCTATGGATGTAGAGGGGTTTGACACGGCATGTAAACTTGTGATCATAGCCAACTACGTTATGGGTTTAACAGTTACGCTTAAAGACGTTGAAATCAGAGGGATAAAAGGGGTAACTTACGGTCAACTTAAAGAGCTTGCTAAATCCGGTAAAACGGTCAAACTCCTCGGGACTATAGATAAAGAGCATGGTTTGCTAACCGTTCAATCTAGAGAGGTTGATCTAACAGACCCTTTATGCGTCTGGGGGACATTAAACGCCGTAACCTTCCACATGGAGAAGCTTGGGTCTGAAACAATTGTAGGTAAAGGCGCCGGAGGAGCGGAAACGGCAGTAGCGATAGTAAGGGATTTAATAATCGTTAAGAGATTTTTAATGGATAGCTTGGGGGGATTGCCTTTAAAGTCGTTATGAAATTTGGGGGGACTTCCCTCGGAGACGCTGCCAGCGTTAAACATGTAGCAGGTCTGATTCGTAAATACGTTCAAACAGGCTATCAGGTGGTCGTCGTATCCTCAGCCTCTTCAGGCGTTACAGATGAGCTTTTAAACATGTGTGAATGGTCTCTTAAAGATGAAAAACTCATAGCTGATAGAGTAAACGCGTTATTCGAAAAACACTTATACATGGCTGAAATGTCCATTGAAAATTGTGGGTGGTTAAACAGTGTACTTGAAATTTTAAACTCCTCTAAGAGAGAGTTGGAGAAACTCTTATATGGAATACATTACGTCAAAGAGATTACACCGAGGATTAGAGACTATGTAGCATCATTCGGAGAAGTTATGTCCACACCTATACTATGGGGTTGTTTAAGTAGTGTCGGCGTTAAAGCTGAATGGCTAACAGGTTGGGATGCTGGAATAGTTACGGATTCAAATTATGGAGAAGCTAAACCATTCATAGAACTAAGTAAACTCCAACTGAGGAATAAACTTCAACCTATGATTGATAGAGGGATTATCCCAGTAGTTACAGGTTACATAGCTAAAAGCCAAGATGGTTCTATTACGACATTGGGAAGGGGAGGTTCAGATTACACAGCTACTCTAATCGCTGCCGCTTTAAAAGCGGATGAGGTTTGGCTTTGGACAGATGTAGATGGACTTATGACAGCGGATCCGAAGATAGAGCCATCTGCTGGAACTATAAAGGAGCTTAGTTTTGAGGAAGCAGTTGAAATGGCTATCTTAGGCGCTAAGAGGATGCATCCGAGAGCCTTAGAACCAGCTATAGCGGATAATATAGCGGTTAGAATCAGGAATACGTTTAACCCAGATAACCCGGGTACTTTAATCACGTCAAAGCCGACAGAAGGAGGGGATGTTGTTAAAGCGGTTACTGTAACTAGAGATGTGGGTTTGATAAATGTTCAAGGCTTTGGCATGGTTGGAACTCCTGGAACAGCAGCTAAAATATTCCAGATCCTTGGAAAAGCAAATATAAATATAATGATGATTGCTCAGACCGTGAGTGAAAGTAACATATCTATGGTTGTTCCAAGGAAGACGCTTATGAAAGCCGTCTCCCTCCTTGAAACGACACTACTCGGTACGGATTTGGTAAGAAGTATAAGCTATGAGTCGGATATAGCAGTTGTAGCTGCTATTGGAAGCGGGATGAGGGGGAAACCTGGAACAGCAGCTAGAATATTTAAAGCAGTAGCAGATGAAGGAGTTAACGTTAGAATGATAGCTCAAGGTTCATCAGAGTTAAACATATCGATCGTCGTTAAAGACGACGATTGTGAAAAAGCCGTGAGGGCAATACATAAGGCGTTCCACCTTGGAAGGTAGATTATTTAAACAGAAGCTTGTAAGAAGCTAGAATTGTTTCAGCCGCATCTTCCATTTTCTTAAAGCTTGTATTAATCACTATGTGATAGTTTCTTGGATCTAACCAGTTTAAACCGTAAAATCTCTTCACAAGATTCCCTCTTTCTTCATCACTATGTCTAATTTCCTCTTCAGCTTCCTCAAGCGGTATCTTCCTTCTTTCAGCTATTCTAGATGCTCTAAATTTGTCATCTGCTACAAGCAGGACTTTGAAAACATCCGCCCTCTTTAATAGGAAGAAGGCGGACCTACCCTCAACCACCACTTTATCTTCTAGGCTTACTATGTCTAAGGCTAAGCCTTCGAAAATTCGATCCAGCCGTACTTCTCCAGAGGATACATGCCTCTCGAAATTTCCGAATTTAATAGCGGATTCTGCTAAAAACTTCCTCACTAAAGTTTCACTATTATATATTTTAATACCGACTTTTCTAGCTATGATTTCTGCTACTTCAGTACATCCAGCTCCAAGTTGACCTGCAAGAGCTATTTTCAAAGAACCACCCATAGCTTAGTTAAAATCATCCTCTTATTTTAAGTTTTGCAAGTTCTTCTGCAAGCATAGGTAGGAATGTTCCAACGTCTGAAACCACGCCTAAAGCTTGAGCTGAACCTCTATCTAAAAGCTTAATTAAGGTAGCTGGGTTGATATCTACGCAGACAACTTTAACAGTGGAAGGTAGCATATTGCCTACAGCTATAGAGTGCAACATAGTTGCAAGCATAAGAACCATACTTGCACCTTTAAGATGCAACTTGTAAAGCTTCTGTGCTTCAACAGTATCCGTAATAACGTCGGGTAGTGGACCGTCGTCTCTTATGGACCCGGCTAACACATATGGGATACCGTTTATGACACATTCATAGAAGATCCCGGATTTTACAATGCCCTTAGTGACAGCATCTTTTATAGACCCAGCTTTCACAATTTCGTTTATAGCGGCAAGGTGATTTCTATTGCTTCCAGCAGTAGTTTTACCGTTTTTCACAGACATCCCTAAAGATGTCCCGAATAAGTTATATTCAATGTCGTGAACAGCCAAGGCATTACCTGAGAGAAGGGCGTCTACAAATCCCATTCTTATGATTTTAGCTAGAGCTTCATCAGCACCTGTATGTACAACCGCTGGACCAGCTACTACAACTATTCTACCGCCAGACTTTTTGATTTTCACTATATCCTCTGCTATTACTTTGATTATGGATGTTGAGGGTTTCTCAGGTGAGCTTCGACTAGTCATAAACTCGAATATTCCAGACCCTTCTCGAGGATATTCTGGAGGTTTAACTCTAACCCCTCTTTCACCGACGACTATCAAATCTCCAGCTTTAACATCCCTTATCGACTTACAGTATGCTCTATTTGAAGAGGGATCTACCGATATTACCTTATCCATACATATGCCTTCAACCTCAAGCCAATTGCCTCTATAGTATACGTAGGTTGGATGGTTTGTAGTCACGTAGAAACCGTCAGGCAACACCATATCGGCCGGAACTTCTTTAAGTTGAACTTCTTCGGGGGTAGGCGTAATAGCTCCGAGACGATAAACCTCTTTTAGAATTACTTCAAGATGCCGTCTGCTCCTACCTTTAATCAGCAGTTTCGCATAGCTAGTCTCCATTTTACGTCTACCTATTTGGAACTCTAACACTTCAAAATCGCCGCCGAGGTCCATTATTATATCGAAGATTTTCGGGAGTATTAGAGAATCTATAAGATGGCCTTCCAGTTCAACCTCTTGGGAGACCTCTTCACTATTATTCTGGAAAACGGTCACCCCTCACCATCGACCACCATGAAACACCATATGAATGGTGTTAAGGATTATTTAACTTTTTACAATTTTCCAGTGTTGGAAAAAATATGGAGGGACGGTTAGCTTATGTAGAATACTACGTAGACAGTTACTGTAATCTCAGTTTCACCTGGAAGTATAGGGGTTGCTGGAGATACCATACCTGAGGCTTCGTACCGGATCGTTCCATACGCTGATACATCTACCACTTCTATGCTTTTAACACCAGTGATCGACATGTCTAGAGGTTCTAGGGCCGCCTCAGCTTTACGTTTAGCATCTTCAACTGCTAGAGATATGAGGGTTAGTTTAGTACTATTCATAAGCTCGTTTGAAACGGAAAACCATACACCGTCAATACGATTAATGCCGTTTGCTACGGCGGTATCTATCAGTAGGCCTACTATTTCAAGCTTCTTAGTTGTAACTGTTATCGTGTTCACAGCCATATAGCCTGTTAAAATAGGCGGTTCATCCTTTGGATAGAAGTATTGAGGATATATGCTCAGAGCTGTTGTCTTAAGTTCTCTATCTTCTAAACCGAGTTGCTTCACTGCTTCTATAACCTTATTCATGAGTTCTGTGTTTTTAGATAAGGCTTCAGAGGCTGTTTTAGCCTCTGTCTCTAGTGTAAGCCTTACTGAGACTTGATCCGGTTTAACGGTTATAAGACCTATACCGCTGATGGATAAGGTGGATCTATTCTCCTCTACAACCCCGGTAGCCGTCTTCAGGTTTTCAGGTGAGGTTATTGTTAATATCACTATTGCTACTGAAAAAATCAGTATCGCTACTATTAGAAAAGTTATTTTAAATCCTCCACTGGTCATTCTAAAACCAATTAATATAAAAGGTAAGTCGGAGTAAATAATCTATCCTATGGAACAAACCGTTTAAACAAGTAGAACGGTTTTCAATAAATACTTGAACTTTATTCATACTTCTGAGAAACCTAATTAATCTTCCATAAGACGCTACTCTAAATCTCCTCACTCTAATGTAAAGTCTAGCCTCTTAATAACCAGTGAAAAAGTATGATAGTTCATCGATTGAATCTAATAGATAGAACTTCTTAAATACAGACAACGACCCTTCTTCTAGATGGTGTTTTCTATGCCGTGCATAGTTGTGGTCGGTGGTTTTTTCGGAGATGAGGGAAAAGGTAAGATAGTAGCTTACTTGGCTTTAAGAGATGAAGTAGATGCTTGTGCTAGGACTGGTTCTGTTAACGCTGGGCATACCGTGGTATGGAGAGGTGTAAAATATGGATTAAGGATGGTCCCATCGGCATTCGTCTACGAGAACTGTAGATTGTATATTGCTCCAGGTGCTAATGTGAATGTAGACGTATTCCTAAAAGAGGTTGATGAAACAAACGTTAAAGGTAGAATATGGGTTGATAAGTATAGTTCAATAATAGAGGCTAAACATGTCGAGCTTGACCAGGCTACAGGCGGACGGATAGGAACAACGGGTCAAGGCGTTGGGCCAGCCATAGCGGATAGGGTTAGACGCGTAGCTAAACTTGCTGAAGATGTTGAAGAACTTAAAGAGTATTTAGCAGATGTTCCCTTAGAGCTAAATAAATTACTCGATAGGAAGGGGAAGGTTATTCTCGAGGGAACTCAGGGAACCTTTCTATCACTCATCCATGGCACATATCCGTATGTTACAAGTAGGGATACAATAGCCTCAGCTATATGCAGTGAAGCAGGTATAGGACCTAAGAAAATTGATGACGTCCTACTTGTTTTCAAAGCCTATGTCACTAGAGTTGGTAAAGGCCCCCTTGAAGGAGAGATTGATCGTGAAGAAGCTTTAAGAAGAGGATGGCTGGAGAAGGCTACAGTAACTGGTAGAGAGCGTAGAGCAGCACCATTTAACTTTAACTTAGCTTCAAAAGCAGTTATGCTTAATACACCTACACAACTTGCCATAACAAAATTAGACGTTCTTTACCCTGAGTGCGCAGGGGTAAGGTCTTTCGGCGAACTACCGTTGGAAGCTAAACAGTTCATAAGAGAAATTGAAGAGAAGCTTAAAGTCCCAGTAGCATTGATAGGCACGGGACCTAATGTTGAAGATGTAATCGATAGAAGGCTTTAAAAGTTTATATTTCAACCATGAGTTCCTTCTCAATGCCTTTTTCTGGATATGGATAAATGAGAACAGTCTCCGGGTTAAACCAGATCCTGACTTTTTCACCTAGTTTTTTAACATCTCCACCTACCGGATAGTTTACAATTATGGTTTCACCGGCCTCAGTTCTTACGTCGTACCGGTAGTATTCACCCATGAATCTAACCCTTGCCACGACCCCAGTTAAAGAAATGTCTTGCATCACATCGTCTGAGGAAAACTCAAAGTTTTCAGGTCTTATAGCTAAAACGACACTATCTCCCTCTGAAAAACCTTCAGCATGCAGTTCAACTAACTGACCATTAGTAAGACTGATTAAAACTTTCTCTCCAATAACTCTACTAATCACTCCTCTCATTATATTAACTTTCCCTATGAAGTCTGCTATGAAAAGGTTTTTTGGACGCCAGTAAAGGTTTTCAGGCGTATCGAAGCCTTCAACAATACCACTTCGCATAACAACTATTCTATCAGCTACCGTTAATGCTTCTTCCTGATTATGTGTTACATGTATTGCAGTTAAATTCAAGTCTTTAACCATCCTCCTGAGCTCATACTTGAGGTTTACTCTTACCCTAGGGTCTAAAGCTCCTAACGGTTCATCTAAAAGGAGAAGCTTAGCTCCAGTAGCTAAAGCTCGCACTATGGCAATCATTTGAGCGATTCCCCCGCTTAACTCATAGGGGTAAAGCCCGCTATATTTGGCGATGTTAAGAATGACCATAAGTTCTCTAACCGCCTTATACGCTGTATCCCTGTCCATGCATTTAACCACTGGGCCGTATGTAACATTACTCCAACTATCCATGTGAGGGAATAAAGCTATATTTTGGAAAACGAAACCGACTTGCCTCTCTTCAGGAGGCTTATATGTAACATCTCTTCCGTCAATGTAGATGCTTCCGCTGTCCGGTTGTAGAAGACCAGCTATTATCCTCAAAAGCGTAGATTTACCGCATCCACTTGGCCCAAGTATACATACGTATTCGCCATCTTTAACCGTTAGACTTACTCCCCTTAGAGCATGCACGTCTCCAAACCTCTTAGTTACATCTACAAGTTTTACTTCAGGCATTACGAGACACCTGTTATTTCAGCTATAGCTGCTCTTAAACCACCTTTCGGACATGGAAAAAGGTAGACGTCATTTGGGTCAACTCTGAGAGACACATACGCACCTTTCTCAAGACCACTTTTATCTGTTTTAACTTGCACCCTCAATCCATTGTCGAAGCATACAATAAGCTTCCTATATTTGAATGAGAAGATAGAGTCTTCAATCCTACAAACAAGCTCTCCGTCGGCCTTCTGAACTTTGAAATCTTTTGATTTAACCCCTACTATAACCATTTCTCCTCTCCTAAACGACCCCTTCCTAGAAGATCTTAGCTTAATATTCCCTATATCAACAATTACACTATTTGTGGAAACTTCTTCAACAATCCCCTCCATAAGGTTCATATCAGTCATGAATCCCGCAACGAAAACGTCCTTAGGCTCTTCTACCATTTCAAACGGTGTTCCAACTTGAACAACTTCACCTCTATTTATAATAGCTATTCTATCTGCCAATGCTAAAGCCTCTTCGACATCGTTCGTTACATGTAGAGCAGTTAAACCGAGGTTTTTAACAAAGTCTCTAAGCTCATACTGAAGCTCCGATTTTATCTTAGCGTCAAGCTGACTTAGAGGCTCATCTAAAAGCAGTATGCTTGCACCTGTTATTATAGTTCTAGCTAAAGCGACTCTTTGCTGCATTCCACCGCTTAATTCTCGAGGGTATGAGTATGCTCGATTGTCTAAGTGCATCAACCTCAAGGCTTCTAAAGCCCTGTTTTCAGCTTCTCTCGAATCATAACCTCTAACTTTTAAGCCGAAGGCTACATTCTCCAAAATGGTCATGTGGGGGAAAAGCGCAAAATTTTGGAAGAATAGGGAAACGTTTCTCTCCTCCGGTGGATAATCATCGACTTTAACACCGTCTATGTAGATTTCGCCAGTATCTTGCTTTAGAAGACCAGCTATTATCTTTAGAAGAGTTGTCTTACCAGCTCCTGTTGGACCGAGTACAACAACATACTCGCCATCTGAAATTTCTAAGCTCATATTTTTAAGAGCAACAACCTTCCCAAATCTTTTTGAAACATTGGACAGTCTTAAACTCCCCATTTTACAGTAGAAACAAATACAAGCAAAATATTAAATTCTTCTCCTTCCACTGACGATTCTGAACACAACTATCATGATAGTGGATATAATAATCAGATAAGCTGAAGTGAATAAGGCTGCAGGTATGGCTAACGATTCCACCATGTTGACGACTAAAACCGATATGGGGATATCAGCCCCCATTACTATCATAGCCGCACCTGTTTCTCCAAGGGAGTGTGTAAAAGACAAAATGGCTCCAGTGATTATACCTTCTTTAAGAATGGGTAGGCTTATTTTCTCAACAACATGGTATGGGTTTGCTCCAAGAGTTTTAGCGGCATCCTCATAAAGTTTAATATTAGATCCCTCATAAACCGCCATAGTAGTCTCAACTATTACTGGTACTGAGAAAACTATCTGCGTTAAAATTATAAGCCAAATACTCGGGGTTAACAGCCCTAGAAACTTAGGGCCCCAGAAAAGAAGCACAGATAGACCTAAAGCAGACGACGGTATTACAAGTGGGACTTTAAGTAGTGCTCTTAGAATCCTGCCAACCCTATACCTATCGATTATATAGACAAGCGGTATAGAAAGGAAGACTGAGATATATGTTGATGTAAACGCCGATGCGAAGGATACAGCTGTTGATCTGAGCATTATGGGCAAGTAGTTTGCAGGACCAAAGAGTTGGTAGATTACACTTCCCTCAGTCTTACCAGTATACGGATCTTTAAACATGTAGCTGAAAACAGACTCTACAACCACTACAATAGGTACAATTACTAAGACGAGTAGTAGGGCGACGCATACTCCATGGAGGATATTTTTAAAAATTCTCTTGGAGAATTTAGCCTCAAGCTTTATAAGAGCTCTTTCAACGATAGTCCCAGAGATTAAAGATGGAGGTTTAACAATACCCCCCTTGGCACTTGTTAAAAACAGTTCAGCAGGAAGTATTATCAACCAAGTTATGAGCACCAGTATTAAACCTAGAAATGCAGCAGCTCCAAGCTTAAACTCAAACTCCCACTTTACAACAGCTACGGCTGCTGTAAGCCTAACACCAGCTACGATTATTGTTGCACCAGTTTCACCAAGAGACCTGGCGAATGCAAGCACCGATCCTGAGAAAATTGCCGGAAGCAATTCAGGCATTAGAATTTTCCTAAATGTCGTTAGAGACGTAGCTCCAAGTGTTCTAGACGCATCTTCATAGACTATGTCGACTTCTACAAGCTTCGCCTGTACAGTCCTAACAATATACGGTAGAGTTAGACTCACATGAACTATGAATATTATAATGGGCACATCTATGAACGGTAGGTTTGACGTAATGCTTAAAATCCCTCTACTTAGACCAAACCACTTGCCTACCCCCGACACCGTTGTCCAAGTCAATAGGGATGCGAAGCCGAAACCGGATGTCGGCATGACTAAAGGTAAGGTGACTAACGTTTCGAGAAGTAGTTTACCTGGGAAATTACCCCTAGCCAATATGAAGGCTAGGGGGATGCCCAGTAAGATGTCAACGAGAACCGTTGACGCTGAAAGTTTAAAGGAGAATGTTAAAACTTCTATGATCAATCTTAGGTTTTCGCTCCCTATAAGCGGGTTTTCGAAAACTTCATACCTAATATCGTCTATGTAAATTAATGGGAAAGATGCTAGGAAAATTGTTGGAAATAGAACTAGAATCGTGAACGTTAAAAACGTTGAAGCCAATATAGTAATCCTTAGAATTTTCCAAATATTCTGCATGATATCTAGCCCCTACTTCTGATTTTAACCCAAATTGTGAAGAGACCTTCCAATATTTCCCCACTCGGAGGCTTATGAACCGTTACATTCAATTCGTAGCTTACACCATTCTCAGGACTGAAAAGCTCACGACTGAGTATGATGTCTCCTCTAACCGGTCTGAAGCCGTGTTTAACAGCTCTTTCCTGAGAATCCTTACTAAGTAGGAACTCGATGAACTTCTCAGCTACTAGTTTCTCTTCTTCACCAACCCATGGTGCATTCAATATTGCGAACGGGTGGTCGTTGAGAATCGTGCCGTAGATTGGGTATACTGCCATAAGCCGATTACCCCATCTCTTTAAGGCCTCAATAGAATTATCGATCACAATATTCTCGTAAGCTGAGAAGACCGTTAAAGCCGATGGACCGTTTTCAACAGCCCATTTTCCAAAGAAACCGGTGCTTTTACCATAGTAGATAACTCTAGATTCTATTGTGCGAACAATTTCTTGAACGGTTTCATTGATTAAGTCGCTTAACGTCAACTCTTCAATGGGTTTACCCGCGGCTTCAGCAATCTCAAGTAGGACTGTTGTAACACCTCCATTGCTTAGCATTGGATCTGGATGCCCATATGTAAAATCAACCCCATCCTTAATCAGCCTATAAAGGCTTAGAAAACCAGTTATATTGTATTTTTTGAGAAGAGACTCCCACGTAATTATGACAGTTGGTGTTACCAATACTGGATGCCATTCTTCTACGATATCGTAGTCGTATCCGATTTTCCTCCACTTATAATTCAAGTAAGGTATCCATATATTTGATGCTGGACTCCAAATCGCTGGCTTCGATGAACCATGTAGTATTAGGTTTACAGTTTCATGTGAGCCTGCGATTGTAAACTCCATCCTAACGGTATATCCATAATTGTTTTTGAAATACTCTTCGAATAAAGGCGCTATCTCCTCCATCCAACTTTGCTTCTCACTCGTATATAACACTCTAAGAGTAAACGTTTTTTCAGTTGGGATTAGATTTTTTAAAGCCCTAATGGAGAAAACGGCGGCTATTAACGTGAAAAGTAGAAAACCTATTAGGATACCCACTAGGAGTAGGAGGTATCCCTCTGATGGAATTACTCTTCGACTTCTTCTAGACATTGTTCCACTTTAGGGATATAGGATGTGTTTAAATAACTTTAGCTTTTCTATCTAATCTATAAACGGTATTTCTAAATCGCAATCCACCACATTATTAATAACCTTTTTTAGAAGCTTAAATCAACTATAGTTGTGATGCCCGTTGAGTGGGGAACTGTTAGAGTGGCTTCGTAGGAGACGGAAAGTTTCAGCTATAGAGCGTATGGAAGTCCATCTTGAGTTAACCGTGGATTGCGTAGAGTCGCTATATAACGCTATAAAGACCTCTATAAGTGGTTTAGAAGATCCTACAAAAAAGCTTAAAGAATTATCCCATAAGGAAATGGAGGCGGATTACATAAGGAGAGTTATTTTAAACGAACTATCTGCTAGTGAGCTAACGCCGGATGATAAGGCGGCTTTAATGGATCTCGTTAGGAGGATAGATTGGATAGCAGATTGGGCTAGGGAGGCAGGTAGGTTGATGTCTATTATCCGCGTAGGGGGGCTTAGTGAGGAATTGAAAAGTGTAATTCTCAGAATGGCTGAGAGAGTTAATGAAAGCACACATAATGTGAAGAGCACTATTTCACTATTACTTTCCGATGTTGAGAAATCTCTTGAGAGTGCTGATAGAGTTGAGAGATTAGAGGAAGAGGTGGATGATATTTACGAGGAATGCCGCAAAGTCTTTGTAAAAATGGGTTCTTGTAGAGATGCTACGTTAGGTGAGACTATAATGGTCGCCCAGTTTCTAGATGCTCTCGAAAACGTTGCAGATTGGTGTGAAAATACTGTGGATCAGGTGAGGGTTATAGCGGTTAGAGTTTCCACCCCAAGGGGATTGAGGGCCGCCAAGTCTTAGTTGAATTTTAAAGCATAATGAAGCAATTGAATACCATGTTTGGTTGGACTAAAACTTTGAAAGAACCACTTAACTATTTATAGAAGCTTAGAATTAATGTTAAATTCAAAAAACTGTACTGTGTAGCTGAAGGGGTTTAATATGAGCGAGAGAGGTATGGGTTTCCTACTGTGCCTGTTAAGCATAATAATTATAGTAGTGTACACGTGGATGCTATTTTTATCGCCGACCAACTGGGAAATCATGGATAAGCAACTCAGCTGGTGGGCTTTAGCAATACCAGTATACATTATTGTTTTAGTCTTCTGGGCTATTTTAATATGGATTGGATGGGCTATGGCAACTACTAAAGCTCCTCCACCAGCTATACCTGAGGAGAAAGAGGGTTAAATAAACGTTACCAGCCTTAGGGAGTTGATGTGGGACTAGTACTCACTACCCAGTTTTGGCCTGGCTTTCTATTTAGAGTTAAACGTTTAATATAGTTGCTTTTATTTCTAATTCTAGGCGGTGGGGAACTTTTAGGTTTAGCAGGTATTTTGGGGGTTTGACTTCTAACTTTACCAGCTTTTGTAAGACTCCCGTGAGTTGGCATTTTTTACACCCAGTTAGAAACTGTTCTAGAGGTTTAAAAACTTAACCTTTACGAGCAGTGATTTTAACCTATTAAATTTGCCTTCTACGTTTCCTCTAGGTTTAAAAATAATTGAGCATGATGTCAACTGAGCCATTCAACTTAATCACATAATGAAAGTCGCATGTTCGAACGGTTGGTGGAGGCACAATCCTCATGTCCACTGAAGACCCAGATTTGTCTTTAGCATAAGGCCACTTATACATTGTCCCCTTGGCTCCAAGTCTTTCGTCTGGAAGGGATTCTTCAATTAGTACGTCTTCAGCTGGAAGGTCTATTCTATAGCCTGGTTCTACTCTAAACCCTGGGTGAATGCCCCAGATGAAGTCGAAGTACTCGTAGCCTACGTTTGTTATCTTGTGACTCACATAGACAATGCTTTCGCCCTTCCTTAGTGTGATCCACTTATCGATTCTTAGAGGTGCTATAACCGTTGTCCTCCATAAATGGACCATAACCTCGTCTCCGCTGTCTTTTTCAATGCGATAGCTCCATGGTAGAGACCATGCATTCATTCTATAATTGAGCAGAAGATCCCAGTCAAACCAGTCGGCATAAGGGCTCACATCTCAGACTTTGACCATACGGCGAGCTTCTGAAATGTTCGAGGCCATTGGCTTCTCAGCAACAATAGCCATCACTCCATATCGTGCAGCCATAATTGTCAACTGGCAGCGTGGCTCCTCTTTCGTCGCTATCGTTACGATATCGGGCTTCTCCTGTTCCACCATTTCCTCGGCATTCAGATAGTAACGGACGCCATATTTTTCTGAGAAGTTCCTTGCCCGCCCTTCATCTATGTCGGCAACAGTGACGAATTCAGCTTGTTTACAATTGCGATATGCGACAGCATGATCATGAGCACGAGGACCACAACCGATAATAACGCCACGATATGTGTTCAACTTTCAAACCTCTCGTATATGACTGCGATGCTTTTACTTATCAAATTTCCTTGAAACTTGTGCTCGTGAAGAAGGGAATTCATTTTAAGTGCTAGGAATCTAGAGTCTAAGCTTACTTCTGAGCAAAACAACTTGCATAGTATAAGCTATCGGATCTGCGGCTTAGAAGAAAACGAGAAAGTTCCGGTAGTCCGTAAACCTAAGTGTAGGGACTGTTTAGCCTTTAAACACCTTTCTGCGTCTGGAGGCACACCGACCTAGTGCAGCCTACCAGATGACATCCGTGTCCTATACATGGTCTTAATCCTAGGTGGCTGTAATCTCAAACAGACTTTCCACGTTCTAAGCGATGCATTAGTTCAGACATATAACGTATTCCATATATGCCTAGGAGTGGCTGGGAGGCTTAATCCGGAGCCCCGCGTACTCGTAGCCCCACCCATATGGTTTTCCCCATCGCCTTTCGACGTGGAAACGTATCCGTGTTGCGTTAAACGATATTTTAGAAACGTACCTTAGAAGTGGTTTCAAGAGGATCATAGTGATCAATGGTCATGGTGGTGGGACTGAGCGCTGGATCCCTCAAGTGATTGATAGAATAAACTGGACTAAGAAATCATTGGTCTGGCCAGATTGGAGTATACCAGTAGACGCACAGGTTTACGGATTCTGCTATATATCCACTAAATATGCACCCTCGGATTTGGTCAACTGGCGCAGACAATTTATAATTGATGGATACTATCCACCGGCAGTAAAGGGGGAGGAAGATGGCATTTCCGGAGACCCAACCCTATCTTCTAAAGAGCTCGGAGAGAAAATATTTGAACTAGCTGTTAGTAAAATATCTGAGTTTGTTAAAGAAGTAGAAGGCAAATCAAAACGCTCTTAATAAGAATTTTGTAGTAACTCCAACCATATATTTCATGGCTTTACTAACCATCCTAATAAGCTGCATCAGTTCTGAAACAGCCATTCAAAAAGCCGGCCACGGTATTCTTAAACTAGGTATTATGATCGTATCAGCTTTCCCTCTATTAGGTTGTTTGCTGTGAAGAAATTGGCTTAAAGTTTTCTGAGCTCCCAGCCTACACTTATTTTTCTGGGTTGAAGTTTTTCCATGGTTTCTTTTAGCATTTTATCCACTTTTTCCATGAATTTTTCGTCTGCGTATACCACGACTCCCTCCGTTAACGCATCTAATACCGTCATCCTTCCGTGTACGAGCATTTCCTCAAATTCTTGGGTCGTGTATACATGGGGTTCGACTGGGAAGCCCATTATTACTGTGTATAGTATGTCCCACCGGTCTCTGTAGTCTAAGGGCACATCATCGGAAACGACGAGCAAGTCAAGGTCACTACCTCTATGCCAATCCCCTCTCGCGAAACTGCCGTATAAAATAACCAGTTTTGGTTTGAGTTTATCCGCTTTTTTCAATATGAAGTCTTTTAGTCTTCCAACAATCTCTTCATACAGTTTACGATCTTCCTTGCTGAACCTATACATCTTTCTGCATCCTCCCTTGAATACAATTTGTGGCTAGGTAAAGAAATGCTCGGATGCAGGTTAGGGTATCTTGTGGGAGCATAATGCCTATCCAAGAGGCGGGCGTCCTCATAAAGCTCCTCAAGCCTTAAACCAGTCACCCTCCCTAGGCTCTCAAGGAGCTCAAGTATAGAATGGCCTTTTGCCTCGACCCGATTTGAATATAGGGCTGCCTTAACGGCCTTTTCAGCAGCTTGTTGAGAGTGGAAGCAAGAGGCAGAGTGATGACCACCTCTTAACAGGTCCTCTGCAACACTTAAATCCTCAAACGCGTCTTCTAGCCACCTTAACGCCTCACGTTTCCAATAATCTGAAGGCAATAGCCACCCCCCACCGAAATCAATCAAACGTGCAATTTGATATGTATAAACGACTCTGATAAACCTTCCTAGCATTCTTGCAATTAGTTCCGATAAACATGCATCCGACATCGACGAGAACTGTTGCCCTCGCCTTACATATGGCTATAAGCCCCTCTAGAGTTAAAACTATAATGTCACCTAAACGTACGCAAACACATCCGTGTATAGATGCGCCTGGAGTGCGCCAAGAAAGTATGTCGGGTCATCAAGGAAACAGATATATCATCATTACTTGAAACTGAAGAGCAAACCATGCGATGATCCCTATGATGGCTATAAATAAACACTTAAACGATAACAAGCCTTGAAAGATGGATTTGCTGAGTTAGCAAAATGGGCCAAACCCAACGGATGGACGCATTAGACTTCTTCGAAAAAGCATTGAAGGAATTGAAAGAAAGAAGCCTTACAGCAAGGACTTTGAGGGGGGCTTTAAAACGTCCCAGTGAACGGTTTAGCAGAAGATCGAGGATATACGTAAGAGCACGGGCATTATCATCGATGAGTCAGCCATTGAAGGGCTTTGGTAAGATGAAATTGTCACCCTAGGCATGGTTGTTAAGTGAAGTTTTGCCGACGTTAGTAACGTCTTCGTTGAAGACACCGAAATAAGTCTCAGAAGACTGTTTGTATGCATGTTTCCAGAAAAGGTTAGGGAAAGGCTAAAGCTGATGAGTCTCTCAGAAAAGATGATCTTGGGAGCCTCGGTGATAGAGGACGCCGGATACGTACCAAACATGAAAAGGGGGTATTGGAGAAAGTGACGAAATAAGGTCAACATTCGTAAATAACGTGTTAAATACTCTATAATTTTTTAAACCCTTTTATTTCCCAAAACCTGGACTGCATGTGCTTCTATTCGTAAAAACTAAACCATGTAAGCCCACCCTACTTGGAAAAATAGGGGATATACACGATGGTAGTTCGAGGAAGGTACAATACGTAAACATTGAAGATTTAAGTGGGTATCAACCTTGTAAATATGCATTTATATGTTGAAAAATTACTCTTTAAGACTGATGATTAATCGAAAGTACAATGGGTTCTTAGACGTTGAAATCTTAAATTTGAAATTTCCAAATCCACTTATCCTAGCGGCTGGAATACTCGGTTTGACAGCGCCATTACTTAAGAGGGTTGTATACTCAGGTGCAGGTGGTGTTGTCACAAAATCTATAGGCCTTAAGTCAAGAGAAGGATACCCGAATCCTACAATCGTCGACTTGGGATATGGACTTGTAAACTCTATGGGTTTACCAAACCCAGGGTTAAAGATGTTCATAGAGGAATTGGAGGAACTTAAAGGGCTAAAAGTGCCTCTCATACTAAGCATCTACGCTTTCTCTGAAGAAGAACTGATGACAATGGGAAAAATCATTTCTAAACTTAAAGCCGTTTCAGCAGTAGAGCTTAACGTTTCATGCCCACACGTAGGAGGGATATCGGAAATAGGTAAGAGCCCTGAACTTGTAAAGTCTTACGTTAAAACGCTTAAAGATAATCTGAGCAATAAACCAATCATAGTGAAGCTTACGCCAAATGTTTCAGATATAACGTCGATAGCCATGGCGGCGGTTAACGGAGGAGCTGACGCATTAACTGCAATAAACACGGTAAAATCTATGGTCATAGATATAGAAACTGGTAAACCATTATTAGCTGGAGTATTTGGAGGGCTATCGGGACCAGCCATTAAACCTATAGCTTTAAGATGCGTTTATGAGATAACCGAAACGTTAGATGTCCCAGTATTCGGATGCGGCGGCGTAGAAACGGCACGAGATGTTATTGAGTTTATCATGGCCGGAGCTGTAGCCGTTCAAATAGGCTCAGCCATAGCCAGACGGGGCTTAAGAGTTTTTAGAGAAATATCGATAGAGTTGAAGAGGTTTTTGGAGCTTAAGGGCTTTAAATCCTTAGAGGAGGTCAGGGGGCTAGCCCATAGGAGGTGAGTCTAAATGAAAAACGTTAGAAGACCTGTTGAAGTCGAAGCTGTTGTGGAGGAAAATTTCAAGATTAAAACCTTCCTATTCAAGGATAAGCTCTGCTTTAAGGCTAGACCAGGCCAGTTTCTAATGGTTTGGATAGTTGGCGTAGATGAAATTCCGCTGAGCATTTCAAGAATAGGAGATTTATGCAGCGTAACGGTTGCCAAAGTTGGTGAAGCTACAGAAGCTATGCATAGATTGAAGGTTGGAGATAGATTCTACATACGGGGACCCTATGGTAATGGATTTAGAGAGGGGGGAGGCTATGTAGCCATCGTAGCTGGTGGAATTGGACTAGCCGCCTTACTTCCTCTGGTTGAAAGACTTAACGCTTCCAATTGTAAAATCGACGTTTTCATAGGCTTCAGAAGTAAATCTGATGCTTTCTGGGTTGATAAATTGACGGGGTTCATCAACGGCAAGCTTACAATTTCAACAGACGATGGAAGTTTGGGTGTTAAAGGTTTAATCAGTGAGGTTTTCAGAGGGTATGTTAAGAATTTTAAACCTCGGTATGACATGATTTACACGTGTGGCCCACCAGCTATGATACGTCAAGTCTTCCAAGATTGCAAGAAAATGAATTATAAAGTTCAAGCAAGTCTAGAAGCATACATGAGGTGTGGAATAGGAATATGTGGGAGTTGCTGTCTAGGTCCCTATAGAGTTTGTAGCGATGGGCCTGTTTTCTCGAACAATCAACTGACTAAAATGTCTGAACTTGGCATCTATAAGCGTGGCCCAGACGGACTGAAAATACCCATTTAATGATATGGAAACTCGAAATACACGTAAATATTTTTCGTATTTTACCCCGACTGCTCCAAAATGGAAACTTCATTACAATTGAGACAGCTATGGATTTTTAAGGAAGAGATATTAAAAGAATTTTAAGGTGTTTGCTGTGGGTTGTTTAAAGGCTGGAGCTGCTATTGTAGATGTTACCCCTCCTCTGGGTATTAGGATTTCCGGCTACTTTGAGGAGAGGGTTGCGAGGGATATTCATGACCCCCTCTTTGCAAAGGCTCTTGTTCTAGACGATTGTGAGACTAGGCTGGCTGTTGTCGTCTGCGATTTGATCGGTATTGAACGTAGGTATTTGGATAAGGCGAAACATATGATTTACGAGCGTACTGGGATAGCGCCTTCAAACGTTTTAATCTGCTGTACGCATACTCATACTGGTCCTGATGTAGAAGACATGGATTATGGAGGGTTTTTAACACGTAGAATCGTAGATGCCGTGCAGCTGGCGGTAAACAGGCTTACAGACGCTGAATTAGGCGTTGAAAGGGAGGAGGAGGCTAAACCTTTGGGGAATAGGCGTTTCTACATGAAAGATGGAACTGTGTGGACAAACCCGGGCGTTTTAAACCCCAATATTGTTAAACCAGCCGGTCCAATCGACCCTGAGATCAACGTTCTATGTGTTAGAAAACTGAACGGTGATACTATAGGCTTAATGGCGAATTACGCTATGCATTATGCTGGTTTAAGTCCTACTGAGAAGAGGGAGGACATGTATACGATTTCAGCAGACTACTTCGGCGTATTTTCAAACATCATACAGTGTATTAGGGGTGAAGAGTTTGTAGCGATGCTGACTAATGGCGCATGTGGAGATGTTATAATGTTCGACGCTATGAAGCCTCATAGAGATGTGAATAGGCTCTTCGGACACGCTGAACGCGTAGCGTGTCTTCTAGCTGGGAAAACAATATGGGCTTGGAATCAGATGCATTTTAAAAACCGGTTTAAACTGACGGCATCCATGGAGGAGGTTGTAATCCCAAGGAGGTTCCCCACAGAGGAGGAGTTGAAGTTCGCATCGAAACTTGCAAGAGGAGAAGTTAAAGCCGTTAATATGCGGCACTACGCTTTAAAGTACTTCTTCCACCCTAAGTTGGATACGTTTCTAAATGCTCCAAAGTACGTTAAAACATGGGTTCAAGTACTAGGCGTAGGCGATTTAGTAGCTCTAGTTGGGCTTCCAGGTGAAATATTCGTAGAACACGGTTTGAAGATAAAGAAGGAGTCGCCTTTCAAATACACGTTCATATGCGAGCTTGCCAATGACTACATAGGGTATGTTCCAACGGTTAAAGCGTTTAGAGAGGAAGGTGATTTAACGTCTTCAGGAAGCTATGAAACTACGATAGGCCCAAATATTTTAACACCTGAAGCCGGCGACATAATGGTTGAAACAGCGTTGAAAACTATGAATAGACTGTACGAAACGGTTAGAGAATGACCCTAGGTGAAGCCTAGTCTACGTTTGATTATAGCATATGCTTAATTTGAGAGTCAGCTGATTATAGAAAGTAGGGTGTGGGCGTACGATTAAACAAGGAGGGGCATTTCAAACTAGATGTTTGAGCAAATACACCAATTCAAACTACGTAGTAGCTGTAGCCCACTGCATACTTAATCAAGCAACTCGATGGTTTTGGGAAGGTGATTCAGGTGCTTGGACTGAAGGCTTCGTATCAGATTTTCTTGAAAGACTTAAATTGATGGGGGTTGGTTTATATCAACTTCCATGTCCAGAGTTTGGCTTACTGGGAAATCCTAGGAGACCTATGACCCGTGATGACTATGAACTGCTACCCGGATTTATAGAGCACTGTAGGACTTTAGCGGAGAACGTTCTTCGAGATTTGAAGGCATTTAAAGAGCTTTCAACAGAACCTAAAATAGAGGTATTAGCTATTATAGGTATTGAAGGAAGCCCATCCTGTGGAGTAGAGTTTACCTCACGCCGAATCGCAGAAACCAATGTTAGAGCTGTGGGTATGGGGATTTTCATGGAACTACTGGAAGGGTTGATAGTATCTGAAGGGTTGAATATAGCATTTTACGGTTTGGACGGTAGAGGATTAACAGAGTCTATTTTAAATATTTCACATAGTCTCGAGAAAAGCGTGAAAAGGTTAATCTAAAACCTCTACAAAGCCTCTATCAGCGTAAACTCTTACAAAAACCCCGTTTTTAAACACATTTTTTTCAGGTCTATCGACCATAGGTATTCTCGAGATTATAGCCCCAACAGCAACTATCGGTTCAGCTTCCATACATATCATAGCCGATGGAGCCTTCCCCCTCTTAGCTAAACCGTAGATAACGTATGAGCCTACTGTTGAGCCTCTACCGCTTTGGAAGACTAAGACTCTGCCGGCTATAGACTCCCCATAAAGTGGGTGGTTTTCATCGCATACAACCCCGGTAGTTCTATCGATTTGACCGAAGAAGCTGATAGGTTTGGGAGATACTAGAGCGTAGCCTTCCCCATACCCTTTAGATATACTCCTACATCTTATAATCATTTTCATCAAACCTCTGTAATGGAGTCTATACAGTTTTTAAGGTTCCCAAAGAATACGTCTACACGCGTTAAGAGACGTGTATAAAAGGCGGCTTTAGCACTATCTACAGCGATGTTTTTAACGCCTAGGCTTTTAAGTGGGGCTAAAGCCATACAGCAGTCCGTGTAAACTTCTCCACCAGCTCTTCTTATAATATCAAGTAGATTGCATCTTTCAGCCAATCTTTTTACGGCTATAGACGTGAAGAGCCAGAGTTTACGATCTTTCCTTACACGTCTATTTTTGAGAACTTTAGCCGCTTCTTCAAGCTCTACTAGAGACATGTGTGGGCAGCCTATAGCCACCAGCTCTACAGAACCATTTACTGGTTTAAAATGCTCATCGCAAACCTCTCTAAGGTCTCTATCTGTGAAGTTCAATCTTTCAACTTGACCAGTTAATACCTTCGCGTATTCAGGTGTAACCTCTTCAGCATGATATAGGGCAATGCTGCCTGTTGTCCCTAAACCAGCCCCTAAGGCTTTAAGCTCTTCACTACGAAGAGGCTTTAAACCTCGAAAATATGGGACACCTGAGCCTATAGTCTCACCCACCAAATAACCTAAAGTGCTATAGTCGCTTAACGTTTCAAGTTTAACGTTTACGTTGATCAGTACTGTAGCTTTACGATTCTCATCCAGATGGTATCCATAGTTAGGTGTTTTACCCACTATGGCTGAGGCTAACGCTGAAGGACCGCCTTCTCGATTTGTTCTAGCACCTAAAACCGAGTTCGCATAGCATACCGCTGAAGATTCAGACCAAACTATATGTTCACCAAACCTAGGGATTACACCTACAAGATATGGGGTACAAGAACATATGGGTTTAACCCCCAATTGCCTATATGCGTTTATTATTCTAAGCTGTTTACAAGCGTATTCGGAGGATACACCCATGTCTCGCCAATTCTCAAGGTCTATACTAGCTGGATTCAGCGTAGCTGGTACAGCTACATGGCAATCCCGTAGAGATTCAAGCCACTCTATGCCTTCATCTCCTAGAGACGTATAGCTTACACCTGCGATTTGAGCTGAAGATATTGGTATGAGCCTGTCAGCACCGTATATGTCGCCTAATGCCGTGACGATTTCCATAGCCTTCTGCTTAGCATAGCCCTCCTCTCCCTTAAGAATACGTTCTTCCTCGTTCGTCAAATACAAGGTCTAGATGATCCTCCTGAAAGAGTTTACACCAGCTTCCAGTGGGATAGTTGCATCTATAATCCATTTAGATGTTAAACCTGTCTTCCCCTGCGATGGATCTAGACTTGAACCTCTAACGCCTGAAATTACCACAACACCTTTATCGGGTTGTAATCTTGTCGCTAAAGCCCATTCAACATCGTTGGGATTTTCAACGTCTATATCGTCGTCTACAACCACCGCCATTTTCAGGCTTGGATGGGCTGCTAAAGCGGCTAAACCAGCATTTTTACCATCACCCTCATGCATCTTCCTAATTGCGACAACCGCGTGAAGCCAGCAACAACCGCCAACCGTGAGATATACTCTTTTAACTGTAGGCACGGTGTTTCTGATTATCTTAAGCATTCTAGCCTCCTGCGGAACACCCATTAAATGTTTATGCTCTAAACCTCCGGGTAAGATCAAGTGCCAGATTGGCTTATTTCTCATATAGAGCTTTTCAACCTCTAAGATCGGCTGTCTTCTAACAGCATCAATGGTCTCAGTGAGGTCTACAAACGGTCCTTCGTCAGCTTCCTCATCTTTAAGAATTCTACCCACCATGACAATTTCCGCTTCAGCTGGTACATCAAGCCCATCTACGTTTACACATTTAAATTCATGGAAGACCCTCGCAATTTGCAACTCGTTTAGGTCGGGGTATGAAGTGGCAGCAGCCATGCATATAGTTGGGTGAACACCTGATACTACGGCGACTTTTGTATCCCTATTAGATTCACGGTTGAGGATGTAAAACCTGTAAAGGTCTCTTGGAACTATTCTTATGGCCAACCTATTTTTTTCAAGTAGCATAAGCCTATGGAATGATGCATTCATTCTACCAGTTTCCGGATCTCTGGCTAACACTATTGTTCCAGTTGCATAACGTCTTCTAAGGCCTCGGTAGAATATTGGAAATGGTAGATATTTTACAATGTCGGGTTTCTCGTAAATATTTTCCGTGAATTCAGCAGAGTCCACATATTCGTAGGGTTTAGGATTTTCTAGAGCATCAGCCCAAGCTTCCTGAATACTCTCATATGGCACTTTTAAGGCTTTAGATACAATCCTTCTAGAGCCACAAAGGTTTCCCACAGCATTTAAATTTGGATACCCTTTCACTTTTCGGAATACTACAGGGGAATCGGTCTTCTTAAGGTATTCTGTAAAACCGTAGTCTGGATCCACTTCATCTTCTACATAAACCGTATCAACTTCTTCTAGGAATCTTCTAAGCACTTTCAGATCTCCTCCTAGCCATTGGGTAGCTTCCTAAAACCTTCAGAAAACTGGCCCTAGCTTCAAGTTCATCTATGGCTTCGCTCACATTGCTGTTGAATCTATGACCCTCCATATCCATGTAGAATACGTAGTCCCAAGGTTTACCTCTAGTTGGCCTAGACTCTATCTTACTAAGATTTACGTTTTTTGAGGCAAATGGCTCTAATGCCTTATAGAGAGCACCGGGTTTATTAGGAACTGAAAATATGAGTGATGTCTTATCAAAACCAGTAGGTTGATGCTCCTTTAAACTTAAAACGAGAAACCTCGTGTAATTGTTATGGTAGTCTTGTATGGATCTAGCTAAAACCTCTAAGCCATATATGGAGGCGGTATACTCTGACGCTATAGCAGCGGCTCCACGCAAGTTTCTCACGATTTCAGCAGCCTTAGAAGTACTATTTACTTCCACTATTTCAGCTTGGGGAATTACCGTTTCAAGAAAGGCTCTACATTGAGCTATAGCTTGGGGATGTGAGAAGACAACTCTTATATCTTCTACCGTAGACCCCGACCCCGCTAGTAAACAATGATCTATTCTAAGTTCTACTTCACCGTATATTTTTAAGGGTGTATCTAAAAGGAGGTCTAGTGTAGCATTTACAGATCCTTCGATAGAATTTTCAACAGGTACCACTCCCATGTCTACGTCACCAGCTTCAACGCTTCTGAAGACTTCACGTATAGTCGGCTTAGCTACATACTGTATACTAGCTTCGTTTAGAAACTTTCTAGCAGCCATTTCTGTAAATGAGCCTTTAGGTCCCAAATAGGCTAGGCTAATGTCACGTTGGGATGATGTGGATAGACCGATTATTCTTTTGAAAATCTCCTCTGTAAGCGTTGGATCTAAAGCGAGGCCTATAGCTTTGGTTCTTATGCTTTCAAGTATTTCCATCTCGCGCTTAACGTCTTTAAACGGTAAACCTAGTTTCTTCTTAGCTTCTAGAATCTTACTTGCCAATTTAGACCTCTCTTTGAGGAGCTTAAGTAATTCTGAATCCACTTGATCTATGCGTTTTCTCAATTCTTCTATTTCCAATAAAATCTCCACCTTTAAAAGTGATTCATACGTTCTGTTCTTGAGCATTCTCAAAAACTTTTGGTATAGATCCTAGTGTTAAACAGTGGTCTGCTATTACGAGTGCTAAACAAGCTTCAACAACCGGTACCGCCCGTGGAACTACGCAAGGGTCGTATCTACCTTTAATCTCTATGAAGGTATTCTCTTTTTTAAGCAGATCTATCGTCTTCTGTCTCATGGCTACTGAGGGGGTTGGTTTAAAGGATACTCTAACCACTATAGGCATACCGTTAGATAAACCTCCTAAAACACCGCCTGAATTATTGGTCAGAGTCTCTACTCTACCATTCCTATAAACATACTGGTCGTTAAACTCAGAACCCATCATAGATGCCGCTTTAACACCAGCTCCAAATTCCACAGCTTTAACTGCAGGAATATTGAACAGTAAACGGGCAATATCTCCATCGATGCTTCCAAATAATGGATCTCCTAAACCAGCTGGAACATTAAACGCTAAGCCTTCAACAACGCCTCCAACGCTATCGGATTTAGCCGCGGCCTCCAGTATAACACGTTCCATTTCCTCAGACAGCTTTTGATCTACGCATCTGACCCGGCTATTATAGACCTTAGTTTTAAGCTCTTCCAAGTTTACTTCTCTCTTAAGTTTAACACAGCCTATTTGGACTGTGTGTGCGTATACTTCAACACCTATTTTTGAAAGTAGTTTTTTAGCTACAGCTCCAGCCATGACATATGCTACAGTCATACGTCCTGAGAATAATCCCCCACCTCTATAGTCGTTGAATCCGCCGTATCTGATATACGCCGGATAATCAGCGTGACCGGGTCTAGGTTTAAATCTAAACTCTTCATAGGCGGTTGAATCTACGTCTAAATTCCTCACAGTCATACATATTGGTGCACCGGTCGTACGTCCACGGAAAACCCCGGATTTGAACTCAACTCTATCTGCTTCTACTCTGGAGGTGGATAATTCACC
>JAGTQM010000042.1 GCA_018396755.1 Candidatus Bathyarchaeota archaeon | reverse complement strand
AACCCCACACTATGTTTTTAATCTAGACTCCCTTAAAGCCGGGATGGCCGAGCGGACTAAGGCGCAGGCCTGGAGAGCCTGTGGGCCCTCCGGGCCCTCGTGGGTTCAAATCCCACTCCCGGCGTTAAACTAAAGTACAAATATACTCTTTTATGGACTGAATGAGTTTGAGGCGTAGGATAGACGTCCATGACCACCGAAATATTGGGCACCTCCCATATGCACTATAGACCCTTTAATATAAATAAAAACTAGGATGTTTAGAATGGTATGTAAAACCTCGCAATCCCCGTTATTATCCCGATCATGCTGGCTAATGCTACTCCTCCTATGAATCCTCCGACTCCAGGCACTATGTAGTTTTCGTAGAGGGGGCTTCCACCGAATCCTTGTAATTCATCCTATAAGTTTCAGCATCCTCATTGAGCATCACGTCTCCATGATGTTTCGAGGTGCTTTTTTTTCCTCCAGCTATTGGGAAGGGCTTCTTCAGCGAGTAGACGTATGGTATGGCTATGTCGACTTTATCGCTTTCCTGCACAGCTTTAATTATCTTCTTAGTCAGCTCATACATTATTCTTGGTCTTTCTGTGGCAATAGTCATAAACCTCAGCCTCATGAATACACCATACCAATCTGACACATCGGCGCGGATGTAAGGCTCCTGCCCAGTTGCCTTTATAATGTCTGCTGTTACCTCTTTAGCTGCATCAAGAAGTATTCTTTCAGCTTCATTCCAATCCGAGTCAAAAGTGATCCTTAAGACAAATTCATCAAGTATGTATGCTGGTTCCGCTTTCTCATCACTCTTTTCAAACCTTTTACGGAAGAGTTTAATCAATTCCTCCTGTTCCTTAGGCGTATAATTGATGATCAGTGTACTGAAGAGTAAAGCATTGGGTATAAGTATGGTTCTATTCGCCGGCTCTTCACTTCCAACACTTCCGCCAACCTGGTTAAGCACGGTATAGAGTGGTGAAACCGCTATGACGTCGCCTACTAAGCCATAAGAGGGGAGTTGGACTCGATCGCCGACACTGAAAGGACGGATAATCGATATAAGTAGCCAGCCGGCTAACCCACTAACAGGACCCTGTAAAGACCATCCGAGGAACATTCCCCCGAAAGCTGCAAATAGTGTTCCAAGTGCTCCAAGTGAGAACCAATAACTTATGATAGCGATAACTCCAATTAGTATAAGAGCTGCTTTTATAACCCCGTTAATCATAACAACTTCACCTTCTTTCGCTCCAGCCTTAAGCATGGCTGATTTAACTATTAGTGAAATTACGATATAGGCAATGGTGAGTCCAGCTGATAAAATAAGTATATAGATGAACTTCGTGACATAGCCGCGCGTTAAGGCTTCAAGAGTTTCTGCACCTCCAAATACATAGTACCATAATCCTATCGCTAAGACTAGAGCTATGAAAATCCAAGAAATCTTCTTACGCATTTAAAACACCCCAAGTAACAGTAGGATTCTCACATATTTATACAATTCTCTTTAAAAAACACTACGGAAATGAATGATAAAACGAACATATTTAAACTTTAAGTCTTCTTAATCGCATGTCTAATAGCGGTCTAAAGGTTTTCACGTTATCCCAAGCCATACGCCTATATGCTCTCCGAAATAGACTAAAACAGTGAAAAGGATGAATCTTGATATAAAGGTTAAAACTAGGAAAATATCGAAACGCGTTTTCAAAAGTCCACAGAAGAGGGATAGTAATTCTACAGGCAGAACCGGAATGGTTCCGAAGATTATGTAGATAATCCACCCCCATTTTCCCCATAGATTTGAAATGTCTTCAAGTTTATTCTCGCCAAGCTTCTTCACAACGTATGATCTTCCCAGTCTGTAAGCCAAGCCGTAATTGATTGTCATACCTATTGTAAATCCGGTTGTTGCAACAATTATCAACGCTATCGGAGGGAGACCGAAAGAAGCTGCTACTATTACTAGAGCTGGGCTTCCAAGAGGTATTACAGTGCCTGCAAGTATAGTTGCAATGAAAACACCTACAATACCATAGTTATCAAAGAAGGCTTTCACATCTGGTAGAAGTTGCTCTACGCTAAAATCTAGGGTTTTCAACATTAAAATAGTAGTTAGACCAACAATTGCTGCTACTAACCCTAAGGCGGCGGGTCCTTTAACCCACGGGATTCTAATAATGTCTGAAAGCTTCTTCTCTGTTTTCTTTCCATCAACTGCAGACATTTAAACTCCCTCTAGTTTAATACCGTGTAATTTTTCACCATTTGCTTTAAGCCTCCTCTATTCTATTGAAGGGAAAAAGGGGATTGTTCAATGGTTTTCAGCGGGTTGCTATCCAGGTAGTCGAAGCAGGATTTGTACGATCATGAATATGGTGAAAGCTACGAGTATTGCTATCCATATTTTCCTAAACCTCTCCATGGATTTCCTCTCTTTAACGGCTTTCTCTTCACATTTAGGAGAACAGTATTTTTCATTGGGTGGGACGACTCTCCCACAGATTTCGCAGTGTCTGTGGTCTAGAACGTCAACTGCTTCAACCTCTTTCCGCTTCTTAGGTTTTTGAGTCAAAGGTTACACCTAAAGTTTAATTTTTTCAAGCTCCTTTTAAATTAAACGTTAATTATGAGTTTTAAAATGTTCGGCTGGTGGGGTTTTGAAGTAGCAATACCCGACAACTGGGATATAAGCATAGATAGAGGAGGCTATGATAAGGGATATGTTCGAATAGACGACCCTAAAGCGCCGAGGTTGGAGATTTCATGGGAGCCTTATAAGAAAGATAAAATTAAATCTCTTGATGAAATTTCTGAAAGCATCAAAAAGGAATTGCGGAAGAAGAGTAAGGATATTAAATTCATAGGTAAGGGGGGTTCTGCAAGAATCGCAAAGCATATGGCTAAATATCTTCATTGGAGGATAGATGAATTTGAAGGGTATGTCGTTTTCTGGTATTGCGATGAGAATTTAAAATTTTATCGTGTTCAATTGTTATTTAAACGTGATGAATACTGGAGTTTTAAGAAAACGATTCTATATGTATTAAAATCTTTTAAATGTCACGTTAAAAGTGATGTTTATAGTTGGACGGTTTTAGACTTCAATTTAAAACTTCCTAAGGGTTTTAAACTCATCAGTAGAAGCTATAAACTAGGAAATATTACACTTGCTTTTGAATCTAAAGATTCATACATATTCATAAATAGGATAAGTGTCGCCGACGTTCTTCTTGAAGAGAAGTACGAAGGCGATCTTATGAACGTATTGGAGAACGAGCATTTACCTAACGTTAGAACGAGGCTTAAAATATCTAAGTTTAAGTCTTCTAGAAGTTTCCAAGACGAGTTTCACAGTGGGCTTGTAATAAGCTCTTCATACAAAATCGGTCTTATAACGTCTAAAGAATTTTCCGTAAGGACGAGAATATGGCTCTGCAAGAAAGCCAATAAGATATACGCCGTCACAATAGCTGTTAGAAGAACTCCAGAGTCGGATAAGTTTAGAAGGCGACTGGAAACTTTATTATCTACTTTATGCCCATAAACTATGTAGAGGTCTCTTCCTTTGAAGCTTCCAGGTGTCTTCTCCAAGATTTTAGGTAGGAAAAAGCCTGAAGAAGTACCAAACATAGATAAAGACGTTGTATTAAACTTGGCACCTATACGAAACCCCGCTATAACTTGGAGGAGATATAAGAGCGGTGAAGTGGCTTTAATAGTGTCTATTAAGAAGAGGGGTTTAATGGCGCGTAGGGATAAGTCTGAAAGAGAGAAAAAGATAATACTCGATAAAATAGGCTCCTATGTTTGGACCCTATGCGATGGAGAACATACGTTTAAAGAAATAGTCGACGCTCTTGTTGAAAACTATAAGCTACATAGACGAGAAGCTGAAATATCTCTTGCAAAATATCTAGACGTTCTTTCTAAGAAGGGTGTAATAAGCTTCATGCCTAATAAGCTCTCCCTTCTTAAAGAGGAGAAGCCGCAATCGTAAAGCTTTCCAAAGCCAGTGAAACCATCAACTTAAATGCGATATAGTTGAAATAGTCTAATCTTTTATATAGGAGGAATTGGAAGGCTTTCGCTTGAAGATTTTAAACGCCGCTTATTTCGAAGATCATCTACTTCTTTCTCAAACTTAAACATCATCCATCCATCTCATGGAGTGAAAATAAAGTTAAATTAATATATTTAAGTTGCTGTAGGAAATATCTATAAATCAAACTGGTGGTGAACTGTAGGCATGTGCTCTTGTTCTAAAGTTAGGAAGCTTCAGGGGATAGTTGAATCGATTGAGCGTACAGGTGAGAAGAAATTCGATGAAGATGGTGTAGAGTGGGAGAAATGTATTTTCACCGTTAGGCTCATAGGGTTTTCTAAGAGGACTCCAAATGAAGTGCTTCCCGAGCATCTTAAAGATAAATATGTCAAACTAGTTCGATGGGCTGCTTTCGACTGGCATTTTAAAACAGGTATTAGAAAAACACTTGAACCAGATGAGACGGAAGCCGTCTTAGAAGGTAGGAAAACTGATACCGTTTACTGGTAGAGCGTAAAACTGTGAAAAAGTATTTATCGTGGGAAAACCGCATAACTACGGGAAGATTTATATTTTCAATTGAAGTTCTCCCATCTAGAGGGCTATGAGTGCTTCAACGTTCGAGAAAGTCTTCCTAAATGCCATGAGGAAAACAGTAAGTGAGATCATAAACTACGATAAGGATTTTGAAGAAGTGAAGAATGAACTTAGGAAGCTTATAAAATCTAACCGTATAGATGCAAAGGGTATTCAACAGATGATGGATCAAATACCGTCTTACGTATTCGGGTCGCTTGTAACAGATATAGCTATAGGTGCTATATTTGAGGGTTCTTCAAAAGAAATGAAGCTTCAAAAGATGATAGCAGATGTCTTCGTTAAAGTTTTCGAAGAGAAAGGTGTTCAAATTCTCCTAAACCACTGTAATATAGAAGCTGCTAAGAATATTCTCGGGGAGGAGAAAGTCGAAGAAATAGCCGAAAAAATAACGACGGAAGACGTATTTCAAACAGAAGAATATGAGAAATTCTGCAATAAAATCGTTAAAATCCTAGAGGAAACACTTAAAGTTAAATAAAAACCGTCGATTCTAGACTCTTAAAAGTTAGGAATAGCTCTAGATAATGGCGATTGGACAGTAACACGATTACAGAGAATCTGAAAGAGTTCATAGAGCAAATCATCGGGAATGAAGTTAACCACTCGCTTAAAAACGAAAAAGAATGGGAATCTTCCATTATGGCGCCGGGGGTGGGATTTGAACCCACGAGGGCCCGGAGGGCCCACAGGCTCTCAAGGCCTGCGCGTTTGTCCTAGCTCCGCAACCCCGGCTTAATGGTTTCTTTACCGTAAACCCTCCATTTCTTAAAAAGACCTCTCCTTCTTTTTTAATCTTACTAGTAAATTCATCTGGTTTACTAGTAAAAACATACCCCTCAATTAACGCCTTGACCAATTGTTGGAGGTTTTGAAAACCTTCCTCTAAGCGGTTCCATTAAAACTTGGTATTCGTATTCCCTTACCGATACTCCAACAGCCTTCCAATCTGAAGTAGACATGAAATAAAGTTTTAATCTCGTGAAGTTTATGTTTTTTAAAAGTATAGAGACAAAACATAACCCCATATATCATTATCTCTTTGGGTTTCTAGCAATGATTTGCTGATTTTTCTGCTAAAGAAATGAAGCTTCATTTCTTTGAAGATTGCTGTATGGTATTCCCTGTTGAAATCGTAGTTGTTCGTTTAAACTCTATGCTTATGATAATATATGGGATTTTACCGCCGTTAAACTCATACGGAGTCGATTAATTCACTTAAGTATATCTCTTTTGAGCTTTCTATGGCAGATTTCAATGAAGCCTCTAGAAAGGCAATTATTTCAATTGTTTCTTCCGGATGTATTCCCTTTTCTATGAAAGGCTTGGCAATCTCAAGGTGTAGACCACCCTCCTGTTGCTCCAGCATTACTGCATTAACCTTGCCGATCATTTCTTCGGCTGAATCAACGATTTCAACCCCAAACTCTTTAAGAAGTTGTATTCGTTGTGTGATTACATTATTACCAGCAAAACTTGAAGGTCTACCGGGATAGCCCATAATAACCTTTGCACCATAAACCCAATGTTCTTCAGATATATCTACATGGTTCATACGCTTGGTAAATTCCACAGCATGTGAGGTGTCGAAACCTATTATTCCAACTTTTATCAAGGATTGTCACTGCAATAGTTGAATTTAACACTCTGCTCTAGAAAAGCATTTTGCTATATGATCCGCGTTAACTAGTAGAGGGAGAATGTTGCGGTTCCCCCTCCTATCATTAGTCTAATAACTTGGAAAACTCCTCGTTAGAGTTAACTATCCATCTAGGACTCTACACATTTTAAACAGGATCTACTTTAGAAATTAAGGCTTAATGTCTCGTTGGAAGATGTTGATAGATACGGATTCTAAAGAAAGCTGGAAGAAATACCTTTATCTTCTCAGCACTCTAATCTTTAAGTGTGTTAAGATTTGAGTAAGCCGATCTTAAATGTGGGGAATGTAAAGTTGAGCATAGCATCTGTTACAGTTGCATTTGCCGATAAATCGAGTTCTCTCTGTGAATATGAAGGTTTACGTAAAGAGGATATATATGAAGTCCATAGGTACAAGTGTAGAGATGCGATAATAGACATATACGTATCATCTGACGGTAAATCATGCATCCTCGGCTTCTCAGCGGCTTCTCTAAAAAATCTTGACTCTGAAAGACCATTGGAGATTGAACTTGCATCCAGTAGGTCACGTAAAGCTTTAGTATTAACAACCCATAAGGACGCTGCTAAATGTTATTCAAATGCCTTTGGATACTACAATCAGATTGCTATAGGTAAGGAGCCAAGAGGTTCTAAACCCCCCGATGATCCTGAATATCCCCCTAAGTTAAGCTACATTGAACATGAGGAGTATACCCGTGGCTATCCATGCTGGTCATATCCAATGCTATCTGAAGATTTCGATCAAATACCGTACTATAGCATTTTCCTACTGGCTAATTATGGTAGCGAATACTTAGCGTTGCTTACGCTTACAAATGGTCATACTACAACATACATTGAACCCGGATTAAAGCTTAGAGCTTTTTTAGGTGAAACTATGAAAAATGTCGAATTAAATTGGATGGCGTCAATTAGTATCGATTGCGACCCGTACAATGCCGTAAAAACCTGTATTAAATATGCCTCGTCGTACGTCATGTTTAAGCTCCGAAGGTTGAAGAAGCAACCCATATTCATAGATAGAATCGGCTGGTGTTCATGGAATGCTCTATTAACAGAGGATTTATCCCATTATAACGTTATCGGAATAGTTAAAGGATTGCTGGATAGGGGATTACGTTTAGGTTGGGTTGTGATAGATGATGGGTGGCAGGATGAAGTTAGAAAAGAAGATTGGCCTCGTAGAATCTTAAGAAGATTATCTGCAAATGAAAGATTTCCTGAAGGTTTGAAGGGTGTTGTTGAAGGTCTGAAGAAGCTTGGCGTAGATTTAGTGGGATTGTGGCATACGATAAATATTCATTGGAGCGGGTTTGACCGCACCCTAGCCGAAGAACTGAATGTTAAAAGCTACTTCTCTATGTTTAATGAGAGTTATGTCCCACCATCTACATTAAATGAAGCGTTTGAATTTTATGAAAAGTTCTTTTCTTGGGTGAAAATTAATGGATTAGACTTCGTTAAGGTGGACAATCAATGGGTTATTCACGTGCTGTATGACGGTGATTACTCTGTGGGTAGATCCTCTAAAAACGTGGAGCTGGCTTTACAATCAGCAGCCTATGCTAAAGGCTTAGATATATTAAACTGTATGTGTATGGCTCCTGAAAACTACAGCCATTTCCTATTCAGCAACGCTATGAGAATTTCTATGGACTATATACCGTTCTGGAAGGCTGACGCTAAACTCCACACGATTTTCAGCGTGTATAATGCTTTACTCTTCAGTCATATAACGTATCCAGACTATGATATGTTCATGTCATACGACCCATATGCGAAAGTGCACGCCGTAGCTAGATTATTCAGCAGCGGGCCTATCTATATAACGGATAGGGAACCAGCTAAGACAGACTTAGACCTGCTTAAACGCTTCATATTGCCTGATGGAAGGCTGGTTAAAGTGGATGAGCCTGCTCTACCTACGAGAGATATACTGTTTAGGGATCCGTATAATGAGCCTATACTATTGAAAATTGCTTCAAAAGCTGGGAGAAGCATAGTAGTTGCGGCATTTAATGTGAATAGAATTGGAGAGCAAGTAGAAGATTCTCTGACGCTTGATGCATTGCCGCTTACTGTTGAACGTGGAGAGTACGTTTACTATAAAGTGTTTGGAAACGAGTACGGTCTATTGAAGACTGGTGAAAAGCTGAACATATCACTTGGGGAGCTCGAAGTCGAAGTCATTACGTTGGCTCCGGTTAAAAACGGTAGAGCGGTAGTAGGGTTGAAAGAATACATTCTGCCATCAGCCCTCATAAAAGTCTTGGAGGCAGTAGACGGGAGAATTTTTGTTAAAGCCGCCACTTCAGGCACTCTCCTCTACTATTCTAACGGTGTGTTTAATGAAGCGAAGGTCGAAAAGGAATCTCCAATTGAGGTAAGGTAACTTCCTCTCACATTTTACTTTACCAAACTATGTCGTCACAATTATGCAGATGACCTTTAGGTTGGTCAAGCAAAGTATCTGAATTGGAAGATGACCTACGCTATTCTTATAAGCATACTTGATGTAGATAGTAGACGTTAACGTTGGAGAGAAGTCAAACGCTATGGGAAATCTATCCGTCGATCAGTAAGATGTTAACCATATTCTGCTTAGGATTTTTACTAGGATCCGCTGCCGGATTGATAGGTGTAGGTGGAGGAGAGTTTAGAATTCCAGTATTACTCTATATTCTTAAACTCCCAGTCGTGGCTGCAATCGCCATAAACCTGCTCGTAGGACTATTAACGGTGGTTACATCGTTTCTAA
>JAGTQM010000041.1 GCA_018396755.1 Candidatus Bathyarchaeota archaeon | reverse complement strand
CGCTGAGCAAAATCCCCATCTCCAATAATATACCCATTAATACTGCTCTACTCATTTCTATTAGAGAATTTATAATAAGTGCTTAAAAATAAAAACTATAGCAGTCCCCTATTGGAAAAACCTTAAAGCGGAATATATATCAACAGATATGCGTTTAGAATCTGAGGGAGGGATTGAAAAATGGAAATCGCTTGAGATTTTTAGATTTCAAAGAATCTTCGGTCTATACTTGCAGTATAAAAAAGTAAACCTTAAATATAATTAATTATATTTAAGGTTTAGAATGTTTGATGAATCTTCTTTCAGACTCTTACTTTTACTAAAGGTGGAGGGGACGACTAGATTCAAGGATTTAAAGTCTGTTATTAGAAACCCTAGAACCCTTTCACTCAAGTTGAGAAAACTTGAACGTCTTGGATTGGTGGAAAATAGTAATGTAGGGTATAGGTTGACTCAAAAAGGCTTTGAAACGTGTGGAATTCTAGAGGAATTGAATAGAACTCTATACTCATCGGAATTTAAAGTTGAGAACGTGGAGAAAATTCCTCATATGTACTTCGCTCCTTTGATTAGAAGGTATTGTAAAATATTAAACGATCTCCTAAAGGATAGACTAGTAAGCATCATGCTTTTTGGTTCTATAGCTAGGGGGGATTGGAATAAGAACAGCGATATAGATGTACTCGTGATAGCTAACGACTGGAACGATGAGCCCGTTTGGAATAGAATTAGAGAACTTAGGAAGGCAAAAGAAAAACTGGAAGAAAGTTTGGAGTATCAAGAAGCATTAAGAGCGGGTTATTGGCCAATAATTCAAAACTATCCATTAAGCGTGGAAGAGGCTAAGAGGTTTAACAGGATATATTTAGACGCAGTGATCGATGGAATAATCCTTTACGATAAAGGTAGCTTTTTAACTAAGCTACTTCAATCTCTGAGGGAGAAATTGGAAGAAATGGGCTCGATGAGGGTTACACTACCAAACCGTAAATTTTACTGGATTTTAAAAGATTTAAAAGCTGGAGAAGTGATAACGCTTGAATAAACTTACGAATATTGATCTTGCCACGTCTGCTTTAAAAAGAAGTAAAAGGTGGTTGAGAGGTGCGTTTAAAGCCTTAGAAGATGAAAGATGGGATGATGCAGTTTACTCTTCTCAAATGGCTGTTGAACAAGTATCTAAAGCTGTCTTAATCGCTCTAGGAATAGAATACCCAAGGGAGCATGATGTGAGTGCAATTTTTAGGCGGATTTCTAAAATAGAGGGTGTTCCAACATGGTTCCTCTCAATACTCGACGAGCTTACTACCAACATCTCCGAACTTGCAGAGTTAAGGGGATTAGCTGGGTATGGGTATGAGAAAGGATTGGATGCGGAGTACTTTAAAGACTACGCACCGATAGCCTATGAAAAAGCTAGAAAACATTATGAGTCTTGCGCTAAACTTCTTTTCGAGCTTTACGATGTAAACGTTAACAACAGTTAGTTCAAACATATCCTTCAGAAGTATTGAAAGATAGTTGAGTGAAGTATAAGTTTAATGTTTAAAGTTGAATTTTCAACGTCTGAGTATTCTATAGGTGTTAAACATCTACGATAGATTTCTAGGCAACCCTTTAAAGTTTAGAAATTCTTAAGAGGATTTTCAAAGTTTAGTTGATGGGGTTGATATGACGTTCGAGTTGAAGAGGATTGGTGATGTTGTTGAAGTGCGTGAAGACAACGAGCTTGTGTCTAGGTATCTTTTCAATAGCCGTACACAGTTTAAACCGTACTTCTACCCGTTGAATGCGCCTAGCGGTTTATGCATAACCGAGGATAGCCCTGAAGACCACGTACATCATAGGTCTATGTGGACGGCACATGGAGATGTCAACGGTATAGACTTTTGGACCGAAACCTCTGAAAGTGGTAAGCAGATCGTTAAGATTGTTTCAATTAAAGACATGGAAGATTTTGGAATCGTCGAATCTAATGAAGTTTGGATCACTAAAACTGGAAGCCCAGTTATAGATGTCTTTAGAAGGTTTATCTTCAGAAAAACTTTGAATGGTTTGAGAATCATAGATGTGGAAGTCGACTTTACGGCAAGTTACAGCGATATCAAGTTTGGAGATACGAAAGAGGGTGGGATAATCTCTCTAAGAGTTACTCCCTCTATGAGGGAGGTTACTGGAGGAATTATAAGAAACTCTAGAGGAGACGTTGGTGAAGGGGAATGCTGGGGTAAGAGAGCTGAATGGTGCGATTACACGGGTTCTGTAAACGGTAAGACTGTGGGTATAGCGATTTTCGATCATCCTAGTAATTTGAGGTATCCGACATACTGGCATGTTAGAGCTTACGGATTATTTGCGGCAAATCCATTCGGCATCTCCTATTTTGAAGGTGATAAATCTTTAAATGGTTCTCTAATAATTGGAAAGGGTGGCTGTTTAAGGTTTAAGTATAGAGTATTGGCGCATTTAGGCGTGGTTGATTCAAATACTTTAAACAAGGTTTTCATAGATCACTGTAGAATTGGAGGTTGAATCGTATGACTGAACTTTTCAATTGGCCTGACGGTAGGAAGGCGGCTGTTTCACTTACGTTTGACGACGGCTTACATTCTCAGTTAAATCTAGCTGTACCGCTTCTTGACAAGTTCGGTTTTAAAGCCACGTTTTACATAACCCCCGCAGGAGATCATAGAAGCCGTCTTAAGCCTTGGAGAGATGTTGCCGACCAAGGTCATGAGATAGGCAATCATACTCTTACACATCCATGCTCTTGCAATTTTCAGTTTGCAAGAACTACCGGTAAATGCTTGGAAAATATGTCTCTTGAAGACATAAGAGCAGATATAATGGAGGCACACAGGAGAATTAGAGAAATCATACCTAATAGCAGTAGGACGTTTGCATACCCATGTTACGAGACAGCTATCGGCAGAGGAGTTTCCAAGAGAAGCTACGTACCCATAGTTGCTGAAATTTTCCTAGCCGCCAGGGGGTGGGGTGAACTCGGCTACTCCAATTCCCCACTAACATGCGATTTACATGAGCTTTGGTCTTGGCCTACTCATAGAATGAGTTTCGAGGAGATGATAGGGTTAACCGTTAGAGCTTCTTTTGAAGGCGGATGGGCTATATACACGTTTCACGGTGTTAATGAGGGGCATCTACCGGTTTCAGATTACGATTTAACCGGCTTCTTAAAGTTTCTAAAGGATAATGAAGATAAAATATGGGTTGCACCTGTATGCGAAGTTGCCGGGTTCGTATTGGAAGCACGTAATAGACTGGGGCTATATGTTTGAGGCCCCGGCTTTTTCTCCGCTTTTATTTTAATGGATTTCGGCTTGACGTTCTACAGTAAAAATTATATCTTTGTGTTGTATGGGTATTTTTCTTGACCATGTCTTCTATAACCCCCATCTCTCCTAGAGGGTTTGCAAGAGTAGGTGCTCACAGTCATATCAAAGGTTTAGGTCTTGATGAGGATTTAAAAGCTAAACTTGCAGCTGACGGTATGGTTGGTCAGACTGAGGCAAGGGAAGCTGCTGGCATAATAGTGAATATGATTAAAGCTGGTAAGATGGCTGGTAGAGCTGTATTGTTAGCTGGTCCCCCTGGGACTGGTAAAACTGCCATCGCTATTGCCATTGCCAGAGAGCTAGGTAGAGATGTACCCTTCATAACTTTAACTGGTTCTGAGATCTACTCCAGTGAACTTAAGAAGACTGAAGTTTTAATGCAGGCTGTCAGGAAGGCTATAGGTGTTAGGCTTCACGAGACTAGAAAGGTGTATGAGGGCGAGCTTACCCAGTTCGAGGTTAGAACTGCTAAGCATGCTTACAATCCATACCAGCAAGTCCCGGAGTCTGCTAGGATAACTTTAACGACTAAGAGTGAGAGTAGAAGCTTCAACGTCGGCAGTTCCATAGTGGCTGCTATGCTTAATCAGGGTATAAGGATTGGCGACGTTGTGCAGATAGACGCCGAAACCGGTAAAGTCATACGAGCTGGTAGAAGCGAAGAAGTAGCTGAGAAGTATGAGATTGCTGGTTACGACGAGAAGCCCGTGCCCAGACCCTCAGGTCCAGTTGAGAAGGAGAAAGAGTTCATCTACGTCGTAACACTTCACGATTTAGACCAGATACAGAGTCAATCTAGGGGAGGGTTCTTCTCACTACTGTTCGGCGGAGGCGAGGTTAGGGAGATAGATCCTGAAATCCGGAGGAGGGTTGATGAATACGTTAAACAGAGAGTTGAAGATGGTACTGCTGAGATAATACCCGGCGTCTTCTTCCTAGATGACGTGTCAATGCTTGATATAGAAGCCTTCAGCTTTCTAAGTACAGTTTTAGAATCCGAGCTTGCACCAATAGTCATATTTGCTACGAATAGAGGCATTACCACCGTTAGAGGGACTGACCTGCAGGCTCCCCACGGTATGCCTTTAGACCTCTTAGATAGACTACTCATCATAAATACGAGGCTTTACACAGAAGAGGAAATAATGGAGATTCTCAAGATTAGAGCTAGAGAAGAAGATGTAAACATCATGGATGATGCTTTAAACCATTTAACTAAGATCGGTGTTGAAACATCGCTGAGGTATGCCGTTCAACTTCTATCTCCAGCAGCTGAGAAGGCAAAATCCGAGAAGAGAAACACAGTAACTAAGGACGATATAGAAGTCGTTAGAAAACTGTTCTCAGACGTCAAGAGATCAGTAGAATACGTTAAACAGTACGAAGAATACATGCTTAGATAGTACCATTCTTCACCGGATAGTTTTACCACCTCTTCTGAACACCATCATTCCATTGAATGTCGCGTAGTCAAAGCCCATCTCTATCAGCTTTAGAGCCCTATTCAGCCGTTTCCGAAGAGGCTGTCAGGTGGAGGGAGCGCTTAACTTCAAATCCTTTAGGAGTCTCATGCATATCCCAGGCTGAGGAAGATCCGTTGAAGTCCTCTCTTTCTGATGCGTAATTGTCTTGAGCGGCTTCAGGGGGACTTGTATGGATGTTTAGACCCCCTTCCCCTCAAGAGATCGAATGGAAAAATAGGAGGGTTGATATAAGCCTAGTATGGGATGAAGAATCTTACGATTCCTGCAAACCCTCCAACTAATACTGCGATCATATAGCCTGCTATGAAGCCTGTCATTAGAGGTGTACCATATTCTTCATAGGCTCTGCTACCGCCTATCTTCAACGTTAGGGATTTCAATACCCATGCTATGAGGAATGGGAACCATATGCCCCAAAGAGTAGACGTCCAGCTAGTACCCAGTATGAATCCTATCGGGTCTAGAGGGAACCATAGAAACTTACTGTGAAGAATGTATAGGAGTGCCGTTATAATGAATCCTACTGCTACGTAAGGGATCCACGGCTCAGAGGCTGGTTTAGTAGCGTAAAACGATGGATCTGTCCAGCCGTCTACAGAATTCCATAAAGCAGCATTGAAGCTTAACCTGCTGATACCATAGGTGTAATTTATCCAGAGGAACCCCAACATTACAAACAGTGGTCCTACGATCAAAGCTAAAACCAAAGTTTTAAACACGTCTCTACTATTTACATCGAATAGACTAGCCATCTTGTATCCTGCAAAAGATGAAAGAGTTGCTCCTCCAAAGGCTTTAGGGACATCCGTCATGTAAAATGCCATGGATATCGTAACCACGTACTCACTAGTTACGGGCTCGGGTGCGCTAGGCCAGAGTAGAAGCCTGTAGAGGAGGTTCCCAGGGAGAAATTGCATGGTATAGCCTGCTATCCCCCAGACTCTAGCGTTAGCTATCCATACTATGAACACTGTTAAAGGCATTAATAGCGCCGCGGGAAGTGAAACACCAGCCGTCATTAAGACGGCAATAGAAATTAGGAGGAGGGCTATTATCAGGATGTATGCTGTCCTATAGCTTAACGGCTCGCCCTTCTCAATCTCTACTATCCGCTCTTTAGGAATCCTTTTTAAGACTGCTTTAATAGTCTCTGCGAAATATCTTTCATTCAATAGAAGGTATATTATGGTCAGGGCTATCGTCCCTCCAACGTACGATAGTGCTGTGAATTTAAATGGAGCTTGAGCCTGAGGCGTTATATCGGAGCAGAAGCCTCCTCGACCACAACCATTTATGGTATCCAGTCCAGTATAGTAGCCCATGAAGAACGCTACCTGCGTAGCTATCAAATATATGACATACCAAAACCAGATGCTAAACTGTATACCCAACGGTACGAAGTATGCTATAGCAACATTTAGAGGGTGCTTAGCTATGACGGATAACCCTACTAAAGCTCCTAACGGTGAACCGGCTTGAACTTGATATCCTCCATGTCCACATGTGTTTACACGCCATCCGTATATGTCTGGAAACCAGGGGAACATAGCTTGAGCCCATATGGGGAACTGGAAGGCAATCCCCAGGGCTATACCTAGTAAGAAGGCCATCTTAATGTGTGAAGGCTGAGTCTTCAACCCCATGCATGCTATCATATAGGCTGCAGAGGCTTGAGGAAACGGCACCTTCTCAATATCTATCCAGCCTCTACGCATTACAGCAGCTATACTGGTCATGAGCAACCCGTAGGAGACCATTAGAATCCACCACCAGAAGAGGGGCGTTATCCATTCAGCCCAGGGTATGGGAACACCTCCCGTTAGAAGCTGTCTAGCTATATTCTCCGGAGGAGACATAATCACAGGTATAAGCTCTCCTGAAACCGCTGGTGAAAACCACCTATGAGCCCATACCCCTCCATACCATTCAAGTATGGCAGCATAATCCGTGAAAAACGATACAACCAACGCTGCCGTAAATAGAAGCGTTAGCTTCCTGACATCTAAAAACTTGCCTAACCCTTTGAATTTAAGAAGGACTATGTAGATCAGTATTAAGATGAAGGGGGCCGATGTAATTTGTGATGGACATAGTACGATGCCAAGGTTGTAGAAGTGCCATAAAGCACCAGTTGTTGGAAGAAGAGCAATCCATACAACACTTATAAAGCCTATAAACGCTGAGAATAACGCTACAGCAATCCATAAGGACTGGTCGATCTTCTCTACTACTTCTTTCCCCATATTCACTCGATGATTTATTTCCTATGAAGGTATATATATTTTCATGTTGACTTGCCAGGTTGAATATTGAGTATGGAAATGTCTAAACGCTCAAATTGAAGACTTTCATTGGAAGGAGAAGATTACAGGTAGCTACACTCCATTTCCGTAAGCAGGTCTTCTACGCGTTTCAACTTCTCCCTAAGCTTGCTTTCAAAGTGATTTTTTAGCTGAAGTGTTTAGCCATTTCCTCGTTTCTCGGGAGCTTGAGTATTGCATCTATGACGTCTTCTATCTGCTTCATGTTCTTAGTTCTCAAATCGACTATCAGCCATTGGAATAATGTATCTCTTCCCCCCTTCAGGTTGGCTTCTAACGCCCATTCAACCCTAGTTATCCTCGGCAGCATAGAGTACTTATAGAGTCTATCTGGGATACCGCCTCTGGGTATTGGGTGGATACCCTTCCCATCTACTTTCACATGAGTTTCAACGGCTACGTCGTCTGGTAGGTTCGGTATTCCCCCCTTATTCATTACGTTTACATATATCGGGGTGCGTATTTGCCTATCGAGGAAAGGTATCTCATAGCTATCGGTCGGTTTATCATTATGTATGGAATCTATGAGAGTTACTATGATCTCACCGCTAGGCCGCAACGGTATAGACTGTGATACTGGCTTTGAAGTGTCGAAGGCTATTCTAGCCATCTCCTCAGCAGTCTCTCTAACGCTCAGAATCCTTATAGCGCAACCTATCTCTGAGTCTGGTCCACCATACGGTCCATACCAGTACTGCTTAGTCTTGAGGTCCCAGTGGTACTTCCACGTACCGCCGCGGACGCTATCACCCACGGGTAGATATCCGTAAGTTTTATACATGTCTATGGCTGCGGGGCATAGATCTAGATCCCACGGGCTCGTCGTATACTCCCTCCATACAGCCCAATACTCTTCGGAGTCTTCTTTAATCCAGTCGTCTAAATACCTGTATGCGTCTTCACCCTTATACTTGAAACTGGTCAGCCATATGACGTGGTTTAAACCACTCATCTCCACTTCAACTTCCGCCGGGTCTATAAGCTTCCCAGCCTCCCTATAGTATTTAACCCTGTGAGCTGCACAGTATGGAGTTATATTCTTACCTAGTTCTTCTCTAGCTAGGCGCATAGCTAGAACGTCTATAGCAGTTCTATACCCTAGAAAACCGTGGCATATACCTGCCACTTTAACCTTAGTTTCTCTAGCAACCATCGTAGTCAGCTCGAGAACCGGGTTCGAAACTATGAAGAGCCATGCATCTGGAGCTAACTCTTCCATATCTCTGGCTATATCCATGTGGAGCTTGAATAGGTAGTAGCCCCATATAGTATGGTAGTCCCCTACGTAGTTCCACTCCACACTATTTATCCCCCTATAGTAGCCATACTCCTCGGATAAATCCCTCATCTTCTCATAGTATAAGTAGCCTTTAGGTAGTGCCGTCGATATCACGAAATCAGCATCTTTAATCGCTTCCTCCCTATTCTTAGTCGCATGTATTCTTATGGGAAGCTTCACCTCTTCAATATACCTCTTAGCAAGCGTCGATATGATGTTAAGCCTGTAGTCATCGATATCCATAAGCCATATCTCAGAATTATGCAACCCCTCATTCAAGAATATATCGATGAGGATCCTACTAGTCCATCTAGCACTACCAGCACCTATAAAAGCTATCTTAGCTTCATCAGGCATAACCCATCAACCAACACTACTTATGATGAAGCTTTTAAACCTTACACTATGGAAACCTTCCTATGAGAATTGCTTTAAACCTCTCAATTATAGCGCTGTCTGTAAGCACTATGTAGTAACCTGTCGGCAAAAACAGAAGGTCGAAATAGTCCAGCGGCTTCAAAAGATTAATAGATTATTAAGTTTATTCCGTAAGTTTATTCCATAGGCTTAAATCCGTCAATATTCTTCTCATTTTGGGATAATCGCTCTAACCCTCTTCACCTCTTATTCAGTTTAG
>JAGTQM010000015.1:27710-43268 GCA_018396755.1 Candidatus Bathyarchaeota archaeon | reverse complement strand
CATAGGGCTTCGTGTATTGTATCGTAGAGTTCTTCCAAGCCTTCTCCCGTTAAAGCCGATGTTTTCACAGGCTTTTGAATTTTTATGAAGTTTCTATAGGTTCTTAAGAGGTGTAGAGTGAAGTCTTTATTCAAACCTCCTCCAGCTTCAGCTTTAACACTTGACCGTAGGAAGTTGTAGTCGGTGAGGAGTTTATCTAAACCGTTTAAGAGGGCTTTATCGATCTTGCTCAAGGCTACTATTACAGGTATTCCAAGTCGTATCTGAGAAGCTATAGATACTGAGAAGCAAGCCACCAAATCCGATGGTTTACTTATGGTGGAGGCATCTATGAGGAAAACGCCTACAGACGGTCCTAATTTTGTAAGGGCTTCAACTACTCTCGGACCAGCTGGTCTGAAAAAGAATACTTCGTTCTGCCCAGGGGTGTCTATTATGGCTATGTCGTAGTTTGCTTCGGTTAGAGCTTTTACAATATCCGGCGTCATCTTCTCTAAAATTTCCATAGAGTAGACCATGGCACCGTTAGGTCCAAGCCCTTCCCTCAGCATAAGCTCTTCTAAAGTGAAGAATCTTCTAACATCTAAATATGCTTCATAGGGTAGATTTACGGCGCCTGAATCCAAGTTCACCGCTATAGCCTTAAGCCCGATGTTTTCCCTTAGCCAAGAGGTGAGCCTAGCTGTGAGAGATGTTTTACCGCAACCAGCCATTCCCAGGATGAAGACTTGAATAGGCAATCTCCATCAACTCTCTAAATAAAGACTTTGACGATTTACAGCCCCATCGGTAAGCGTCGAAGCCTCCTATTCCCAACCTAATGCTTTAAGAGCTCTATCGCCAAGCCTCCTTCTAAACTCCCCCAAGATCTTCCTATTCTCAGGCTTTGAAAGAGGTTTACAGTCTTTGAGGAGTTTTTCTCCTGATAGTACTTTAGCCGCTAGAGCCATACATGTATCTTCACTGCACTCCTTACAATTGGTTTTAGGGAGGAGTCTATATAAATCCAACGGTGTGAGCCTGCTCCAGGATTCAACATCTTCAATTCTCGGAGCACCCTTATCCACAATTTCGGCTGAAGCATTCTCAACCACGCTTTTAACCCAGTCTAAGATTTTCTCAACTTCCTCATTACCCGATGCGCAGAACGTGATCTTGCCAGACCCGTAAACCCCTATCAGCCTATTAAATGCTTTAATCGTTACAGCATTCCAATCTCTAAAGTATGTTGCCTTAGACGGGGGAAAGCTTAAAGCTAAAGCTTCTACAATACCTTTTTTAAAGCCTCCAGGCTTATAGGCTTCAACTGTGACATTAGACGGGTTTAAGAGGCACTTCCCCCTTGAAAAACTCACATTGAAACCTTTCACCACCGTAGGCTTCATCAAGAGACCCTTTAACATGCAACGTAATAAGCTTTTGCATCAGGCTTTACTCAGCAATTCGAGCTCAAAATGCTTATACCCCATTATGCTGTATTAAAAGTGGGGGTTAACCGTTTGCTCGGTCGAGCAACAGGGTTTTTCCACGTTGAGAAGATCGATGGAAAGTTTTGGTTTATCGACCCGGAGGGAAACCTATTCATATCTAAAGGTGTAAACCACGTAAACTATTTGGGGGATTATGCCCCGTCTTTAGGGTATAGCCCCTACAATAGACACATTATGGAGAAGTACGGTTCTGTTGATAGATGGGTTAAAGAGACAATTAGCAGGCTTAAAAGATGGGGATTCAACACCATAGGTGCATGGTCGAGTGGGGAAACCTACAGTGAGGAAATGCCCTATACGATTATTCTTGATATGGCTCTTAAAGCTGGTGCAAACTGGCAGAGCGGAATAATTACAGACTACTTCTCAAAGAAGTTTGAGCAGGCGGCGGAAGACGTAGCAAGTAGAGTATGTGCGTCTAGAAGAAACGACAAGTACCTTCTCGGATATTTCACAGACAACGAGTTAAGATGGACACCTGATTGGAGGTCTAAGAAAGACCTCTTCGACGACTACATGCTTCTTCCACCTGAAGCCGAAGGCAAGAAAGCACTTGTAAATTTTCTGAAGGAAAACTACGGAGAAATATCTCTGTTGAATAAAGCTTGGGGATCATCCTTCTCCTCCTTCGACGAAATACTCTCAGCTACGTATGTTCCGAAAACACCAGCTACAGAGGTTGATATGTTAGGTTTTCTTAGACAGATTGCTAGACGATACTTTAAAGTAACCTACGACGCTATTAAAAAGTACGATCCAAACCATCTAGTTTTAGGGTGTCGTTTCGCCTACAAGCCTCCAGATGAAGTGCTTGAAGGCTGCATAGGATATGTAGACGTTATATCGATTAACTGCTATCCCAATCCTTATAGTAACGAACTCGCGATGAGGCTGGCGGATTTCAAGAGGATACATAGCATAACTGGGCTACCGATAATGATAACAGAGTTCTCTTTCAAGGCTATAGATTCAGGTCTACCGAATACAAGAGGAGCTAGTGTACCAGTTAAAACTCAGTTTGAAAGAGCTAAGTACTATGAAGAATTCGTTGAAGCAATTATGAAGCAACCGTTTATAGTAGGCTACCACTGGTTCCAGTACTTCGACCAGCCTTATGAAGGTAGGTTTGACGGAGAGAACAGCAACTACGGGCTTGTAACAATCCGAGATGAACCGTGGGAAGTTCTAACTCAGAAGATGGCCGCAGTAAACTTGAATGTTGAAGTTTTACATTTAAGCTCTGAAGAAAAATGATACGTAGTTAAAGATTTCGCCTAAAAACAAGTTTAAACCGCTTTCTACTTGAAGTAATCGTGGGGGATGAAGAAGCCATTCCAATCGTTCAGATGGATGACAATGGCTGCAGTGGCAGACCCCCTCTAAATAACAGCTAACAACGATAAGTCTTATAGAGAGATTCTACATTTCTTTAATTCAAGGATCTATATGGAGGTTTTTGAAGCTATAAGGACCAGACGAGTATACGGGTTTACGAGGATAAACCAGTTGAAGATGAAAAGCTTCGAAAAATTTTAGAAGCTGCTAGATTAGCCCCATCTGCTGGTAGTAGACAGCCATGGCGTTTTATCGTTGTAACAGACCCCAAAGTCAAGGAAGAGTTAAGACTTACTAAGGAGAAGTTGAGACCCCCCTCCTCCCACACTCCCTAGAGGTTTTCCAAGAGATCCCCCTAGAGACCTCATACGCTCAGCATCAGTCATAATAGTCGGTTGTGCTTTACCAAATGAAAGCTTCCTTGGAACGGACTTCTGGAAGATTGACGTAGCCATAGCTCTGCAGAACCTCGTTCTAGCCGCGTGGGAGCAGGGTCTTGGAACATGTTGGATCGGTGTTTTTCACGAAGAGGAGGAAGTGAAGAAAGTTTTAGCTCTTCCAAAAGAGGCGAGGGTTGTTGTAATGACAGCTTTAGGCTACCCAGCTGAGAAGAAAGAGCCTGTAACAGATCGAAAACCACTGGATGAGATTGTCTGTTACAATCAGTGGTAGAATCATTAACACTCCGCTTCTTTTTTCAGGAAAATTTATGAAGGGTTTCCAGTAGATAAGCCATAGTTCGACTTCTGGTGATTAATAGTGCAAAAGACTATTTCAAACATCAGAAACCTAATATTCGATTTAGATGAAACTTTAATTCTCCTCCCAGTAGATTGGAGCTTAGTTTACAGAGAATTGGGAAGACTTTTAGGCAGGGAGGTTTCATCGTTTACGACTACACTATCTGCACTCTGGGGTTCAGAGCTATACGGTGAGGTTTCAAGGCTTGTTGAAAAGTATGAGCTTGAATCTCTAAACGGTCTAATAGTGTTAGACGATTCTCCACGCATACTCAGAAAGTTATGGGAGAATTATGAATTGAATTTAACGAGTCTTCAATCTAGAAGATCCATCGAAAGCGTATTAAATCTCATAGGGGTTAGAGAACTATTTAAAGTCGTCGTCTCTAGAGATGAGCAACCGACTAGAAGTGGACAGATAAAACTTGTACTCTCCATAGAGGGATACAAAGCATCTGAAACAATGATGGTTGGTGATAGGGTTAACGATGTATTATCTGCCTTAGAGAACAATTGTAAAGCGGCATTACTAGTGAGGAGGGCAAGTGAATTGGAAAATCTGAGAAAACTAGGATTGGAATCTGAGACTTTAATATTGAATAGTTTAATGGAGTTCTACAGTATTTTAAATAGGGAGAAAAGAATAGAATTTAAATGATGATGGCAGTTTCAATACGAATCATCGACAATTACTTGCTTACTCAATTCATTAGCTATTTCATCTGGTGAAATCGGTCTAAGTCTTACAGCGAAGTGTACGCGTTCAGGTTTTACAAGGTACTGTGGAAGCGTATCCGGTCCACAGCTTCCCCCTCCGAGTCCAGACTGCTTATAATCGATGTTTAACATTATGTCATCACGTCTTTCAAGCTCATACGTATGTTTTGCTTTTTCAAGGTCTTCAATCATATAATGGAGTGCGCTAATCTCCATCAACGGCATGCCGACGATTAGAAGCCCGAAGCCCAAGTCATTTGTAAGAGAAGCCCACCGTACATCCGTCTTGTTTCCATTTTCCTGAGGCTTAATGTATGGTACATACTGTTCATCTACTGTTCCACTGTAGACTCCAATAGCAGCCCCCTCTTTCCGATCCCAGTAGTTTTCATGCGGTCCACGTCCAAGCCACGTGAATTTTTCAAACCCCCCTGGGATCGCCATTTTTAAGCCTATACGGGGTATGGATGGGGGTAAGTCTCCAACGGGATCGACATCAACGTCTACCATCACATCGCTACTTCCGTAGATTCTATACGTATACTTACACTTGAACTTTTCAGCATTTTCAGGTGTGTGAAGCGAAGCTTCTACCGTCACATGAACTACTCGATCTGAAGCCTTTTCCACTTTCACGTTTCTAATGGTATGCTTTAAGCGGTCGAGTCCAGCTTTACGCCACATTGGAGCTAATCTTGGGGCGTCATTATCGGTTGGTGCTCTCCAGACGTTTAGAACTGGGCCGTCTTTCACCATTTCAAAGCCTTTATACTTTAGAGAAGTGACGCACCCCTTTTCCTTATTCAAAGTAAACTTGAAATTCCTTCCTGAGACAACTACCTCTTCATCTGTTTCTTCAAGAGTCAATGGATGCATATCTTCGGCTTTAACTAATGGCTTTGGAGGCGCGTCGAAAGGCATTTTGAATTGAGACCAGCCGATTTCATAGCCTTTCTCAGCCCAAATAGTATCTTTTGAAAGCTTATAACGTAACATTAGCCAGTATTCTGCTCCAGGTTTAAGCTCTGGAGTCTTAAATGGAATTGTTACAACCTCGCTTTCATGGGGAGGTGTATAAATCTTCGGTAACACTCCCTGCTGAATTATCCGACCGTCTTCTGAAAGCTCCCAAAATACGTCTACAATATCTAGGTTTGTAAAGTCAAACCTGTTGAATATTCTAACTACTCCCTTGGCAAGATCTACGGCTTCAGCTTCAACTGGCTGCTGTATTTTTTTACATTCCCACATTGCCGGGTGAGGTTTACGGTCAGGCCATACCAATCCGTTGATGCAGAAGTTTCCATCGTTTGGTTCATCGCCGAAGTCTCCGCCGTAAGCCCACCATTCACACCCATCCTCGGTTACACGTTTTAAGCCTTGATCAACCCAATCCCATATGAAGCCGCCGCATAGACGCTTATACTTACGGATAACCTCCCAATACTCCTTCAAATTGCCCGTACTGTTACCCATTGAATGGGCATACTCACACATAATCACTGGTCTATCTTCCTCAGGGTCTTCAGCCAACTGTATTAGTCTTTCAAGGGTTGGATACATTATACTTATGATGTCGACGCTTCTGGAGACCTTCCTCTCAGCAGTATGGATTGTACCTTCGTAGTGTACAGGTCTTGTTGGATCATATCCGTGAGCCCAGCCTGACATTGCGTCGTGGTTTGAACCGTATCCAGATTCGTTTCCAAGCGACCATATTATAACACATGGGTGGTTTTTATCTCTCTCAACCATTCTGACAAATCTTTCCATAAATGCGTGAAGCCACTCAGGGTCGTATGCAGGCTCTGTGTACTTGGGGAATCTCCTCATAATTTCATCCATAACTTCTCTCCACGATTTCCCTTCCAGTTTCTCCCTAAACTCTCTGATCAATTCTTCCCAAGGTTTTCCAAAAGTTTCTTCAACTTGAAACATTGTTCTTAAAAAGCCAACTAAACCATGGCATTCAATATTGGCTTCATCGATCACGTAAATACCGTATTTATCGCATAGGTCGTACCAAGCCGGGTGGTTCGGATAGTGGGATGTACGTACAGCGTTAAAGTTGAACCGTTTCATAAGTTCTATGTCTTTTATCATGGACTTCACTGTGACTGCATGTCCTCGTACATCATCATGCTCGTGCCTATTCACTCCTTTAAAGTAGACTGGTACACCGTTTATCAGTATCCGCCCGTTTTTAACCTCCACTTGACGGAATCCTACATGACAGCTTTCAACCTCAACTACTTCACCTTTTCCATTTTTCAGCGTTAGGAACAGCGTGTAAAGGTATGGGTCTTCAGCAGACCACTTCCTAGGCTTTGAAACCTTCCTCTCGACTTCTAAAACTGCTTCGCTTTCAGGTCTTATTTCTCCAATATGTACTCTTACAGGCTCAATGAATACTTGAACCTTTTCAGCATCATATAATTTCACCTCTAAAATGTGGGGGGTTGATGTTTTTCCAGAGTAGTTTCGAACGTTGATTCTAATCTTTAAGGTCGAATCTTGATAGTTTTCGTCGAAGAACATCCTTACGAAGAAATCTCTTATGTGAATATTCGGCGTAGAGTATAGGTAAACGTCGCGGTGTATTCCGCTTAAACGCCACATGTCCTGGTCTTCAAGATAGCTTCCATCGCTCCAACGTAAAACCTCCACAGCTATTAAGTTTTCACCAGGTTTAACATACCGTGTAATGTTGAATTCTGCTGGTAGACGACTGTCCTGACTGTATCCGACGATTTCACCGTTAACCCATACGTAGAACGCCGAATCAACACCGTCGAAGACTAGGAATATCTGCTTACCATGCCAATCTTTCGGAATATTGAATGTTTTACGATAGACCCCTGTCGGATTCAAATCTCGTGGAACTCTTGGCGGATCCGCACAGAATGGATATCTAACGTTGACGTAAATCGGTTTATCGTATCCAAGCATTTGCCAATTGCTTGGAACTTGTATAACATCCCAGTCTTCATCATTGTAATATGGCTCGTAGAAGTTTCCAGGTACTAAGCTAGGGTTTTCATACAGCTTAAACTTCCATTCCCCGTTGAGCGATAAAAACCATGAAGACTCCTCCCTCTTGCATGAGAAGGCTTCTTCTTCGTTTGGATAAGGCGTAAGAGTTGCATGAGCCGGTTCTTTATTCCTCCCTACAATCCTTGGGTTTTCCCAGTCTGGGACTTTTTCTACGGGTTCTCTTATCAAGATGACACCACTTCTTAGTTTAATCAACTCATTAATAAAACATTTAATGGTTAAGTGTTCAAGTTGCACTATTGCATGCTTTTTATGAAGTCCTCAGTAGAACAGGAGAATCCATGCATCATTTCTATTTCACGTATTGTCATTTTAGCCGCCAAGAGGGAATTCACAGTATCGTGGAATTCCGTTGCCGTGATAGCATCTCTAAGTATAATTATGTTGTAACCTCTCCCGAACGTACTGAAAGCCCTCACACCATAATCTCTAAGCTGTATACACATATTGGTATAGAATCCACAGTAGAACAGACGAAGAATCTTATAGTGTGCTAGCAATTTTTGCAGTTGATTACCTGTAGCTACAACAAAATCTCCAGATTTAGGATGTATTATTTCCGGTATATCTAACTCGTTGAAGTTTTTTCTGAGGAAAACCGGCTCTCTCCCCCATCTTGTATAATATTCCGAGTATTTGCCGGTTCGCGCTACAAACTCAGGAGGAGGCCAATTATCAGAATCGTCTTCAGGAAGATTTGCCTCTTCATAAGTAGACTTAACAAGCTGCGGAATAAACTGTGAATATTTATGAGCTATTTCCGGTCCCGGCGCATATACCACTTTTATATCGCACTTTCTAGAAGTTTCTATAGCAGGCGCAATCTTAGTTTTAATTATCTCCATCGCTCATTTCAGTCTACTTTCCACATAATCCATGTTTCAAGGGTCTATTATGATAAGCGCGGTCTCGGAGGTATAGAGTACCAATTCTCTGTAGACGTAGCCGAAATTGGATTCGACGCACTCTAAGTAAGGGTCTGTAGCAAGACGATAGTATCGAACAGAAATTCTAATCTTAGACATCGCCCAGTAACTAGACTATAAGTCTAGTCGATTTATATTTTTCTTATTGGAAAACTCAACCATTTAAGGAAGTAATGGAAAAAGTACAAGACTTGCAAGAATCCTGTTCAAATTTCACTCCTGTATTTTGGATATATTCGAGGGTTAAAGTTTAAAACGCTTTAAGCTTAAACCTTTTATCCACTCTTACTTATCTAATTTTGAGATGAAACATGCTGATGTCGTTATTTTAAATGCTAATGTCATTACTTTGAATTCTAGACAGCCTAAAGCCGAGGCAATAGCTATTGTTGACAATAGGATATTGGCTGTTGGCTCTAATGAGGAGATTTGCGGTTATATCAGCGATAGGACAAGGGTTATAGATGCTGATGGCAAAACCGTTGTTCCGGGATTCATTGACTGCCATGTGCATATGACCAAGTTTGAGCAGTATCTTCAGACGCTTGATCTGCGAAACGCATACTCTATAGATGAAATAAAACGGGAAATACGTAAATACGCTAAGGAAAACCCCGGCAGAAGCTGGATTCTAGGCGGACGATGGGACCACGAGAAATTTTCAGAGAGACGTTATCCAACTCGTTGGGATTTAGATGAAGCTGTCAGCGTTAAGCCAGTGCTTCTAATAAGGGTTTGTGGACACATTGGTGTAGCAAACACAAAAGCCTTAGAAATAGCCGGGATTGGAAAAGAGACGCATGTTAACGGTGGAATAATAGATAAAGACCCAGAAAGTGGTGAGCCAAACGGCATTTTAAGGGAGAACGCTCTGTCACTTGTATGGCGTGTAATTCCAAAACCAAGCATGACAGAGTTGCAAGAAGCATGTATCCGATCGTGTCAGAAGGCTGTTGAAAATGGCTTAACAATGGTCCACTGGATTGTAGATTCAGCAGATGAAATACGTATTATACAAAAACTCTATAATGAGGGAAAAATACCGCTTAGAATTTATCTGGGGATTCCAGTAGAGCTACTAGACGAACTTTTTAGGCTTGGTTTAATTACTGGCTTTGGAAATGACATGGTGCGCTTAGGCTTTGTCAAGATATTCGTCGATGGTTCACTTGGAGGACATACAGCCGCACTAAAACAACCATATGTGGATAAACCTGAAACAAGCGGAATGCTAATCTATACACAACGTAAACTCGACAGGCTTATTATGAAAGCCCATGAGGCTTGTTTACAAGTAGCCGTTCACGCCATTGGAGATAAAGCCATAGAATCATCTCTGAAGGCATTTTCCAACGCTTTAAAGAAGTTTCCAAGACGGGGGCATAGGCATAGGATTGAGCATTGTTCGGTCCTTAATTCTATGCTTATTAAGCGTATGAAAAAGCTAGGTTTGATAGCGTCTATTCAACCCCACTTCGTTGTCTCAGATTTCTGGGTCATAGATCGTGTTGGCTATGAAAGAGCCAGATGGATTTACCCATTCAAAACACTTATGGATGAAGGCATCATAGTTGTTTCCGGCTCCGACTGTCCAGTAGAACCGATAAATCCACTTCTAGGGATTTGGGCTATGGTTGCAAGGAAAAACTTTAGCGAAGAAAGTTTAACCGTGGAGGAAGCTTTTAAGACCTATACTTTAAACGCTGCATACGCCTCTTTTGACGAGGATAAAAAGGGGACGATTGAAGTTGGAAAGCTTGCGGATTTAACAGTGCTGTCCGAAGATCCATTTAATGTTCCACAAGAAGGAATTAAGAATATTAGCGTTGAGATGAATATTGTTGGCGGGGAAATTGTCTACACACGTGCTTAGTTCTCTCACTCCGGCTTATTCAACTCTTTTACGCCTATTTCCCATGTTGTATCAAAACTTAAACGTAAAAGCTTCTCTCCTTCTCAATAAGCTATGTGTTACCATGGTTGTATTTTCTCAGGGAAAAACGTGTTGAAGTAATAGCCTTTGAGAAGGATGACATGGTTTCAGCCTTATACTAGAGAAACCAAGAAAGGATGGATTATCTTTCCTTTTTTCAGTGTTCTTGTAGAGGTTTTACGATTAGTATTTTCTTTTCTGGGTCGTATCTGATCCTGACAGTATCTCTTTTTTTTGAAGAAGATGAAAAATGGGTCTTAGTTTATTAAATCCCAAAACTTTCATTATTGCTACTCATAGGTTTAGGGAGTTTTGTTGTAGTTTATAAACAACATAAAAAATAACAGAAATTTACACCGTACTAGTATGCTATAGGTCTTGAGACGTTATGAAAGAGGGAAAAGTACTTAAGCTCTCTCGCTAAAAATTGAAAGAGAATAATTTGGGAATATTTAGCTAAAATCGCTAAAAACAAGAAGATTCCGTCAATTTTAAGTAGTGCGGAGGTTAGGTTTAAATCTCGGAATTTTCCTCACACATAGATATTCAAAATCGTTTCGCTATCAAAATGTAGTAATGCCAAGTAATCTGGATACCTTTTTTGCTCCAGTATCTTTTTGCAAGAATGTTTACAGTTTCCTTGTCTTTTTCTCTGTCAAAATTCTTAACAAGTGGCACCATTTCGATGAGATTCATTAGCTCCTCTATACTTCGATGGTATTCTCTTTCTTTATAGTCATCGAGGCTTTCCACTAGGAAGCCAGCATCCGCAACTTTTTCACATACTTCTTTTTTCCAGTCTTCAAAATTTTTAGGAAAGAAGAAATTTTCTTTTTCAATTCTTCCTTGGAAGAACTCCACAATTTCTTTGTTAGCTTCTGGACCTAAACCGTATTCAAGGAAAAATCCTCCCTTTTTTAAAACTCTATAGACTTCATGAGGGGAATATTCAGCTAGTCTTACAATTACAACATCAAAGGAGCAGTCTAGAAAAGGAAGTTTCAATCCGTCTCCTTCAACTAATATGACATTTGGCAATCTCATGGTGTTCAACTTAGCAATTTTTAGCATTGCGGGCGAAACATCGAGACCTAAAAATATTGCATTTTCGTGACGAACTGCTAAGTCCTCTATGATATGCGCCGTTCCGCAACCAACATCTAGGAGTTTCATCCAAGGCTTAACAACAGAGGATATTTTCAAAACATAATTGCTTCTCATTGGTCTTTTCCTTCTTTTAATCATTTCATTTCGCAGGGTTGCTTGCCTTTCAGTATCACCTTTTATGCCCATCTAATACCTCGATTATTCTTTTTTCGAATTCTATATTAAGTTTGCAGACACAGAAAGACATTTGGTCTCAGTGCGGGGGGTGGGATTTGAACCCACGAAGGGCTACCCCACAGGGTTCTGAGCCCTGCGCCTTAAACCAGGCTTGGCTACCCCCGCTACGTAATTAATAAAGTTGAAAGTCGATTTTAACTTTACTAAATTGGAAGAATAGAATATGGCTTAAGAACCTTTCCTCTAAACATTTTTAAGAAGACCCGTAAAAACAGTTTTTATATTAGAGAGTTTTAGATTTAGAGTGGGGCCGTCGGCTAGTTTGGTCTAGGCTACGTGGCTTGGGCCCACGTGATCGCCGGTTCAAATCCGGCCGGCCCCATTTGGAATCTTTAGCTTTTTCTAAGCTTTCTAATCGTTGATAGTGCTTCCAGTAGTGTGTTTAAAACGTCTCCAGCCTTCTTTACGTCGTCTAAATCTTCAGCGAGCATTAGTTTTCTCCTTACCTCCAATATTTTAGCGATTAAGCTTTCTTCTATATCCGTCAGTATTAGAGGTGTTTTAGCGGCGATGGCTTCTTGGTCTTCTTTGACTAGAATTATTTTCCTACCGCAGTTGAGGCAGAGTACGTCTTCACCAAGCTTGAAAAGAGGTAGTTTGCATATTGGACATAACTCGGAAAGCATTGTAGCTCCCATTTTCATGTATTCCGCGGCTTTCTTCACATAATCGTCGCTCATTGAAGTCACCTTTAGCAAACTTAAAATTACACTTCAACTGCTATTAAATTATAACTTTAGATTTAAACTCATTCCATTTAATGGAAAACGGGGGGTGACGTTTGTCTTCTAAAAGTAAGAAGTCTTCTAAAAAGGTTGAGGAGTACATGGATAGGGTGAATAAAGCCATTCAGATACTGCAGTTGATTACTTCAGACCCGACTACTCCGAGGAATATTAGGAAAGCCGCTAAAGAAAGCATTGACCAGCTTCAATCCGATAAACTCTCACTAGCGGCTAGGGCATCGAACGTTATAGACATACTGGATGAGATAAGCCAAGATCCGAATATACCAGTTTATACTAGGACTAAAATTTGGCAGGCAATATCGTTCTTAGAAGGTATTAGAGATTAAACTGGCAAGGTGTGCTATTGAAAGCCTATTTGAGGGGGATATACTCTACAGCGCTTACCAAGCTTCTACTAGATGAAGGCTTTGAAATATCGTATCCTAGCAGGTCGATCCTTATTAGGTTTAAGATCATAGATTTAAACGTTAAACCCGATGTAACAATCATTGAAACTTCAGATAAACAGGGTGTTTTGGTTAAAGGTTTATCTGAAAAAATTGAGAAAGCGGTTAAGGTAATTGTAGAACGGTTGAGATACGTAATTATGAAAAAGTCTCCTGTGAATGTTGGATCTGTTTACAAGGGACTTGTTATAGGAAATGTAAATGGCGATGCTTTAATAGATTTAGGTTCTTTTAAAGGGTTGCTTCGAGGCATTGAGGGGTTGAAAACCGAAGATGAAATCCTTGTTCAAGTAGCTCAACCTAGTTGGAGAATTAGCGAATTAATCTCTCTGAGGAGATACGTAGCTATAGATGGTTTTTACATGCGTCTAACTCAAAACAATACTGTGACGTTTGACGATTCCCTGAGGAAGAGCCCCCGTTTTAAGGAGCTTTTAAACCTGTCTTCCATACTCCATAGAGAGGGGTGGGGAATACTGTGGAAAAATACAGCGGCTAAAGCGCCTTTAGAAGAGCTTATTAGAGAATTTGAAGAACTTAAGAGAAAAGCTAAGCTTCTAAAGAGAAACGGTTCAATAGGGGCTAGGCTGATACTAGAAGGCGAAGGCGTTTATAGATTAGACTTCCCACATAAAAGTCTACTAGACGATTTAAGATCTAAAGTAGTTCCCACGGTTAAAGGGCATCACATTTACAGATGTTTTAGGGAATTTGGAGCAGCTATAGACTTTGCCGAGTTTATGTTGGCTAGAAGTGTTGATAGAACTTTTGTCGAAGACTGCCTTGATAGGTTTATCGGGTTTAAAAGTCTAGAGGTTGGTAGTCGATTAGAGTTTGAACATAGAAAACTCGATGGGACTGTTTTAAACCTCGCTCCTGGGATAGTTGAAAACATCGACCCCGAGCTTCTAACGGTTAAAAGGAGGATTTACGGCTCAGGCTTTTACGATGGATTAGAAGTCGCTAAGGAGGTTGGTGATTACGCTTTAACACGGTTTAAACCGGGTGACTGGCTTATAGAGCATAGATACTTCTCTAGCCATGGTGAGTTTAAGGGAATCTACATAAACATAAACACTCCCGTGGAAGTTGTTAAAGGTCTCGTACGCTATATTGATTTAGCAGTCGATGTTTCAGCTAAGCCTGGCGAAAAACCTAAAGTACTCGATATGAGTGAGCTTGAGAAGTTTTACGAAGAAGGTATTGTACAAGAACCTATTTTTTTAGATGCTTTAAAAGCTGTAGAGAAGGCTAAAACAATGGTATTGAGCCTCTTAGAAGGAGGATGAATTAACTTCTAAGGATAGTTAAATGGTTGTTTACCCCTGACTTCCAGCATTTTTACAATTTCCGACTTTGCTTAATAATAAACTCTAGGTTTAAAAATAAAAACTGAACAATTGTTAACGTACACCGAGTCTTTCGTTTATCTCACCCTGATATTCTTCGAGTTTAAGTTCTTCTACGTCTTTAACCTTTACAGGTTTCCTTAGAGTTGCAGACTCATAGAAGCTTAGGGGTATAGCCATGTCTTTATAAGCTTCCCAACCGTCGACTTCCGGTTTACGTTTTTCAACGATTGCATTGTAGAAGTCGTAAAGCTCTGTTGCAAACGTATCTGTCACACCTCTTGGAAACATTCTCTCCCTTTCTTCAGGCTTTAAACTCTTCATCATCCTATCTACCAGCATATGCATTCGGCAGACTTCTATGCTATCTTCTCTTTGAACCTTTAAGCCTTCACCGTTTAAAGCACCACGTGAACCGTAGATAATCCTCATGTTTAAGTCTCTTCCCGGTGCCGCCCCAGTCCACAGCCATTGAACATATATGCGTCCTTCAAACCTTATAATAGCCATAGTCATATCGTCCACTGTGACTTTTACACCTTTCTTAACAGGCTCAAATGTCTCAGTTGCAGCGTATACATCTAAGGCTTCTCTTCCAAGCTGATATCTATCTAGATCCGCAAGATGTACTCCTCCGTCGAAAACCCAGCTTCCACCTGCTGCAAAGCGGTCTTCCCTCCAACCCCAAGGGTTTGGATTCCATCCGGCGGCAATCCATACGATCATCCTAGGATCACCTATGTAGCCTTGCCTTATAGCCCACCAGACGGCTCTATTTTCAGGGCTTCTCCTGTAGTTTTCAGCTACAGCTAGGGTTCTATTATACTTCTCAGCCGTGTCGATTATCAGTTTAGCCGTCCTCATCGTTATACCGAGGGGCTTCTCTATTATCACGTGTAAACCTTCTTCAAGACATTTACAAGCAACAGTATGATGTATATTATGTGGTAGTGCAATATCTACAGCATCTAAACTTTCATGTTTAATCATTTCTTCAAAGTCTAGATAGATGTTGGGTTTTCTACCTTGAATCAGTTCAACGGCTTCGGCTTTCCTCTTAGCATTCTGCTCATACGTATCGCAGACGGCTTTTATATTGAAAACCTTCAACCCAGCTTTGTATAATGCGTTGTAGCCAGCTAAATGAGCATCCATTATTCCTCCACAACCGATTAAACCAATACTTAAACTACTCAATTCAGATCTACGATTCTCTAAAATTTCTCTGAAAGCCTATTAACGTTTTCTATGAAGCCTCCGTTGACTATGCGCGTTTCTTCAGGCTTTTCAACTTTAGAATGTTCTTTTCATCGTAAACCCTAGTCAAATCTAGATCTTTCACTTCTAAAACAGCTATTTCCGCTAAGTACAATGTTTTACAGCCTTCTTCCAAGTGCCCCGCGTAAGCTTTTTCACCGTCTGAAACGGTTGCGTGAAGATGCGGTTTTCCATCAGCTATAATACCTGTAATTGAA
>JAGTQM010000015.1:0-27703 GCA_018396755.1 Candidatus Bathyarchaeota archaeon | reverse complement strand
GAGATGTATGGGAGATTCAACGTTTAAAGTATTCCTTTGGAGGAAAACCTGTTGTTGTGACTATGTGTAAAGTACACTCATTTAGAGTCCCAACAGCAGATACCACAATAGCATCATTAATCTTCTCTCTAACTATCAATTCGTTTATGCTTTCTAAAACGTAATCGCCAGGGTCTAGTCTAACTACGAAGACTCTACCTAGCTTATCTGTTGAGAAGTACTCCATGGTTTCACCTCACTGTACGTCATTTATCGTAGTAGAGTAACTCTAATATGGCTCCAAGCTTCTTCCTAGAATCTATGTATATGTAGCCGCCGCCTTTGAAGTATCCGCTTTGCTCTATTTGAGCGTCGAACTCTGAAAGCCTCTTAACAGTTTCATCTAATTTTTCAGTCACAAAGGCTATATGATGTACTCCCTCCCCGTGTTTATCCAAGAAGTCCTGCCACGTGCTGGGACCTCCTAGAGGCTGAATAAGCTCTATAGTTACGTTTTCCAGTTTGAAGAAAGTTAATTTAGCACGTCCTCTTGACGGTTTTCCCCTGAAAGTCATACGGGTTGACTCCCACTCTTCAGTTTCAATTATCGGCGGTTCTTCCAAGTTTAATAGTTTAGCCCAAAACCTCCTCGCACTTTCTATATCGCTTACAACAAGTCCAACTTGAACTACTTGTCTAAATCCCATTTCCCCCACCTTCAAAGTCTCCAGTTTATGGAAAAGTTAACTCGAGCATGTCGATATAAGGCTTCTGAGCCCTCCTATCAGCCATCAATTGCTTTTCAGCTCTCTCCAGAACCTGATGGGCAATACTTTTCGGGACAACTACAAGCCCATCGTCGTCACCGACTATCATATCGTACGAGTTTACCGTCACACCTCCTATAGATACTGGAATATTCACATCTTCAGACCTTACCTCCAACCTCCCAATAACCTCCGTTCTACCTATGCTTCTCGAGAAAACCGGGAATTTTATACGTTGAATCTCCCATACATCTCTACAACCACCATCTAAGACTACACCTTCCACACCCTTTGCTTTAGCTACTAAAGCAATCATAGAACCCCAGAAGCCCACGTTTAAACATCCGTCTGAGTTAATGGCTATAACTGTCCCTGGACCAGCATACTTCATAAAACAGTCGTAGTTGGCTTTAGACCTGTACCATTCCTCAGCATATTTATCGTAATCTTCTGAACTCATGGATGGAATTTCCTCTTGAGTCTTTCTCGCTTGAACGGTAATAGCAAAACCAGCCATTCTTATGCCTGAGTATAGGGGTCTTATTTTACGCGATATTAAGAGTCTTTCATGAAATCCATATCTATCTAATGCATCCATGACATCTGCAACTCTAACAGACTTATACCTTTCTACTAAACCTAAATCAAACATACTGTTCACCTAAATTCACAATAAATATGAAATCACACAGTAAAAGCTTAAGATAAACGCCTTCCAATTCTAAAGGGGGGTCCGTGGCCTAGCTAGGATAAGGCACCTGCCTCCGGAGCAGGTGATCCCGGGTTCAAATCCCGGCGGACCCGCCATTTTTTTGGGCTCAGAACCTCTATATGGGTCGATGTGTTTTCCCCTTGGCTATTAGGGCGAGTTACTCTTACATTCAGAAAATTCAGCACTGGCTAGTTATCTAGGCTGGTTTTATTTGGACGAATAGTGTTCTAAAGTTTAGACTTATTAGTTTTCACCGCGTTAAAACATTTAGATGGGATATTGAATGGTAAATCTATTTTCATAGTTCTGATGATTTGCCTAGGTATATCTTCCCTTATACTGGCATATTCGCGTAATTCAATAGGTAATTGGAATCCTGAGGAAATAGCTTTAGAAGCTGTGAGGAGATCTCCGACTTTTAAATGGGATGGTATGGAGGATACCTTGAAGGTGGTAGATAGTTTTAAACTTGATGAAAATACTTGGGTTGTCGTAATCAGTTTCACATGTAGGCATTCAGGTTACGGTGATAGAACTGGGAAAATCGTACTCCAGGTTTTAACTGAGCATAAGGCTGAAGTTAAGATCGTAAATGGTTTTGTGGTTGAACTGATTTTAGACAACGCTTGGGATGAATTGGATCAGAAACCTCTCTAAAACCTTTCTTTCACGCCAACTATACATTTTAGAAACTACTGAAAGGTTCTTAAACCATTGGTTAAGAGGGTTTACTAGTCTAATAGAATCGATGATAATGCTGTGGCTTCTAAATTCAGGAAGGCGACAAGTTGGAAGGAAATCGCATATAGTGGAGTTGTTTATGTTAAGTTTAGAGTAAGGGGTTTGAAACTTAATGAAACAGTCTCTTCAATAGTATTCTTTAAATATTAATTTAAATATTAATTAAAGATATTAAATTTAAATGTAAGATCTAATAAATTAGAAACAATTAAAGAGTGGATCCAGTTGTATAGTTTAAAAGAAGTGTCATTGGAAGACTTTACATCGTTTGTGAAAGCCATTAAAATACTTGGACCTAAAAACTATGCGGCTTTAAGCAAGTTTACCGGGCTTCCTGTTGAAACGGTTAGACATAGAGTTAAGTATCTGTTTGTCAGAAAGGGTGTTGGTATTCACATTCATGTGGACCACGGTAAGCTTGGCTTAACCAGATACTTGCTGAGGCTTAAATTTACAAACGATTTTAATGAAGACTCTAGTGTTAGCTTTCTAGAGCATCTTGCGAAACATGGGTACTTGGAATATTATGGTAGGCTTATACCTAGAGGAGACTACATAGTATGGTTAGGTCTTCCAACACGTTTCGAATTCAACTACAAGGCTATGCTTGATAAGCTTGTAGACGTGAATTTTATTGAAAATTACTCCATATATAGAGTCAGTTGGATACGTTATCTATCTATGAGGGAAGACTGTTACGATTTTAAGAGGGGTGTTTGGAGCTTCGATTGGAACAGCTTGCCAAGCGTAAAGTCTGAAGATATTTCAATAGAGGAGGATACGGTTTTAAAGCCTAAGCTTGACGAGGTTGATCTTTGGATAGTAGCTTCTCTACAGGCAAATGCTCTAACATCAATACAGGATGCTGCGGAAATACTTAAAATGAACTACAAGAAAATTCTGTATCACTTTAAGGAGCATGTCATTAAAAACGGTATAATTAAGAAGTATATTTTAGTATGGAATGGTGGAATCGGCGTTGAAAAACTGACGTATATGCTTGTAGCGGTTGAAGATGTAGATGATAAAGACTTAAAAACGCTTGAGAAGACATTCTACAGAATACCATTCACATTCTTCGATACATATAGCACTGATGCTAGGCTTTACACAGCGTTTATGTTAATACCCGTAGAGCATCTACAAAACTGCTTAAACTTCATCTCCAAAAGCCTACCAAAACTCAGAAGCCATGTATTTTACGAGCTCATAGATCTAAACTGTTCTAAACGATTTGCTATTCCTCTAGAGCTCTATAAGGACGGACAATGGAGGTTTAACGTTTCACACATACTTAAAAAAGCCTATGAACTAATGGAAACGCCAATAAAAAGTGAAGAAGGTACACCTATCTCTCTGACAAGATAGGTGTCTTAATCACTTATAAGATAGGTGGTCCAGGTCCTAGTGGGGGTCCCATTGTTTTCATAAGTGGCCAATTTATAAATTGTTTTAATCATTTTTAACCTTTTCGGTTTTTACATAATTTTTCAGTTTTAAAATTGCAGATTCTCCTAACAAATTCTAATAATTTTAGTTAAAAACTACAACTATAACATTCAATTTTTAAAAAAAATAGTTAATCTCGTTACAGCTAAAGCATATACCGAGAGAATGTGGAGAAAGCGATGCGGCTGTTGCAAAAAGCTTTTAGAATTATTTTTTAGGATTTCTGTTATTGCTTGGAGTTACGCCTCTTGATCTTCTGCACGTTTTAAATGTTGCTAAATATAGGCTTATGTTTTCTTTGCATATTCCTCTGTAGATTTGTGGCCACGGCCTGGGCGCTGATGCTCTATTCTCACAGTTATTTATGTGGCACTCTCCTCCAATCTATTCACATAGAGTGGTTATAGGCAAACTGGTAGAACCCGTATCGGAAGGTGAAAAGTTAAATACTGCGAAAAACGACTATGAAAACTGGGCAGCAGAGAAGACGAGGAGAATACGTTAGGTATACCCGTGCCGGGGTCACCTAGTCTGGTAGGGTGCAGGCCTGCTAAGCCTGTGCTCCATACGGGGCTCGTGGGTTCAAATCCCACCCCCGGCGTGGATATTAATAACTTTTAGATGGATTTGATAGAAAACTATTAAAGTCTGTTTCAACTAATCTTTGAGTCTGACATATCGCATGAATGCGATCTTAGACCCGGCTTTAAGAGCCATATTGAGCTTATGCGTACTCATCGTCATAGCTAAAATCACAGCAGAAATATTTACTCCCCTCAAGGTCCCCGTCCTCGGAGAACTGCTCGCTGGCATGGTATTCGGTCCTTATGCTTTAGGAGCAGCTATCACGATCTATGGAGTACCTCTTGTAGAGTTTAATGATATAGTCTTTGCGTTTGCAGAGATAGGTGGGATCGTTTTGCTTTTTCTCGCAGGGCTTGAAACGTCGTTTGCTGAATTGAAGGAGGTCTTATGGCCTTCCATTTTAACCAGTTGCGTAGGTGTTGTTTTAACATTCCTCCTAGGTTATTTGCTCAGCGTATCCTTTGGACTATCTCCTCAGTCTGCCATAATTTTAGCAGCATCAATCTCCGTAACAGGTGCCGCCGTCACCGTACGTATTTTAGAAGACCTCCATCTCGCATCGACGAAGGAGTCACAGGTCGTCATAAATGCCGTAATGGTCGATAGCATCTTCGGCGTCATTCTTCTTGCATTAGCACGCTCAGTTGCATTAAACTCGACATTCCCCTCCGTTTCCAATATACTGGAAACGGCTTTAAAGGTGATCCTGCTACTGGTAGTAATACTTGCCGTAGGAGCTTACGCCATCCCCTACGTTATTGATCAATCCGAGTGGAGAGTTGCGGGAAGTGTCGAATCTCTAAGTATAGCATCCTGCTTCTTCCTAGCCGCCTTAAGCCAAGCTATAGGGCTTTCATCTTACGTGGGTGCTTTAATAGCCGGAATGGCTGTAGCGAGGGCTAAATCCATTAAACGTGTAAGAGAATTCACGTCAACAATCGCCTTAATTTTCTCACCCATGTTCTTTGGAGTGATGGGTGCTGCCGCAAACCTCACCAGCTTTAATCCATTGTCTGCAGGTTTGCTCGCCGCTCTCACCTTTATAGCGATAATCGGAAAACTCGTAGGCTGCACCCTACCTGTTCTCCTCCTATCAAGGAAAAACCTTAAGGCCCTTAACGTAGGGATAAGTATGATTTCTAGAGGTGAAATAAGCATAATTATAGCATCTATAGGCCTCACGTTCGGAATCATAACGTCAGACTTGTACTCTACGATTGTTCTTATGACGCTGATATTAGCCTTCACATCCTCCATACTCTTACATAAATCCTACAGTACAACATCTAAGCAATCACAACTCACGCAAGGAGCGCAAAAATAACACTGTATCTTCGAAACAAGCTGATAAAGTATGGGCTGGTAAACCTATCGCAAAGCTTAAGGAAAACCCTTATCTTAGCCTCATTCTCCTTAACGTTTTCAACAAACCTTATAAAAGGAGCCTCAGCACTCCTCTTCACAATACGCTCTACATTTTACCTCGAACATCTCAATTTAACCTCCCAGGAAGCTTCAGGGAAACTATGGGTCGTATTTCCCTCAAATGCATAGTTATGTTGCTTTATATCATGGATGCTGGAATGCCTTCAGGCTTGTAGGCAATTTTCGGCTTTAGCCCTCTATTCTTCAAAAGTTTAACGACATGTGGATAAAGTATTACGTATTCTTCATCCACCTCTTCTGAAAGCAAGGGATGTATTCCCGCTAAACGGGTTTTTAAATTCTCATAGTTTTCACTGCTACTAAAGCTCAGCATAACCGCAGGATAGACGCGCCTACCCGGCTCTAATCCGGCATCCACAAGGTTTTTCAAAGACTTCAACTGGCATTGGAAGAAACTCGGCTCTGCCAATGTTAGCATGTGGAATTCTTCTTCACTCGTGCCTTTAATGGAAACCCTGACAATTAGATTCTTGTATTTTGCAAGCTCTTCCGCATAGGTTTTATCTGCACCTATTAAAATACCGTTCGTCTCAAGTATGAATGTGTAACTTGTATCTTCAAACAACTCCAGCAATTTCAAAACATGTCTCCTCGAAATAGTAGGCTCTCCTCCGCTTAACCTAACGGCTCTATATCCACGTGCATCGGCTATGCTTACAAGCTTTCTGAAGACTTCTTCTGGCTTGTAGAAAGACCCCTCTACCATCCTATGACTCGCCTCCCTCCAACTCCAGCAAAATCCACACCTCAAATTGCATCCTACAACATCGCCGGTAGCTATACCACCATACCAACGTCCTCCTCTAAATCTGTAGTAGCGCCGCTCTTCTACACCGTTTAACCTGCTTCGAGTAACAACTCTTCTTACTTTATCCGCCAACTTAATCGGATCATAGTGAGACGCTATAGTCAATATGCTCATCTCTTGAGAATACCAACCGGGTCTAATCCTCTGCTTAAGTATAGAGCACCGTATAAGTATGTTGCTGTTTGAAGCCAACCAGCCATAACTCCAAAATCACGCATCAATTTAGCAGTTAAACATACTTCAAACTTCGGACATTTATCTGAATTCGCAAAGCAATCATACCTCATACATAGCTCTTTCTTAGGCATTTTAACGCGATCACCCATTATCCCCATCGATTTAGCGGCCGTCATTAAATGTCTGTCCGCTGGTGCAAGCCACGTTAAACCTAAGCAGAAGAGACCAAATGCATGTACGGTCTTAGAACCCACGTATGGAAGTTGTAAAAGCTTAGCTTTTATACGTGAAAACACATCTTTAGATTTAACCAACTCAAGCCCAGGGGTTATAGAGTTCAATATTCCATCCAAGTTAGGTTTAATTTCAGCCAGTTGAGCGAGTTGATAACTCCTCCCGAAAACCCTTGGATCTAAAGAAGCCAGTTTCCCTTCATCTCCAGCTTTAACAGTCATATGATGCAACCAGCGAACGGTGTTGACGTGATAACTCGTATTTCTCGATAGGAAGATAGAGTAGAACATGGCTCTTAAATCCCAAGGATTAACAGCTATGCTTAGACCTGGGAAAACCTCCCAAAACTCGTAAATGTATGCGGCTTCCCTCCGACCGAGCTTCTTCACGTTTTCAAGAGGGTTAAACCAGGCTCCGCTGAGTAATAAGGCATCGTTAAGACTACAGCCACTATAGTACGTGGCATCTTTCTCAGTTTTGAAAATCAAGCCAGCGCCATAACCGTATATTTTAACAAAAGTGTTAGGTTTTGGATTTTCAAAGAGGGGAAGTGAAAAGCTGGCTTTAAGGGAGGAAGCTAGATTAAATTCGCTCCAAGCCTCCAACCTATCATAGTTTATATCCATGGGCTAGCTTTTAAAGCCTCCCCTGGGCTTTACAGCTAACCCGCCTTTTTCAGACGATTCTCTTGCGGCCTTTATGACCGCTGTAGTAGCTCTACCATCCACTCCAGAGGCTAAGGGCTGTTTAAGCCTTCCCTCTTCTACGGAATCTATGAAGCAGGATATTTCCTTCTGCAGGGGATCATCTTTATCCGTAGCTATAGTCTTACTGGTATGTTCTTGGAAAACCGATATCTTATTCTCCCATGGATGGAGTTTAATAGTTCCATTTCTACAAATAAGCGTGTATTCGTATATGGATGTGTGAGCGGTCATACTTGAACCGAGCGTAGCTGTTAGCCCTCTTTTAAAGCCTAAGACCAGCCAAGCATTATCCTCATAGTCTATGACATTTCCGTAGAGCATGGTTTTTAAATCCGCTTTAACGTATTCTATTTCACCTAGAAGCCATCTCATCATGTCTATTTCATGACAGTTCATACTGAGTATTAGACCACCCGTGAGAGACTTCCCCCTCCTCCATTCGAGGTTTAAATCGTACGGGTTGGGTGAGAGTCTTAACACGTAAGCATTCATAGGCTCATCAAGCTCACGTATTAAACTCCGCGTCTTCTGAAAAACGTCTTTAAACCTCAATTGAAAACCTACCGCTAGGAGTCTACTGGATTTTTCAGAGGCCTCAATCATCCTATCGCAGTCTTCAACAGTTAAAGCCATAGGCTTCTCACATAGAACGTATTTGCCAGCGTTTAAAGCAGCTACCGTTTGAGAGGCATGCATATAATTTGGTGTGGCGATGCTGACGATGTCTAAATTCGGATGCTCTAGGAACTTCTCATAGCTAGTGTAATATTCCACGTTAAACCGTTTAGCCGTTTCTTTGGCTTTAGCTTCATCTATATCGCAGACCGCCAGTAGTCTGACACGTCCGTCTTTTAGGAAGCGTTCAATATGTGCTAAGCCCTGACCGCCGCAACCAACCACTCCAACGCCTAAAACCATGCAAGACCCTTCTAGTGTTTAAAGTTCTACTGGTTTATGAGCTCGGCTGGACTCGTTGGCGGCTAATGTTATCTCCAACGTCTTTACAGCGTCACTATAAGTTGACCTTATCTTAGACGTATCGCCTTTCTTAACAGCCTCTATGAATATTTCATCTTCTAAAGCATAGGGGTCTACGCGAGGTCTGTGCTCCTCAATACTATTGTGTCTGTACACTCTTAAGAAGCCCCTATGTCCTCCATGCTCTAAAACTGTTTTCTCAGCTAGGATTTTCAGGTCTGTGAAGTTGTAGGTGTTTCTACTTATGCATGTAGCCGTTATAACACCTATGGCTCCGCTTTTAAATTTTAAAACCGTTATAGAGCAATCTTCTACATCAGAGCCAGGTGCATATTTACCTATTAAACTGTAGTCGAATTCAGCGTATACTCTTTCAACATCCCCCGTTAAGAACCTAGCCAAGTCGAATACGTGAGTAGCCTGCTCAACGACTTGTCCCCCGCCTTTACTCTTACTAAGCCACCAATGCCCAAGTGGAAGCCAAAATGGATCTACATAGTGTCCCTCAACCAAAACCACCGGACCTGATTCCATCAAAACTTCTAAAGCCTTATCCGTCGTATCTAAATAACGCCACATATATCCCACGCTGTTTACAACTCCAGACCTCTGAATCGCCTTCTCCACCCGTCTGGCTGTATTCAAATCTAGGGCCACTGGCTTCTCAACGAAGACATGTACTCCCTTTTCAACAACTTCTACCTCAAAACCGTGGGCGTATGGTGGAACAGCTATGAAGACAGCGTCGAGCTTCTCCCTTAAAAGCATCTCCCGGTAATCGGCGTAAGCATTTGCTTTATACATTTGAGCCGATTCTTTAGCCCTATCGATTTCAACGTCGCAGAAGGCAATCAATTTCACATTTGACATTTTAGCTAGTATCGGTATGTGACATCCTCTCATTATCCCCCCACAACCTATAATGCCGACGTTTACCAATCGATCACCTACAACCTCTTTATAGAGAACGCTATTTAAGCTTAATAACCCAACAGCTTCCAGATTGGGTTAAAGCAGGTGAAAAAGCTTTAAACAATCATGGATATATTAAAGGGTATGTTTAGAAATTTAAGCCCTTATGCCATAGGTATTCATAAGCCTCTAAATGAAAATGTTAAATTAGCAAAGCTTGGCGACTTTCAAGGGGTTGAAGTAGATATAAATGAGGTTTTGAAGCTTGCAGAGGGAAAGTCTATGAGTTATGTGAAAGGAGTTTTCAGAGATGAAGGGGTGAAGCCTGGAGGCTGGGGTTTACCGTTCGAGTGGCGTGGAGATAGAGATACGTATGAGAAGGGTTTAGCGAAGTTAAGCCGTCTAGTATCTGTAGCGTCTGAAATAGAGTGTACAAGGGCTTTTACATGGATTCTACCCTTCTCAGATGATAAGCCCTTCGAAGAGAACTTTAACTGGCACGTTTCCAGACTTAAACCGATAGCTGACGTTTTGTCTAAAGCTGATTGTAGCCTTGGTTTAGAGTTCGTAGGTACAGAAACGCTTAGATTAAACCGGAAATACAGCTTCATATACGATTTAAGCGGAATATTGGAGCTGTGTAGAGCTTTAGAACTGGAAAACGTAGGTGTACTCTTAGATAGCTGGCACTGGTATACGTCTAGAGGAACGTTAGAAGACATATTGAAGCTTAAAGGTGAAGAAGTTATATACGTGCATGTAAATGATGCCCCGGCAAACGTACCAATGGATAAGCTTCTAGACAATGTAAGGTGTCTACCGGGAGAAACTGGTGTAATAGATCTAGTAGGTTTTTTAAGGGCTTTAAAAAGCATAGGCTATAATGGACCTGTAACACCTGAACCCTTCAGCGATAAAGTCAATAGAATGCCACCTGAAGACGCTGTGAAAGTGACGGGCGATTCTTTGAAAAAAGTTTGGGAAAGGGCGGGATTAACAGACTAATTCACGTCGTGCGTTAACGTATTCTCTCCAATCTCAATACTTCGAATATTATTCTCTCCAACTCCTTTTTATCCTCTTCCTTTAAATCTAGCAAAGGTAGTCTCATTCGTCCTCCTCTAAGCCCCAACATGTCCATAGTCGCCTTCATCACAGCATATATCATATAAGAGCTTACATAGGGGTAGGGCAGTATGGTTGTCGATGGACCATACTTTCTACAAATCTTCGCTATAAACTCCTCATACGGATCCAACCTCTTTATCATTTCTTTCATCTTCCGGTAATCTCCATTCAATCCGGCTTTAAGCAGTTCAAAGGATATTTTCGGCATGAAATTCGCGTAGCCTGAAATATATCCTCTCACACCTAGGAAAACAGTTGCGGCAAACCACCATTCACCTCTACCCTGCATAATTGGTATTTTATCTCCCACAGTCTTTATATGCTCGTAGAGTGTTTGTATAAACGGCGTATTTTCCTTTACAGCTACAATATTGCTAGTATTATCGGCAAGTCTCTTAAGGACGCGTGGCATCATGTATATTTTCGAAACGTCTGGATTATTGTAAGGTATGAGACCTATCTCTATTGAATCTGCAATCTTCTTATAGTGTAGGTATAGCCCTTCCTCCTCTGGAACGTGATAGTAGGGCAGAACGACCATAATACCATCTGCACCAACGTCTTGAGCATACTTAGCACGTTCCATCGCAACCTTAGTGCCGGAGTGTGAAGCCCCGGGTACAACTGGAACCTTACCGTTAGCAGCATCTACAACCGTTTTAACAATCCTCCTCCATTCATTATCTGTAACAGCATATTTCTCTCCGGTACTTCCAACGGGTGTTAAAACTAAGGGTTCACCTTTACATTCTTCAACTAGAAAACCAGTATTCTCCTTTAAACCCTCATAATCTACACTTTCATCTTCTTTAAATGGAGTCAGTTGAACACATATTACAGCTCCTTTCATTAAAAATTCACGGAGTTTCTCAGGGTTCATAAACCTCCCCTTCAAATGATTAATGAGTTGTCGTTAAATCTCTTCTAATCTAAGAACCCTATAAATTTTGTCGATGCTTAGTTCTTCCACACAGTCAAATGTCATAATTATGAATTAAATTTATGAGAAACAGTTAACGAGAATTAGAAGATATGAAAATTCTTACTATAGGCTGTGGTTATATAGGCTCTGTTTTAGCGAGACATTTATCGGAGAGAATTCCACTCGCAGAAATAGTTATTTCAGATGAAAGCAAAGAGGCTGTGGAGAAAGCGGCTTCATCTATCGGTAGAGAGAACGTTAAACCTCTTCAATTAAACATTCGTGATTATGACAGACTTGTTAAGATGGCTGAAAACTTCGACATTCTTGTGGGTCTTGCCCCGGGAAAGCTCGGATATAAGACTGTTGAAGCAGCTATAGAGGCTGGCGTCGACATGGTTGACCTATCTTATATGCCTGAAGACCCTATGACTTTAAATGATAAAGCATTAAAAGCGGGGGTAACAATAATACCTGATTGTGGATTGGCTCCTGGCTTAAGCCACATTCTCGTAGGGAGAACCGTCAGCATGCTTGATGAAGTTAAGAATGTGGTTATTTTTGTTGGAGGTATTCCTCAAAGGCGTATTCCTCCTTTAGACTATAAAGTGACTTGGTGTGTGGAAGATTTAATAGAAGAATACGTGAGAAAGCCAAAGGTAGTTAAAAATGGTAAAACAGTTGAAGTTGAAGCATTAGATGGATTAGAAGAAATAGAGTTTCCCGGAGTTGGAAAGCTTGAAGCATTCTACACTGATGGCGTGAGGACTTTACATCACAGTATAAAGTGCGTAGAGAATATGTGGGAAAAAACGTTAAGGTATCCAGGCCATGCTGAAAAAATAAGGCTTTTGAGAGATTTAGGGTTTTTCAACGAAGAACCAATAGATGGTATATCTCCACGTAGCCTTACAATTAAGGTTTTTGAGCGGAAGCTAAGCGTACCTAATATTAAGGATTTAGTAGCTATGAAAGTAGAAGTTGACGGTATTAAGAATAGCCAAGAAACTTGTTATTCCTATTTTCTCCTAGACTACTACGATGAAAAGAAGAAAGTGACAGCAATGGGTAGAACCACAGCCTATACAGCATCAGCAGTAATTCAGCTTTTAGCAAAGAAAGAAATTGGGGAAATAGGTATAATTCCTCCTGAAAGACTTGGAATGAATGAGAAATACTTTGGAAGAATTATTAAAGAGCTTGAAAAAGACGGCATAAGAATCAAGCAACTATCAACTTAAATTAGAACCCCTTAAAAGTTCAGCTTACCCTTCTCTACTGTTTTCACAGTAGATTCTAATAGCTTAACGTCATCATCTCATAGTTTAAATCACACTTTTCTAACTATTACGTTAAGTATGTCTTATGAAGTGAAGTGTTCAAAGTGTAACTACCAATCTGAAAGCCTTATAGACTTCAAGTGTTTAAACTGTGGTCAACCGCTCTCAATTAAACCCCTGTTCGATTTCAAAGTTGAGGAAGTTGACACTAAACGTCACGGTTTATGGCGCTATGTGAAGTTCTTCCCCTATGTAGAGAGGGAAAGTATTATCTCCCTTGGAGAAGGATGGACACCCTTAATCAAATTTACGGAAAAAACCTACTTTAAACTTGAAAATTTAAATCCAACCGGGTCTTTTAAAGATAGAGGTTCTACTGTACTGATTTCCACATTACGCCAGAAAATTAGAGAAGATGGAGAATATATATCTGAAGATTCCTCTGGTAATGCTGGCGCATCCATAGCTGCTTATGCCGCTCGTGCGGGATTAAAGGCGAAAATCTATGTTCCAGAAGGCGTCTCCGGTCCAAAATTTAACCAAATAAAATTTTACGGTGCAGAGGTGGTTAAAGTTTCAGGTTCTAGAGATAAAGCTATGGAAGAAGCGCAGAAGAGTGAAAAGGGTAAGGTATATGTTGGACACGTCCTCCACCCGTTGTTTAGAGATGGATTAAGAACCCTCGCCTATGAATTGGTAGAGCAGTTTCACTGGCATACGCCTGAACGTATATATTTACCTGTTTCCGCTGGTACATTGCTTCTAGGTGTTATAAGTGGTTTTAAACATCTAGTTGAATCAGGCATTATAGATGAAATGCCAAAGATCGTAGCTTGTCAAACGAGACAAGTTTCACCTCTCTATCACGCGTTTAAAAACATACCTTACAAACCTCCTGAAAAAATAACATCCATAGCTGACGCCTTGGTCAATGTAAATCCTCCACTGCTTAACATCATGGTTGAAGATTTAAGGAAAGCAGACGGAGATGTTGTTATTGTTGATGAAAATGAGGTTTTCGAAGCATTTCTAGAGCTTGCTAGAAAGGGGTTTTTCGTAGAACCTAGTTCTGCTGTCGCATACCTAGCCTATAAGAAGCAAGCTTTGAATGGAGAGCTACCAAAGGAATGTAAAACCGTAATAACCATTACTGGAAGCGGTTTAAAAACTACGATTACATACCATCAGTAACATATGGAATTATCTTGGATTTTAACCGTAAACGGAAGAATTAATCTACATTTAAAAAAATTAATATTTGACATAATTATAACATTAATGGTGGTTATTTGCCCGATGAAGAAGTATCAATCGTAGAGGTGAAAGAAGTTGGCGAAGAACCCGTTATAATTACTGGTTTACCGGATGTAGGTTTAGTAGGTTTAATAGCTGCCTCCTACTTTGCATCTAAAATGCGTATGGAAGATGTGGGATTTTTAGAATCTGACCTACTACCGCCCGTAGTTGTGCTTTATGATGGTATGCCAAAATCTCCTGTTAGAATACTTAAGTCTGGCGGTTTAGTAGCAATTATATCGGAGATAGCTATACCCGCTGTAGCAATATCTAAAGTTTCTAGGACTATAGTGAAGTGGGCGTCGAAGAAAAAAGCTAAGCTTATAATAACTTTGGGCGGAATAGCTGTTGAAGAAAGATATAAACTTGAGAAGCCTACAGTCTACGCAACAGCATCGAGTAAAGAGGCGGTCGAAGAGCTTAAGTCTAAAGGCATGGGAATACTAGATAGAGGATATCTCGCCGGGCCTTATGCTTTAATCATGAGGTGGGCACCCCTCCACGGACTAATAACCATAGGACTCTTAGCTCAAAGCTTCTTTAACTATCCTGATCCAGAGGCAGCAGCATCCGTACTGGAGGAGCTTGGCAAGCTTATAGGGCTTGAAATAGACGTGACTGAACTTAAAGAGAAGGGTGAGGAGATAAGATTAGCTGCAAGAGATCTTATGAGAAGAACCGAAGGAGAACTTACTAGAATGAGAAAGAACCAGGAGTATGATGTCCCCCCTCTCCACGTTTAGGAGCGTGGTATAGTTGAGCAAGCATAGGAGGAGTTTATTCGATATAGTTGAAGAGTATATGGAGAGGATAAGAGAAGCCATGGAAAGATATTTAGAAGAATTTGAAGAGAGGAGGCTGTGGCATCCTTCATCTGAAACCATAGAGCCATTATCCAACGTATTCATTGAACCCAGAGAAGTTGTAGTAACAGTTGATATACCATGTGCAGACAGAGAGGGAGTTAATGTAAAGTTCTTAGATGAAAATACCATGGAAATCGAGGCGCGGTTGCAACGTACTTTAGATTTCCAAACGCTTAAAATTATGCATAGAAGCGGTAGATTTACGAGATACTACATACGTGTAGATCTACCAGTTCCAGTTGAACCTAACAGAGCAGCGGTAACGTGTTACAAGAACATGCTTGAAATAAGAGTACCTAGAAAAGGTTAAAGTTGAAAACGTAGTGTTCCAGCGTAAAGCATTATACCGTTAAATGGGGGAATACTCACGACAATAGATCTGCATGGAAAGAGAAGAGTAGAAAGATTGTTCCCCTTTTTTCTAAAAAATTAAGTAAAAATACGGGGGAACCCCCTTTTATTCTATAGTAGTCGATAAGGAGCCTTTCTGTCCATTAGACTACGTAGTTCTAAAACTTTGAATAAAGTCTTTCACAGTGTTTAAAGACGTAGATTTATATAAACGCCAACCGTATTGAATCACAATGGATAGAAAAATTTCAGCAATCGGGATAATGCTTCTTATAATCACCATAACGGTTGTAGAGGGGGTACTATTTCTCTTTCCCTATGAACCTAAAAACCCGCCGAAGGCGGACGATAGTGGCTCTACACAGGAGGGGATTCAAAATGTTGTAAATGCAAATAACCAATTTGCATTTGACCTGTATTCTGAGCTAAGTAAAACAGAAAGAGGAAACATTTTCTTTTCACCCTACAGCATTTTCTCCGCTATCGCAATGACTTATGAAGGCGCAAGAGGACAAACAGCAGATGAAATAAAGTCTGTTTTCCATTTTCCAGAAATCAGTATATTAAGGTCGAATTTTGCGGCAATTTATAACAGTATCAACAGGAAGACTGATGCATATGAGTTGAAAACAGGAAATGCTTTATGGGTTCAGCAAGATTATCCCCTCCTTGAAAGCTATATAAGCATAGTTGAGCAGTATTATGGTGGGAAAGCGGTAAATCTAGATTTTATCAAGGAGACAGAAGAGTCGAGGCAGACCATTAATAGCTTCATAGAGGAGCAGACCAATGGAAAAATTAAGGATTTAATTCCACCGGGTTACTTAGACTCAATGACGAGGCTAATCCTTACGAACGCAATCTACTTTAAGGGAACATGGACGTGGGAATTCGATAAATCTGAAACCCGTGAAGAAGACTTTAAAATAACTCCTACACAAGTCGTAAAGGTTCCAATGATGTATATGAAGCCGGATGAAGCGGTGTTTAACTACGCTGATTTAGGAGAGCTTCAGATTTTAGAGCTTCCCTATAAAGGCGAAGAGATTTCCATGTTAATACTACTGCCAACAGAAAACCTCGATGCTATAGAGTCTTCTTTAACGGCTGAAAAACTCAACGAGTGGAGAAGCAAAATGCAGGAGACAAAATTAGATGAAATCTATCTACCTAAGTTTAAAATCGATGCAAAGTACTTCTTAAAGAACGCTCTAAGCGCTATGGGAATGCCGACTATCTTCTCCCCTGGAAAGGCAGATCTTTCAGGGATGTCTGGCAATAGAGAATTATTCGTGGGTTTCGTTATCCACCAAGCCCATATTGAAGTAAATGAAGAGGGGACAGAAGCCGCAGCGGCAACAGCCGTCGGCGTAGAACTTACAGCTATTACGCCTAGAACGGTATTCAGAGCAGACCACCCATTCATATTCATAGTACAGCAAAAAAATACGGGGAATATCCTATTCCTAGGAAGAGTTGTTAACCCACTGAACTAAGGCGATCTAGCAATAATCTCAATATGCCTACGAAAAAACAGATAGTGACGAGGATTCAACAGATCTATCTAATCACAACAAGAATCGCTTAAGATATTTTTATAGTTTTTTAAACATTGCTACTTTAATTGGGTTTAGGAAATGTATGAGGATGTTGCCCTAGAATATGTTAGTAAGGTTAAGGATCTTTTGTCGGGTGAGCCTTTCAGCTTTAGATATTTAGACTCCACTCATCTTCAGGATAAAGCTGGCGTCTAAGTATTGTGGGTAGTCCGCTAATGCTTTCACGCTCTCATCTTGAATATCTACGTTTTCGTTCTAGGCCTTCCGTTAATTGCTTAGAATAACTGAGACTTAGCGGTTGTCTCAACCTTTATTGAAAACGGGCCCGGTGGGATTCGAACCCACGACCGACAGCTTAGGAGGCTGCCGCGCTATCCTAGTTACGCGTCTCGTTTTGGTATGAGCGAGACTCTGCGCTACGGGCCCACTATTTTTAGCCGTATCTAGCTCCCTTTAAAACCTTTCTTCAGCCTATTAGAGTTTGATTAATAAAATATTTATTCTTCAAGTGTCTACTTAACTTTCATGTCTTTTCAAGATGCATACCTTTGGCTTTTAAATGAGTTTGAAGACCTCCAAATCGTAGATGCTCATGAACATCTCCCTCCTGAGAAATATAGAATTTCCAGGTATGTTGATGTTTTCACACTATTCTCCCACTATACTCTTACAGACCTTATAACAGCTGGTTTACCTGAAAATCTTCTGACAAATTTTGGAGACTTCAATAGGGTTTTAAACCCTTCGCTTCCTTTGGAGGAACGGTGGAGGATTTTCAAACCTTACTATAATGCTTCTAAGCACACCAGCTACTTTAGAGCTGCCCGTATAGCACTTAAAGAGTTTTACGGTGTAGAAGACTTAACGGATGAAAACTACTTGGAAGCATCTAAGCGTGTAAAAGAAGCTAATAAGCCTGGGCTTTATAGGAGGGTTTTAAGGGAGAAATGCCATATAAAGGCGGTTTTAACTCAAATAGGAAGAATACCTGAAGAAGATAGAGACCTTTTAATTCCCATTCTACCGATGCGGCTTTTAACAGATTTATCAAATCTCAGAGATTTAGAGGCTAGAGGCTTAAAGCCAAATGTGGATATTTCCTCTCTTGAAGATTATCTTTCCCATGTCAGGTTTAAAATGGAGTCGTGGAAGCGTGACGGTGTTGTAGGTCTTAAGTTTCTAGCCCGGCAAACAGCAGACGTTTCAAAGGAGAAAGCCGATAAAATGTTTAAAATGCTTTTGAAAAATGAACCCGCCGATCCTAAACCCCTTAACGATTTTTTAGTCAATGAAACGGTAAAAACAGCCTCAGAATTGAATATGGTAATTTCAGTTCACACTGGCATATTGGCTGGCAATTGGGAAGACTTCTCAACAACCAATCCTATGTATATGATCCCTATGCTTAGAAGACATAGGAATGCGAAATTCGACCTATACCATGCAGGTATTCCTTGGGTTAGAGAATTGGGAGTTATAGGTAAGACTTTTCCAAACGTTTGGCTTAACCTATGCTGGTGTCATGTGATAAGCCAAGAAATCACGTGTTCAGCTTTAAGCGAATGGGTTGACCTTATGCCAGTTACCAAGATAATAGGCTTCGGCGGAGATTATTCAATTCCCGTTGAGAAGATTTACGGGCATCTCGTTATGGCTAAGGAGGACGTGGCTGAGGTTTTAGCACGTAGAATTTCAAAGGGGCTTATGAAACGTTCTGAAGCTTTAGAGATTGCTCGTATGTGGTTCTACGAAAACCCTGTAGAACTTTATGGTTTGAGGCTCAACTAGAGGTAAATATTTAAACATAACCTTATACACTCTTCAGTTGAGGTGCCTAGTTGACTGGTGAAGTTTCACTTGAAGAATTCAAAAAGCTTGACATGAGAGTATGTAAAGTAGTTTCTGTTGAAAGGATTCCAGGTAGAAGTAAAATTCTCAAAGCTATTGTCGATGTTGGCGGGGAGCAGCGTACTGTAGTTGTTGGAGGAGCAGATATATATGGGCCTGATTACTTTAAAGGTAAACTTTTCATACTTTTAGCCAATCTCCAGCCTAAAGAAATCGCAGGCATAGTTTCAAAAGGTATGCTTCTTGCGGCTGACGTAGGGGGAAAGCCCATCTGGCTTACAGTTGACGGTTCAGCTCCACCAGGCTCTAAAGTGACTTAAAAATTCTTCACAGTCTTTTTAATCAGAGGAAAGATCCACTCTGGACAATGGATTAAGTGTAATTGGGAAAATTAAATAGAATCGAAAATCGGAAAAATCTAAATAGGACAAATTTAAAACCAGAAATATGAGGTCCGGTGGCTCAGCCTGGTTAGGGCACCAGCTTGGTAAGCTGGGGGTCGCGGGTTCAAATCCCGCCCGGACCTTTCCATATAATTCACATCTTTACTTTTAAGCTATTTCATTAAGGATGGGTTATTGCTTAAATCATTGGAAGTTAAGAAAAACAAGAAGGAAGGTAAAAATTTCTGCAGTCCATCCTTTAATTTCAGAGGAGAAATTAATTAAACCAGGAGTATGTTTAAGCATCTTTAGTTGAATGACCTAAGCATCGGAAAACTTTATGGAGGGAAAGGCTTAAATTTAAGGAAATTTTAGTAAATCAAAAATGGGCGTCAAGATTGAAATCCAAAAGTTACCAAAGGAGTTGAGGAGAAAAGGCTTAGAGGAGGAACTGGCTGATATTTGCCGAAGGAATGATATAGTATTCATGGCTGTCTTTGGTTCTTTTGTCAGAGGAGAGCAAAACAGGAAAAGCGACATCGATATAGCGATTGAATTTGATAAAAATAGCGAAAAGAGTCTTTTGGATTTAGTTAGAATAGAAAATGAGCTGAGGAGGATATTCAAGAGGAAAGTAGACCTCGGGATTTTCAGCAGTTTGAATCCTTATATAATTGAGGATGTAAAAAGAGAAATGCGAGTCTTTTATGAAAAGAGATAGAGCATACTTAAAACATATTTTAGATGCAATATCTAACATAGGGAAGTTCACTGAGGGCGTAACCAAAGAAAGGTTTTTTGAGAATGTAGAGAAGCAGTATGCAGTTTTAAGAGGACTTGAGATAATCGGTGAGGCAACGAAGAATTTAAGCAGGGAGTTAAAGAAAAAGCATCCTGAAGTTCCTTGGAGAGATATTGCTGGCATGAGAGATAAGTTAATTCACGAGTATTTTGGTGTGAATTTAGAATTAGTCTGGGGCACTGTTAAAAATAAGTTGCCTGAACTTAAAGAACAAATTATCAAAATATTAAAGAAGATAGAAGAAGCCGAAGGTTAAACGTTCAAACTTTTATGGAAAAATACCTTAGTTTATATTACGGTCTCAGCTAAGGGGTGGGTTAAAAGGCCGATCATTTGTTGAATGAATGTGGTGTGGTCTCATCCACCAGCTTACCAAGCTGGTGGTCGCGGGTTCAAATCCCGCCCGGACCCCTTCCTATTTAACACGGTTTCCATCTCTTCTCTCCTCCAGCTACTATTCGATATATCAGCATGCTTGCTTATGTGAAAAACTGGAGTCTTTCACTTTAAGAGAAATTCATTCAGCTTATGGAGTTTTCGTCTTGAAGAACAGCCAACCATTTCTAAAAGGCATAAGCGTATATTCTCCCTTAAGCCTATCTCCATAAAACCTTAAAACAATGACCTTATCTGTTTTCTTAACTACCTCATAAAATCCTCTATCCCATATTTTCATCGTTCCGGCACCATAGCCCTCCTTAATCTCTCCTTCAAAATCTAACCATGATAAGTCGTGGTCTTCTTGTGCAATGCCAAACCTTTTAATACCTACAATTTCCGGCGGTGCCTTTCTGAACGCCCAATCTTTAAGAACTCCGTTTGATTCAAGCCTAAGGTCGTAGTGTAGCCCAGCTTTCTTTGCTTTATGCTCATGAACCACAAAATTTAACTTCGCAGTCATACCACCCAATATGTTAGTATAAGTACTATTAGCAATTTAAACCTTAGAATGGGCTATGGAAGACCTATCTTCAACTATCAAAACGATTTTTAACTGAACAAAGCTTAAACCGTAGGAATCTAGTTTGCTCTAAAACAGTTGAAAGTTTATGATGGTACAGTTTCAGATTATAAGTACGGAGACAATTTGAAAGTCAAAAAAGTTTTTAATACATTATGTTCAGCTCTACTAAAACATGCTAAGATATCTCGGTTTCTTTTTGCATGAAACGGCTTTCGGGTTTCTTTCAATCTTCTTTCCACTGTACGTTATAATTATAGGTGGATCACCGATAGACCTAGGCATAATGTCTATGTCTGCGCTTCTCTCAGCAATCCTATTTTCATTCTTCTGGGGTTATTTATGTGATAAATTAAAACGGTACAAGTTGTTTATCCTCTTATCGTTTCTATCTATTAGTATCATCCTATACCTTTTCACGTTCATAAGAAGTATAACGCTGTTTACAATACTCTATGTATTGCTGTCTGTTTTCCACATAGCTCACGAGGCCCCAAAGAACGTTATGATATCTGAAACATACACTTATGAAGAGTGGGTTGAAGCCTTCGCCTTCTACGAGGCTTTCACGGAAATCGGATGGACCGTAGGTTTACTTTTAGGATTTTTAGCGTCAATCTACGGCTTTAACGCGGAAAACATGCTACTGGTATGTAGCCTATTGAATTTAAGCGCTTTCGCAACGTCCATATTCTTCGTAAACGACCCACATATCTTAATTGAAAGAGGCCTAGTACGTATTGAAAGGTTTATCAGCTTCGTCTGTAGAGGAGTAACTGTTTTAACAAAATCGCTATACGGTATACCAGTAAGTGGAAAGCTTAGAAGAGAAAACATCTACGGTTTCTGCGTAGGATTAACCTTATTCATGTTCGCTACCAGCGTACTTTTCACACCACTTCCAATAATCTTCTCAAGAAACCTATTCGCATCAGTAAGCGGCGTCTTTGCAATATTCATCTTAAACTCGCTTGGAGGAGTTGTAGGCTATCTAATGGCGTGGATTAAATCACAATGGACAATTGGAGAGAATAGAATGGGTGGAATAGTTGCTTTTCGAAGTGCTCTTACACTATTAATGATCTTAGCCATAAGAGTACCAGCATATAACATCACTTTTGTAACTCTAATTCTCACATTAATGGGATTTGCCTACGCAGTATTCTACGTTTATACACTTTCAACATCTATGGGACTTCTATCTGAAGGCGAAGCCGGACTATTCAACACAGTAATAGGCATAGGTAACGCACTCGGCTCTTTCATCGGCCCATATCTTGCTAAAACACTAGAATTCACATACGTACTCCTAGCATCAGGTATAATCTTCCTTGCGTCTTCAATAATTCTAAAACTCTCAACTTAATACTCCGTGTACTATCAAAGCACAATACCATAAATCTGAAGAAGGAGAACCTGTGTTTATTGTAAGATGTGAAGCAGTATTTGCATACACATCAACTTCTCTTAACTCTTTTCCATTTAAATTCTTCTCATTCTTATGAAGGAAGTTTGTATTTTAGTAGATTCCATTAGAATTGGAGTACGGAAGAATTATCTTTAAACTTCCAGTTGAAATTCTAAACAAACTCTGCTTTTCTGAGATTTTACGACCTATTATACTACACTAGCTATAGCCTCTCTTCCCCCTCGTCTTATAAGCCACGCCCTTATGAATTCTTCTAACGCAAGCCTATTGTAAGGGTCTTTCCACGTGGGCTCAAAAGCTCACTATACAGCTCTTCAACTTTGGATCCATCAAATAGAATCCGCACATCCTCCAATAAATATACTCACTAATGCTACTCTACTCATACCTTCCTTCTATTCCCTTTACGAGGAGAGTAGCCTTAAAAAACTATAGGGAGGTGAAAATACGTTACTACGTCTACCGCTTTAGAAATCATCAAAAGGCTTAATTGAACATAGCAGAAAATTAACTTATGGTGTTGTTGTTATGCTATCTCAAATACCTGTAGATTTTAAAAGGTTGAAGAAGGAGGAGTTGGATAGGGAGATACTTAGGATTGGAATGATAGCTGAGTTGGATGCAATAAACCTATACGAGCAGTTAGCCGCTGTAGCTGAAGATGAGAATCTTAGAAGAATCCTCTTAGACATAGCCAAAGAAGAGAAGACGCATTTCGGAGAATTTCAAACTCTACTGTTGAGAAAGGATAAAGAGCAAGTAGAGGAATTGGAAAAGGGTAAAGAAGAAGTTGATGAGTTAGTAAAGTGAAAGACAGAGCATATCCACCAATTTTTTTAACACAATCTATTGAAAACCGTTTTAAAGATTAGATTGCATCTATAGATTATACTGTTAATATTTTCCAGCGTGTCCACACCTAGTGTTGGAAATGCTTCCTCAGCGAATTTTAAGACTAAAGTTGATAGTTCCTTAGGGAAGTAGCTTAGACTTTCCACCAATAGTTGCTTTAATTCTTGACAGAATCTTCCATCGTTTAGAAGAGGAATAGCGCATCCTATGGTTTTTAAACTTGATATTAAGCATAGGACTTCGAGCAGCGGCTTCCCCTTGGAAAGCTCCCAAGAAGCTACATCGTCTTCAGAAGCCTTCAGTAGAAATTTTATGTATTCTACTTGGTCTTCAACATACCCCCGGTTGTAGAGGAGACGTGTTACTTCATAGTCTTTCACAGCGATAGACACTAAGTAGAGTAGATTCCTCGTATACTCAGAGGATAGATTAAACTGCTCAGCTATCTCTAGGAGTGAAGGTTGAATTGGAATCAGATAGTACTCTAAGCTTCCATGCAAAACCGTGTGAGCCACCTCGTGGCGTATTCCTCCAATTTTAACGAGTTTTGGTAGCGTTCTAATTTTCTCAAGGCAGATTATGATTCTAGGTATTCCCCTCCATGCATCATGCATAGCAAAAAATGATTCACTAAGTGGTGTAATTATGACACCAAGTTCATCGCTTTCCTTTCTGAGGAAGACCTCTACGGATGATGAACGCTCAAACAGGTATAGGTCGACAAGAGAAACTTCATGAGGCATAAGTCGGCTGTAGCATTCCCGCATGATGCTGAGGAGCTCAGCTAATTCACCATCGTACACTTCACCATGCTTCGAAATAACAATAAGTACCAATTCTCAATTAAATACTACGTGCAATGTCTTATAAAGTCCTTATCCTTCAACGTAAGCATTTTCATCGATTAATATCAAGGCGAAAGCAATAGTTTTTTATAAAGCTAGTTTAAGTAGAAATAGTCTATGCCCGATGAAACTAGTGACGCACAGGAGACTTATACGATAGGCAAGTATAGAGATAAAATAGTTAATGGACCTATCATCCGTACACTACTCTGGCTTGGAGCACCCCCCCTCTTAAACCAGCTTATAGTAGTTGCATATCATGTAGCCGACACTTACTGGTTAAGCCTCTACGGTGAGGTTACTGTTGCAGTACCTAGGCAAACGTGGCCTGTCATAATGTTGTTTCAAGCTCTCATTAATGCTTTAACGGCTGCGAGTTTGAGCATTGTCTCCCAATATATTGGAGCTAAAAACTATAGGGACGCTAGTCTATCAGCGTCAAGATTCTTTACCCTAGCGTTCTTCTCCGGGATAACCTTAAGTGCTACACTTCTAACTACTAGAAGGTTTATTTTTACGCAGATGATTTCTACTCCCCCGGAGATATTTGAAGATGTGATGAAGTATTCAGGTATTATAGCCTTTGACATATTCTTCAACTACATAGCTTTAACCTATACGACGCTTCTTCAGAGTCTTGGAGATACTAAGAGACCTGCAATAATCAATTGTATAGCCGTGGGTGTAAACACGGTTTTAGACCCTTTACTAGTTTTAGGACTAGATCCTTTCCCAAGGTTAGGCGTTATTGGAGCTTCTCTAACGGATGTGATCGGTAAGATAATATCGACGACAGCGCTAATCTATATCGCTAAAAAAGAATACCCAGATCTTAAGGTAACTTTTACCAGAGATATGAGCATTAAATGGATCGGTTTAGTCTTACAAATAGGTCTGCCCATTTTAATGCTGGGCTTAATGAATGGTTTCGCCTTCCTCCTACAGTTGAAAATCGTAAACATACTAGGTATAGTTGCAGCTACTGCCTATGCTATAGGGTTTACAATAATGGATATAGCGGATGCGGCTCTATGGGGATTAAGCGGGGCTACTGCTATAATGGTTGGACAGAATCTTGGAGCAGAAAACATTGAGAGAGCTAGAGAAGTCGCCTATAAATCTGCTCTTCTAATAGCTGCCCTTACAGCGCTGGGGGCGTGTGCAATTTACCCATTAAGGGAAAATCTAGCCGATGTTTTTGCAGACGACCCGCATATAGTAGCTGAAACAGACCTTTTCCTCCAAACTCTAGTGCCTACACTTCCATTCTTCGGACTATTTATAGTTGCAGCATCTACTGGAAGAGGCTCAGGGCATACCGTTTTCCCGACGGCTATCGGAATGTTAAGACTTTGGGGGATAAGAGTTGGTTTAGGCTACTTTTTAGCTCTTATCTTAGGAATGGGTTCTTTTGGAGCATGGTTAGCCATATCGTTGAGCAATATCATAGGGGGAGTTCTATCAATACTATGGATAAAATACGGAGGATGGACTGAGGCTGTCGTTGGAAAAAACCGTAGAATGTAGCCCTCCATTATGCTAATATTTAATAGTGTTTAAGTACTCTATAGTTGCCGGTGTTCTGGTTTGAAGAAGGGTGTGAATGCGTGGATTTACCCTGAAGGTTTTACTATCAGTAGAATTTTAACAGAATCCGCTAAAATAGGCTATGAAGGCGTTGAATTAAACATGGATGAGCGGGATGAGTTAAACGTTTTCAAAATAACCGACGCCGATGTCAAGCGCATGAAAGAGGAAGCCGATAGTCTAGGGCTGAAAATTCCAAGCCTATGTACTGGTTTATTCTGGAAGTATAACCTTGCAAGTCCAGATGAATCTATAAGACGGAAGGGCGTTGAATTGATAAGGAAGGGTTGTGAGATAGCCAATAAATTCAACGCTAAGTGTTTACTGGTTGTACCGGCTTTCACAATGCCTGAGGTTCCATATGAGGAGGCTTGGGACCTCTCTAAAAAGTCTATACTTGAAGCAGCTCCATCAGCTGAAGATTTCGGAGTTTACATAGGCGTTGAAAACGTCTGGAATAGATTCCTATATAGTCCTTTAGAGTTTAAGAGGTTTCTTGAAGAGATAGGCCATGACTACGTTAAAATGTACTTCGACGTTGGGAATATTCTGTTTCTAGGGCATCCAACCCACTGGATTAAAACACTAGGCAGCTACATAGTGTGCATCCACGTTAAAGACTTTCTACTAAATGAGAGGAGGTTTGTACCACTTTTAGAGGGAAATGTTCCGTGGAAAAACGTTATGAAGGCTTTAAGAGAAATAGGTTACAACTACTTTCTAAACGTGGAGGTTTCACCATACCCGGGAGACCCATTAAAAGCCGCCATAGACTGTAAAACAGCTTTAGACATAATCCTACAGATGTAGACAGAATATTTCTCACATCTTTTTAACCGTTGCTATAGGTGGCTATTATTGATGAAGTTTTCAATTTGCAATGAGCTTTTTAAAGGTTGGAGTCTTTCAGAGGTTTTCAATTTTGTTAGTAAACTGGGTTATCATGCCGTTGAACTGGCGCCTTTCACTTTCACTGATGACGTTAGAGAAGTCCACCCGTCTAAGCGTGAAGCCATTAGAAAACTCGCAGTTCAACATGGTTTGGAGGTTACTGGGCTTCATTGGCTTCTAGTTAAACCCGAAGGACTTCATATAAATCATCCGAATCCAAATATAAGGCAGAGGACTATTGAATACTTGAAGTGTCTTGGAGTTTTCTGTCGAGACTTGGGCGGGGAAATATTAGTCTTCGGCTCACCTAGACAGAGGATGGTTCTACCAAATGTAACATATGAAGACGCGTGGAAGTGGACTGTTGAAGCATTTAAAGAATGTACAGAATACCTGTTGGATTACAATGTGATTCTGTGCATTGAGCCTCTTAGAAGCGAACTTACGAACTTCATAACAACCGTTAAAGAAGCCTTAAGGCTTATAGATGAAGTGGCTAAGCCGAATTTCAAACTCATCCTCGACGTCTACTTTATGAGTGGAACTGGTAGGCCTATTAGAGAGCAGATACTTCTCGGTGCGAGACATTTAAAGTATTTCCATGCAAACGACGACAATAAGGGAGGGCCTGGTTTCGGCTCTATAGATTATAGGGAGGTTGCAGATTCTCTAAAGCAGGTGGGATACTCTGGATATGTTTCAGTTGAAGTTTTAAGGGATGAAGCTGATCCTATATATGTGGCTAGAAAAAGCTTAGAAACTCTTAAGAAGTTTTTCGAAATGTTATGATGGAAGGGTAATCGTATAGATGTGATCTCCATGATCTATATGACTCCTGCTACTGCTTCTCGTCTCCGTCTTCTTCTAAGCCACGCTTTTATGAAGTCTTCTATTTCACGTCTATTGTATGGGTCTTTCCACGCATATTCAAGAGCCTGACACTCATTTAATGCGCCTACGAGTCCAAAATAGGCAAGGAGTTCACGGTATAACTCTTCAACCTCAGGCTCGCTGAGCAAAATCCCCATCTCCAATAATATACCCATTAATACTGCTCTACTCATTTCTATTAGAGAATTTACAATAAGTGCTTAAAAATAAAAACTATAGCAGTCCCCTATTGGAAAAACCTTAAAGCGGAATATATATCAACAGATATGCGTTTAGAATCTGAGGGAGGGATTGAAAAAGGAAATCGCTTGAGATTT
>JAGTQM010000040.1 GCA_018396755.1 Candidatus Bathyarchaeota archaeon | reverse complement strand
TACCCCACTCAACGTCCATCCCATCAATATCCTCGCTTGCAAGGATCTTCCTCTCATAAAGCTCCATGACGAAGCTTACGATAACGCCTGTACTTATTGTATCTACACCGTAGGCGTCACACAGCCAATTGGCGTAGACTATCGCATCTTTATCTGAGATTCCACATAATGGTCCTAATGCCCATAGCGTTTCATAGTCTGGGCCGTCCACCACGTAGTTGGATGAATATGCTAATTTACCACAGGCTATTGGGCATCCGAAACAGGCTTTATCTTTCTTCCAAAGCCCTTTACGCCACTCGTAACCCGATATCTTCCAAGTATCAGGAAATATACCTGTTTTAAAGTTTTTAGTCGGCAATGCTCCAGCTTCATTTATTGTTTCAATTATGTTAACCGTACCGTAGATTGGTAAGCTTCTAGCGGTAACTTCATGCATTCTAAGTCTTCTATGAGCTCTCCAACATGATTTTTCAAAGCCATTCGGATCGTAAACGGTTATAGGCTTTCTCCCCCTAACAGCTATTGCCTTAAGGTTTTTAGAGCCCATAACGGCTCCAGCTCCACCTCTTCCAGCACAACGTTGATCTGTGAATATTCCAGCTATAGGTGCTAATTCCTCACCAGCTGGGCCTATAGTTAAAACTCTAAATTCTTCACTAAGCTTATTTTTCACCTTTTTCTCAGCATCCATAGTTTTGAGGTTCTTCAACCACGTAGCCTCTTCAATGTATGCATCCCCATCATCTACGACGACCATTGATAGTTGGCTTGCTCTTCCAGTAATAATAACAGCGTCAAAACCCGCCTTCTTAACCTCAACACCGAAGAAGCCTCCACAATTAGCATCTAAAAACAGGCCTGTATGCGGGCTCTTAGTTACAATACTGAAACGGCAGCTCGAAGGAGCCAACGTCCCAGTTAAAGGTCCAGTTGCCAATATCAGAGGGTTTTCAGGGCTCAAAGGGTCGATACCTCTACGTGTGGAATTATAGAGTAGAAGGGCGCCTAAGCCCTTCCCCCCTAGAACCATTGAAACATCTCTCTGGGACAATGCTACCCTATCTATCTTTCCAGATGAAAGATCTACTTTAACTACGCTTCCAACGTATCCTCTACCTGAAAGACTCAAAATCACCATCCCCCTTCCACTCTTAAAGCATTTCTAGAACACCACTTCGCGCACTCCGGTAAACCATCGCAGAGGTTGCATGAGAGGATTTTCCCATTTACAAGCTTTAGAACTCTGGCTGGACATACATTAACGCAGACGCCGCAACCTTGACATAGCTCTAGTGAAACCTCTACGGCTCCGGTTTTACCATTTACTTTGAGAGCTCCATTTGGACAAGCATTTACACAGGAATAGCATAGTGTGCAAACGTATGGAGTAAACATTCTCCCATCTTCAGAAGTTTCAACTCTCAATCTTGCTAATGAAAAATCGAAAACTTTTTCATGAATGAGACTGCATGCAAACTCACATATGTGGCAACCACTACATTTCTCAGCATCGACTAATATTCTAACTGGAGGTTTAATCTTCTCTCTAAGAATGTCTGTTACCGTCTCCTTTCCATGAATTATTCTCCTCATAAGTCTAACAGCTTCATCTGGATTAGGATCTTGAACTATGTTCCTACCGAAAACCACTCCCGCCGCACCAGCATCTAAAACTTCAGATATAACTTCTAAGGAATCCCTTATGCTTAACGCCTTATAGCCTCCTAAAACCAGGACAGGTACACCTGAAGACGCCTCTATAACGTCTTTAAACGAATACGGATCACCTGTATAGGGGACCTTTAATGCATCAGCTCCAAGCTCTACAGCTTTTCCAACAGCCCTCTTAACCATATCAACGTAATTTGTTTTCGTAACTCTAGGTCCCATGGGAAGCGGCTCTATGATCAAAGGCATACTCCACGTTTTACATTCAATTGAAAATTCTTCAACCATTGCTATGTGTTCTTCTTCCCTATCAAAACCTAGGAAAAGATACGTTACAACACCTGAAGCCCCGATCTTAACAGCTTCTTCAACCGTAGTGACTCTGTTGAATTGTATACTTCTAGCAGGTAGCGTATAGGTTTTATCTCTAAATGCATTAGTCCAGTCTATTCTAACAAGCATGGCTGGTGTCTCCCTGCCCATGAATAAGTGGCTAAGTCTCCTAGCTTGACCCGGGCTTACGAGAATAGCGTCCGGTCTACCAGCTATAACCTTTCGAAGCGTCACCTCTAAATCTATAACACCCTTTATAGGTCCAAGCATTAAACCGTGATCTGCTGCTACGACTAAACCCCTACCGTCCGATGGATCTATAATCCGACTCAGCCTAATCAACTTGCCAAGGTTCAATTCAAATCAGCTCCTCCTGTGAACAGTTGACAATACCTCTGATAGAAGCTTAACAGCTCCTTCAATAGTGAGAGAGCTACTTAGAATTACACCGTTTAATCCAATACTGAGGGCATTCGATAAAACATCTGAAGGACTTTGAGAGATCCTTTCAACTAAAAGCTTAGATGAAGGATCTATGAGAAGCATGTAAGTTTTAACAGAGTCTTTAACGTTCTTTAAATCTTCAAGTCTTTTCAGAGGAGGTACTGCTACTATGGATGCTCCCACCTCATCAGCCATTCTAGCAGCCAATCCTACACTCTCCCCGTAATTTTCACTACTTACCCTTTCACCGAAGGGCATTGCTTCAACTATGAACGGTAGTTCATAGTCGTGGCAAGCTTCAGAAAGCATCGTTATAAGCCTCATGTTATCGGAGTCTATACGTTCATCTTCATAGCCTATTGTAAACGTGGAAATGATTGCTGAAAAATCCATTTGTAAGGCTTTAACAACAACATTCTTAACACTAGCCTTAGGGTTTGAAGACCGTAAAACTTCCGAACCAGCTCTTAAAATGTAAGCTGGCGATGTTTTACCTAAAAAAACATGTTGATGTTTGACTATAGACTCTATATCTGCTACGATTAAACCATCGAGTTTTTTAATAGTATTTGCATCTACTGTAGACATTAAATTCTGAAGAGTAGCATTATCACTACAGTCAGCTAAAACGCATTTCAAATCGGTCGGATTTATAATCCGTCCAATACGGATAGCCGACACCATCCTCTAGCCCAGTAATTATCCGCTTAATTTGCTTAAAACTCTTTCATAACCCTCTTTCAAATACCACTCCACCGACAACCGTAGCTTCGATTTCAACGTTAAAACGTCCGGGCTCTCCCTCAATCCTTAGAACTGTTAAATCGGCGACCTTCCCCCTTTCAATAAACCCCCTATCCTCCAATCCCTCCAATCTAGCCTGATTAGACGCAGTAAACATCGAAACAAGCTGAATAGACTCATTTAGGCTTCTGGAATCAACGTCTATCATAAAGCCGGAATGGCTAATGGTAAACATGTTTAAGAGGTTTTGAAATGCCTTTTTCATAGTTAGTAGACTTGAGCAAAGCGTATTTGGAGGTGCTGGTTTTACTTCCCCCCCATCAGAATACCCCTTTACTACTAGAACATCTTCAATGGGATGTTTACAGCATATGGTTGAAAACAATCTAAACTCTCCAGTAGGAACTTCCTCCTTAACTGGAAACGCAGAATCCGTTATAGCTATAACCTCATGCGATCTATTCTTACAAATCCTTCTTTCAATTATATCTGAGACGTAGCGGAAATCTACATGGTAACCATCTACAATAATCTCTACGTATACTGGTAAGGTTAACGCTGCCTCATATGCACCTCCACCGTTGAAGGGTTTAAAAGACTGTCCCATTGCACCATTAGTTATATGGACTATGAACTTTAACCCTAGGTTGAAAGCTTCCGCCAGTTTTTTAGATGAAGCCTTTGTATGCCCACATCCAACTATAACCCCTTTGGAAGCGACATGCTCTATGAGATCTACTCCGAAGTCTGGAACTATATTCATAAATTTAACAACCTCCGTCCTCAGAAGAGAATCAACCATACCTTTCGCTCCAGGAGAATTTGGAAGAATTATATACTCTCTAGGTTGAGCACCTGCACACTCAGCGTTTATGAAAGTACCCTCCACGTAGGCGCCTTCAAATCTAGCTCCCTCAACACCATTCTCGCCAGATTCCATGTAGATTTTACAAGTCTCTAAGTACGTTAGAATGTCTTCAAATGGCATAGCTACTGTGGCTAAGTGAAACGCTGTAACTCCTTGAGCTACCAACGCTCTAGAAACCTTCCCTATCCTATCGGGGTCTGTTAAAAACTTAGTTAGACCGTTGACATCATGCATATGCTGTTCTCTAAAACCTGGAACCACGTAACATCCGTCGCAGTTGAAAACCTCCCCCTTAGGCTCGGCGGACCCGTCTATCTCAGTAATATATCTGTTTTCAACGACCAGATTCCCCTTTAAAACACCTCTAGGTGTAACAATCAAACCTTTCTTAAGAGTTAAACTCATGTCGACTATGATATCTTATTGAGACTTCTAAATTTTTAATTTTACCCGCTAAACCAGTCAACTAAAGGATGCTAATACCTTCTTTCGACTATGAAATCCGTCAAAGCTTCTAGGAGCTCACTAGCTTCTGTTTTAGGAAGTGAAGTTAAGGCTTTTTTTGCCTCTGAAGAATAGTGGTGAGCAAGTTTTTTAACGTGCTCCACGGCGCCTGAAGCCTCTATGAGTCTTATAGCTCCTAATATTTCTTCTTTAGAAGCAGATCTATTGCCTAAAACCTCCATAAGTCTACGTCTCCCACCGTCATCAAGCCTATTTAAAGCCTCTAGGACAACGATGGTCTTCTTCCCTTCCCTTATATCACTTCCAACTGGTTTACCGAGCTCTTCTTCAACACCGGAGACTCCGAGCAGGTCGTCCACCATTTGGAAGGACATTCCAGAGTAAAATCCGTAATTTTTCAAAGCTTCAACCTCTTTTAGAGAAGCTTCAGCTATAAGTCCACCTATTTCCACAGAAACCATGTAGAGTCTAGCAGTCTTAAGCTTGATCATTTCCATGTAGTCTTCCATGGTTACGTTGCATACAGGTTTCTCAGCCATACTCATATCCATAGTCTGTCCTGCACATATATCTATCAACGCTTCGGAAAACCTTTCAATAACGTCCACTATAACAGAGTCTCTAACACCCTCAGCCTTCAGGTTTTTAGATAGAACTTTATAAACAAGTGCAAAAAGCATATCGCCTGATATTATGGCTTGAGGAATACCCCAGAGGACATGAACAGTTGGAACCCCCCTTCTAATTTCATCACGGTCTATTATATCGTCGTGGATCAACGTAAACGTGTGCAAGACCTCAACTGCTACAGCAGCTGGATATGCCTTAGAACCAGTTCCACCGCATGCCTCGTAAGACTTAACAAGCATAAACGGTCTAAGCCGTTTACCGCCAGCTTTTAGAAGATGGTAGCTGGATTCGCGTAAAACCTCGGGGATGCTAAGTTCTCCTATAACCTTAGATATTTCGTTGGAAACCTTCTCCGAGATTATGGATATTTCACTCATAAGGTTTACCATCACTCACACCTAACCTTTAATCTTCTAGACGTAGCCCAATCTCTAACGAGACCAGTTAAAATATACGGTTTCCTTTTAAGATCCTCTATACTCTCTGAACCAGTTAAAACCATAGCTAACTTCAATTCTTCGCGCACCCTCCTTAAGAACTTTAATACGCTCTCCCAGCTCTCTATAGCGGGTTTAAGCAAGGGGAGCGCTAAACCAGCTAAATCCGCTCCTAGAACCAGAGCTTTAGCAACATCTAAACCGCTTCGAACGCCTCCAGATGCCACTAGGGGAATATTTACAGTTGACCTTACCTCAAGTATGGAGATGGCTGTAGGTATACCCCAATCCCAGAAGGTTTTAGAAAGCTCGGCTTTCTCCTCGTCACCCATCTCCATGCTTCTATAGTACTCTACACCAGCCCAACTCGTCCCGCCGACTCCAGAGGCTTCAATTGCATCAACGCCCGTAGATGCTAAAAGCTCAGCGTCTTCTCTACATATGCCGGACCCAACCTCCTTAACTATCAATGGATATTCCACGTTTAACTTCAATTCTCTAAGTCTATTTAAAACACCTCTAAACATCCGTGAGCCATCGTGTTGAAGAAGCTCATGGAGAGGATTTAGGTGAACGGTTAAAGCATCTGCTTCAAGCATTTCAACCAGCTTCTTTAACTCACTATATGGGTATGTTAAAAGCTCCTGGAAGCCTATGTTGGCTGAAATAAACACATGCTCTGCATGCTCTCTTGCCACTTTAAAGGAGTGAATGAAACTGGGGTTTTCAAGGTACGCTCGACCACTTCCAAGACACATACCTATGCCAAGTTCTCCAGCGGCTTTAGCCAAGTTAGCATTTATCTTAGTTGCTTCAGCTGTTCCACCAGTCATCGCTGAAATCATTATTGGAGCTTTAAACTTAAACCCTAGAAATTCAGCAGAGAGATCTAGTTTTTCAAACTCCACTTCTGGAAGACATCTGTGAATTAGATATACGTTTTCAAAGCCAGTTGTGATAGCCCTTGCTTCAACCGTGTTCTCAGAGCAGATACGTATATGGTCACTCTTCCTTCTACCGATGGAGTTCACTATCGAACACCTTTTATCAACGTGCCTCTAACTTTTTCACCCTTCAGAGCTTTAAAAAGTCTACCAGGTTTTAATCCATTAACTATATAAACGTCTATACCTGCACATGCTATCCTGCAAGCCTGTTCGAGTTTGAAACGTATCCCACCAGTAGCATCGGACGATTTAAAGCGTAATCTACTTAGAAGAGGCTCTACTTCAGCAACTGTAGCCTCGGTTATAAGCTCTACATCGGGGTTATACTTAGGATCGTCTACATATAATCCATCTACATCAATTGTAAATATGGCTTTTAAAGGTTGAAGTTTACGTGAAAGTTCAGACATTAATAAATCTCCAGATACTATTGAAAAGCCTCTATCAGAGTCAAATACGATGTCTCCAAATGTCACTGGCGTTAAATTCATGTTTAAAGCATTTATAAAAGGCTCGTAGAACATACTCTTTAAACTACCTGATGCTAACGTTGCGAAAGCTAGAGGTGGGAGTGGAGCAACTTTCAACCCTTTACGTCCTAACGCCTCTAAAACTCTTTCATTAAGTTTAAGCATAGCTCTATGTGTAATCGTAAACCCTGCAATCTGCTCCTCTGAACCCGTAAATTTTTCATTAAGCTTATATTTTAAAGCTAAAGGGTGTCCAAAGGACCCTCCTCCATGTACTATTACGATCTTCTCCAACTCGGAAGCTGAAATTTCACTTGCAAGCCTATTCAAAGCTCTATTGTTAACAATCATAGGTTTATCTTTAGCTGTTATAACGCTACCGCCGAGTTTAACTATAGCTTCAACCCTCATATACAACACCAACTTTAGATATTGGGGCAATTATGGGCTCTCCTCCAGCTCGCATTATGACTTCCGCGATGGATTTTAAACGCTCCTTGGACGCTAACGCTATCATGCATCCTCCCCCTCCTCCTCCGGTCAATTTAGCTCCTAAGGCTCCAGCTTCCCTAGATGCATATACAAGTTTATTAAGCTTGAAATTTGAAACGCCCAAGGCTTCAAGTAGGCCATGGTTTACATTCATGAGTAAACCCAACTCTTCAAAATCTCCTTTTTCAAGAGCTTCTAAAGCTCTTAAAACCGTTGACGAGTACGTCTTTCTAAGACCGTCCATAACGTCTCTCCTCCTCTCAGCGAAGATTCTAACTTTTTCAACCATAGCTCCCGTAGATCTTCCCTCCCCCGTATTCCCTATGATAAGCGTAAAATCTTCTCCCAACTTTACCGGTTTAATCCCTACTCCACGCTGGTAGAGTACGGCTCCACCATTAACCGTCACGGCGGGGTCTATACCTGAAGGGTTTACGTGAACGGTTTTCTCACACTCTAAAGCCATGTTGAAAAGTTCATCTTTAGACAGTTTAACTCCGAATAAACCGGTTACCGCGGCTATAATGGCTGAAGCTGTGGCTGCTGAAGAACCTAGGCCAACTGATACTGGTAGGTCAGACTCTATCTTCACATGTACATTCTTATCTTCTGAGTTTACAGTTTTTAAAGCGGCATCTATGGCTTTATTAACTAAAGCAGTCCTAAAGCCTTCGATAAATTTAGATTGAGATTTATATGCGGTTACTTTAACTCTGATGTTTAATGCTACGGCTATAGCCGGCTCACCGTACACTACGAAATGCTCTCCGAAAAGTATGGCTTTACCCGGTGCTGAAGCCTTGCAAAAAGCTCTCATTTTACACACGCTCAAAGGCTATGGAAGCGTAGCCTACAACGGCAGAGTAGTCTCCAGTTACATCCCCACTCGTCTTATGGCTTAGAAGTATCCCCTCAAAGTGTCCAAGTGTCTTTAATGCTACGATCATTGTAGCTACAGGTCCAGGTCCACACATACTAACACCTTCATCTACAGCTTTAAATAAAGCTTCTTCATCCATTCTAAGAATGGCATCTATAACAAGCTTATCCTTCCTAAGGGTTCTATCGTGGGGTTCATAGTGATTTAAATCTGTAGAAGCTATTATAACGGCATCTACATCTCTTAGAACTGTAGCTAAAGCTTCTCCAAGTTCTCTAGAAGTTTCTAAATCCTGCATAAGCATACATATCGGTACTATCCTGGGAGATCCGTAGAGGTATTGGAGAAATGGAATCTGCACCTCTACAGAATGCTCATAAATATGGCCCCTCTCATCGATATCTACTAAATTTGAAGCTTCAACTATTCTCTTGCATGTTTGGGAATCTACTTCGACATTTCCAAGCGGTGTCTTCCAAACACCTTCCAAGGGATACATGGAAATACCGCTTCCCAATCCTGTGTGATTTGGACCTAGTATTACAAATACGCTGGGAGTACCATCTTCAGCTAGCTTACAATAACCGTGTGCTGCTACAGGTCCAGAATACATATAACCTGCGTGAGGTGATACTAAGCCACGTATTTTTCTAGCGCCTTCACCAACGGGTTTAACTTTAGGTAAGTATCCGGGTCCCAGCCTATGTTTAAAACACTCTTCTATTTGCCTGGTCAATCCATCTCGGCTTCCACTGTAAAATGCCCCAGCTTGAGCAGGGTATCTAACTTTGAAAGCTCATCACCTCTAAATACTGTAGAGTATGACTGGAATATTTGTCTTCTCTTTAGAAGACTCTAAATACTTCCTATCTTGATAAGAATAATGGTGTACTACTTGAATTCCATAGGCCGTAGCCTCGTGCTAACTGTTTTTGGTGAAAGTCACGGTGAGGTTGTAGGCGTTATTCTAGATGGTTGTCCAGCTGGTTTACCTCTAAATCCTGAAGATATTCAAAGAGAGGTTGATAAGAGAAGGCCTAATGGTGAATTATCCACCTCCAGAGTAGAAGCAGATAGAGTTGAGTTTAAATCCGGGGTTTTCCGTGGACGTACGACCGGTGCACCAATATGTATGACTGTGAGGAATTTAGACGTAGATTCAACCGCCTATGAAGAGTTTAGATTTAAACCTAGACCCGG
>JAGTQM010000039.1 GCA_018396755.1 Candidatus Bathyarchaeota archaeon | reverse complement strand
AAAGCGAATATGAAACGTCGAGCACATGTCCAAGATGCCGCTCGAAGAACACAACCGCAAGGGGAAGGCTCTTCAGGTGTCTAAGCTGCGGTTTAGAAGCCCACAGGGATGCTGTTGGCGTATTGAATATAGCTCGCCTCAACGGAGGCGAGGTTAACGGGGTGGTGGCACACCCCCTGCTTCTAAGGTGGAATGGGATGAGGTGGAAGCCTAAAAGGGCAATGAACAACAGAGCCGATGAAAACCCTAGAAGCAGGAATCTCCCGGCTTCAGCCGTGGAGAGTGTCAAAATGCAATAGTCCACGATGCTCCGCTTAACTATGGATCTGAAAACGCAAGGAGAGACCTGGAGGTTCTAATGGCGATTAGAGATTCTGAAATGCGAAATGGCGTTAAAATCGATCTTCCTTTGAAGGGCATTACGACATATGAGAAAATAATCCATGAGGAGTTTGCTAAAGTCTACGGGTTAGACCTGTTAGAGTTGTATCCGCAACATTTAAAAGTTAAGTACACACTTCCGAAACGTTTGGGGGAATTGATGTACTACGGTCGGGTTCTTCAACAGTAGAGTGAACCCTTAACTTAGTCTAACTTTAGATGTACGGTTTCCTCAGCTTTCCTCTAGACAATCTTTACATACAAACTTACCATTTTTTAAGGTTAATAAGTCACCCCATTGACCGCATATTTCACAGTATCCAACGGCTACCTCTTCGTAACCAGGTACTACTGAAAGCCCCTCAATACGGGCTTTTTCATAGATTATTTCTATGAGTTCAGGCATAATTGCCGTTACATCTCTCGACGATACGACTCCGACAAGCCTACCTTTATACATAACGCCTAGTCTTTTAACATGGTAGTAGCTCATCAGCTTTGCAGCGTCGGTTATATCTGTATCCGGGTCCACCGTTATCAAAGGCTGGCTCATGATATCTTTGGCTTTAACCTCATACGGGTTTAAGTTTTTAGCTATTACACGCTTAATTATATCCATGTCCGTTATTATTCCTAAAGGTTTACCTTCAACGTCTGTTATAATAACACTTCCTATATCGTGTAAATCCATGATCTTAGCAATATCTACCACTTTATCATCTGCTTTAGCCGTTATGGCTGGGCTTGTCATTATCGATTTAACTCTAACCTTAAGATGTACTCTCTCGCTCATACATTTAATCCTCCAAAACCCCTCCACTTCCAGGTATAAGCCTATAAATACAGTCAATAGATAGTTCTATCCGTTTTAAAACCTTTCCTAATCTTCTCTTAAGCTTTTCAACAATCTTCTCAGCCAATCTACGCTTATCGACATTGCCTGGTCTTATAGAAACATAAACGTCAAACAATTTTTTAGCGTTCTCCTCTGAACATGGTAGAACAATTATACCATCTTCTTCCATTTTAACACCTATACAAAGTTTTAAAGGTATTTTACGAACATAGTTCCTATCGCCTCTAATCATGAACCCTCCACTTTTAATATACTCTCCAGAAGGAGGACTCTTAGATACTTGATCAGGCTTCACATAGAAGACATCTAGATTGGCCAATCCATCACTCCAGGCTCTACTATAACATGCTGTGATAACAGATGCCTCCCAAATAGCTTCAGGAGTAGGCTCCCTACCATTTGTTTTAAGTAGTACGAATGGCGACCCTATATAGTCTGCGTGGAAGACGACGTCTTCAGGTTCCATATATTTATTCAGTAGTAGTTCATTCGTAGATGCGTCTTTACCGCCAACTATTAAAAAACCATCTCCTGTAAAAGTATACCTGAAGTATTCATACCAAGCACCAGACCTTTTAACACGTAAACATTCTTCCTTACCAGCTTCAACCTGTCTCCCAACGGTATCCATAGCTTCCCTGATTCTCTTAGCCTTCTCCTCAGCCTCCTTAGCTAATGTGAAAAACCTTGAAGCGTTTTCAGCAACACTAAGCTCCGTATCGAGTTTAAAACAGACTCCAAAACCATCTAATTCGACAAATCTACCATCCATTTCAATATTTACTACGTTTAACCCTTCTTGAGCCAACTCACGTCTAAAGGCATCTTCAGCCTCTTCAAAGCCTCGACTTTGAGCAAGCTCTTTAAACGTGAAGAATGCCGCCTGTAAACTATGAAGCTTATTCATTAAAAGCATACCTATAGACCTGTAGGTTTTAGCCTCTCCGAGTAATCTAGAAAGCGCCCCCATCTGTTGATCCAAAGCTATCCTATACTTTTCAGCTTCAGCTTTGAGTTTTCGTTCTTCCTCTAAGTTTTTCTCGTGCTCGTAGAGTTCTGAGAAATAAGCATCAACCGCTTCTGCGAAAGATCCGTAGAATTTAGCCTTCAGACTTCGATATATTGTTAAGGGTATCGGTGAGAAATCTACTAGAAGCCCTTTTTCATCCATGTAGACAACTGGTTTAATCGATCTTTCAAATATCTCATTGAGGAAAGCCCTTAATTCGTCATAAATCTTCTCAATAGATCCTGCATCTAGCTCATGTACGGATAATGTCGGAGTGAAACCAGCCCTCGTGATAACTTCCTCAGAGTAGGGAGATGGAAGACCCGTTGCCTTAGATAGAGCGAATTGGAGATTTTTAGAACCAGTCTTCTTAATATTCATAAGCTTCTCAATACCAGCTTCCCTCGGGTCTTCTAAAGTTGGAGGATACTGATATGTAGATCCAGGTTTAATGGTTCTCGTTTTTGAAGATACCCTGCGGAGAATAGCTTTAACCACACGATTCTCATCTAAAAAAACTAGATTTCCATTGCCGAACAGTTCGATTACAAGCGTGTACTTTCCCCGTCCACCTTCAAAAGAAACCTCTACGATTTTTTCTAAACCACGTTGTGAAACCTTTGAGACTTTCAACCCAGATAAATATTTTCTTAAGAACATTACAAACTGGTGAGGTTTAATAGGCTTAACTTTCTCAAACGCCGTTAAATAGATCGCTCTATCGATATCCACCACAAGTTCCCTAGATACTCCTCCACCTCTAAGTTTTAGAACCAAGATTTTATCCATCAAGTATATGCTATCGACATACAGCTTCTCCACTAGACTTTTAATCTCAGATAATATCACGGCTATATCAATACCATTCATGCGGCTTCTAGGCATCGTTTGATGCTAGTCTAAACTGAAGCTTAAAGGTTTCTCTCATGGAGATGCTTGAAATCTATGTAAACTCCCCATCTCTTAGCTCTACTCGCTCTCGCTGGTCTGCTCTGAATACCAGAAAGGGCTATCGACTGTTTTTTCAGGTCTCAAAATCATATTGTTGTGAGATTCATCATCCACAGGTCTATGTGGGGGTTTACAGTTTTCCAGTAGGCTTGCAGATGAATCATATGCTTCGACTTGAAGCCCATCTCTGCATAGGATGTGTTGACAGATGACAGTCCCGCTAGAGCCAGCTTCAAGCGGAAGGCGCATGGTCCTCGGTCTGGAGCCTTATCTGGGGCATTCAGACCACGTACAGAACACTTTTTTTTAAAAAACCACTCCTCTTAAAGAGATGAATTCAAACGAACATTTAAGCTCTAGGCTTCAATTCCACCTATAAATGGCGTGTTTTTCCTTGAGACGATTTGATGAACATGTTTTGACAGAAGTGTGGTGAAGTGTACTCATGTTGAAGCCGTCATACATGGAGAGATACTTAGAGCGGTATGGTTTATATAAAAACTGCTGAACTAGTAAGGGATTTTGAATATGCAACGGCTCAACGGCGTAGTGTTTTTCAGAAAAAGGAAGCAAATAAAGCTTAACACTGAAAAGTAATGCTTAAAGGTTTCTATATTCTAGAGAATAGAGAAGCTTATATGAATCTTAAAGACGTATACTGGATACGTTTCGGTCTAGCATTGGCTGTAGCTCTATTGTCAGGTTTCCTTAAAATATGGGGGATTGGAGGTCTATTGCTCGCCATAGTTGTATATATATTAACCCAGTACACCTTCAGAAGAAAGCTTGGTGAGGAAGTCGAATCGAAGAAGCTTCTTCTTGAGGGAATTGGTACGTACTTTCTCGTATGGTTGACTACATGGACCGTCTTATACAATTTCCTCAAATAGTTTTCAATAGAAAACTCTAACTCTTTTTCAAGTACTCTAGAGCAGTCTTAAGAAATTTTATCCAGCACTCAAAAAAGCCTTTATCGTAGTCATCTATCATTGGGCTTCCAAGCTTCAGAACCTCCTTAAACTTTAAGGATCGACTCTTAATAAAGTCTTCATTCAGATATTGCTTAACGTTGGAATCGCTGTCTTTTATCATTGAAACGATTCCTTTCATAGCGTTCAAATAGCCCAGTTCATACTCCGAAAGGCTGAGCGTTTCCAGGCTTTCAGTTAAAGACTTTACTCCAGCATAATCACCTTTAAGCACGTATTCGAAGAATTCTCTTATAGTTTCCTCATTCAAAGACATAGGCTACTCCTCTTTTACTTCTTCTTCACTATCCTCGACGCCATTTTCTGTGATTTTAAACACAGCCTCCCCTTCTGGAAGATACGGGCTTGAAACTAATCTAGCTATTCTAACGTTTCCTTTCGCAGACTTTTTGAGATAGAGTCTCGTATGGCTTGTATGCCCTACTATGTGACCTCCTACAGCTTGAATAGGCTCTCCGAAGAATACATCTGGTCTAGCCATGACTTGGTTTGTAACAACAGCTACCAAGTTAAAGGCTCTGGCCAGTCTGAAAAGTTTATGCATATGTTTATTAAGCTTCTGCTGTCTTTCAGCCAGCATCTCCCTTCCAAGATATTCGCTTCTAAAGTGTGCCGTAAGGGAATCTACGATTATAAGTTTAACGTTGTTGTCTTTAACCAATTTATCACATTTATCTAGCAGAAGCATTTGATGGTCGGAGTTGAAGGCCTCAGCATATATTATCCTTTTAACAACCTTTTCAGGTTCAAGTCCTCTAAACCTAGCCATTTGAACAATTCTCTCAGGACTGAAAGTATGCTCAGTATCTATGTAGAGCGCAGACCCTTCCAGTCCTCCTTTCTCATAGGGAAGCTGAACATTTACACATAACTGATGACATATTTGACTCTTACCACTACCATACGCCCCAAAAAACTCTGTAATCGTCTGCGTTTCCAGTCCTCCCCCGATAAGCATATCAAGGACTTTACTTCCCGTGGTAAGTTTCCTAACATTAATCCTCTCTTGGAGAAGGGTATCAGCTGTAATGAATTGAACTGATATGGAATCCCTAGCTAAAGCTATAATCTTAGCCGCCTGTTTTTCACCCAGTCCAGCCAGCATAAGCTCTTTAATAGTAGCGGTGGCAAGCGACTCAATCGTATGGTATCCCAGCTCTCTAAGCTTGGAAGCTGTAGATGGTCCTATTCCAGGAATATCCTCAATATTCTCAAAACGTTTCCTAGGTATTTCCTCTTCAAAATCCATTTTTCTATCTGAGATAAACTTTGAAGAATCCTGTATTTAAAGAATACACACATTCGTAAAGAAGGATTTGAAATAAATGGCTTGAATTTAAACATGAAAGATTTTAAGCTTAAGTTTCAATACTCTATAGGGAAGTTGGATTTTAAAGAAATCCTTCTAGAGGTTGCAGTCAAACTTATAGACAAAGCGGTAAAAACAATTCCCGAAGACGTGGAGAAGGCCATAGTTGAAGCATATGAGACTGAGACTTCTGAAATTGGAGTGAAGATGCTTGAAGCAATCGTTGAAAATATCAGGATAGCTAAAGAAGAGGGTAGGCTCATATGTCAGGATACTGGTATACCCGTGTTCATCGTTGAGGAAGGATTGGAAACACCTTGGAGAGCAGACTACCACAGAATTTTTACAGAAGCCGTGTCTAAGGCTACAGAAGCCATCCCCCTTAGACCGAACGTAGTCCACCCGTTGACAAGAATGAATACTAGAGACAATACAGGGTTTAGAATACCAGTATTGCATGTTGCGAAGACGAAAGGAAGCGATATCAAGGTCTCTTTTATGCCGAAAGGTGCTGGTTCTGAAAACGTAAGTAGTTTTCACATGCTTACACCTGTCAAAACAGTAGAAACCATAAAAAACATCATTTTAACCAGAGTTGTAGAAGCTGGCGGTATGCCTTGCCCACCAACCATATTGGGGGTCGGTTTAGGTGGTACATCTGAAGAAGCCATGCTCATGGCTAAGAAGGCACTGCTTAGACCTATAGGTGATGAAAATAAAGATTCTGAAATCGCCAGGTTTGAGTCCGAACTACTTGAAGCAGTCAATAAAACGGGTATAGGCCCTATGGGGCTTGGTGGAAGATGGACATGTTTAGACGTTAAAATCGAATATGCATATTGCCATACCGCTAGCCTTCCTCTAGCCATAAACTTCCAATGTTGGGCTGCTAGAAGAGCTTCAGCTGTGATCAAGCCCAACGGCTCCTATGAGATTTCGTAGGTGGTATTTATGAATTTAGATATTACTGTGCCAGTAGAAGATGTATCTAACCTTAAAGTTGGCGATGTGGTTTACATAACAGGTCTAGTGATTACTATGAGGGATCAAGCTACTAAGAGACTTGTCACGTATTTTCAGAGTAAAATCAAGCCTCCATTGGATTTCCAGGGGATACCAGTATTCCACTGTGGACCTGTAGTTAAACGTACTGATAAAGGCTGGACAGTAGAATCTCTAGGTCCAACTACTAGCGCGAGAATGGAGGATCTACTGGAGCCTTTTCTAAAAGCTTCAGGAGTTAGAATAATCATAGGTAAAGGCGGTTTCTCTGAAAAATCCACTGAGATTTTTAAACGGTTTAAAGCCGTATATTGTAATCCCCCGGGAGGCGCCTCAGCGCTACTATCTAAGTCTGTCAGAAGAGTTTCAGCTGTTTACTGGCTGGACCTCGGACCTCCGGAAGCGCTATGGCTTCTAGAAGTTTATAAATTCGGTCCAATGGTGGTCGCTATAGACTCGCATGGTGTTAATATTTACAGTAGGGTTAGAGAAAGCGCTTTAAAAAGGATTTCTAAAATCGTTGAGGGAAGAATATAGAAAAAGCTAAATTCGGCTTATTTTCATATCGTTAACTGTGGGAGATTTAGTTTCCCATTTTCTCGACATCCATACGCATATAGGTTGCTATAGAGACATCACCAATGTGAATTATCCGTATTATCCGTGGTGTAAAGTGACAGTTGAAACGCTCATCAGCTATCTTGAGTCCCACGACGATGCAAGCGCCGTAATCTTACCAATTTACAGTTGGAATAGCGGGAATAGCGGGTTTATAATGCCTACAGAGTATGTGTTAGATATTTGTGAAAAACATCCTGGTAGGCTTATACCTTTCTGCGTAGTTGAAGTTAGAGAGATATATCTAAGTGAAAGAATAACACGCTACGTAGACATGGGATGTAAAGGTTTTGGAGAACATACATCTAAAATACCAGTGGATCATTACTGTAATCTTAGGCTTTACAAGATTTGCGGGAAGCTTGAAATACCTATACTCATGCACATAGCTGCGTCAGGTTCCGACGACTACGGCATATTTGATACGCCTGATTTAAAAGGGATTGAGAAGATAGCTGAACAGTATAGCAACGTCGACTTCATAATGCACGGTCCAGGTTGGTGGAGATGTATGAGTGAAAAGTTTAACTTGGAGGATTCATACCCTAAAGGACTAATAGAGCAACCTGGGAGAACCGTTTACATTCTTGAAAACTACGAAAACGTTTATGGTGATTTATCCGCCTTCTCAGGCTACAATGCACTAACCAGAGACTTGTCTTTCGCTAAATATTTCCTTGAGAAATTCAACCGCAAGCTTTTATACGGCACTGATATGGAGTGGTTCTTCAGCCCGGAAAATTCTCACCTAAGACTTCTAGAAGAATTGAACTTATCGGAAGAGGCGCTGGAGAACGTACTCTACAAGAATGCCGAGAAGCTTATTAGAGGCTAGCAGCTCTCCGAGAAATATGGAATTACTTTTTCAGCGTACATTTTTAATCCTTCAACCGTATCTTCTAAAGGCATAAAGTGAAGTACGAAATGGCTTACACCGACCTCAACGTATCGAGCTATTACATCGATACAGTCATTTGGTGAGCCGATTGTTACCCCATAGCGAACCGTTACCCCGCCTGGAAGTTGAACGGAAGCATCATAATCAGCTACTTTCTCAGCTGGATCGCCAAACCACTTTTCAATAGGTCTTCTAGCTTTTTCTAAGGCTTTATCCGACGTTTCATCTATACTGGTGTACATTTCCATAGCTATCGTTAAACCTTTATCGACCATATGAAATACATCGATTCTATACTTTAAATCTTCAAGCCTTAACGGTGGAGACAACCATCCATCCGGGTTTATACGTATAAACCCCTCTATTGCCTTTAGTCCAACACCTCCAAACCATATTGGAGGAGTGGGTTTTTGTAGAGGCTTAGGTTTAACCTCACAGCCATCGATATTATAGTATCTACCTTTAAAGTATACTTTATCCATAGTCCAACACCTCTTAATAACTTCAGCAGCCTCTATACTCTCTTCCAGTCTTTCTTTAAGAGGTCTCCAAGTATAACCATAGCTTTTAAATTCGTCTTCACGCCATCCAGCTCCCAAGCCAAATAGAAGTCTTCCGTTAGATATTACATCTAACGTAGCAGCCATTTTAGCCGTTAAAGCTGGATTTCTAAACGGTAGACATAGCACGGAAAACCCTACTCTAACGTTTTTCGTTGCTTGGGCTAGAGCAGCCATCGTTGTAAAACTTTCAAGCATATCTATACTGGGCTCTCCCACTCTTTCGACAGAATCGAATCCAAGTAAATGGTCAGGAGCCCATATGGATGTAAATCCAAACTTATCAGCTGTTAAAGCTGATTCTAAACACATATTCCAGAGTTCTCTCCCCGTTCTAACTCTACTGAATGTTGGAAGATAAACGCCGAATCTTACAGCCATGGAAGCATCTTAAAGATTAAAGTTTTCACTCTTTATAAGCTTTTAAACTATTCAGAAGCATAAAGATTTTAAACATTAAATTACTATAATTTCATAATCACTTGAGCTGGATGAACCTGAGGAAGGGTGTTTAGAATTCTTGAAGATCGCCTTTCTAGGCGGAACACGTGCCATAGGCAAGTCTGCAATAGCCATTAAAACTGAGGAGACCACAGCTATTCTAGACTATGGTGTAGCTGTAAACGGCGTTCCAAGCTTTCCAATACATATCCCTCCTAAAACCGTGGACTTTGTGGTCATAACTCACGCTCATTTAGACCATAGTGGAGCTACACCGCTATTTTACGTAAGTAAACCAATACCGCTCTATGCAGCCGCCCCTACTATAGATTTAATGAAAATTTTAATCAAAGACTTCATTAGGCTTTCAGGATACTACCTCCCATATGAGTATCTAGATATGAATACCATGTTCGAGTATTCCAGGGCTTTAAAATATGGAGAGCGATTCTCCATCAAAGATCTTCAGTTCACACTTTTAAATGCTGGTCACATTCTTGGATCAGCTCAAGCTCTCATCGAGGCGGAGGATAAGAGAATCCTCTATACAAGTGATATAAACGATGTGGACACGTGTCTCTTGGAAAGACTTTCTAAATGTCGCGATCCTTTAGATGCTATTATAGTGG
>JAGTQM010000004.1 GCA_018396755.1 Candidatus Bathyarchaeota archaeon | reverse complement strand
CGGAATGAACCCTAACGTAGTGCCTATCTTACTGTGTACTCTTTTAATTTAACTCATCCACTAAACTTATGTACTCTAATGCTAGTCTAAGTCTTTAAACTCCATAGCAAAAACATAAGTTTTTATAAATTTGAGATTGGTTCTCTATCATAGATGAGATTTGTTAGATATATTTAAAATAGGTATGGTCATTCTTATAGTGGGCGTTGCAGCAGCTACTATCCCTTTTAAGGATGAAGTGGTGTTGACTGATTATGAAATTCAAGCATCAGATTGGAACGTATCATGGTACTATATTCCAGTTGAACCCACAGAAGAAGGATTTACAGGTACTTTCATAGGAAACTCGACGTTTCCACCAGTATTCAGAGGCGATTGGGGTGTTGAAGGTATATTTGAAGAATGGATGTATAGCACAGTTGGATTCATAGCCAGAGCAGATATAGAGATGCCTATAGATGGATACGTCAAATTCGAGATACTCAGTGGAGATGGCGCGAGACTCTACATAGACGGTGAGCTAGTGATAGACATATGGGAGACCAGATGGGACCTTCAAGAAGTTGGCTCAGGGTCAGCTAGTATTAAATTAAACACTGGTAAACATAGACTCGAACTTTGGTGGTATCAGTGGAGGGGATGGGCTATAGTAGAATTCACCATGGATAGGAAAGTCATGGTCTTTGAAAAGAAGCCAGAACCAGTCATAGGTTTAGGAGTTGCATGCCTTGGAGTTGTACTCATGGTTATAGCTAAGCTTAAAGTACGTAAATCTAATAAAGCCTAAAAGTTTTGACCTATGATCGATGGCTTCGTACTCTTTGCCTTTCATCCACCCGACGGCTACCTTATTCATTCCAAGCCCAGCTGTTTTTCTAATGATTATGTTCGTCATTCCAGCCTCAGATCTGAGAAAGTTAAGCTTAAACATAGAAGATAAATTAAAAATAAGGGGATATGTGTGAGTATTAAATCGTAATGAAAACGCCATCCGTAAAGATTAGAGCTTTAACCTTCTACTTAAATCCAAAATCGTGGAACTCTACAGACATTGCAGAATACATTTCAAGTAGACTGTGTAGAATTCATGTGTCTCTGGACGACGTTGAATGGAAGAAAGACGTGTGGAGTCTTAGAATATCAATACCTCCACCTCCGGAGAAAATAGATATCATTAAATTAGCTGAAAAAGTCTACGATTCTTCGTTTAGATCTGGAGTATCTCTAATTTCCGGTTTCACCATTAAATCTAATAGTATTGATTACAATGTTGTTGAGCAACTTCTTCAGAGCAACGTATACGTCTGCATAGACGCCAATCTCCAACAGTCTTTCAAAAGAATAGCTGAAACCCTTCTGAAAATATCTCAGAAAAACCCTGTACTTCTATCTAGGGTGGCTGTTAAACTCGGAAATTCTAAGGAGTTTTTAACTCCATATTTTCCATTATCTGTAAATGTAAAGTTTAGAGAGGGATTGGCTGTATCCTTGCTTTACTCAACGGATCTCCTTGAAGCATACCGGATTAACGGCATTAAGGGGTTAATCGATAAAGCTTATGAATTTATGATCCGTTCAGAAGCTTACGGTTTAGAAATTTCTTCAAAACTTGGAATCAATTTCTACGGCGTAGATTACTCTATTTCTCCATGGATGGAAGATTCATCTGCAAGATTAGTTGAGGAGGTTTCGGGCGTCCCAATACCTGAACCTGGTTCAATATCGGCAGTTGCCATGTTGAATAGGGCAGTTTACGATGCCGCTGTTAAAGCTAATATCAAATCAACAGGATTCTGCGAGCTTATGTTGCCTGTAGCAGAAGATAATGTTCTTAAGCAGAGAGCGTTGGAAGGAAGACTTAGACTTAGAGACCTCATAGCTTTATCCACATTGTGTGTAGCGGGGGTAGATATGGCTGTAATTCCTGCTGAGGATTCGCTTAAGACAATTAAGGGTCTTCTAGAAGATATGTTTAAAATTGCTGAGTTTAAAAGCAGGGTGTTGGGAGTAAGGTTGATTCCATATTATTGTGTAAAGCCTGGTGAAACTGTAGACTTAGGTTTATTTGGCGAAGTACCTGTAATTCCCCCCTAAAACTTTTACATTAAAGTGTGGAGTTAAGAAAAATTAAATTAATAGAATACTCTGTCTTCATATCTTAGAGCCTCTAGAAATGTCTACTGTGGAATATATACGGTTAAGGTTTACAGATGAAAAACAGTTGATCGAGATTAGTCAAAAGTATATGCTTTCACTCTCCCTCGAAGAGATGAAGATTATTCAAAAGTACTTTCAAGCCTTAGGTAGAGACCCAACAGATGTAGAGTTGAATACAATAGCTCAGACGTGGTCTGAACACTGCTACCATAAAACATTTAAAGGAATTATAGAAACGCCAAGCAGTACAATAGATGGACTATTGAAGACATTCATATTTAAAGCAACGGAGGAAGTGAGTAAACCATGGTGTCTTATCGTCTTCAAAGACAATGCTGGTTTAGTGGCTTTCGATGAAGAGTGGGCTATAGCTGTTAAAGTTGAAACGCATAATCATCCGACGGCTTTAGACCCATACGGTGGTGCTGGAACTGGCACTGGTGGAGTTTTCAGAGATGTAATGGGGGTGGGTGCTAAACCCATACTTTCGACGGACGTCTTATTTTTCGGACCTTTATATTATCCATATGAGGGGCTTCCACCAGGCATTATGCATCCTAGACGTTTAATGAGGGGGGCTGTAGCCGGCATTCGAGACTATGGCAATAAGATGGGCATACCGACGGCTTGCGGAGCGATATACTTTGACGAAAACTACGTATGTAATCCCCTAGTATACGCAGGATGCGTAGGCATTATGCCTATTAAGAAATACGTTAAGAATCCTAAACCTGGAGATTTCATAGTTCTAGCAGGTGGTAAAACTGGTAGGGATGGATTAAGAGGTGTTACATTTGCCAGTATGGAGCTTACACCAGAGTCTGAGCAGATATCCGCAGTATCTGTGCAAATAGGAAATCCCATAGAAGAGAAGAAACTATTGGAGGCCATTTTAAGGGCTAGAGATAAGCATGATCAACCTCTCTACTCAGCTATAACCGACTGCGGAGGCGGAGGACTTTCATCTGCCATAGGTGAAATGGCTAAAGGACTAGGTGCTATTGTAGAATTGGCAAATGTTCCTTTAAAATACAGTGGCTTAAGACCTTGGGAGATTTGGCTTTCAGAATCTCAGGAGCGTATGGTTTTAGCTGTCCCTAAAAATAACATTGAAGAATTGCTTGAGATCTTTATAGGTGAAAACTGTGAGGCAACAATAATAGGGGAATTCACTTCTACTGGGCATCTATGCGTAAAATACCATGGTGAAATAGTATGCGACCTAGATTTAGATTTCCTCTTCCAGGGTATTCCAAGAGTTAGACGTAGAGCGCTCTGGAAGCCCCCGCTTGAGGAGGAGGTTGATTTTCCTCAACCTAGAGATTTGATGGATATTTTAAAGAGGATTCTGAAAAGTCCAAATGTAGCTAGTAAAGAGTGGGTAATTAGACAGTACGACCATGAAGTTCAAGCTAGAATTATAATTAAACCGCTCGTAGGCATCGATCAAGATGGACCGAGCGATGCGTGTGTGATCAAGCCTTTAAAAGACTCTTGGAGAGGTATAGTTGTCTCTTGCGGCTCGAACCCTAAATATTCAATAAATCCGTATAAGATGTCTTTATCCGCCATAGATGAGGCTATAAGAAATAATATATCGGTTGGTGGACGTAGAATAGCCTTACTCGACAACTTCAGTTGGGGTAATCCAGAGAGAGAAGAGACTTTAGGTGCACTAGTTGAAGCTGCAAAAGGATGCCATGATGGAGCTGTAGGATTTGATACTCCCTTTATATCTGGTAAAGACAGTCTGTATAATGAGTATAGGCTTCCAGACGGAAGATACCTATCAATACCTGGAACCCTTTTAATCACAGCCGTGGGGATAATTCCAGATGTCAGAAATGCTATAACGATGGATTTTAAAGAGCCGGGAAACCCCATATATATGCTGGGTCTTACTAAAAGTGAGCTTGGAGGTTCACATTATCACATGGTTTTAGGTTTAAAAGGGGGGATTATACCGAGCGTAGATATCAAAATGGCTAAACTTGTAATGGATAGGCTAGTGGAAGCGATAGACTTAGGCTATGTTAAGGCATGTCATGACTGTTCTGAGGGAGGATTAGCTGTAGCTCTGGCTGAATCAAGTTTCTCAGGAGGGTTAGGTGCTGAAGTCCAGCTGTCTAGAGTCCTAGTAGATAAGGTGAATAGAGACGATAAAATATTGTTCTCAGAATCTAATAGTAGATTTGTAGTTGAAGTGTCTAAACATAGTGCTCAAGAGTTTGAAAACCTCATGAAGGAACTACCTTGCTCAAAAATCGGATTTGTAAAATCCAATAATGACCTTGTAGTACATGGTTTAGATGGGAAAACTTATGAGGAAAATATTTGGGAGCTTAAAAAAGCTTGGAAGTCTACATTCGACTGGTAAATTCTACAGCATTATACTATCAAGGAAGTCTAAGGCCCTTGGTATGGTTATGAGGGGGTCTTCTCTTCCCTCGTACTCTAACGATAGATACCCATTGTAGCCGAATCTTGCAATTATCTCTATTATTCTCCTATAGTCGAGCTTCTTTTCAACCCAGTAGCTACTTAATCCATACCATTCCAATGCTAACTCGTACGTTTTAGCGTGTATGTGAACCGTGTACGGCATAACGGCTTCTATACTTTCGTAGATATTTTCTCTGAAATTACCTAAATCAAGGTTCACTCTAAACCAATCGGAATCCACAGCTTTAATAAGCTTCAAAACCTGCTCTGCCGTAGAAGTTATACCGCCATGGTTTTCAACTGCAATCATAAGCCCGTATTGTTCAGCGTAATCTACAGACTCCTTTATACACTCAACTGATATCTTAAATGCTTCGTCCTCTGAAATACCTTTAGGAGGCCATCCAGCATTTATCCTCATAATTGGGGAGCCAAGTTTAACAGTAGCCTCTATCCAGTTTTTAACGAATTCTACTTCTCTCTTCCTTTCATCTGGGTTAGGCTTACAGAAATTATTGTCAACTGTTACACATGACAAGTCTAATCCATAATCTAGCAGCGCTCTCTTAATATTTTTAATTCTGCCTATTTCTGGTTTAAAATAGAGCTGGTTTAACTCTACGCCGTCCACATCAAGTCCAAACGCTTCATCTATAAAATCTTCAATGGTCATACTTCCATCAGCCAAATATCTATTATACGAATAACTGGCTATGCCTAATTTCACGATAGACCACCTTTAGAAAAATACCTAAAAGCTCATTTAACAGTTACGTTCTTTTCAATAGAATAGATGAGCATACCCTCTGTCAAAGTATTAGTGCTTAGAGTTGAAGGTACAAATTGCGACATTGAAACAGTCGAAGCTTTCCAAATGGTTAATACAGAAACAAGACTCGTACATTTAAACGAGCTTTTAAAAGGCGAACTAGACCTGGATGATTACCATGTCTTCTGTATACCTGGAGGCTTCAGCTATGGAGATGATTTAGGTGCAGGTAAACTCTTAGCCAACCAGCTTAAATATAGACTCAGAAGGAAGATTGAGAAGTTTTTAAGTGAAGGGAGAGCTATAATAGGCATATGTAATGGTTTTCAGGCTTTAGTTAAAGCAGGATTATTGCCAGCATTTGAAAAACCGTTCTTAAGGCAAGAAGCTACGTTGGCTTTGAATGAAAAAGGCCTGTTTGTAGATAGATGGATCTATATGAAACATGAAGAAAAATGTAGATGTGTCTTAACGAGAAACTTAAATTCTAAAGTACTCTACGTCCCCGTAAATCATGCTGAGGGGAGATTCGTTGCTTCAAAAGATACGATTGAACTACTTGAGGAAGAGGGATATGTGGTTTTTAGATATGTGGACCCCTATGGCAGAGTTGCCGGATATCCTTGGAACCCGAATGGGTCTATGAATAACATTGCAGGTATATGTAATACCGATGGAAACGTCCTAGGTCTAATGCCTCATCCTGAGAAATATGTATACTACAATCTTCACCCAAGTTGGACTAGATTCCATTCGAATCCAGAACTGGACGGCTTACTATTCTTCAAGACGATAATAAGCAATATCGTTAGAAGTCTTATGTGAAAACTATCTCTAGACCGTGAAGCGTAACTTGCCTCATGGATTATTCTCAATACCGTCTCCTTTTCTAGGAAAGGTTTATAAATAGAGCTATTATTCAAATACCTAGATTTTCTGAGATGGAAACTTATTTACCAGATGAAGTGGCTGTTGAAAGCGGCCTATTGTCTAGACTTATCCTAGATGGGAGAATAAAAGGCAGAATCTTAGTACACAATTCCATAATTAGGAGGCTTGAACATAAAGCTTTAAACGGTGACTTTAGAGGAATAGAAGAGTTGGAAAATGCCCGTATGTCGGCTGAAAGTTTAGGTTTAAAATTCGAGGTTCTAAACGGAGATTCTAATTTAGAGCCTAAAGATGTTCTAAGAGAAGTTGCCTTAAAAACTGGTTCAACGATTGTCACATCAGACTATGTTTCAGCAACTATTGCTAAAGCTCTTGGAATAAAAGTATTACATGAGAAAACTCAAGTCGAAAAGCGTTTAGACGACTTTTTCAAAGATGGAGTTATGTCCGTACATCTGAAGGAGGGATTACCTCCAAGGGTTAAAAAAGGCAGACCGGGCAGATGGATATTTGAAGTACTGCATAATAAGCCGTTATTGAGAAAAGACCTTGAAGACATTGTAAATGACATTCTAATTAGAGCTAGAGCTGGAGAAGGTTTCATAGAGACGGATAGGAATGGATCAACAATCGTTCAACTCGGAGCATACAGGATTGTTGTAGCCAAACCACCTTTCAGTGACGGCTTAGAGGTGACAGCTGTAAGACCCATAACGTATAGACACCTTGAAGATTATAATCTCCCTAGTAAGCTTCTGAAGAGGCTTGCTGAGCAGGCTGAAGGAATACTTATCGCTGGAGCCCCCGGCATGGGTAAATCAACATTCGCTCAAGCTTTAGCTGAGTTTTATCTTAGAGGAGAGAAAATCGTTAAAACGATTGAAGCACCTAGAGACCTTCAACTTCCAGATGAAGTTACGCAATATTCTAAAGTTATGGGAGGATCTCAAGAAATTCATGACGTTCTACTCTTGAGTAGACCAGATTACACAATTTTCGATGAGATGCGTGATACTGATGATTTTAAACTCTATGCAGATTTGAGGCTTTCAGGAGTAGGTATGGTTGGAGTAGTACATGCTACAACCGCTATTGATGCTATTCAACGCTTTGTAGGTAGAGTGGAGTTAGGCATGATACCTTCAATAATAGACACGGTTATATTTATGAAAGATGGTGAAGTTGCTAAAGTCTACAGCGTTGAAAGTATAGTTAAAGTTCCACATGGATTGAAAGAGGCGGACCTCGCAAGACCTGTTGTAGTCGTAAGAGATTTCTTAACAGAGGAGCCTGAATACGAAATGTATGTCTTCGGTGAAAAGACGTTTGTAGTACCTATCAAACGTAAAAGCTCTAAAGAGCAGATGGTATTAAACAGTATCAACGCGCTACTACGAAGACACATAGAAGATGACTATAAAGTTGAACTAAATGAGGGTATTTTGGAAATCTATGTCTCTAGAGAATCCTACTCTACAATAACTAGAAAATGTCTTAGAAAACTTGAAAGAATCAGTAGAAGAGCTGGCTTTGCAGAAGTTTCTATACATGTGATGAGTTAATATAAATCGCATTAACTTCTTTACGTGTTTTCAATCTGATGAAAACTATAACTTTCTATAGAATTCTTCCTTTGAAATCTACGATGTAATTTAAAGGATTACCATTTCCATGAAATCCAACATGATTAGAGCTTTTTATGTTCAAAAACTTTTTTGAGCAATTTATACATCTTCCTAGAGGTGTTTAAAATTGCCAGATATTTTGGTAATTATAGGCAGCATGTCTGATAAAGAGCATGCTTTAAAGGTCGTTGAAACACTTGATTCGTTGGGTATTAAAGCTAGAGTGGAAATCGTATCAGCTCATAGAACGCCAGATAAGGTTAAAGCTCTTGTGGAGAACGCTGAGAAGGAGGGGGTCTACGTATTCATAGCAATAGCTGGATTATCTGCCCTACTGCCTAGCCTAATAGCCGCCTACACTATTAAACCTGTGATAGGTGTTCCAGTTAAAAGGGCTTTAGAGGGTTTAGACTCACTACTATCGATCGCGCAGACGCCTCAGGGTATACCAGTAGCCTGTGTAGGTATCGATAATGCTGTTAATGCTGCTCTTCTAGCTGCTGAAATAGTATGCTTGCAGAAAACTGAGGTAGCTGAGAAACTTTTGGAATATCGTAATTCTCTGAAGCGTAATGTTGAACAGTCGGCTGAAGAGCTTAGGAAACTCTTAGGGTAATCGTTCAACTTGAGGGAAACGTTAAGATTCAAATGAACGTATTTCTACTCAGCGTTGAGAAGGTGAGTATATGCGTCTTATAAAACAAGGTAAAGTTAAAGACATATATGAGGTTGATGATAATACTCTTCTCTTCCACTTTACTAATAGAGTTTCAGCTTTCGACGTAATACTACCGTCGGAAATACCGTTTAAAGGAGAAGTTTTATGCCGTATGACTGGGTTTTGGTTTAAAATTCTCAACTATCCAAATCATATGCTCGAACTCATACTGCCCGATAAAATGCTTGTTAAGCGTCTAAAGATTGTACCTATCGAGTTCGTTGTTAGAGGTTATTTGTATGGGAGTCTTTACGAAAGAGTTTTGAGAAACGAAGTTCAAATTCCAATAGAACCTATACTAGCTGCCAAGCTTCCAGAGCCTATACTAGATCCTACTACTAAATTTGAGGCTAAAGATAGACCTGTAACTAGGGAGGAAATCGTGTCTAAAGAGTGGCTTAGCTCATATGAATATAATATGCTTGAAGATGTTTGCATAGGCATCTACCAATATATGGCTTCTAAAGCTGAAGAGAGGGGATTTATACTGGCAGATCTCAAGTTGGAGTTTGGCCGCACCCATGATGGGAAGATACTTTTAGCAGATTCTATTGGTCCGGATGAGTTTAGACTTTGGTTGAAATCCAGTTATAGTCCTGGAAGAAAGCAGGAAAGCTACGATAAGCAACCGGTTAGAGATTGGTTGGAGAGCATAGGTTATAAAAAGGCTTTGGAAGAAGCAGTTAAATTGGGTAGGCCGATACCGCCTCCCCCGAAGCTCCCAGAACATATAGTAGCTGAAGTGAGCAAACGTTATATTGAAGCTTTTGAAAAGCTTACGGGTGAGAGATTTAGGTGATTGGAGGTTTAATGATGAGTATTCCTAAGAACTATCGTGAGGCTGGTGTAGACATGGGTAAAGTTTCTGAAATACATGGCTCATTGAAGAAGATTCTAGAAAAGACTTTCATTTTCAGAAAAGGTCGAATCGGTACCGTGTTAACGGAAATAGGTCACTATGCTGGTTTAATAGATTTAGATGATGGGAGGGCTTTAGCAGTTCATGTTGACGGTGTTGGTTCTAAGGTTTTGGTAGCTCAAATGATGAATAAGTATGATACTATAGGTATAGACTGTGTAGCTGTTTGTGTCAACGACTTAATATGCATAGGTGCGGAGCCCATAGCCTTAGTTGATTATCTTGTCGTCCAAGAGCCTAGGAGGGATTTGATAGAACCTATCATGGAGGGTATAGCCAAGGGTGCTGAAGAAGCATCAATAGCCGTTGTAGGCGGTGAAACGGCGGTTATGAGGGAAGTGGTTAAGGGTGTTAGAGAAGGATATGGTTTCGATTTAGCCGCTATGTGCGTAGGAATTGTGGACAAAGGTAAGATATTGACTGGTTCTTCCATCAAACCGAAGGATTATGTGGTAGGTTTAACTAGTACTGGCATACACTCTAATGGGTTGACTTTAGCTAGAAAGGTTCTACTGTCTAAGTTTACAATTAATAGCTATATTGAAGAGCTTGGATGCAGTTTGGGGGAAGAGCTTTTAAAACCTACGAGGATATACGTTAAACCTATTCTGAAGATTTTAAGCGAGTTTGAAGTTCACGGGTTGGCGCATATAACAGGTGGATCTTTTACAAAGCTTATGAGGATAGGCCGTCTAGCTAATGTAGGCTTCAACCTGTATAATATGCCTGAACCGCTGCCCGTGTTTAAACTCATACAGAGCATAGGCTCAATAGATGATGGGGAAATGTATAGGACTTTCAATATGGGTATAGGCTTCTGCGTAATTGTTCCGCCTTACGAGGCAGATAATGTAGTGGAAACATGTAAAAAAATGGGGGTTGAAAGTCATATCATAGGAGAAGCTTCAGAAGAAATTAAAGTTAAAATTAGAGTTAACAATAGGTCTTTTACTTTACATTAAGTTTTTTAATAATGTTACTGTTTGTCTCTAGATATCCTTTAGCGTATTCTTGTGTGGCTTTTTTCTCAGATATAGGTGCTTCCAAAATTTTAGGAATTAAACCAGTTTGAAGGCTCTTTATGATCGGCGTTGCAAATTCTATTTCAACATTCATGTCCTTAAGTTTTGAGAGAATGTCATCTATCTCTTCCTTATTCCTACCAACTACGAAGAGCATACCTTCTGGTTTACCTAGAGAGCTTATGACCATAGTGACTTGAGGTATTTCCCGAATTCTTTTCAAAAACTCGCTTCTAAACCTATGATCTGGGAAGTTTACACCTATACACATATACTCGGTTAAACCGAGCTTTTCAAGGTCTAACACGACAGTGTAACCTTTTATTACACCCATTTCCTCAAGCTTGTTGATTCTGTATGCTACGACGTTGGGATGCACGTTCAGTTTTCTACCTATGTCTACGAGCGAGATACTCGAATCTTCTAGAAGTAATGAAAGTATTCTTAGATCTTTTTCATCGATTTCAGCATTCATATATTCACCTCATCTAAACAGCTTTGAACTTCTTCCACCATTTCTCATATAGGTGTACCATGTCTTCAGAAACACTAGGCATTCTATTTTTGATGATCTCAATAAAATCATCCATTGTTATCGCTCTAGCCTCATTTTCATTTTTCTCAAACACTTCTCGAACTACTCTGATTTGTGCTTCTTGAACTACATCCCTGATGTCACTACCAGTATAACCTTCGGTTAATTTAGCAAGCTCATTGAAATTCACATTCTCGTCGAGCTTTAATCGTTTACAGTATAATTTGAATAGTTCAACTCGAGCCTCGTAGCCTGGGGGAGGTATGTATATTCTCTTCTGGAACCTACGTATGAAAGGATCATCTAAACTCCAAGGCTTATTCGTGGCACCTACGACGTAGAGGTAGAAGTTCTTATTCTTATCGTAAAGCCCATCCATCTCTTTGAGCAGTTGGTTTCTAGCTCTAACTTCCCCTCCAACTTCATGGTCTCTAATTCCGACGAGCGAATCTATTTCATCTATGAATATTATCGTAGGTTTTCCCTTAAGCGATAACTGTCTAGCGTTATCAAAAAGAGCAGCCACATTCTTTTCAGATTCGCCGAGCCATTTAGACATTATAGTGGTGGAGTCTACGTAGAAGAAGTTTGCATCAATTTCATTAGCCACAGCGGCGGCCAGCATGGTTTTACCGCAACCGGGGGGTCCGAAGAACAGTATTCCTCTAGGCCATCCTAGGGGGAAGAGGTCTGGTCTCTTAACTGGGTATACTATTGCCTCCATTATGGCTCTCTTAGCTTCTTCTAAGTCGGCAATATCATCCCACTTAACATTTGGTCTATCTTTATCTTCAAGAAGATTGGATGTTTGCCCTCTACCAGTGGATTTTACGTCAAAGCCAGTCGTTTCTAAGCTTAAACTTTGAAACTCCTTAACCCTTTTCAAATACTCTTCTGCTTTTTCAGCATAAACCCTCGCTTGAGGAGACTGAGGATATAGCGAGCAAACGGTTAACAGTATTTCGGCTGCTCTGTGATATTTAACGGCCGCTAACCTAGCTGCTCCTTGTCTATCGAGGTTTATAGCATCTAAAGCATTTTTTTCAGCCATCTTTATGAGTTCTTCGTAAGCCATGGAATCCCCCCGGGTTAAGCTATATTACTCTTATAATTCCCTTCTCTCTTAGACGTTTGATCGCATTCTTAACCTCGTCAGGCGTTAATTTGAGCTCTAGAGCACATCTACTAATGCTAATCTTACCTTGATTTCTAACTATGTAATTGTAAACTTCTTCATCTATCTTCCTATACATCCAATTTACAGTTTTCGCATGAATAGAGGGGGACGTAGCAATGCTTATCTCCCCTTCGGCAATTGGCTCACCCAGCTTAGGTAACTCGGGAAATCTCTCCCTAATTTTCTGTTCGGCTATTATCGACGCTTCTTCAATTACACGTTGAGCTTCTTCATTAAGAAGATGAGGAGTATCGACCCTCTGCGTGGAGACACCAGTTTCAAGAACTGTTTGATTTAGAATTCTATGTATCTTGTCGAGTTCATTGGAAACTTCAGGCACTACTCCAGAAAGCTTCTTACTAACTTCATTAACGATCCCTATGACTGGAGAAAGCTGCGCCATTATATCTCCAAACTCTTTAACCGTTTCAAGTCTAAGGATAACGCGTTCAATGCTTAACTGAGCACTCATTATAAGTTTTGCCATATTTCTAATCTCTGCACACTCATTAGCATACATCACAGCGTGAGTTCTATCGTTTGAAAGATGAGCACCTATACATTTTTCAAAAACCTGTCTATCTCTTCTCTGAAGTTTATTCAGCGTATTTTCAAGCTTATCCTTTTGAACCTGAAGGCTATAAATAGCTTTAACTATCCTCTCCTTCAAAGGTTTATTCGATATTTTAAGCTTGTCTTCAATCTTTTTCCAAAGGCCACGGTCCTCACTGGACCACCGTACCTTCAAAGATTACCCTCCTTAGACGTTACTCTACGACTTTAACGTTTATTGGAGAGCTTTCTTTCTTATCTTTAGCAGACTTATCCTCCGTCTTTGATTCTCCAATACTTGGAGATGTAAGTCCACTTCCAATTTCAATCTTAGGTATAACTGGTTTGACTTCTGGCTTTATAGCTGAGGGGGGTTTAAAATCTAGTTTTGAAAGCCTCACTATCGTATGCTCAAGTTGTTCTTTTTCATTGAAGGATTTCGTTAAACCGTCTTCAACTATGGATATTGCATCCTTAAATAAATCCTCACCGATTTCACCCGTGGATTTCTGCATTTTAAGGCTTGTTCTAAACATCTGAAGTTCTCTGACTTGACCGTTTAATTTATCTACACGGTTTTTAAGTCTTGCAATCAAGCTGTCTCTTCTATCCTTGAGTTCTTTTAGAGATGCTTCATGCGTTTTCTTAAATTCATCGTAAGTTTCAGTGGGGATTTCACCCATTCTAAATAATTCATCTAACGCTTGTATACGCTTGATAGCTAAGTCGAGAGCTTTAGCTATTTCAAGCGATTCCAACTCCCACGGGTAGAGATATACTAATGCACCAGATTCTAAGCTAAACTGCTTACTTGGACATCTTAGAAAATCGCCGTTTCCAAACTCTACTTCTACGTCTGTAACCTGCTGGTTTACATCCGCTATAAGCCCTACGATTCTGCCTAAGGTTCTTCCATAACTATCTCTTACGTGTTTGCCTAAAAACTTCTTAAACTCATTCAACTCTAAACTCATACATATCACCTCCTAATACGTTCAGACTCGGGGGAGGGAAGTTCAGGAAGCCTCTCCTTCAGTTTTTGCTCCGCTAAGGCTGATGCTTCAGCGAGTATCTTCTGGGCTTCATTGCTCATTGGCTCTAAATCCCATCTTTGACCCGAAGCCTCTCCAACCTCTACCACCATTTTGCCTAATTCATCTCCTATACGTCCGAGCTCATAGCTGACTTCAGGTACTATGCCTCCAAGCTGTTTCCTTAAAGCCGTTATAACTCCTGCGACAGGGCCCATAACGGTTATAACGTCTCCGAATTCTTCGACTGTTTCAAGCCTTAAGAGGACATGCTCTAATGCAAGCTTGCTTTTTAGCAGGAGCTTTGAAATTTTTCTAACTTCTGCGCATTCATTTGCGTAGAGGGAGGCTCGGGCATCATCTCCCATAGCTTGAGCTGCAACGCATTTCTCGAAGAGCTCCTTCTCGTGCTGTTCCATTCTTATAGCTGTCATGTCGAGTTTGCTCAACTGACCTTTAAGCCTATATACGGTTTCATCTATCCTCTCTTTGAGCGGTTTCTCGCGTCTGATAACACCAGTTGGCTTATCCCAACCTTTAAGCTTTTTACTCATGGATTCACCTCAAATCGGCGGAAGTTATAAAATTCAGAAGTAGACTTAAGAATAGTCGAAGATTTTTTAGTTAAACTTAACCTGTGAAGGGTTAAGTTTTTTCTTATTCCAAAAATATCTTTTAAACTTCACATAAGCGAAAGTAATACACTTGTGTAGCTCTACGTCTTATCAAATGAAATACCGTGGTTGAAGTGCACTTAATAAGCGTCCTGTTCGTTATTCACAACCTAGATAATTATTACACGTAAACCACTTAGAATATAGACAAACTTTGGTAATTTTAACCAAGCTTTTACAGTTTCTTGACTCATTATGTTTCCATATTGGTTAGGATGATATTCAACAATCTTATGTTTTAACCTCAAATGTAACTGATGAACCGCGTCAAAATCAACTAAAAACAATCATAACTCTAAACGGTAACATCAAGTGATTGGCATAAGTTTAGTCTGCATTCACTTCCCTGTAAGAGCTGGAGCTGGGTTTTCAAACTACGGGATAGAAACGTTAATAATTAGCTATGTTCATTTCTTCTACGTATCGGATATCTGTGAACATTACTGAGAGGGTTAAACATAATGCTCCGAGCATGCTACAACCTAGAAACAGATTAACTATGCCAGTGAATACTGCCAAGGGTCCTGAAATTATCATTCCTACAGGTGATGCGAGGTTGCATAGAGTCATCATCACGGAGCTCACTCTACCATATAGATGCTTAGGAACGATTGTTTGAACCACTGTAATGAATGATACGTTTATAATCGGTAGACATAAATGCGACGTAAACATGGCAGAGGCGATAAGCCAGAAGAAGCCCTTCGGTGAAAGAGCTATAAGCGCATACATTGCAAAGAAAACATAGAGGAAATGCATAGCCGTAAGTATTTTCCTCTTAAATCCTCTAATTACAGACATAAGTACTCCACCTAGAAGCATTCCGACTTGGGAAGCCGCCATTACAAATGCTAACTCCGACGCTTCACCTTGATGAGTGAATCTAATGTAGTAGGGGAGGAGGACGTCTAGGGGCATGGCTAAGAAGTTGATCATCATAGCTGTCATGAGTACTGCCATAAAACCCTTAGTATGCTTTATGAAAGTTAAGCCCTCTATAAAATCTCTGGTGAAGGATGCTTTCTCCCAGCTGGTTTCCGTCTTAACAGTAGGTATTTTAATTATTGTAAGTGGAATTATAGCAATTAGAAAGGTTACTACGTCAAGCCAAAGTATTTCACAAATCGTCCATATTTCCAACATCATGGCGGCTGTAACAGGTCCTATGAAGCCGACTATACCACTCAATAAGAAGTTTAAACCGTTTATACGGCTTAACTTGTCGCTCGGAACCATAAGAGGAATTAAAGTGGATACTACGGGCACTTGGAAGGCTTGGAAAACGCTTCTAATGGCGATTAGAACGATTAAAGTCCATATTGAGATTACATTAAACCAGAATAGCACTATAAGTATCAGAGCAATTAAAGCTTGAAGGAAGTCTGTAACACCTATTAGAATTTTACGGTTCCATCGGTCAGCGAAAACACCAGTGAAAGGTATTAAAACTACGAGGGGGGTGAACGCTGCAAAAGACGTTATGGAAAGGTAGACCGCACTTTTAGTCTCTAAAGTTATCCACCACACTATTACAAACTGGGCCACACTAGAACCCAGCATGGAGGTGAATTGTCCGGAGAGAAATAGCAGATAGTGTTTGAAAGTTGTTTGAGATTGCTGCAGGTCCATAATGTCTTCCACCCTCCGACTTTAAACGCCAATAAACGTTTATTAGATACGACTTGGGAATTAAAAAATTAACGCACATATAGAAAACACTAACTATGATTACAATTAGATAGCTTGATAATGAAATGTTAGAAATCGAAAACATAATTTTTCAGTCTCGAGAAATTTAGAAGTTTCAAAGCATTGTTTACGGCACATGCCAAAAGTCTATAAACTTACATTCAACATTTTTCTTTTCCAAGCCATATCTTGAAAAGGGCTTTGTAAGATGACGTTGAGCTCTAGGAGGGGGAATATATAAACCCGGTTCAATGCCTCTGGACGTTTCAAATTCTAACTTACGCATGTTTGAATCTTTAAAACCGCACTTTTCACACTTAAACCCCTTATCATGACCCATAGATTTCATAGTTGAATTGCATTTAGGACATTTGGGATTGAAATACTTAACCTCCTTGGCAAGAGAAACTACTCTTATCTTTTCAAGGTTTATGGTCATGGCGCCGTTTAAGGGTCTAACACCACCGTAGATTTCCACTACATCACCCGGAATAAGCTTTTTAACAGTTTCTCTAAAACCACCAGTAGGCTCATAAGCAGCACAGTCGAAAACCTCATTTTTAAAGGCTACTTTAAAGATCACGTGACCGCCAGGTATTACATGTGGTTTTCCACAGACTACTGCTTTAAATGCAACTGCTCTATACGGTTTAACATCCTTGGGGTTCTCCATCCACTTGAGATGAGCATCAGTACCTTGGTTTGTTCTAAATATAACCCAGCGTTCTATAGGTTCGTAAATATTGACTATTTTCATAGCTTCCAGAAGCACGGTTGGGTCTTCCCCTCTAATTCCATATAATACTGGGTCTGGACCCCTAGGAGTTATAAGTATACGTTTAGTTTCAGGGTCTAAATTGTTGAAAGTCGTAGGGCTCGTAACTTTATCCATTAAAAACACGCTTTCGGCGGAAACCATTCTGGGCATACCTCTATAGTTGTCCGTCCTATATGTTAAAAGCTCATAGGTGTAATCGTCTTGAAGCTCCTCGCCTACTGCAGCTAATGCTCCGACAACTCCTTTAAGGCTTTTACTTGCAAATACTTCAACTCCACATTCACCGGCGGTTTTTAAAGCAAAGTCTACATTTAGAAAATCGTATAAAGCCATTTTAGAGAAGCGTTTAACCTCATTTGGAATAGCTCCGCTGAGGAAGACCACAGCAGGGTCTACGTCTTCACCGGGTTGAGAAAGGCTTTCTACCGTACGTAATACTTCGCATTTAATCTTATCTGTATGCTCAACTCTAGTTTTCACTCTTAATGCAACAGCGCCATTCCCCCTGGTTTTCCATGGAATGTTCGGGTTTAATCTAATCAATGCAGGATAGTCTTGAAACTCTACATTCAATTTTGCAAGCTTTTCAACGAGTACGGCAGCTACATAAGTCGTACATCCACCGAGTAAAGAGTCTGTATCGTCAATACCTACATGTAATACAACATCCATAATCTTAGCCCTCAATTGGTCTAAAATTAAAGCAAAAAGACATATGGAAGCTTCTGTTGAGGGAAACTAAGCCTTAAACCAGTTGAATAGCAAGTATACGACTCTATTCTCAGCGAGAATGGGTACGGCTACTATAAACCTTTTTCTAACAGTTGTAGCCAACCTGCCAGATCTAACGATTTCAGTAGCATTTATGGTTTCATCTAGTATCTTAACTTGAACGATATAGGGAGCATGATCGATACCTGGACCCTTTCTGTAGACTGCAAAGTCTGAGCCGAACTTTACACCTGTAGTCACTACGTAACCTTTATCTCTTAAATCTCGATATACGAGGTATTTCTCATCAAATCCATCTATAGCAATTCTACCGTATTTTTTAACGTCTTCCACTGTAAGCTCTAAATTCGTCAATTGATCTAAAACCTTTATAATCCCCTTCTCTAATAGGTACATCCCTTCCAAAAGGTCGAGTATTAGAGGCTTATTAAACTCAGGTGTTTTAGGTTTACTTATACCTACGGGTTTACCGTAGAAGCCAAGCTTGTAGAGTTTTGACCCTTCCTCAGGTTTCCAAACTATAAGCCTATCGCCAGCTAAAGTAGCTGTTACCGTGAGGCTTTTCAAATGGGTTCACCTAAATTTTCGAATGAAATTTCACCGGTGAGGAAGCTTTTAAGCCTATTTTCAATACTGTCAAGATTGGTTCTAACTTGTCTCCAGTCGTCTCTATTCCTCAATGTGACTGTATTGTCCTGAAGAGTTTGATAGTCTACGGTTAATGCTAATGGTATACCCATTTCGTCAGATCTGACGTATCGCCTGCCTATGGAACCGGAGTCATCATAATATACGTCGAAGCCGGAGTTTAAGAGACGCGTATAGACTTCTAAAGCCTTCTCTGGAATACCGTCCTTGGTGACAAGTGGATATACTGCTATCAGTATCGGTGCTACCGCTATGGGAAGTTTAAGAATAGCTCTTCCTTCACGTTCAGTATAAGCATACTCTAAAACTGCATAGAAAGCTCTTTCTAGACCGAAACTAGGTTCTATTACATGAGGTATGAATCTTTTACCTTTCTCTTCAACGATACACTCGCTTATTTTAACGTGTTCAGGTTTAATCAAGTAATCTCCAAGTTTAACCGCATTGTTGTTAATTAAACCATCAGCTAAAGTTTCAGGTTTAATGCTCATTATCAGTTTCACAACTGTATCAGACTGTTCTCTAAAATCTCTACGTATAGTTTCGTATACAGGCTCTACTTGAATTTTCTTCATGTTTATAGGCTTCTCGAACTGTTTATAAACTGTCATATCGACCCCGCTATAGTCCATATGCCTCTTCAAGTCATAATCAGTTCTATAATTGTGACCTGATACTTCAACCCAGCCCCACCTATCAAGATATATTTCTTGGTCAAATCCTTGAGAAGAGTAGTGCGCTCTCTCCCATGGAAGTTTTTCCACAAACCTCTGACGGTCATGAGGAATGCCGAGATGCTCCATAAATTGCTTAGCTTTAACCATAAAGTATGCGAGCCACTCCATACTTATAAGTCCTTTATCTAAATACTCTCTAACCGTAAGTTCTAAAGGTTCTTCACAGCCCTTTATCCTAGCTTCAGCGGGTATTATTCTTAGAACCTCATTCTCAACCTTATTTATTTCAAGACACTTGGGGTCTTCAGGGTCTATGAAAAGCTCAAGCTCCATTATGGTAAACTCTCTCAATCTTATTGGTCCCTGCCTCGGTGATATTTCATTTCTTAATACTTTACCAACTTGAGCTATAGCAAATGGAAGTTTTCTACGTTTTAACTCTAAAGCTCTTTTAAAGGCTAAGAACATGCCTTGGGCGGCTTCAGGTCTACCGTAGCCAACATTCTCCATGTAGGGTCCTATAAACGTTTTAAACATTGTAGTAAAGTAGTAGGGTTCACCTAGTTCACCTCCACATTCAGGACATTTTAAGCCTTTATCTGAGACAAGCTTTTGAAGCGTTTTCAAATCCATGTTCTCTACTTCAATACTACTTAAGCCAAGTGCTTCCTCAACCAAGTGGTCAGCTCTAAAACGCCTATCACATTTTAGACATTTGAAAGCAGGCTCTTTAAAACTGTCAATATGACCTGAGGCTTTGAAAACTACTTCAGGATTGACTATAGGTGTTTCAACTTCTACGAACCCTTCGTTTTTTACAAACCATTTAATCCACATATCTGAAATTCTACGTTTAAGTAGAACCCCTAGAGGACCGAAGTCTAGAAAGCCGCCAACCCCACCATAGATTTCAAAGGCTTCCCAGAAGAAGCCTCTGCTCTTAGCGAGTTTAAACACCTTCTCATACTTATCTACTTTAGAATTCATGGATTTTTCCACCGTAGAATATAACGGACAATAGCCGTATATTATTTTTTCTTTAGAAAAACGGCTAAATAGCTTTTATCTTTTTAACAACCGACGGTCTTATCTTAGTTAAAATTTTACATCCACATTCAGGGCACTTAAGATCTGGACTCACTTTCAACCTCCCGTAGGGTATTAAAGCACCGCATTTAAAACACTTATAGAGTATCTCACCTGAAGCCATCAGCCTCTATTTTATATAGACTCAGCTTAAAACTTTTCTACGAACTCCCAGACTTAAAACTAAAAGCTTTCAATATTTGAAGACCTTCACAACTCTAAATATATTCGCCGATTCCCCTAATCTAACATCTTCCATTATTATCTGGTTTGTTGCAATTTGCAGCATCCGTTTCCAAATAGAAGCTTTTTGAGTTGGAGCAAGATACTATTTTTGCAAGCTTAAGGCATTCATCCAAAATACTATTCGACGTTAAAAACCTTCGATTTAAAAATTGAAGGGGTTACTTTCTAAAGAAGCGTGGCAGATATTGTGCATGTGCATTAAGTAGGTCGTCAAGAAGCCTACCGACTTCATCTGGCTTCAGTTTCGCTGCCACCTGAGGGTCTTGAAGAAGAGCTTGAAATGCTAAACTTTTATCGCCAGTTAAAGCGGCTTCAACCGTAAGTTTCTGAACTTCAATGTGATTACTTAAAACTGCCGCTAAAGGCGGTGGAAGTTTGCCTACATGCATTGGAATTATCCCGTAACCTCCTACTACAGAGGATACTTCTACAATCGCATCAAACGGAAGGTTTTCTATTGCTTCCTTATTGAGGGTATTAACCACGTAGACCTCGTTTTTATTCTCTATAAGAGACTCGATTATATCCACGACCAATACAGCTTCCCCACTAGGCAATACGTCGAGGCTTAAATCTCTCACACCAATCGCCATATCTTCCACAAGTTTCTCCCATTTAGCAGCCCTCTTCTGCTCCTCTACCATATCATGAACAGATAGCCCAAATTTCATTTTAAGCCCTTGCAATCTACCCTTATATTCTTCCTCTAAATTGCATAGAAACGGAAAGAATTCAGTCCAGTGGGACCAACAGTACGGTAGGATGCCATAAGTGTCTAGAAACAGTTTTTTAACTGGATTTAAAGACCTTTTCTTTACTAATTGGAAGGCATCCCTTCCATCTTTAAGCTTTAAGTCCAGTATAGCTGCACAGTGATTTATACCTGCAGCTGGCGCCGGTGTTAAAATATCCCCAGGGTCTACACCTACGATTTCAGCTAAATAGTTTGGGTTTGATGGGATTGAAGAGCACGTGCAAAGACCTATAACTTTTATCTTTGAGTTTTTAACCATAGCCATGCAGTTAGCGGATACAGGGTTGGTATAATTGAAGACCCAAGCTTTTGGAGAAACTTCCTCCAATTCTTTCACCATTTCAACTAAAACTGGTATGTGGCGGAATGCACGCATTATGCCGCCTGGACCTACTGAATCGCATATAGCCATGTAAACGCCATATTTTGCCGGAATCTCTATATCGTACTCCCAAGCCTTTAAACCACCAACGGCTATAGCTGTTATAACAAAGTCGGCGTCTGTTAAAGAGTCTACCCTATTTGTTGTTGCCTCAACTTTGAGGGGGGCATTAGTCTTCTCAATCAGCCTTTGAGAGAGTTGAAGCATTACGTTAAGCCTATGTTCGTCTATATCCATTAGACATATTGTGCTATCCTTCAGAAGCCTAGACTCTATGAAGAGCCTCATAAGTTGAGGTGTGAAAGTGCTGCTTCCACCACCTATAATAGTTATTTTAAAGCCCATAGTTGAAAATAGGTTTACTAAGGAGTATTATAAGCTTTCGACGACTCTAGGTCGGTAGCGGCTCAGACAAATGCCTTCCGTTCACAGACTTCTCACAGTAACTTTGACTCATCACAGCCGCTATATTGATTTAATGAAGATGCTATCTAAAAGGTTTTATGTGAAAAATGGCAAAGGTTTATTTAAGAAGGTATTTTCATAGTCTTTTAAGAAAACCTTGTCTCTTGAAAACCTTGGAAGGTCTCTTAGAGAAGCTTTGAATAGAGTCTTAAAAGCGTCTAGGGTTGATAGGGATCTAGTTAAAAGCCTTGTAAACGACCTCGTTAGAAGCCTTCTTCAAGCTGATGTTCAAGTCGAACTCGTGATAGATCTTGCGAAGAGGGTTGAAAGCCGGGCTTTAAATGAAAAGCCACCTCCTGGTTTTACTGAGAAAGAATACCTTGTGAAAATAGTCTACGATGAGATCGTGAAGCTTTTGGGAGGGGAAAGTGTTCCACCCTTCATGGTAAAACCTGGTAAGTTAAACGTGTATATGCTTGTCGGTTTACAGGGTTCAGGTAAGACGACGACCGCTTGTAAACTTGCTCTTTACTATCAAAAGCGAGGAGTTAAATCTGGACTCATATGTGCAGATGTTTATAGACCAGGAGCATATCAGCAACTTAAACAGTTAGGTGATATGGTTAATATACCAGTATATGGAGAGCTAAATGAGAAAGACCCTGTTAAAATATCGTTGAATGGTTTGAAATTTTTCCGTGAAATCAAACGTGAGCTTGTAATTATAGATACTGCTGGAAGACATAAAGACGAGGAATCGCTTATGAGGGAAGTGAGTCAACTTTACGAGACGATAAAACCTGATGAGGTTATTCTGACAATTGATGCTACGATAGGTCAGCAAGCCTATAATCAGGCTAAAGCATTTCATGAAACCGTTAAAGTTGGCTCTATAATAGTAACTAAAATGGATGGGTCTGCAAGAGGAGGGGGGGCTTTATCAGCAATAGCTGCTACAGGAGCACCTATAAGGCTTATAGGTGTTGGTGAGAAGATTGAAGATTTAGAGGTGTTCAACCCTAGAAGGTTTGTAGCTAGATTGTTGGGGTTTGGGGATATTGAAGGACTTATAGAGAAGTTTAAACAAGCTGAAGTTAGAGTTTCTGAAAAAGAGGCTAAGGAAGTTTTAACTGGAAAGTTTACTCTTGAAGAATTCTACAAGCAGATGGAGAGTTTGAGGAAAATGGGACCGCTTAAATCCATCATAAGCCACTTACCGGGTTTCGCCTATAGTCTTCCAAATGATTCTCTTGAGGAGGCGGAGAGTAAGATGGATAGGTGGAAAGCCATAATAGAGTCTATGACTAGGGAGGAGAGGGTAAACCCTAGAATTCTGAATTCTTCAAGAATACGTAGAATAGCTCGCGGTGCTGGTGTTAGTGAAAGAGATGTAAAAGACCTAGTTAAGTACTATGAGCAGACCGTTAAGCTTCTAAAAGCTATGCGTGGCAGACGGGGCTTATTGAGAATTGGGAAACTATTGGGTTCTGAAGCTTCTTAAATCAACGTTTAACCTGCTTGGTCTACTCAGTAACCTATCCGCAGATTTAGGGGGTTAAAATTGATAACTAAGGAAATGCTTAAAAGAGTGGGATTTATTATCAGAAATTATTAAAAAATAGGGGGGAGTATCAACGCCTTATTCTAAGGGTTTTAGGAGGAAAACGAGGAAGCTTTTACGTCTCAGGAGAAGAGAGAGCCCGCTTAAAGTAACCTCCATCCTCCGAGAGTATAGACTAAATGAGCCTGTTGTAGTTGACATAAATCCAAGCATTCATAAAGGTATGCCTCATAAGAGATATCATGGTAGGGTTGGAGTTGTTGTTGGAAAAAGAGGGAGAGCTTATATTTTAAAGATGGTGGTAGGAAGTATTGAGAAGACTCTTATAGTTGGACCAGAGCATTTGAAGCCACTAGCCCATTAAAACCCACTTAAACATGGGGGGAGAGAATGGTTGTTAAAAAAATTAAAGAGGTAGATATAACTATAGCTGAAGTCTACAGTATGCTTAGAGATGTAAAAAATCCCAGTTCACTTCAAGTTAGGGTTTTAGAATATGCACGTAAAATGACTAAAGTAGACCCTTTAAAAGCATCTGAACTTATCGATAAACTGATCGAGGAATTTAATATTGAACGTGATAGAGCCGTACAAATTGTGAATGTTATGCCTGAAAGTATTGAAGAACTCAGGGTTTTCTTTACAGGATCGAAGGGTAAACTTGTAACAACTTCCCAACTTAAGAAGATATTAGAATTGTTAAATAAGTATAGACTTCAAAAGTCTATCTGAATTATTTTGAATATTTAAATTAGAGGTGCCATTATTAATGAAGTACTATCAGAAAACTTATGAAGATTACGGCTACATATTGAATATTCTCCCATATCCTTCTAGAAGAGGTCTGAAAATAGGTCAACTTGCAGGTAGTACTGTAGAGATGATAGGTGAGAAGTATTTTACGTTGTTAGAGGCCATTCTCAAGAAGAATGTATCCGTAATGATAGGTGAAAGAGTTGTATTAAGTAGAGGACCTGAAAGTAAGATTGCATTTATAATTGGACGGTTAAGTTATCATGAGCTTTCTGGACCAGCTCAAGCAGAACTCCCGGAAATCGTAGAGAAAATAATAGCTGCCAATGAAAAGGAGTTTGTAGAGTTTTTCAACAAATCCCAACCTATAAGTCCTAGAATGCATGCTTTAGAGTTGATACCTGGTGTGGGGAAGAAGTACATGCTGTCCATATTGAGGGAGAGAGGTATAAGTCCATTTAAATCCTTTAAAGACATAAAGGAGCGAACTGGGATGCCAGACCCTGTTAAACTTTTAACGAAGAGGATTTTAGAGGAACTTATGGAAGAGAATCCTAAGTATAGGCTTTTCGCGAAAGCGTAATATATAGCCTTATATCGCAAGGGTTTTGGACTAAGTATGGATATGTATAGACCTTAGTCCTTGAGCCGCATTGCTCTTAGCCTCCTCTGGGTTCATTGGAGGCTTCATCGGGCTTAGCTCCTTTCGGGGTAAGCCCAGATCCCCACATCCTAAGGAACACGTTCCATATGTTTCTTGCCGCGTTCTTTTGCCTGTCTAGTACAAATCCACATTTGGGACATTTGAATACGCCTGCCCCCTTCAGGTCTTTATTGTGATACTCGCATCTGGAGCAGGTTTTTGAAGTGCCTTTAGCTTTGACATATATAGTTGGGTATCCATTCCACGCGGGCTTGTATTCCACGTACTTCTGAAGTGTGATGTAGTTGTGCTTCGAGTTCTGTCTGTTCATGTTTCTGCTTTTCGTTTAGGTGTTCGTAGAAGGGTGATGTTTTTTGAGTAGTTCAAGAATGTAACCGACTCGTCTTTTGAGGATTTTATTGTTTTGTTTTAGTGTAAGGTTTAAGAGTCTCTCGAAATTTAGTCCGCTTAGGCCTTCAAGGCTTTTGATGTAGTCTTCCCAGCCTCCGGCGTATGGGTTCTAGCGATGCATTCGATGAAAGTTCTTTCTTTGCTGCTTACTTTTATAAGCATGTGATAATATGGTTTTTCAATGATTTCTGAGGCGATGTCTTTAACAAATACGGGGTTTAAAGGTGAAGCGTTTGTATTGGAAGGAGTTGAATCTGTTTTTTGGCTGCACGCATATGTAGGCTTCGTTGAGCAGTGAATTGGCGCAGCCATAGTATTCTAAGGCTGTGTGGAATCCTAAATAGTAGTTTTGCCGGATCTTCGAGGTGATTAGGAGCTTGTCTATTTCATGCTTTTTCGGTGTTTCGAGAGGTAAAATGACCGCGTATAATTCTTTTCGGATTGGTTGGAGTTTGCCCATTTTAACTAAGCGTTCCATATATTTACGGTAAATATATCGGCGGTTTTTCATTTGCCAGTATAATTTTGCGTTTCTATCCGAGATAGAATTAGAGTTTTATCCAGTGTTTTACTTATTGATGTAATTCTAGGTGATCTGTCTTTTCATAACCTATCCCCTCCCCCAGGTATTTTACTGTTCTTCAGAATACGTTTAACTTCGCCTCTAACGATCTGCTCTATAAACTCCTTCAACTCGTCGTTCACCAAGCTGTTATTCAGCTGTATGAGGAACGCGTTTCCTGCCTCCTGAAGTTGTTGAAGTTCACGTGTATAGTTTACTCCAAAGGCTCTTCATATGAGGATTTGCTTCTTCCATTCTGAATCAAGTGGGTTTTTCGACCCTGTTGGGTAGTTCTCTACAACTGTTTAAAGTCTACCTATTCTTCTTGTAACGGTGACGATTCCATACTTCTCTAAGTCTGCGAAGTATTTGTAGAAGGTCTGCTTGCTCATTCCTAAGCTTCTATGACCTCTTTCTTTGTGAAGTCGAAGAGCGGGTTGTCTAGGAAAAAGTCTATTATCCTAAGCTTAGGCGAATCTCCAAACGTTTTCAGCGAGATCGATTGGTATTCCTTTTTCGTGTACAATCCTTTGGGCATACTATTTAACAAATTAATAAGCAAGTATTTAATGAAGTTAAGCGATGTATTGAATCTGCTGTAGACTACGTTTTAATATCCCCTAGTGGATGATATTCATAATTCCTTCTGAAAACTTATGGTGTTATGCACTTCCTTCAGGAAGCTTACGTACAAGAGGTATCTTAGGAAGACCGTATATAGGTATGAGCGGTACCTGCTTCCAATACCATCGAAATACAAGGATGTTGTGAAGCCTTTCTTAAACCGAGACTTAGAGGTATACCTGACAGTTGAGGGGGACTACTTAAACATACGCGTCAAAGAACTGCTGGGCCATAAAAATATTCAGAGTACAATGATCTACATAACGATCTAAAAACGCTCTGTTTCAGATGGCGAACGTCAAATTCCATTGTAAAATGGCTTCAATAATAGATGAAGCAACTAAGCTAATAGAGGCTGGCTTCGACTATATGACAACCTTTAATGGAGTAATGCTTTTTAAAAGCGGAAGTAAGAATATAGAAATTTGATAAAAAGTATAGGCTTTTCGTGAAAGGTTAAACATGGATTTTAAAGAGCTTGTTCAAACACTCATCAGAGTTGGAATAGTTTCCCCTAAGAAGAAGCTCGGCCAACATTTTATGGTCGATGAGAAGCTTCTACATAGACTTGTAGATTATGCCTATATTTCAAATGAAGATATTGTTTTAGAAATCGGAGCTGGAATAGGGCTTCTGACGAAACTGTTATCTGAAAAAGCTAAGATTGTGTATGCCGTTGAATTAGATCGTAAACTTGTAAACTACTTAAAAAGTAGATTTCCCGACGGGTCTAATGTGAAAATAATCGAGGGAGATTTCCTTAAAATTGAAATCGGAGGATTTAACAAAGTTGTTTCAAATCCTCCATATGCAATATCAACTCCAATGATCCTTAAACTTATTAAAGAAAAACCAGATATCATCGTTTTAACTCTTCAAGAGGAATTTACGCGTAAATTGTACGCTAAACCAGGTGATTCAGAATACGGTAGGTTAACGGTTTTAACGGCTCTAAATTACGACGTTGAAGTGATGGAGAGAATCCCCAGGGAAGCCTTCTACCCTAAAAGTAAAATCAGGAGTAGCGTAGTTAGACTTAAATGCAAAGATCATGCTTTAGACCCGATAATGTTTGAAGCAGTTAAAAAAATTGTAACTGAAGCATTTACTCTACGGAATAAAACGCTAAATGGATTCGTTAAGAGAATACTTCCAACCGGGAGGCCTCACTATGATTCCAAAATCCGAGTATATCAAACCCCTCCAGAAGTTTTCTTAGAAATTGCGGAACGTTTTTTAAGAAGCCAAATCGATAAAAATTACTGTGAGCACATTTGAAGGCGAAAAACTTTAGGAAGATTTCGGGAGCAGCATACACTAGACGCGAATATATTGGAGGAACTCCTCAAAGTAAGGTCGTCCATCTTACAATGGGGAATCCAAATGGAAATTTTAAATATGAAACCAGGCTTATAGCGCTTGAGGATGCACAGATAAGGCATAATGCTCTGGAAGCCGCTAGAATGGCTACTAACAAGTTTCTAGAGGAAAAACTCGGCGGTAAAGAGTATTTTCTAAAGATATTAGTATACCCACATCATGTACTTAGAGAACATAAGATTATGACTGGAGCCGGGGCGGATAGGCTTTCAGAGGGGATGCGTAGAGCATTTGGAAGACCCGCTGGACTAGCAGCTAGAGTTAAAAAAGGACAGAATATAATGATTCTACGTACTGCTGAAAATGGTTTAAGCTTCGCTAAAGAAGCCCTAACGAGAGGCGCTAGTAAAATGCCCATTCCTACGCGGATTGACGTAATAACACTATAGATGTCATAGTTTTATTTGAGCAATTAGAGGTGTTTATCTTCCTCCATCTGAGAATTGAAGAGGAGGCTATTCAGAGAGAAGTTATCTCTAGAGGCTTTAAACGGGTTTTAATTCAAACTCCCGAAGGTTTAAGACCTTATATAAAGGAGTTGATTGAGAAGCTTAGAAAAAGCGGTGTAACTGTTCTACTTTCTGGAAACCCCTGCTTCGGTGCTTGCAACATAGCTTTAACCGAGGCTGAAAAACTTAGAGCAGACGCGATAATCCATATTGGACATAGCTTAATGGTTTCATGCGGGAATACCCCCGTCCTATACTTTGACGCTATGTATACATTTCCCTTTGAAGAATGCCTTAGGAAGGCTGAAGAACAGATCAAAAAAGCTGGTAGAACTGTAGCATTATTTTCAAACCTTCAGTTTGTAGAGTGTTTAGAAGCGATACGGAGTATTCTTGAAAATTGGGGTTTAGAAGTCTACATAGGAAGAGGCACAGGTGTTAAATATCCAGGTCAAGTTTTAGGTTGCAATTATACAGTCCCTTTAAACGTTGAAAGCTATGTAGATTTCTTCTTATTCGTAGGAGATGGAAGCTTTCATCCTTTAGGTTTAGCGCTACTAACTAATAAGAGGGTTTTAGCGTTAAACCCAGTAACGTGTTCGCTTAAAGATATGTCAGAGTTAAAGCGTAGATACCTGAGGAGAATCTATGCGTCGATAGTTAAAGCTAGAGAAGGGAAAGTTTTTGGAGTACTAGTTGGACTTGAGCCTGGACAGTTTAGACTTGAACTTGCTGAAGGAGTTAAAAAACTCATTGAAGCTACTAGTAGAGAAGCTTACCTTATAGGATTTACCCATCTAGACACGGGTTTCCTAGAAGCTTATACATGGATAGACGTGTTTGTCAATACGGCCTGTCCAAGACTTTCGATAGAAGATTCTGAGAGAATAGCCAAACCTATTTTGAATCCAGCTGAGCTTTTAGTGGCTTTAGGTTTAACCAGCTGGGAAGAATATGTCGGAGAATATTCTGAAACGTAGAGAACTTGAAATATTGCTGGATAAGCTTAAAACCCACCCATCGCCGAGCAGATTTCTAGAGCAGTATACGATACCAGCTGGACTAGCAGCTAGAATTTTATCAGTAGCCACATACGTCTACAACGATATCTCAGGTAAAACTGTGTTTGACTTAGGATGTGGAACGGGTAGATTAACCGTAGGAGCCGCCATTCTAGGGGCTAACTACGTTGTAGGCTTTGATATAGATAAAGTTGCTCTAGAAGTAGCTAAATCTAATGCTGTTAAAGCTGGTGTTTCAGATAAAGTCGACTGGGTTTTATGCGACATAGCTAAGCTTGAGGGATACTGCGATACTGTTATTCAAAATCCTCCATTTGGAACCGGATTTAGAGGAGCGGATAGTATTTTTCTAAGGAAGGCTCTAGAAATCGGCCATGTCGTATATACGATTCATAAAAGTGAAACTGATGAGTTTATTAGGAGGCTTGTAGAAAAATATGGTGGTTCAATTTCGATCGTATTTAAGTCTTCAATAAGCATACCTAGGATGTTTGAATTCCACAGGAAAAGGTCTTACATGTTTCAGGTAAACGTGTATCGGATTGAGGTGGATTCATTTGATAGGAAAGTTGAAGAGGAAAGTCGTAGTCCCAGGTGATAAAATAGGTGTTATAGAGGAGTATATTCCTTACAATGGGACTTACGAACATAATAGTGAAATCCTATCGTCTTTAGCTGGATTTTTAGAAGAAGACCTTGAAAAGCATACGGTTAGTGTAAAAACGATGAGGAGAATTCTACTTCCAAAACCGGGAGATGTAGTATATGCTGTTGTCGTATCGACTTCCGAGAAAAGTGCGTCAGTCATGATAATATCCATTAATAATAAGTTACTTAATAATTATTTCTCAGGTTTAATACAGATTAGGTCATCTTCTATGGATAGTATGAAGAGTATTAGAAGCGCACTTAAACCAGGGGATATGGTGAAGTGTGAAGTGTTAGGTTACAATAATGACATCTACCATTTAAGAATGCATAGGTCAGAGTTTGGAGTAGTTTATGCGCTATGTACGAAGTGTGGAGGAGTATTAGTAAGAAGTGGGAAAGAACTTAAATGTCAGATTTGTAATAATATTGAGAATCGTAAGATTGCTAATGATTATGGTATCATAAGATTAGGGTGATTTGCTTGAAAATTCGAGTTTTAAAACTAACGGATAGAGAAGTGGAGCTTGAAGTAGAAAATGAGGGGCATACCTTCTTAGGAGCTCTTCAAAGCATCTTCCTAGAAGACCCTAGAGTCGAATTTGTAGGGTATAATATCCCCCATCCATTGATACCTAAAGCTACATTCACACTAAAAGTTGCTCCGGGTAATGAGGCGACTACTGTTTTAAAAGACGGCGTGAAAAATCTAAACAGTAGACTTAAAGAGCTTGAAGATCGCTTCCTTGAAGCCTATGGAAACGTTGAGAAGTAGTATTAAGAGGCTTAACATTTGAAAAACGTCGAAGATATTCTTCGAGATAAAGGATTAGCGAGTTTTGGAGACTCCCTAGTTAATTTTCTCTTTAGTCTAACAGTTACAAGGAGTTTAGGTAAACCTACTGGTTTAAGGATGGATAATAAAATACTCGCCGAAGCCGTTAGAAGATCTAGACTGAGAAGTCTTATACCTAGAAGAACTGATAGAAAAGCTGCAGGTGACTATGCTGAGGCTATAATAGCCTACGCATGGCTTGAAGGAATTATGACTACAGATGGATTTATAAAGATGCTTATGAACGACCTTGATAACCCTGCCAACGCATTTAAGAATATCATAGAGAAGATTTTGGAGGATTTAATGGAACATGCCGATAAAGACAGTTAAGAGGGAGATTAGAGTTTTAGGTTTAACTAAAGTATCGTTAGATAATAGGATAGATGTTGTAGGCGTGGTGTATAGAGGGTCTTCCATTATGGATGGCGTATTATACTTCAAAGCTGAAGAAGTTGAAAGACATGGGCTTCCGAAACTCATTAGAGAAAGCAAACACTTTAAACAATTGAGGATTTTAGTCTTAAAGTCTGAAGATGGATTTAACTGTGAAGAACTTTGGATGGAAACCAGTATACCTGTTTTATGTTTAGGAGAATTCAACGATATAAAACCCTATGGTGTAGATAAAGAGAACGCCCTTAAAATACTTCGCATAATATCGAAAGAGAACGGCAAACCAGAGGCTTTAAAAGTTGCCTTCAAACTTAAATCTGCCTTAGAGAAAAAATTTAAAAGAGGCTAGCATTTCTTTCTTCAGAGAAGGAAATTGATGGAGTTTTGCCCTAAGTGTGGAGCAAGAATGGAAGTTAAGCGTACAGATGAAGGTGTGAAGTTAGCATGTCCCAAATGTGGATATGAAGAACTTAGGAAAGTTAAAACTCTACAGGCTAAATACGAAGAACAAGCTAAGATATCAAAGGAAACGTTAATCGTCATAGCGAAGGAAAATGAAGATTTATCTACACTGCCAACTACGGATGTTGAATGCCCTAAATGTGGATATGGAAAAGCATATTGGTGGATTATGCAGACTAGAAGCGCAGATGAAGCCCCGACGCAATTCTTCAGATGTAAGAACTGCGGATACGTGTGGAGAGAATACGCATAAATAGCACTACTGGGGAAAGAACTATAATGTCAAAGTACGATTGTTAGCTTTTAACTCTTATAAGCTTCGGTCTACCCATAATCATCCAATATTCTACTTCAACTGAAGGTTTTAGTTTATCTAAAAGTTCAGCTTCAATATTCGCTACTTCTAAGACTTCAAAGCTCTCTAAATCCATGATTTGAACCGTATTTCTGCTGACGGATATTACCTGGCCATTACGTTTATCTATCATAGGTACATCTACTTTAGCATCTACAGGTGACACTATACTTCTTTTAACATTGTCGAAAACCCCTACGGCTACTAGTCTAACTTTAGCACTTCCATGCTTACCCGGTTTGGACTTCTCTATAGTTACAACTCTAGATGGCTCACCATCTACAACTACATACATACCTTCTTTAAGAGAGCCGATTTCAGCTGGTCGACTCATCGACAAACACCATCATAAAAATATCAGCGTTCTCCTCTTAAATCTTCCGACCAGGTTGTCGAAAATTTTTCGACAGCTTGTTCCGACGTTAAAATTTCAGCTTTAAGAGAAAGCCTAGTATAAGCATTTAAAACTTTCATAGCAGCCTCCTCAATTGTTATCGAATCACCTAAGCATATGATGTGGCTGAGGCAGCCAAGCTTACAATCTGAAGAGCCGAAGCCTCTAAGTTGAGGATTATAAAGTCCGGTTTTCGCAATTTCCTTAGCAACCAGACATTCAACTCTACTCACGGTCTTGCATACTATCACCCTTTCTATGGAAACATTCTTACTTGAAAGCAAGAAGTCTATATGCCACTTAACCCTTTTAGAATTGGATAAATGTCTCCTAAGACGATTTTCAAGACTTTGAGCCTTAGATCCAAGGGCAGACCCGACGTAAACATAGAAACCTTCATCAAATCTTACATAGCCTAAAGCTCCGATTCTAACTGTAGAAGGTTCCAAAATCCTCAAAATCAAACTGTAACATCCTTTACCGTTCAATTTTTACTGTTACCGTCTAATTTTTTACTTTCACTTTCTGAAAAGCATTACGCCGTTGAAGGTTGTTACATAGTTGAAGCCAGCTTCTACGAGCTTTAGACGCTTTCAACATAAAGCATTCAAACAACATGGAAACCAATGGGAGTTTTTAGGGAGATTTGAACAACCCATCTAACGATAATGCCTAAGCCCAGTTACCAGCCTAGTCGAAAGCATTATGGCTTTCAAACCTAACTTTGAGAAGACACGGTTCAAACTACTACAGAAGCCCTAAGACCCTAATAAAAATGGGAGGTGTTTAGAATGGAAAAACCTTATCTTCGATGTTATTGTTCCAAGTATTAGTGCCAGTATGTATCCGGCTATGAATTCTGAAGCTATATATGTATTACCGTGCGAGTCTTCCTACTTCCTCATTTTACTCACATATTAACACGCCTTGAATTCTATTGACACCGCTTTAGATAAGCGTAGTGAATCTGTAGTTCTGATATTAAAAGACGTAGATGTAAGCCTCAACATGAGATTTACTATTAATACTCTATGGCGAGTGTTTTTTCAAGTTTTCCAGTAATAGGATTCACTTTGAAGCCTAAAAGTTCTAGTGTTGTGTAGCCGACTATTGGTCTTTCCTCCTCTCCGCCAACGGCTATGAGAACTGGTCTTCTGACACTCTCTATCTCAACCTCCCCGAGTGCGAGCCCCCTCTTCACTACTCTACCATCTCCCAGCTCCACTTCCGCCTCATAGTTAACTTGAAGCCCCAGCTCCGAAGCTACGGATTCAGGAATTTTAGTGAAGGTTGCACCAGTATCTACAATGGCTTCTAACTCCGTTGAAAACCCATAAGGACCATAAACCTTAAACTTTACAGCAGTCTCACCCATCTTTATCTCCCTCTCTCCGAGTAATAACATAAATGACCGCGTTAAATAAAGCTTCTAGCGGCTTTGAAAGTTATCCCTCTAGTATTCTTTAGATGTTTCAGCTTTCTCAAGCTCTTTCTCTATTTCTTCTATAGGCTTGGGTGGAGGCGTTTTGCAAGCGTGTAGCCTATCCAAGCCATTATACCTAGTGCGGCGGTTGCAGCTATGAAGTCTGTTAACTGTAATGCTAGCATAGCACACTCAGATGCGAATACGAGCCATCCGTACACTAGCATGCTCAGTGTGCTTCTGACACATAATAGTGCTCCGACCGCTCGATCTCTACCTATAATATCACCATGCGAAGCGTGGTGGACTATTCATCTTCATAAACCCCAAGCATAGTATGAACTGCTTCTCTTTAAGCCATTCTACGGCTTGGAGAGCACATTCTAAAAACCATACTGGATAAAAAAATTTACGGGCCCTTTTAAAACCATGCTTTAAAGCCTTAAGCCTAGGTGTTCCACCTATAAACTCTATAATCCTCATAAGATATATACGAGCCTAGGGCTTCTAACACCGCCCCTAATCTTGGCTAAAAGCCTACAAGCTTTAAAGAAGCCGAGTTCAACCCCTTCAAGCCTACGTAGAGCACCGTTACGCCTACCTTTAACCCACCAATACTCTAAAAAATTACTTATTCATGCCCCCACTTCTAACCACTGGAAGCATTCAACTCAGAGAAAAGAGTTCTAAAAGAAAAAATAGAGGGATTTGCGGGAATGTTATCATTTGTTCAGGATATTCATTATCCTCCCCGAATGGAAATTTACAGTCTTCAATAGAGAATACGAAGCATCTAATTTAAGAAACCTAGGAGCTTAAAACAGTGATTATTCTGTCTTTCCATTTATTTTAATCCAATCAAACCGTGGTGAAAGACCCATAAGCATTAAACCCTCTAGAACCTCTTTAAACATCCAGTATGGATCTTCTTTTTCAAGAATTAGAACCTTACCTCTTTTAAGAGTATTGAAGTGTTTCCTATCCCTTGTTATAAGTATCGCTTCCTTTGATTCTACAAACTGGCGAATAGACTCATCCTCTACATTTGGAGGATATATGTCGTTTAAATGGTAAACGTTGATGTATCCTAGGACTTTAAGATAGGCTTTCATATAGTATGGGACCATAGCATCCAGAACTATTACCGGCTCCTCCATTCTTAGGAGGAAAAATGGAATGCGAATAAATAAATTTTGTACACTTTTTTATATAAAAAAATTTACTGATTTATACTTGACTCGCGCCGACCAAAGGTTGAATAGAGATACCGAACTGTGTTTCATACAGTTTAGCGTATAAGCCTCCCCTACGTAGAAGCTGTTCATGAGAACCTTCTTCAACTATTCTACCGTTATCTAAAACTATTATCATGTTTGCGAGTTTAACCGTTGCAAGTCTATGGGCGATAATTATACAGGTTCTACCTTTTAGAAGTTTAACCATAGCTTCCTGAAGCATAGATTCTGTTCTCGAATCTAAACTGCTAGTAGCTTCATCAAGTATTAGGATTCTCGGATTTTTGAGCATAGCTCTTGCGAAACTTATAAGCTGCCTCTGACCTACTGAGAGATTTTCACCACCAGGCGCCACTATTGTGTCATAGCCTTGAGGAAGACTCTCTATGAGCTTTTCAAGACCTAATGATTTAATAATATTTTCAACTTGTCCTCTAGATGCTTCTGGAAAGCCAGCTCTAATGTTTTCAAAAACCGTATCATTGAAAAGTATCGGCTCCTGAGGAACTAAAGCTGTTGCCTTACGTAGAGAGCTGAGAGTGAATTCTCTAAGATCATGACCGTCAATCACTATACGGCCTTTCTGAGGATCATAAAGCCTCAATATGAGGTTTGCGAGCGTTGTCTTACCAGCGCCAGTAGGACCGACGATTGCTAAGATCTCTCCAGCTTTAACTTTAAAGCTTATGTTTTCGAACACCGTGTTTGAATCATAGCTGAAGCTGACGTTTTCAACAGCTATTTCACCATCGTTAATCTCTAAATCATTAGCGTATGGAGTGTCTTTGACAACTGGCTCTGTGTTTAAAAAAATGTAGACTCTTTCAGCTGCGGCTAAAGCAGACTGGAGAGTTGTATAGAACATTGTGATTATCATTATGGGTCTGAAGAAAGACTCAGTGTAACCATAAAAGGCTAAAAGCCCGCCTATAGTAAACTCATGCGAAACGATAAGTAGACCACCATAACCTATCAGTATTGCAAAAGAGAGAGCTCTAACAGAGTCTAAAGATGGACGTATGAGTGAAGATACTAATATCGCTTTCACTCTTGTAGACATTGTTTCGCGACTTATACGTTCAAATGATTGCGCATCAATATTTCTACGCTCTGTAAACGCTTGAGCAACCCTAGCACCAGATACACTCTGTTCAACACTACTGGTCAACTGGCTTACTTTAACCCTAGTTTCTCTGAACACTTCACGAGCCTTCTTTGCAAAAAACCTTGTGAGAACAAACATTATGGGCATCGTCGATATAACAGCCAATGTAAGCGTTAAATGCATATTCAACATCATATATATAGCACCTAATATCGAAGAAGCACTTACCAGAAACTCTATAACACCCATTGTAACAATTTCACCTATCGCCGCTATATCATTCGTCACCAGGGAGATTATCCTGCCAGATGGCCTTTGAGTTACATAATGCACATCGATCTCCATCAGATGCTGAAACGTCTTACGTCTTAAATCGAATAGAAGTCTCTGGTTTAGGCATGCTGTTAAATACCTTCTGAGAGCTGTTAAAAGAGCACCAGCGGCAACAGCAAGGATAGCTAAAATTGTATATAAGGCTAATGCATTAGCATCCCTAGCCATAATTCCATTATCTATTATCAGCTTGCTGAGATAGGGTGTTACCACGTTTAAACCAATAGAGACTATTGAGATCAAAATAATGGCTAAAATTGTAAACTTCATCGGTACTAGAATTTTAAGAAACCATTTAAGTAGAGTAGATGTTGGAACTTCAACCGGCTTCTCATCCGTGGCTCTTTCAGCATGATGCATAATATGCCAACCCATGGTTTACACCCCTCCAGACCCAAGTATCTGAGACTTATATATCTTGGTATATAATCCGTTTTTAGCCATTAACTCATCATGAGAACCATCTTCAACTACACGTCCATCGTCGAGAACGACTATTCTATCAGCAAGTTTTAAAGTGGATAAACGTTGAGTCACTATGAAAACAGTCTTATCTTTTATAAGCTCCTTTAAAGCTTCACATATCTCCTTTTCCGTTTCAGAGTCTACGCTTGACGTAGAATCGTCAAGTATTAGAATTCTCGGGTTTAAAATTAAAGCTCTAGCGATAGCTAATCTCTGCCTCTGACCGCCAGACAATGTCACACCACGCTCTCCTATAACAGTATCGTATTTTTCAGGTAGACTCATTATGAAGTCATGAATACGGGCAATTTTAGATGCTTTTTCAATCTCATCATATGTAGCGTTGGGTTTACCGTATGCGATATTCTCCCGTATGCTCATCGGGAACAAGAAAATATCCTGATGTACAACGCCTATCTGTTTACGTAAAGAGCTTAATTTAACATCTCTTATATCATAACCGTCCATCAGAATACGGCCTTTCTGAGGGTCGTAAAACCTAGGTATAAGCTTTATCAACGTACTCTTACCAGATCCTGTAATACCTACCAGAGCAATTTTCTCACCAGGTTTAACCTCTAAGTCTACTCCTTTAAGCACCGGTTTATCCGGGTCGTAGCCGAACACAACGTTCTCAAAAACTACATGCCCCTTAATGTTCGGAAGCTCCATGGCATTAGGCTTTTCCTTAACCTCAGGCTCAGCATCTAACGCTTCAAAAACCCTCCCAGCAGAAACATTCGTCCTCTGATAGTCTGCAAATAGGAATCCGAAGGACATTATAGGCCAGACGAGAAAACCTAAGTACATGGAGAAGGCTATGAGGTCGCCTATTGTAATCTCATTGTTGAAGAACCTTAATCCTCCATACCAGTATACGATGGCAGATGACACACCTATAACGAGGTTTAGAAATGGCCATGTTCGAGCACCGAGTTTTTCAGAACGCATACTAAGGTCGTAAACCTGCTTATTTACGAAGTTAAACTTTGTAAAAGCCCAGTTTTCGATCCCCAGTGCTCTGATTATTCGAAAGCCTGAAACGGATTCTGCGACAGCAGTATTCAATCTACCCTGTTCAATCCATCTACGTTCGAATATAGGTCTTACGAGTTTCGCGAAAATCATGGATATTATCGCTATGAACGGTACTGTGATAGATATGGCTATTAAAGCCATTGAAGCGTTTATTGAGATTATGATCACGGAGACCAGTAGAATTACTAGAGTAGAATTCAGTAGTTGCGTTATACTAGAGCTTATGAAGTTACCGATTGTATCTATGTCGCTTGTGAGACGATTTATTATCTGTCCGACATCAACCCTATCGAAAAAACTGTAGGATAAATCTTGTAAATGCTTATAAAGTTGTAGTCTCATATTATGGCTGATTTTCTGAGACATTAAACCCGACAAATAGTCTCTTAAGAAGAAGAGAGTGCCATGTAAAACGGTTAAACCTAGTATCGCTATCGCATATATCCATATATTTGAAGCAGACCCTATGAAGACATTGTTTATAACATCTCTACTGATCCAAGGTAGAAGAAGGTCTATTACTGTTCCAGCTACTACGAGTACTGTCGAAATCGTAAAGAGCAGTTTATGTGCTATGAGGTATTTAAAAAGCCTCGGTAAAATTCTCCCAGCAGGTTTACTTGCATAAATCATGCATCTCACCTCGAGACTATGGAAAGAAGCTCATCCATAAGCTTACGGTACTTTTCACTTCTGTAAAGTTCTAGATGAGTTAAAATATCCATTAATAGGAATGAAGCAGGAGGTTTTAAAGCTGAAGGATTCACATCACTACTAGCCAAATCCTCAAAAACCATTCTCTTAAAAGCATTAAACTCTTCGATTAGCCTAGTAAGCTTAGATATGTCCGATATGTTGTAGCCGAAGCTTTGGATAAGTAATGCGACATCTTCAGAAAGTTTTTCATTCCAATCTTTAAACGAAGATTCGGCCTTCTCACTTAAACTATAACTTACAATGTAGTGTCTAGCCGAAGCTTTATAAAATCGCTCTATGATATTGCCTCTTCTACGTTCAGAAGTAAGCTCAATTAAACCAGCTGCTTTGAGAACCTTCAGATGGTGGTCTATAGAAGAAGCTGGTTTATCCAAGATTTTAGCAAGTTGATTTGTAGACATTTCCTTGATTTTTAAAAGGTTTAATATTTGACATCTGGTTTCATCGGCTAGAAGTTTGGCGACTTCAGCGTCTTTAATTATAAGGAACTCTCTCAAGCTTCCTCACTTCCAATTTATTGGAACGTTACAATAAATTGTAATAAGGAGAATATAAACTTTGCTTGACAGATTATTACGCAGTACATAATTTGAGGATGGCGAAACAGTTGAAAAAATAAACGTATGAATCTACTTTTGAAAGATGTCAGACTTTAAGTAGTAGGCTAAGTATAAGAACCCGTGGAAATACTGTTCGTAGATGCTAATATTTTTACGTTCACTACAGTGATGTATTTACAGATATTATGAGCCTAAGAGAACTGCAGAAACTTATGAGAGAAATCTATTTTGAGAGGGATGAAAAAAGGGGAATTTCTGCAACCTACATATGGTTTATATCTGAGGTAGGAGAGTTGGCCGATGCCTTAGTTAAGGGCAAAACGGAGGATATTGCTGAAGAAGCAGCTGATGTAATAGCTTGGTTACTGAGTCTCTGTAACCTAGTGAATATAGATTTGGAGGGGGCAGTCTATGAGAAATATGGCGGAGGATGCCCGAGATGCTACACTATGCCATGCCGATGTGAATACTGATAAGAGCCACGCTTTTAATTTACAGCTTAGCTCACAATGCTTTTAAACTTCAGTAAATCTTAACAGCTATCTTAGATAGAAGTTTACTTTAAATTCGGAGGAAGCCTACATATAGGCTGGGCAATGAAAAAGGATATCCAAAACTTGACAGTTAAACGCAGCCATAGGCTTAACTATTCATCTGACTGGAGTTCTTCAAAACCTTGGGAAAGCTTGTAATAAACTACTTCTCCTCTACGGTCTACAACAGCGAGTAGAAGCTCTTTATCCGAATACATACTAGATCTGACGATTTCAATTAAATCCTTTATTTTAACTGGTTTACCTTCTGAAACCCCTATGACTAGATACTTAGCGGGTTGTTCACCATACGTTCCACGCTCATATAGTAGAAAATTCAATCCGATTCCATAGCCTTTGCATACTACATATCCTTTATCTCTTAAATCTCTATATATTAGAAACTTGATCCAAACATCTGGATCTATCGGAATCAGTTTTTCAGTGGCATCCTTCAATGTAAGCTCGTGATCGCCTTCAAAAAGTCTAAGTCTACCTTCACTTATTAAGTAAAGCGCCTCCTCACCACTTAAAACGAGAAAAATACCTTCTTTAATACCGTAGCCTTTCTGAATTAGAAAACTCTTGTAATCACCATCTTTAACTAGAATTTTACCATTTTCCAGAAAGGCTGCGCCGCTTAGAGGCTTAGATTCTAAATCCATCTTTAAAATTTTAGTAAAAGACATTTAATTAAACGTTATCAAAATACATACCAAACATCAAATCTGTAGGAGCAGAATCTACGGAAAAGAAATAACTTTAAAATTCTAATATCCGCGATTAACTTATCTCTAATGAAGACCGTCACGCCAGTCAATCTTTAAACTTTATTTAAAGGTTTCTCATTACAGTTTACTTGAGTTGATAACAGAACTAAGACGAAGATGGAAGAAGCATCTAGAGGCAGGTGTATGTAATTTGATACTTTCTGTCCTCCTAACATCAATGTTGCTTGTATCCGGAGTTATTCTGGAAAACATTATCATACTTGTTTTTGAAACATCCTTATTGTTCACCATTGTATCTTTATTTCTCACCTCGCATGTGAAAAGTGATCATATAGTTAAGAGAATTCTCGAGGTTACCTTTCTTTTTGCAGCATTCACAGTCATCGGTTACGGATATACTATAACTGGCAGTTTAATTTTTATAGCCGTGTTATTATCCATCGTTACTACTTTTATTGCAGTATTTGTACTTTTATATATTTATCCAAAAATCTATGCTAAATATAAAACAGTAAAAAGATAGATGACGGAAAGTCGAATTAAAATTACTTAAAATGTTTGTTAGTAGATTTAAGAAGGAAATATACACGTGAATTCATCATCTAAGCCTTATACTCTCAAGGTTTCTTGGAGCAATAGCTGGAAGCTTGAATACATGGGATACGGCTGAAGATAGATTTTGCGTTTTCTGTGCTTCACCATGGCATATGATGACCATTTTAGGCCTGGGGGATAGTCTTTTAACGTAGGAAAGAAGTTGACGTCTATCAGAGTGCCCGCTGAAACCTTCAATGGATTTAACGTCCATGCCGACTTTAATGACGTCTACTTTACCGTCCTTAAACATTAGAGGAACCTCTCTTAAACCGTTCTTAATTCGACGACCTAATGTACCTTCAATCTGATAGCTGACGAATATAAGAGAGTTTTTTGGATCTTCAGCCATAAGCCTAAAGTACTCGAGCACAGGTCCACCTTCCATCATACCAGATGGAGCTAAAATTATCGAAGGTTCGCTCTCAGCTATTTCAAGTCTCTGATTTGGATTTGAAACAGAAGTGAAACGTTCAGATTGAAACACGTTTACGTCTTCACGTAGAATGAGATCTCTAAGCTCTTGAGACAAGTATTCAGGGTAGGCTGTGTGGATTGCTGTAGCTTCATTCAACATGCCATCTATGTATACTGGAACTTCTTTAAGTAAATTCTTCCTCATATAGGAATCTAAGACTATCATTATTTCTTGACCTCTACCTATGGCTGGAGTGGGTATTAGGACCTTTCCACCTTTCTCAATAGTCTCATTTACGGTGGAGATGAGAGATATTTCCACTTCAGACCTAGGAGGCATAACGTCTTCTTCACCGCCATATGTAGATTCCATTACTAAAGCCTCAATTCTCGGAAAGTTTATCGAAGATGGGTCTAGAAGCATGGTTTTACCGTATTTAAAATCTCCCGTTATCACGACGTTATAGTGGCCTTCACCTATATGTATGTGAGCTATTGAAGAGCCGAGTATATGCCCCGCATTCCACAGAGTAAGCTTAATATCTGGAGCTATGTCTACTACATAGCCGTATCTAAGTGTTACAGTATGTAGAATCATTTCTCTAACATCTCTCTGAGTATACGGAGGAATCACGCCTTCCTTCATAGCAACATCTAAATAGTCGAGCTGGGCGAGAACCATAAGGCTCAAAGCTGGTTCAGAGCAGTAGACTGGCCCCCTATATCCATATTTATATAATAGTGGGATGGCCCCGCAGTGGTCTAAATGGCTATGTGTCACAACAACTGCGTCAAGAGTATCAAGATCTAACCCATCAAAGTCTAGATAGGGAAAAACCTGATTAGGCTTAGACGCTCCCGGATTTATACCGCAATCTACCAATATAGAGCTCTCCTTAGTCTTAACTAGTATAGCGGATCTACCGACTTCTCTAAATCCTCCAAGTGGCACTAGTAGGACTTCATCAACTGGAAAAACCAAGGGTCTAAATATTCGTTCACCGTCTTCTCTTAAAGCTCTCTCCCTCTCTTTTGTATCGCTATAAAGCACATGTCTAATATTAGCGATTATTTTCGAAGGTGTTGAAGGTGTTCTGAGAACCCTAGGTATCCACTTCGTCTTCCTCAAGATTTCTTGTAGAAGAGCACCATCTTTACCTATGGCTAGACCAGTCTTCTTAGCTTCTATTATGACTTCACCCAGTACATCGTCGAAAACAAGGTTTTCTACGTTCGCTTCTTCAGGGATCACTTGACTTATGACGGCTTTAACCTCCTCCTTAGATGCTCTAACAGATGGATCTGATCTAACTACGATCCGCCTCTTCATATTCTCGACTATGTCAGAGATTATGTAGCTTTTATCTATGAGTAGGACTTCTGGCTTCTTAACATATATTGCAAGCTTAGAACCTTCAAAGTTTATCCTAGTTACTGTAACATCTTCCGGTATCTTAGATAGCACTATTTCCCTTATCTTAGATAAAGGGTCTTGAAACTGCTTTTTCACAGTTAAACACCTAAACTCTCAATACACCTATGAAACTACAGCTAAACACTGTTCATAAGCTTGATTTTATCGTCTTCAGAGAACTCTTTAAAACCTTTAGAGTCTATCACAACAATGTCGATACTATCTCCAGTAGCAACATCTCTACGCATAGCCGCTTTGAGAGATTTAACTATTAAGGGAATTGCTTCTTCAACGGTTAAACCGTCTTTAACATTTGTCTCAAGCTCACCTATAGCTATTGGAGAGCCTGAGCCCGTTGCGAAGTAGTTCTCCTCCGTAACACCTCCAAACGGGTCTAAAGCATATATATGTGAACCAGTTTCATCTACTCCTCCAACTATTGCTTGGATTGAGAGAGGCATAAGCCTATTGCTGTAGAGTATCTGAGAAGCTAATCTGGATGCAGCACCTACAGGTATGGGTCTATTGTGCTCAACTTTATACAATTTAGCGTAGAACCTAAGCATATCGACAACATTCTGACCTTCGGCTACAGTCCCAGCTATAGTCATAGCTAAATGGTCATCTATCTGATATATTTTACGACCCCTCTTATGGGCTACTGTAAATCCCATGATGACTCTAGTATCTGAAGCTAGGACAACACCGTCTCTGCAAACTAGACCTATGGTTGTTGTACCGGTTTTCAACACTTTGAAACCATCATACAAGCTGAGAACCTCCAGCATTTTTCAAAAACTGTGAAAACGTCTCATATATGAGAGACGCTTAGCAGTATTTTAACCTTACTATTCAGATAAGCCGTGAAGAGGAGGTAAAGTTATATTTTTATCAAGCATACTATATCTTGGTGGTATTGTGAAGGTTAAATATCTCAGCCACGCGTGTTTCGAAATATCAGATGGTAAGAGAATACTCATAGACCCCTATTTCACAGGAAATAGTCTAGCCCCTAAGTACGAGGGGGTACCAGATATAATTTTGGTGACACATGAGCATTTTGACCACTTCGACAAGACTTTCATAAATAGATTTCCCAAAGCTAAAGTCATTGCTCCATCAGTATGTGAATATCCTGGAGCCGTTATAATGCGTGTAGGGGAGAAAAGGGAAATCGAAGGCATTACTGTTGAAATGATCCCCGCAAGCCATCATCAGAGTAGATATCCGACGGGCTATATTGTAGAGTTTGAGGGGAAGAGGATCGTACATTTAGGAGACTGCTATCTCGATGGTGTTAAACCCTTAGAACGCGTAGACATATTATTAATACCGATAGGGGGAACGTATACGATGAACGTAGATGAAGCTTTGAAGGCTTTAGACGTACTGAAGCCTAAACTTGCAATACCTATGCACTATAATACTTTCCCACAGGTGAGAGCAAACCCTGAAACGTTTAAGAGAGGAGCAGAGAAGAAAGGTTACAGCGTTAAAATTCTGAGAATAGATGAAGAGGCAGTTTTATAATGACTATTGAGGTTGATGACGCTGGATGGGGAGACCTAGTAGGAGGATGCGTAATAGTAGTTAGAAGAGTTGAAACAGGCGAATACTACGTAGGTGAAATACCTGTAGAATTTTTTCAGGAGCCTAAGTTTAAAATCAAACAGTACTTAGATAAAGCGGTAGAGATAGTGGAGAATGGATTGCGGAATCTTAAAGTCCCCATAAGCGAAGAAGTACGCATGTGTACAGGCTTCGTGCTTTCTAAAGCGAGAAAAAATCTCTCCCAACAGGGGTATAAAGTCGCTTCAATTAAGATAGTCGGAGAAACGCAGAAGCTTGCTGAACAGATGTTTTTAAAAACACTTGAGAAAATAGGATTAAAACTTGCTGAAGGGGATCCTAGGAGGAGGTTTCAGAGCTTTCTAAAATGGGTTGAAGATGAGCCAGAATTTAGAGAGAAGTATGTTAAAACAGGGTGGGGAAGCTGGAAGAATAAATGGCGCACTAAGATATTTGAAAGTGTTTAAATAAGTCGTTAAGCAAGATTTGAAAGCCCTATTGATTTAGCGTATTCTAAAGCCTCAATATACTCTGCATGTGTAAGTCTTCTACGAAGTTCTGGGACCTCATCAGCCCTCCAATGTGGTCTATACTGATCCATAATGTTCACTCTAACCCATTCGCCTATGTTGTCTCTAATCCACTTAAGAATAGGTTTTCCACAGCATTCTATATGGTTCGGAAGCAGAAGAACTCTTATTATGAGCTCTCCGCTCTCTAAGGCTATTAAATGGTTTCTGCTGCAAACTTCTACATAGTTTGGAGCATTAGATATTTTAACGGCACACTCGTCCCGTCCATACTTGTAATCCAATAAATATACGTCTATGAATCCCTTTAAGAGTTTAGCTGTTTCAACACTGTAGTAGCTGTTACTATTCCAGACTGTGGGAATATTTACTTTAACGTATTTAAATGCTTCAAGCCATACATGTAACCAAGGAGTTGGAGAGCCGCCAACCATGTTACAGTTTCTACAGCCTTCACGTTTAAGTCTGGTAACTATCTCTGCAAGTTCTTCAGATGTTGTAGGCTCACCAGGCTCCATTTGCTGAGAAATAGTCCAATTCTGACAATGTAAACAGGTAAGGTTGCATCCCAGTGAGAAAACAGTTCCACTTGGAACAAGCTCAGGTTCTTCACCTAAATGGTGGAAGGCCGAAGACAGTAGAAATGTATATCCGCATCTACAATAGCCTAATTTACTTTCTAAACGGTTAACTCTACATCTTCTCTCACAGAAAACGCAGGACTTTAATAGCCTTCTGGCGATTTCAACTTTAAGGTCTAAGTAACTCCGTTTAGGCTCTCCAAGATCCTCAAGAGAAGTCTCCCCCCTATTCACCATAGATTCAACACGGTAATATTCAACGGTTAATTTATCATGTAAAGCCCAAAGCTCATCCAATGAATAACTTTCGTCGAAAACCGCCTCTATTTTCTTAGCTATTGAAAACTTAGCTGGAAGCTTATCTCTGAAAACCTTAAAATACCTATTTAATGACCTAAGAACCTTCTCATCCTTAAAAATTGTTAAGGCATCCGGTCTTACGAGATACCAGCTCATATTCTAACAAATTCTTAGAAACGCTAAAGAATAAATGTTTACTCATTCTCTTTTTGATCAAAATCTTCTTTAAATATCTCTTCAAGCTCTTTTCTAGTCTCCTCCTGAAGCTCTCTGATCTTATGGAGTCTTTCTTGAACCCTATTAAGCCAATCTCTACTAGCTTCAATACCTTTATGTGCAAAATAGGCTAAAGCCTCATTTCTACTTCTGAATATGCCAGCATCTACTAGAAGCTTTATAAGTTTAGCATCAGACTCAGGAATCCTAATTGAAGAAACAACCTCGGTAGCTTTGGATAATATTTTCTCAGTCGATGAGAAGACTTCTTTTAAAGCATCCTCTAGAGCTTCAGTTAAAGTGTTGATTTTTACGGAGACTGAGGTAGTTGGAGGAGTTTCTGTGATCAAAAGGTCCCTAATACGGGATTCAAATTCTCTAAGGGAACCCTCTAAATCCCGGGATAGACGTAGGTATTTCTCAAGGTCCTCAGCTGCTTCAATTAATATGCTTCTAATTTCATCGATTGCTTCACCATATTCTTTTGGAAGATCAAGAGCAAGGTCTCTAAGATTTCTTCTAAAACCGTAGATAGCCGCTTTGAAGTTTCTGTAGAGGCTCTGAAACCCGTGTTTGAAGTCTATTCTCAATCTTTTAACATCTAAGTAGAGGGCTATGAGCTTATCCTTAGAGGATAGGTCTGCTTTCTTAAAATCCTCCAGAGACTTTTCATACTTCTTAAGGAGGTTTTCATAGTTTTCTCTCATATGCCTTCTAAATTCTTCGATTTTCTCTTTAAACCCGTCTAAACTACTCATACAAAAATACAAGAATACAGAAATACATATAAACCTTACTGTTAAGGTTTAACCACTACTTTCAAAGCACCATACTTTTCTTTATTTAAAGCTATATGGAAAGCTTCTTCGACCTCAGTAAGCCGCAATACATGCGTTATAATTGGTTTAATCTTAACTTTACCAGTTTTAAGTAGATTTACAGCTAAATAGTACTCAGGATACAGATTGTTGGAGGAAACGGTTAAAACCCGTTCACCAGCTAGAAGTCTCGGATCTAGTTGAACAGCTTCGGTAGATATAGCTAGTAAAACCTGCACTCCTCCCCTAACGAGCATCCTTAAACCTTGTAGAATAGTTTCAGGTGAACCCACCGTGTTGATCACCGCTTCAACTCCAAACCCACCAGTTTTAGAAAGTACATAGTTGACCGGGTCTACTTTAGAAGAATTCACAGTATAATCAGCACCAAGATTCTCTGCGATGTTTAAAGGAGTATCCCATACATCTATGCAGAAAGCTTCATGAGCACCGAAGGTTTTAGCTGTTTGGAAAGCCATGAGTCCTATGGGACCAGAGCCCATGATCGCTATTCTATAGCCTGGCTTAATCCCAGCTCTATAAGAGGCGTGAACTGCAACAGCTAAACCATCCAATTGAGAGGCTTCTTCTGGACTCACAGGATAATCTAACGTAACTGCTTTATCTTCCCAAACCGCACAGTATTCAGCCATGCCTCCTGGTGAAGGACTAAAATCCCAAGCTTCATCATGACCGATGTGTAATATGTCTGCACAGATATTATGCCTCCCCTCGTTGCAGAACTTACACTTACCACATGCTTTATAGGCGATTACACCCACTTTTTCACCAACTCTATGTTTGAACTGCTTATCGCCTACATCCATAATGATGCCTGAAATCTCATGCCCCAATATCATGTCAGGTGGATTCGCCTTATCAACGCCTAACGTATGTAACGCCCAAGGATTTCTACCTTGGAAGTAGTGAATATCGCTTCCACATATACCACACGCATCAACCTTTATTAGAACCTCATCAGGCTTAGGCTCAGGCTTTGGAATATCCATAAGCTCGATTTTAAACGGCCTTCTTAAAACAGCAGCGAGCAAATCATACACCTACATAAGTATAGTTGATTTCAGAATTTAATCCTTTCACATAGGGAAAAAATAGAGGTAAGGGGGAGGGGATGAAAGTCTATGAATCCCACAACGGAAAATATCGTAGAGTAAGAAAATGGTTTAATTAATTACGTAAAACTCCAGCTAGAGTTTAATACACATACCGTCGTAGGCCGGAGTGATACCGTATAGTTTAAGCTTCTCTTCAAGCTCATGATGTAAGAGTTGACCATTATGTGAAAAATGAGTGGCTATGAAAATTGTGTTTCCATTTGCTATACTTTCATTAATCATGCGGTTTTTAGCTTTAACCATTGTTTCAATACCCATGTGATAATTCACACAGTCTTTAATTATACACGTGCAATCCATTATAGCTAGGGAAAGCTTTCTACGTTTAAGTGCTTTCCAAGTTTCATCGGGATACCAACCTGAATCATGCCCATAGAAGACGGAAATACCGCCGATGGATATTACATACAGCAGACAGACCTCGGCGGGTGAGTGATTAGCCGGTAAAGCTTCAACTTCATAATCGTCGAGTTTTAAAGACTTAAAAGGATCTATTATTTCAGGTACTACGGCCTCGGAGGACACAGCTTTAACCGTCTTCTCATAGACAGCTCTATTGCCGTAAACTTTCAGCAAGCCTCCACTTTTAACATACGCAAAAGGGCTTTTCCTCGTCTCAAGGTCGTCGGCGTAAAAGTGGTCTCTATGGGTGTGTGTCACCAAAAGAAATCTCAACGCTCCTAAATCCAACCCATATTTCAACACGTGCATATAAGTATCTGGAGGAAAATCCACTTTAAGATCATCGTCGAATAGAACTGAAGCACGTGACCTCAAGTTTTTACCACCAAATTCTCTAGCTTTAACGCAGTATTGACATTGGCAGAAGACCGCTGGCCAGCCTTCAGACGCACTCGTTCCGAGGAATATAACCCTCAAATTAGATCAGAGTTTAGAGATGGCTACTTCTATTTTATCTTTTCCCAGCATCATATGAAGTTTAACCCGTAGTTGAAAGACGGCATTGGGAAAACCCTCTTAAAAACTTCAGGAATTCTACTAGAGTCAAATTTAACGGTATCCGAACTATGTACTGTTTCAGGCCTACCGAAGACAAGCATTGTAAACGCTCTAGAGTCTTCAAATTTCACGCGTTCTCCAAACATGGAGGATTCGAAAACGTTATCATTACAAGCAGCGATGCTAAAATTGGCTTTAACACCGAGCCTTTCTTCAACATAGGGCCGAATTTTCTCCGTGAAAACGACTGGGTTTAGTATAGCTAGGCTTGCAGTAGCATGGGAAGATTTAGGCTTTAACCCGTATTCTTCTAAGAGCGTTGTAAGCTCCCAGTCTCCATATGGAACAGGTAGTTTAACATGTTCAACGTTGAAGATTTTAGACGCCTCATAGATCGTTTTAAGAGCGGCAACCCTAGAACCCGCGTATTCGACGATTGTTAAGTTGTTCCAAACCCCTTTAACAAACACCACGTATGAAACGGACTTACCCATCCTGTAAGCTATGAATATGCTCATAGACTCGCTGACTTCAGCTACAAAGGTTCTACCTGCAAGCAATTTAAACTCTTCGAAGCTTCTTTTAAACCTGATGGGCTCACTCTGGTATAGTCCGATCAGATCTGAAATCCTATCTTCAGTATAGGGTTCAATCTTTAAACCGTCTAAACGTGTGGCTAAATCTTTAATCACGTCAAGCGGAACATGATAATCGTAGATAATACCAGCTTCTACACAGCCAGCTCTAGTGTAGAGCGATCTAGCGCCTGAAATCATAACGAGGTCTACGCGGTCACTAGACAATTTTATAAATGCGTCCTTAACCAAGGCTGAAGCATAGCCTTTCATCCGATGCTCTGGATGAGTGCATACGCATCCTATGAGACCTACTTTAAGCCAAAAACCGTAAAAATTAAGCCAGCCCTCCCAAATACCTAAGTGAGAGACGACTCTTCCATCTGAAACGATGACCCTTAAATTTTCAATATTCTTCTCACAGAAGACGTGGGGGAAAACCTTGTCTAAGTAAACGCCGTGTTTTTCAAAGCCGAAAATCCAACTTGTAAGCTTAACTATCTGTGGAAGCTCTTCGATTTTAGCAGCTCTAGGGCCTTCAATCATACTCTGCACCTAAGACTTGAAATCGCTTTAAACACATATTTAAAACCTTCAAGAAGCCAACGGGTTTAAATTATTAAGAATTATTTTGACAGTTTACATGAAAATTCGACAAGAAAACCTACGGTTTTAACCGTGGGATAAATTGTCGATAAATTTTAAATATGGAGTAGACGATGTTTATATTTAAGCGTGTCGCTCGAATGTGGCCTAGATGCCCAAAAGCTGGAATAAGGCTCTAGGCTGAAATGGAGGTGGAGGTTCCAGTAAGCGGGGATAGGGCTATACGCTCTATCCAGGGGCCGGTAGGGCTTCAGGCCCTGGTCTTGACACAGCTCAGAACTCGGTATGATGAAGCCATGAAGGCTGAAAAACCGAGAATCTCCCGGCTTCAGCCGTGGAGAGAGTCAAATTCAACCTAAACCTCTCACGTGTAAAATCATGTGAGAAGCCTCAGGAATTATGAGATGTTCAAAAGCCAGTTTAACAGCCTTAGGTGAACCGGGTAGAGCGAATATTATCTTCCCCTTGTAAACGCCTGCTACGGCTCTAGACAATATTGCTATTGAGCCTTCTTCTTGAAACGTTAACATGCGAAATATTTCTCCAAACCCTGGGACTTCTTTTTCAAACATGGGTTTAACCGCTTCAATAGTAACGTCTTTAGGCGATAGACCAGTACCGCCTGATAAGACTATAATGTCTACGTCTGGCTTAGTGCATAATTCTTCAACCGTTTCCCTGATCATAGTATAGTTGTCTGGGATTAAAGTCCTGTAGGATACTGAGAAGCCAGCTGATTTAACCATATGCTCGACTAAATCTCCAGACTCGTCTTTAAAAGACTTACCATGTTTAAGATATTCAAACCTAGAACTACTACATGTTACTAGGGCGAATCTCACAGTTTTAGGAGCCTTAAGCTTATGTTCTTCAGAGCCCAATAAACCACGCCTAGAGGAAAGTATTTTCTAAACTTGTAGAAAAACTCTACTCCTTCCTAGTTTAAACGCATCTAAAGCTTTGAAGACCTGTGGCGTTTAAAAGTTAAATGAAAGTTAGAGGTATGTCCAAATAGAGTTTTACATGATGACTGAAGGATGGGCTATGTGGATCACAGGTCTACCGTCGAGCGGGAAATCTACAATAGCTAACGGTGTTGCTCGAAGGCTTAAAGAAATGGGCGTAAACGTTGAAACCTTAGAATCGGATGAACTTAGAAAGATTTTAACACCAAAGCCGACCTATAGTGAGGAGGAAAGAGACTGGTTTTACAACGTTATAGTTTACATAGCGAAATTACTCGTTAGAAACGGTGTTAACGTGATTATAGATGCTACTGGCAATAAGAGAGCCTATAGAGACAATGCTAGAAGACGAATATCGAAGTTTGTAGAGGTTTACGTTAAATGCTCTCTAAATGTTTGCATGAAAAGGGATGTTAAGGGGCTTTATAAGGGGGCTCTAGAGGGCTCTATTGGGACCCTACCGGGTATTCAGACAATTTACGAAGAGCCTTTAAAACCTGAAGTGATAGTTGAAACAGATAAACTCACTGTAAATGAATCCGTTGAACTCGTGCTGAATAAGCTTAAAGAACTAAGATATATAGACTCAACTGTCTGATTCTCCAAGAGGAAAAGTAGAAATAGGGGAGTTTCTAAAGAGTAGAATCGTGGGAAAGTCTAATGGAAAAGCCTTCCTCGTCATACTTCTTATTGTAAGTCTGGCTTTAAATGCCTACTTACTGGTGACCACTATAAGCCTTAAGTCTTACGTTTCAAGTCTTGAGAGAGAACTGAGTAACCTAGCCGCTCAAAATGAAAATCTGTCTAGAGAAGTTCAAAATCTTAGAAAAATCTTAGATATTACTAGAAACCAGCTCGAATACTATAAGAGCCAGAGCTATTATCAAGGGTTTACCCCAGCCGGAGGCTTAGTAGGAGAAGTCAACGTTAACATAGTTGCCGTTAAAATGGTCTATGTAGATTGGTTTACAACATATTATGAAGGTGTAACTCTTAAAGCCGAAGTTGAGCTTAGAGATGGAAAAGGGCGCATACTGATCAATACGGAGCCTAGAATAGGCATAGACCTTCAGACTAGTGCTAGAATAGCAGTATCAGTAGCTGAGACTTATACAGGGTTAAATCTAACGGATATGGATGTCATAATTACTATTAAAGGTGAAGAGGAAGTAGAAGTCGTAGACGGCCCAAGCGCTGGACTACCCATAACAGTAGGAATCATATCCGCTCTAAGACGTGAAAACATATCAGATATTGTTTATGCTACTGGAACTATAAACTTAGACGGCTCTATAGGAGCCGTAGGTGGAATATCTGAGAAGGCTTTAGCAGCTTCTAAGAAGGGAGCTAAAATCTTCATAGTCCCGAAAGGACAAAGCAAAATAATCATCTACGAGAAGAAGGAGGAGGAAGTCCTACCAGGTTTCAAAATAATCCGCTACGTACCTAAAGAGGTCACGTTAAAAGACTACCTTAAAACCCAAGGGTTTGACGTAGAAGTATTTGAAGTATCAAACATAGTAGAAGCATATAACTTATATACCAAGAAGTAGTACTAAGTCGATGAAATCATTCAACTTAGGAAAAAATTACTACGTGAATTTAAATGGCCTTATCCCATTGTCACTTTCTCAATTTCCTATTGTTTAACTGTACGCTTTAAGTTGTAACACTCTTCTGCTATGAAATCGTCTGCCCAATAGCTTAAACTATTGAAGCCTAATTTTTAACCAGATATATCGGCTAGTATTTTAAAACACTGCTCGTAGTATTCGTAAACCTTCTGATAGGCTTTAAGTAGTTTAGCGTATTCACTATGCGCCTTCGGATTCGGATTGTAAGTCTTAGATATTCTAATCATGTGCTTTACAGCTGTTTCAAAATCTGCGTATGCTTTCGCTCCTATGCTTGCAAGTATGCAAGACCCTAACGCCGCAGCATCAAGTACTTCGGGAACATGTATATACATACCTAGCACATCAGCCTTTATCTGATTCCACAGGTTGCTTTTAACCTCGCCACCCGTCATAGTTATCCGCTTTATGTCTACACCGAGCTCTCTAACCAGTTGCAACGTTTCAGAGTATTGGAATGCAACACCTTCAAGTATCGACTTTATAAATGCAGGCCTCTTATGGGCATGTGTAAACCCTATAAACGCCGATCTAGCTAAGAGGTCGAATTTAGGAGCTCTAGCACCCCATAAGTACGGGTAGTAGAAGAGCCCTCCAGCCCCAGGAGGGACTTCAGCAGCCATTCTATCGAAGAGTATGTAGGGTGATACTCCTTCTTCTCTCGCCTTATATACTTCCTCATGGCCGAAGTTGTCTCTAAACCACCTTAAAGACTCACCTGTCGCATTTATTATTATTTCATACTCCCAAGTGTCTGGTACAACGTGGCAACAACAGTCTATTAAGCCTCTAGGGTCTGGCTTAGGTTTAGACACTGGAACTTCGAAAACTGTTCCAGTACCAGTGCCTATGTTTACGTCGCCCTCTCTGTATGTGCCTGCACCTAATGCTTCACATGGACGGTCTCCACCGCCTGAAACAACCGGGACTCCTACTGGTAGGCCAGTTTGCTCAGATGCTCTACTGTCGACTTCACCTACTACCTCCCAAGACCCTTTAACCTCTGGAAGAATATCTACAGGTATTTCTAAAGACTCGCATATTTCATGGGACCATTGAAGCCTATGTACGTCGAATAACATTGTGCGTGAAGCCATACTACGGTCAGTAGATTTCACGTTGCATAGTTTAAACGCTATGTAATCTTTAGCGAATAAGATGCGGTTTATTTTTCTAAATACGTCTGGCAGATTGTCTTTAATCCAAAGAATTTTCGCCGCTGAGAAAATATGGTCGACTGGAACACCAGTTATTTCGAGGACTCTTCTCGGAGGAATCAGCTTTTCAATCTTATTCTTCTGTAAAACTGCCCTCATATCTAACCATATTATGCTGTTGTAGAGCTTCTCTCCTGCTTTATCTAATGGAGCAAAAGCCTCTCTTTGAGAGGTCAGACCGACGCCTATTATTCTATCAGACGATATCTTGGAAGTAATCTGTTTTAAAGTGATTCGAGCGGCTTTCCACCACTCTTCAGGGTCTTGCTCAGCCCAGTTCATCTGAGGATGGTATACGCTATACTCTTCAAATGCCTCAGCTATAATACGCCCATTAACGTCTGACGCTATAGTTTTACAACCACCTGTGCCAATATCTACCCCAATTACAATCTGACTCATACCACTCTAAATAGTCGAATTATGAGAAAATAAGACTTAACCTTCGAACCCATTCTTAAAAGAGAACGCTCAACCTTAAAAGCATAATGGAAACTTAAAAATAATCGTACATTGATCTGTTAACAACTATAAAAACTTGTACTCAACCTAGATAACAGATTTTAAACCTCCTACACTGGCAATTCTACTCAAATTCTCATCAACAACTATGGTTGTTTCTACCTTCTTACTACACATAAGACTTACCATACAGAAACACTACATTAGAGAGTTAAAATTTTCCAGAACATGATTCTCCTACTAAGAACCTCAGTTAACATAACATTGCATGTAGTATGAAAAAGCCGCTTGATAGAGAGCTCGATAAAGGTAAAGAAGTAGAGCTACACGAATGTGGAAGTTTTAAGCTGATCAATCTTTAAAGTAGAGTATTTCAACGTCGTGCGGGTTTAGCGCAATTTTAACGGTTTCACCCTCTATGTTTAAGCCTTTAAGCAGACTTTTAACCTCCAGTGTCTTGCCAAAGTTTAATTCCACGGTTTTACTTTTAACGTCATGGTTTATTAGAAACAGCAATTTGTAGCCACGTCCTTCTTTAAATACTAGTTCAACCGGTTCTCCTCTGAATTCAACTGGAGGCTTGACCAGATCTCTCTCGACAATTTTATCCGCTATTAGTTTAGCCATTTCCTGGGTTAGGAAAGAACCAACGTATACGGCGTAACCCTTACCGTAACGGTTAACAGTTATAGCTGGTTTACCTTTAAGCCACTCGTATTCGTGAACCCCCAAGACTTGAGCAGAAGTCACCGTTAACCCTTCTAACCAGCCTGAAGCCAACACTGATCCATATTGAGTAGATATTCTCGTCTCTCTTTCAAGCAGTATGGACGTGTAATCTGTCACCCGTAGTCCGAATAGTTCTTTAAGTCCGCCTGGAAGCCCGCTTGAATATACACGGTTATATTCATCTTTAACGGAAGCCCTAGCTGTTGCTATAAGTAGACCTCCACTCTCCACGTAACTTTTAAGCCTTTCAATTAAGCTTCGATTTGTCAAGTATAGGAATGGCGTTAACAATACTCTGTAGTTTGAGAAATCCCTGTCCGGAGGTATTACGTCTACGTTTATACCGAGACTCCAGAAACCTTTATAAGCTGTTAATACTTGCTCATGATAACCTTTAGCATAGTACTTATTCTCAATCAGCGTAGCCCAGAGAGAATCGTATGAGAATATGAGTCCAACGCTGCTTTTATACTGGGTATCGACTAGAATTTCACCCACCTTCTTCAATTCTTCACCAATCTTCTTAACTTCTAAGTATCTCCGGTTTACTTCACCGTCGTGGTTTAAAATACCATGCCAATACTGCTCTTTACCAAAGCACACAGTACGGTATCTAAAGTAGACTCCGCCTTCAGCTCCATGGGCTATAGCTTGATAAAGCCACTTCCTAAGTTCACCTGGATCCGGTGTTACCCCTATGGGATTCCCAGCATAGCCGTCCGTTGGCCCGGCTTGAAGCTCCATAATCCAGAATCTACCGGAGCCCATACATCTAGTAGCGTCGTGAAGCATAGATATCCAAGCAGGATCGTAGTATGCTTTGGCAAACTTAGGATAGCAATCCCAAGAAGGAAAGTCTAGGCTTCTACTTAGATCATAGTAGTCTATGCCTGGGAAGAGACCCATAAGATTTGTCGTAACTTCTTTATCTGGGCTTATAGACTTCAGTATACGTACTTGCAGTTTGAGAAAGTTTACGAAAGACTCAGACCTAAATCTAAACCAGTCTAAGCTCAGCCCTCTATTACATTCGTCAAAAGGCGGAGTTGGAGGATGTATTTCATCCCAATCTCTGTATTCATGACTCCAAAATATCGTTCCATAGGCTTTGTTAAGCTCGTCTATAGAGCCGTACTTGTTTTTAAGCCAATTCCTGAAAAGCGTAACACAGTGTTCACAGTAGCAGTACTCATCTCCAAGAGAAAGCTCGTTATCTATCTGGTACCCTATGACATTCGGATTATCCTTATAGTGTCTAGCCATGGCTTCTACAATCCTTTCAGAAGCCTTAATATAGTTTGGATTGTTAGGACAGTAGTGTCTCCTAGCGACAGGCGGCATTTTATGCCCTTGGAAGCTTACAGGTAGAATATCTGGATGGGCTTTTACAAGCCATGGTGGAGGGGCAGCTGTTGGAGTACCTAAAACTGCTTTAACACCCTTAACAGATAGAAGATCTATGACTTCATCAAGCCATTGAAAGTTGAACTTGCCAGGTGAAGACTCAAGCCTACACCATGCAAACTCTGCAAGCCTAACCACGTTAAACCCAGCACCGCTGATAAGCTCAACGTCAAGACCTCTTCTTTCAACAGGCCAATGTTCAGGATAATAGTCTACGCCAAACCACAGTTTAACATTATTCATAGAACTACAGCTCCTTAAAAGGATGATACAGGGCTACTCTTCGGAAAGGAATTTCGCACCCCAGTATTCCAAGGCTTCTCTTAATTCAACGTGCTCTTTGGCGTATTCTTCCAATGGGATACTCTTCATAAACGCTTCCACAGCCTGCAACATAGCTGTTGCACCAATTCTAGATCCCTTTGGATGCCCATGAATTCCTCCTCCCGCATTCAACTGAATATCTGGAAAGCCTAGCAGTTGCAGATTTGCTGGAACTAAGGCTGGGTGTAGTCCACCGGAGGCCACGGGTAATACTGATTTAAGACCATACCAGTCGCTTCTGAGAAAATCGTTCATATAGCGGATCCCGACGATGCCAGAGAATTTTTCAAGTGGTCTCAAAGCGCCACTGCCAGGCTTCTCCATTTTACCTTTAGCAGTACCAGTGTGCAATTGGTCTCCACCAGCTAATCTAACGAGCTTAGCTAATACGAACATGTGAATACCGTGGTCTGGGTTTCTAGTCATAGCAGCATGTAGACACCTATGTACGTGGATTGGGACTTTAACAGAGGGGTCTTCTGCAAGCATTCTTAACGCTGGGTAGCCTGTGCAAAGCACGTCGATCATTATGCAATTGGCACCATTGTTGAGAGCTGCCTCAACGTTTTTCCACAGCATGTTTAAGTCTGCTGTAACGTCAACTGCATACAGCACCGTTCTACCGGTCTCTTCTTTAACCTTATCGAGTACATCCATCACGTGTGAAACTCTCTCCTCTAAACGGTTAAACTTCTGACTCGTAAGCGTTTCATCGTCTTTTATGAAGTCAACGCCGCCTATTGCAGCCTCATAAGCCACTTTAGCTGTTTCATCAGGGTTAAGCCCTACTTTAGGCTTGATTATTGTACCTAGGTGAGGCCTTGGATTCCTAGCAGTGCCGATGATTTTCCTCACACCATCTATACCGAACTTCGGCCCTTTAAACATCTTAACGTACTGCTTAGGTAAATTCACATCCAGTAGTCTTACGCTCTTTAAAGCACCTATTCCGAAAAGATTGCCAGCCACTATTGAAAGAATATGTGAAATCCCAGCTTCCAAATCGAATAGATCTAGAGGAAAGGCTACTTGCACCAATCCTCCACCGTTCAACTTTTCCACGTGGAAAACTTTACCAGCCAGCTTTAACACTCTATCAGTCATTGTCACAACTTTCGTCCACGTTCCTATCGATTGTTCAGCCGCAAGGTTTATCGCAGCACCTTGAAGGCTAAGACCCTCTTTTGGAGTTATATAGTATGTACATGTAACGTAACGGTCTGGGTCTATCTCTTCAACACCAGCTGTGAATGTTTTTATCCAAAATTCTTCTTCAAACCACTCTTTCCCAATACTCATGAAAATAGACACCTATCTAATGGTCAGAACAATTAGAATAAAAACCTAATTGTTCATCTCCGTTGTTCAGTCCTCGCTACAAATAGTTGATTTTATTAGAGGTATCCTATGATAGATTCTTTCACAATTACAGGAGTAGGCTAGCTTTATCCAATAGGAAAGTTAACAGTAATATATATAACTTTGACGTAGAAGGATTATTGGGTGAAGAAAAGTGGGAAAGAAATTACTGAGGAGAAGATTACTGGTGGAGCATTCTTGTGGATAACTGTTCTGAGCATTATCACAGCGTTTTTCTGGAACTTCTTTGAGGCTCTTCTACCGCCTTTAGCTCGATGTACTCAGAGAGTTAATACTTTGCTTCCTACGCCTGGGACTGAGTTTGTAGGTGGTCCTTTTGTCGCCTTTTTGGTTGTCATGGCTCTTCAGTATTTTCAGCCTCTGCGGAAATATCTTAGTAGAACGAATCTAGCATATCTTAGCATTACTATGATAACCACGTCGTTTTATACGCACTTTGCCACAGTACAGACTCGTAACACTATGTTCTTATTAGTTCGCGTATCTGTTTCAGATACTGTCGCTAAGTATACACCTGAATTCTTCATGCTTCCTAAAGATGTTAGTGAAATGTTACTTCGAGGTGTTGGAAATCTCGGAGTTTTACCGTGGGATATATTGTTCCCAGCGATACTGTGGAGATTTCTACTGGTCATACTATTTGCTGGTGTTGGAATAGGTATAGCTAACGTTTTCCGCCGTGAGTGGATAGATGTTGAGAAGCTTCCATTCCCTTATGTTACAGTTGTCCAAACATGTCTAATGAATATTGAAGGCATAGGTAGAAAGGAGCGAAAGTCTAAAACGCAGTTTCTCATCGGTATGCTTCTCGGATTCCTGCTAGGCATACCTTTAAGTGGGGCGACGCTTTTCCCATGGTTTCCAGACCTGTATATGTGGCGTAGCAATACATGCGGTCCGGGATCACATTGGATAGCACCACCAGACATACCTTGGCATTTAGGCCTTGCCAAACATCCACCTATGCATGCATTCATGCTCTTAGTACCTCTTCACGCACTGTTCAGTGCACTGTTCTATACGCTTGTCGCTGAGATCGCATTCTTCGCCGCTTACTATGGATTTGGTTACTATACTGGGGTAACTGGTGCGGTTCTATATCGCTTTACTCAGCTCCGCCGTTGTATCTTTCAACAGTCACTTCTGGTGCAGCACTCGGACTTTTCGTTATAACGATTATTTTAGAAAGACGCTACATTATTGAGACTTTAAGATATGCTTTCAGAAAATCTAGTGAGTTTGAGAAGAGGGAGCCTATGTCGTATCATAGTTCGTGGATGTTAATTGTATTGTCCTACTTGGGACTCATGGTTTTCCTGATGTATACTAGTCTTAGCCCATGGCTTTCTTTTGTAATACCGTTGGTAGGTGTTATAACGTGGATAGTTTTAACTCAAGTTTGGGCTCGTATAGGCTTCATAATAGAATCATGTTACGATTTTACACCCGCTATAATAAGGCTTTTGGCTTGGCCGACTCAATATTACCCTGAGGTTACTGCTACAGACTACGTGTTAGTACCTGCTTTAAGCATAGAGTGGATCGGTCATACTGCTGGTGGAAGCGTGGAGGGTGGAGGAGGATGGGGAGCATCATTCTTCACATCACTTTCATCATATAAAATTGCAAATCAGTTTGGTATACATCCTAGGAATGCGTTAAAAATAGTCGCCATTTCAATGGTTATAGCGACTTTTATAACATGCTTCAACCAAATAGCAATTCCAGGAATATTTGGATTAACAAAACTTGGTTATACTTTATGTACGCTAAACTTTGACACATGCGGCAACTTCTGGGATAGACCACTAGCGGCACCACTCAGTGAAGGCTTCACGCATCTGATGGCGGGCTTCATATTCATGGTTGTAATGAGATATCTATACACAAGGTTCATGTGGATGCCGGACCCACTGCTGGCAATAGTTACATGGAGTTGGGAGATGTCACTACATGGATTATGGTTCGCTTGCCTAACAGCATTCATCATAAAATCGATAATACTGAAGATGGGTGGAAGCAAACTCTATGAAGAATGGGTTGTACCATTCATCGGAGGCTTTATATTAGGATACACGTTAGAAGTCCTAATAGCAGTAGCAATAAATTTCACTTTATTCCCACCGATTGCGTAAATTCACTCCATATTTTTCTATTTTATGGTAAAGAACTTATAAGAGCGGGGCCCGCTCTAACTCTATTTTGAAAACTTCTTCAGAAACAGGCTTTGGCCATGAGCGTGTTCATAAAAATGTATGAGAGACCATCGCAAGGGCACTAGGGGGATCTAAAATTCAAACAAAAACAGATATATCATGGTGAAAACAGAAGAGGGTTTGAATATTAGAGTTCTCTCAAACCTGGAAAACATCTAGGGAGGGGGTTAGATTGAAAATCTATAAAAATACCATGGAAATTTAAACGCTCCAAATGGGCTTAAAGTTAAATGTCCAATATGCCGTCTAAACGTTTGTGGAAGACTGGCTTCAAGCTGTACGACGTTCAATAACATAATGTACTTCAGAAGACATAAGAAAAATGTGGTTTTTAAGGGAAAATGATTAATTTTTAAACCGGGAAACAGTTATTTTGAGGAGTTTGATAAGATGTATTTCCTAGGCTTAGATATAGGCACTAAGAATGTTAAAGCAGTTGTAGTGAGTAGTGAAGGCAGTGTTGAAGAAGAGGTTTCAACACCAGTTTACGACCTTATACGTCAGCCTAAGAGTGGTTTTGTAGAGCGAGACCCTCTAATGCTATGGAAGAGGGTATGCGAAACTTTGAAGAAGCTCAAGCTTAAGGATGAAGTTGAAGGAGTTTGTGTCGACGCTACGAGTGGCACCATCGTGCCGTTGGATAGGAAAGGGACGCCTTTATACCCCCTTATAATGTACAATGATAGTAGAGCCGTAGTAGAAGCTGAAGAGCTTAGAAGAGCCAGCCTTAAAGCACGTGAATTTGAAGTCTTCCTACCCATAACGCCTCAGTTGGTCTTACCTAAAGTAATGTGGCTTAAGAAAAACTGCGACTTCTACGGTAGAATCCATAAGATACTTCACGAGAGTGACTACGCAGTCTACAAGTTGACTGGGATATTTGCTTCATCTAATAATACTGCTGGAAAATCTCACGCACTATTAGACGACTTAAAATACCTTGAAGAGACGTATGAAGACGTAAACGTTTCCGTAGACCTTATGCCTGAATTAAAGCCTATATGCTCTATAGTGGGTTATGTGACGGAAGAAGCGTCCTTGGAAACAGGTCTACCTAGTGGAATACCCGTAGTAAACGGGGTTACGGATGCTAGTGCTGGAGATATAACTTCAGGCGCTATAAAAGCTGGGCAGGCAAACGCGACTATTGGCACTGCTTTAACCGTTCACGTAGTCGTTGATAAGCCAGTGCCAGACATGTCTCAGAGGTTTTACTATAAAACCTACATCAACAACCTGTTCTTAGCCGGAGGATTTACAAACGCGGGGACAACAGCATTAGACGCTATGAGTAGGCTTCTAGGTAAAAGTCTTATAGAACTCACTGATATGGCTAGAAAAGTCCCACCAGGTTGTGAGGGGCTAATTGCGTGTACAGAGTGGTATGGTGTGAGGGTACCGAAGACCCATCCTAATGTTAGAGGGTTTTTCATCGGTCTTTCAGAGATTACTGCGAACCCAGGTGCTATTTTTAGAAGTATGTTGGAGGGGTCTGCTTTAGCACTTAGGCTCATGCTGGATGCGGTAGAAGACGTGACGAAGGTTAAAATATACGATCTTAGAGTGAGCGGAGGTGCCTCCAGGAACGATCTATTTATGGAGATAATAGCCGATGTTTCAAATAGAGATGTTTACGTAGTTGAGGAGCCTGATTCAGCCATCGGCTCAGCTATATTAGCTATGTGGGGTTGCACAAGTGGAAGGATCGAAGAGATAGTGGGTAGAGTCGTTAAGATAAAAAAGCTTTTCAAGCCTACTGGAGAAAATACTGCGAAATACTTGAAACTCCTAGAGAAATATGTTCAATTGGTCGATGCTTTATCCGGAATACTATAGTTTTAATTAACAAAGGTTTCTTGGTAAAAATACTGGTCTTTAAAACGAATGTGAAAGTAATTTCACAAGTTGTTCACGAAAAGCTTCAACATAAGATTAGCTAGTTCTAGTATGCGCGGGATAGTTTTCACTTCTAAATCATCTAGACTAGAGAAGCCGTTTATCCTGGCTCTTTAGGGGTCTGCGTCGTAGTCTCCCCATGTTTCAAATTTATTGGCGTCTAAAGGCTTAACGTGGTAAGGAGAGTCTACGATAAACTTTATAGCATCCCAACTTGACCAAACTCCTCCATAGTAATATTTCAGCTCCGTAAACCGGCCTGTCCCCTGGTTATAGCTCATCTCTTTCGTAGTGTCTACTGATTCGAAAAATGCTTCAGCCTTCCCAGAGGCATAGAATGATGGTAAAGTCAGCTGTTGCACTAGGCTACCGTCTTTAATCATCTTCCATACCCATCCGTTATTCAAGGAACCTGAGCGATAGATATTGAAACTTGGCACCTCTCCAGCGGATGCGCTTTTAAAGGGAGTAAGTATAGGCTGAGGTGTCGCTCTGACAATGTAGTATTCATAGTAGTATTTTAGCTCCATGTTTCCTTCCCAATTTTTCTCATAACCTATCTGTATCCATGAGCCGTCGGAGAACATTGTGTTTACGCATTCAAATATGCATATTCCAGTACCCTTAATTTTATTATTGTAGACCGTGATTCTACCAGACACACCCAGCGTCTGGTAGTTTATGTTTATAGAGAAATACCAATATCCACGAGCATAGAAGTGGTAATATCCATCAGGCCCTAAATGGCCTTCAGCCCAAACTGGGTAGACGATGGTTGCCACTACTACAGTTATTATTACCATGATCACTCTACAACTGCTCGATAATCGACCTGGCAATCTCTACTATCTCCTCGAATGAAAGGTGGGTTCTGATATCGTATGTTAAATCACCCTTGTAGAAGTGCACCACACCTATAGGCTGAATGGACAATCTGCTTTTCACAGGCTCATAGCCGAAGACAGGTACACCATCTACGATCGTCATCGTCAGATTATACTCATCGGCATACTTCCTCACAGACTCTTCTGAGGCTGAGAGGCTTGCAGCCATAGCGGCAGACTCAGGGTCAAGCTTCCCCTATAAACACAGTGATCTCGGGTGGGGCTCCTGTTATATTTGCAAACCTCCACCCAAACTGCATGTACATTAGGATGAACGGGTTGTCTGTTTCAGCCATAGGCTCTTCTGAGTAGAAGACGTAGGCCGCTACACCCTTTAGAATAAGGATCTTTACATATCTCATATTAGCCGGTATGTTCATCGGAAGCCTTACAGGGGTAGTGGAGTTCAAAAGCTTAGAAGCCTCTTCAGCCGTCTCAACGATCACGGCATGCTCATCGGGGGGGAGGAGGTATACTGAAAGCTTCATTAGATCCTCCCCCGGTATGCTGTACAGGTGTCGCTTGCAATTTTAGCAAAGCTATTAGACCAGCAACAGTGGTTATTGAAACGCAGAGTGCAATTAGGATCTTCCTCTTCAAGCTTCCTCAAGTTTAATTTTTTAAACACAAAAAATTTAAATGTTTCCAAAGCTCTACTGGTAATGCTTTAAAGACACGTTCCAGTAACAACAAGCTTTTAAATTATGTTCTAATAGAACATTTATCCTATGAATTCCAGATGGATTTTTATATAAGCTTTAACCGTCTATATAATTTGGATACTAACTTTGAGGTTTAAGGCCATAGTATTGGATATGGATGGTACTCTTATAGATTCTTCAGAGGCACATTTAAAAGCTTGGTCTAAAGCAGCTGAGATATTAGGCGTCTATATTTCAGAAGCTAAGATAAAATCCGAATTCGGCAAGTCGAGTTACGATATGGCTAAAGCCTTTCTACCGCGCAGTAGGATTGGGGACTTTATTCAATTTGCCGAGCTTAAAGATGAGATATTTATGAAGAATTGTTTAGATTTAGTTAAACCGATCAGTGGAGTCGCAGATGCCATTAGAGAATTCAAGATGATCAGTTTGAAGACCGCTGTGGCTTCTTCAAATCCACGGAAGCTTATAGTTAGAGTCTTGGACTTAACTGGATTGCTCAGCTATATAGACGTTATAATAGGTGCTGAAGATGTTAAGAGGGGGAAGCCGCATCCAGATATAATTAAAGAAGCCGTTAAAAGGCTAGACGTAGAGTCTTATGAAGCGATATATGTAGGTGATACTGTCTATGACGTTGAAGCTGGTAGAGCCGCTGGCGTATTCACAGTCGCCGTTTTAACCGGAGTTGCATCTAGGGAAGAACTTGAGAGTTCATGTCCTGATATGATTGTAGAGAGCTTGAAATATCTACTCGAGACCTTAACAGTGGAACTTCCATAAAGATTAGAACAGCTTATTTTACTAAGCTAACGTAATAGTTATGTCAAGTCTCTAAGTATTTCGTGTCATAGGTCTCATGCTTCGTATAAGCTCTATCAGTTCATCTGCCGTTAGTATTGGTGAAGATATTGAATAGTTGAAGTCTTCAATCCAGGCTTCCGCTAGGGGCATACGGTTCTTCCCATACTTCTTAATGAATTCTCTCTCGAAGACGTAGGCGCCTTTTTTAATTCTTACAAGCCAATTGTTTATCCCTAGAACGTAGTCGTAATCGTTGCTTATCGACTTAAGCTCCTCCAATGAGGATGGTGGTAGACCTATATGTTTGAGCGGCATTTAAAAACTTCCATCAATTTGATACAAAAGCTTCATAATACATGGAAATTCTACTTTGAATGTAAAGGTGTGAGAGAAAGGGTATCCATCTTATAGCTTTTCTTAGAGCCCTAGCAAAGCAAGTAACATCTCTTTATTGTCTTCAGCTCATTAAACCATCTGTCTGTGGAAAAGTATAATTTGGTTTAATGAGAATATTTAAGAGGTGCATATGAAGCCCGTTAAAATAGTTGATTTAAGTCAGGTATTGTATAACTGTATGCCTTCATGGCCTACTCAACCGAATCTTCTATATGAAATGTTGAGTAATGTTGCACGCGATGGAAACACTATGCATATGATTCGACAGATGACCACGCACAGCGGTACGCATATCGACGCACCTTTACATTTCATCGTTGGGGGGAAGTCTACTGACCAATTGCCAATAGATGCTTTTGCTGGTGAAGGCTTAGTAGTAGATCTCTCGTATAAGAAGGCTGGGGAGCCAATTACCATCAATGACCTTAAAGCCTATGAGAATGAAATCAGACTTGGAGATGTTTTAATGCTTCATACTGGCTGGGATAAGAAGTTTGGGTTTAATCCAGAGTATCTTTTTGAATGGCCGTATGTAATCGAAGAAACTGCCGAGTACTTGGTTGAGAAAAAGATAAAAGCCCTTGGGGTTGATACGTTAAGCGTTGGAGGATGGGATGGGCAGCTACCCGGGCATGGGCCAGTAGCGGTTGAAGGGTCGCCAGCTAGAGTCCACCGCATTCTACTCGGCGCGGGTATAATACTCATAGAGTCCTTAAGGAATCTCAACTCAGTCCTTGATGGCAGGAAATACCGGAGGGCTTACTTTATCTACGCTCCTATAGCGTTTAAAGATTCTGATGGTGGTCCCTGCAGGGCTTTAGCTATGATTTTTTAGCAAAGCTTAAAAGAATAAGGATGAGATGGCTATTACTTTAGAAATCTTCGAGCATACTCAACATCTTTACCCTCATGTACTATTGCACATATTACCTTCATAGTGCTTTTAATGTCTTCCCTTTGCCATACGTTTCTACCCACTACAACTCCTTTAGCTCCAGCATCCATAGCGTTTTTAACCAGCTCTAAGTATTCTTCGAAGGTTTTGACTTTAGGTCCTCCAAGGACTAATATGGGTATATTGGCATTTTCAACGACCTTTTTATACTCTTCTATAGATCCTAGATAGTATGTTTTAATAGCATCTGCTCCAAGTTCTGCACTAACTCTACTTACAACAAGTAAATCTTCAATAGTTATGAAGTCTGTTAAAGCTTTTCCACGGGCTTTTTCTCTGCTGAAGTGGTAATCAATTAGTTTAGCTGGGAGAGCTTCAACTATTAGCGGTAGACCAAGTTTTTCACATTCCGTTGCAAGCATACCTAACTTCCTCTGTTGCTCAGACGACTTTGCCCCTCCAAAATAGCACATAGTCATAGCGGCATCAACCCCCATAGCTACTAAATGCTCTACCGTTGTAATCGGCATATCGTTCTCCATATCATCGTAAACGGTAACACTACTATCGATTCTAGCTACGGCTGCTAGATTCCCTATAGAATCGCATACTCTTTTCAACGTAAAAGGCGTTGCAGCTATAGCGTCAGCACAAGTTTCACTCAACTTCTCAACTACGCGATTCGGATTCTCAAGACCAGCTATATAACCCCAGTAAGATCCGTGGTCTATTGCGACTATCACGCTTCTCCTATGGGTGAATAACCTCCTAAACCTTAACCTTTTACCAACATTCATAGTGGAAAATCCCGAATCTATTTAATGCATTTTCTACTTATAAAAAATATAGGGGTTTAAAATGGTATGAAAAACCTTATAATGCTCATTAACCCTCCTATGAATATTGCTAACATACATCCAGCGGCAACCCCACCGAAGAATGGTAGACCAACTTCTTCATATCCTTTACTTCCACCTATTCTTAGGGTTATGAACTTTAGAATCCAAGCCGCTAAGAACGGAAGCCAGAACCCCCATAGGATTGATAGATAGCTCCAGCCTACGATCCAGCCTATAGGCTCAAACGGAAACCATATGAATCTTGCGTGAAGCGCTGAGAGAACTCCTGCTATTATAAATCCTACTAAGATATACTCAAACATTGATCCAGCTGCAGGTTGCTCATTGTAATACCACTCACTAGCCAGATGGTGAATTATTCCGTCACCGTAACCCCAGTTGTACGTAGTAAACTTGCTAAGACCAACACCGTAACTCATGGCAAGAACCGTAGATAGTGTCACGATTGGCAACAACGTTATAGCAACAATTAATGTTTTGAATACGTTCTTACTGCTAACACCTGTCAAACTGGCGATCCTGTAACTACAGAAAGCCCCGAAAAGGGTTCCACCCCATCCATATGACGGCGTATCGATACCCATCGTTCTTATTAAGCATACTGAGAGAACAAAGTCTTTTGACCTAGTTTCTGGAACTACGGGCCATATGGGTTTCCAAAAGACCATACCGTAGCTGTCGCTTCTAGTGTGTAGACCAGCTAGACCGAAGACTCTGGAGAAGGCTATCCAGAATATGAAGATTGTAAACATGAATATTAGAGTCGATAGTATACTTAATCCTGTTACCAGTAAGAAGGCTATACAGAGTATTAGAGATGTTAAAAACATCAGCCATGACGTTTTATACGACGTAGGCTCTGTAGATTCAACTTCTTTAAGAGAGCTGCTTCTTGAGCTGAAGGCTGTTCTAAGCGTTTCAATTATATAACTTCTACTGAGGTAGAGGTATAAAACAGCTATCCCAAGGTTTCCTCCAACAAAAGTCATGACGTGGAATTTGAATGGTGGGTCGTTTAACGGTGATGGGTGACACCATGCTCTACCACATCCGCCTATATTTTGTATGCCAGTATAGTATCCAACGGTATAGGCTACTTGTGTCAATAAGAGGAGGACGACGTACCAGAACCAACCGTTGAATAGAACGGATAGAGGCATCATATAAGCTATAGCGTATGCCAACGGTTGTTTATTCCAAGCGGTTAAAGATACTAAGCCCAGCACTGTTTCACCCCAACCTACGTACTGTTGCCCAGATGGACACGTGTTAACGCGCCAAGAGAAGATGTCTGGAAACCACGGAAAAGCCGCTTGCAGATATATGGGCAATTGAAGACCAATACCGACTATCAAACCTACTAGGAAGAATCTAACGATTCTTTCAGGGACTTTCATATCTGTAGAGATCTGTCTGATAGATTCATACGTGGCCATAGCGTGTGGAAACGGTACTTTCTCAATGTCTATATATCGTCTACGCAGTATGTTAGCGATCGATAACATGAATAGACCGAATAGCACTTGACAAAGCCACCAATATAATATAGATGGAAGCCACTCCATCAATGGAAATGGCACTTTTCCAAATGTTAATTGCCGAGTTATTTCAGCTGGAGGTGCCATAAATACTGGAACAAATGCCTGCGAATCCTCAGCGTACATGAATCTATCCAACCAAAAGCGTAGAGGAATATTCCACGGCCAGTGGGTTGAGATGAAGTAGGAGCTCACTATCGCTACAGTGTATACATAGGTTAAAAGAGTGGAATTTATTTTTGCTTTAAATCCTTTAAAGAATCTACCTATGCCAGTAATTAGTGCCAGTATGAATGGCGCCGATGTTAACTCCATACCGCAGACGACTATTCCAAGATCGTATGCTGAAATTAAACTTCCTGGAAGAGTTGATATCCAGAACGTTCCAATAGAGCCCAGCAGAATTGTTAGGATTATCACGAGAATCCAAGGCATTCGCTCTTGACTTGTCTCAACCATTTTCCCGCCTCAAATTCCCTTTTCAATTTAAAACATTATAAGTCTTTCTAACAAAGAGAATAGAAAGGTGTAGGCGTTGAGTAGAGAAGTGTGGAGCGATTTAAACGTTTTCTACATGGGGTATGGTTCTATGCTTAGAGAGCATTTTGCAAGACTTTGCGACGAGCTTGAAAGAAGCCGGGATAAACCTAGAGATTGTCCAAGCTGGCTTGAGAGAAGAGCCAGCATTTTAACGATGTTGAGAAAAGCTATGGGAATGGATATTTTACCTGAGAGAAACGTTAAGGCTAATCTAGTCGGTAGAGTTGAGAGGAAAGGCTACGTTTTAGAGAAGGTGATTCTCGAGACAATCCCGGGTTTGTACGTTTCAGCCAACCTATACATACCTTCGAAGCTTGAAAAACCGGTGCCAGCCGTTCTCAGAGTACACGGTCATTGGCGTCATGCTAAACATCAAGATGCTGTGCAGGCTACCTGCATAGGTTTCGCCTTAAGAGGCTACGTGTCTTTAGCTGTAGATAAAGTAGGTTATGGTGAAAGAAGGTATCAGGGCCACTGGGAAGGTTACATACTACCCGCTGTAGGTTTAACCTTACAAGCCATTGAAGCTTTCGACAATATGTGTGCTATAGACTACCTTCAATCTAGAATGGAGGTTGATCCAGAACGTATAGGTGTAACTGGCGCCTCTGGTGGTGGGAATCAAACCATGTATTTAGCAGCATTAGATGATAGAGTGAAGGCTGCAGCTCCAGTATGTTCAGCTGAAGTTTTTGAAGATCAAGTTGCATCCGGTAGATGCTTCTGCGAATGTATTCCCAGTATGCTTAAATTTGCCAATGTATCTGATGTATTGGCATGTATAGCTCCACGCCCACTTCTGATTGTCAGTAGTATATTGGACGAAACTTTTCCAATAACGTCGGCTAGAAAAGCCTTCTCACGTGTAAAATACATATATGAACTCATGGGGTACGGAGATAAAATAGCCATGTATGAAAGTTATGCGCCGCACGGATACAATAGAGAGATGAGAGAAGCGGTATACCGCTGGTTTGATAGGTGGCTCATGGGAGTTGAAAGAGACGGTCGTGAGCCTGAAATAGTAGTCGAACCGTTTGATTCAGACGTGCTTAAGTGCTTCCATGACGGTATTCCAGAGAGGGGTGAAACAATCTTTTCAATTTACAATGCAAGGTATAATTCCTTAGATAGGTTTGCAAAATTAAACCCGGATGAATACCTTAAACGTAGAGAAGAGCTTAAGAAACACATAATTGAGGATGTTTTTGGGGGTTTCCCAGAGAGAGTGGATTTAGACGCTAGGACCTACAGAGTTGAATGCTTAGATCATGTAATAGTAGAATACGTAAGCTTCAGAAGCGAATGGGATATAATAATTCCTGCTATTCTCCTAAGAGAGGTAGATGGGTTTGAAGAAGCACATATTTTCCTGACGCCTTCAGGTAAATCCTCAATATTTGCCGATAGAAGGGTTAGGGAGACTGCTGAAAACAAGAGGCTTGCTATCCTAATCGACTACAGAGGCATTGGAGAAACCGATTACGACGAAAGCATATCTGCTAAGAATAGTTTAGTCTTAGGAAGACACATACTTGGAATGAGAGTTTTTGACGTCTTGAGAACAGTAGACTATTTAGCATTCAGGGGATTTCTACGTAAGAAGCTCGTAATTCACGGTTTCTCGGAAGCCGGGTTAATAGCATTGTTTGCAACGGCTTTAGACAGCAGAATAGATGAAGTGGAGGTCGAGGGACTCTTAGCATCTTACAAAGTGGAGAAGACTCTAGTTCAACCCCCAAGCTTATATCCACCTAGAATACTACTCTACGCAGACGTACCTGAAGTTGCCGCCCTTATAGCACCCAGGGAGGCGCGAATTAAAAGGCCAGTTAATAGCTCCCGTGCTGAATTAAGCGTTGACGATACGAGGAGGCTTTTCGATTTTACCATCAGAGTATACGACGCATTAGCCGCAGAGGACGCGTTTAAAATTGAAGTCTGATGCTAGTTGGAAATTGACGATTTAGCCATTAACGTATAAAGTATCGACCCCAATTGAACACCCACTAAGTTTCTAACGGGTATCACTATGTAATTCGACATATCCATAAACTCTTTACACATAAGTTCTATCTTCTTTAAACTCCACTTGCAGTGCTCCTTGAGGATTGGTTCTTCGGGTTTTTCGCAGGTTAGTCTATAGAATAGACCGAGTCTAAGCATTCCGTAAAAGTAGATCCTAGCAACCATACTATCGAATAATTCTGAAACTGTAGCCTGACGGGTGGTAGATGGATCTTTCTTCGCCCAGTTCTTCCTAGCCTTTACAGATTCAAGACCTATCCTTATAAACTCCGATAAAGCTTCATAGAATGGAGATGATTCGTCAACACAATATTTAATAGTTTCTAGTCTCTTTTTAAGCTCTATAAGTTGCCGCCTGGTTTTTTCAGCTTCTAAAAGTAGAATATCTCTACGTTTAATACCAACTGGAGTGGTATTAGCAATTCTATCGTCGTATATGTAGGGGACCTCGCATACGACCGTTAAAGCATTTTTATTGATCCTTTTCACGTATTCATCGCTACTAGCACCGCTTCTTATCACTTCAGATGGATCCTTCTTAAGATGCTCAGCTAAATACTCGTACTCCTCAACTACTGTTGGCATCTTGAAGATGGCGTCGGCAAACTTATTCGCATAGGGTACTTCAGGCTCACCTAGGTGAAGCGGGATATCAAACTTAGATGTAACCACGTGGAGTTTATCATACACATCTGGAATTGGATCTGAAAGATAGAAGTAAGCTCCACAGAAACCAGCGTTATGAAGGGAACTCACATAGTCGGGTTTGATTTCGTTGATCAAATTCATTAAAGCCTGGGTCTCAGGAATAGGCTTATCAAACTTCAACGTTTTATACTCTACTGGAAAAGCCCATTCAATCTGCTTATATCCTGGAGGCCTGTAGTAGTTTAGAGCATATTTTCTCAGAGACCAATCTCCTTTAAACCAACCCTCGTTTAATCTAGCTCCAAAAGGATCTACGCACTTTATGATATACCATGTTGTATTCATCTTACTTCTAAAGGTGTCATCTACAGACAGCCTCCAAGAAAGATATTCCAATGTCATACTTCCAATCGGCTCGTTGGGATGTGGAAAAGCGAAGAGCAAAGCCGTCAATTCCCCAGAACCTATTTTAAGGCAATTGATTGGTTCTCCATTCCTTGCCTCACCTATCTTAAACATGGAAACTCTATCTGGATGTTTAGACGCTAGTTCTCTGGCGCTCGCGTTGAGCTCATCAACATTCATAAACTCCTTGAAATCGGGGATCTCGTTCAAAACCCGCCATATCATACTCTCCAATTTAATTAACACCTCCGACCACTATAATCAATAGCCTAAGCATTTATACCTAAGTCCTTCATATATTTAAGGGGTTGACATGACGTTTAAAGTCGTTCTCATAGGCGCTGGAAGCCATGTATTCGGTCAAAATCTCATAACAGACATACTGTCGTATCCCGAGCTTAGAGATTGCACCATTAGCCTTGTAGACATAGATAAAGATAGGCTGAGTCTCACAGAAGCTTTCGCGAGAAAACTCGTGGATCAGTGGGGTTTTAAAACTAAGATAGAGGCTACGACCGATCGTAGAGAGGCTTTAGAGGGGGCGGATTATGTTGTAACGTCTATTAGAGTAGGCGGCCTTGAAGCTACGAAGCTCGATTTGGAGATACCTTTAAAATATGGAGTAGATCAGGCTGTAGGAGATACTGTTGGACCTGGAGGTGTATTCTACGGTTTGAAAAATGCTTCAGCTATACTAGACATATGCTACGATATGGAGGAATTATGTCCCGATGCTCTTCTGATGAATTATACGAATCCCATGGCTATAATATGTTGGAGTGTATATGAAGCCACTAAAGTAAACGTGGTAGGATTATGCCATAGTGTTCAAGGTACCGCGTACACCCTCGCAAATTACATAAATGTTCCTCCAACAGAAATATCGTACCGTGCAGCTGGAATAAATCACATGAGTTGGTTTCTAGAGTTTAAATGGCGTGGAAAAGACGCCTACCCCATTTTAAGGAAGAAGATCGAGGATCCTGATTTTTACAAGAGTTCTGCTGGAAGGGATCTTGTTAGAATAGAGGTTTTCAAAGCCGTAGGCTATTATCCAAGCGAGTCAAGCCACCATCTGTCTGAGTACTTGCCCTATTTCAGAAAAAGACAAGATGTAATGGAGAAGTTTAAATTGGGGAGGGGTTTAAGGCGCATCCAATTTATGGAGGATAGAGGGAAAGAGGATGAGGCGTTTAGAAAATTGGTTGAGAGCCCTGAGAAAATACCTATACGTAGAAGTGCAGAATACTGTTCTACAATAATATATTCGATGGAAACGGGTATGCCTAGCTTAATCTACGGAAACGTTAGGAATACCGGATTGATTGTAAATCTTCCATATGGCTGCTGCGTTGAAGTTCCTTGTCTTGTAGATAAAACTGGGATACATCCTTGCTATGTTGGCAAGCTACCTCCGCAATGTGTAGCTTTAAATAGAATGAATATAAATGTTCAAGAGCTTGCAACTAGAGCCGTCTTAGAGAAGAGTAAAGAGCTGGTATTTCACGCAATACTGGTAGATCCACTGACTAGTGCAATGCTTACTATAGATGAGATAAGAACAATGGTAGATGAAATGTTTAAAGCTGAAGAAAAATACCTTAAAGGATTTTCTTAGCCATTGAAAACATCTCTTTATTTCATGAAAACCCGTTTATTTGGAAGTGAAAATGTCTTCGTAGCAGGTTAAAAGGTTCGATGTTAGAGTTCGATTATTGAAATCATCTCCTGGTTATTTAAAGTTAATTGCTTTATTTTCTGAATGACTTCTCTCCCTAAGAGGACATCACCTGTTATGAGCTCTGGCTCTGTAGGTATGTACACTCTTACATCTCCTAAAGCCATCTGATGTATTCCATTATATAGGAATGCTTCAGCAGAATATACTTCAAACTCTGATACGCCGAATAGTGGATTTTCAAAATTTACTTTCGCCTTAGGCTCTAAACCTTCAAATATTCTTATGATCTCCATGTTTGGGTATACTCCGCCGTCAAAACCTGTATCGATTATTGCAGGTCCACGAGCTCTAAATCTACCGGCTTTCATCATCAAGTATGCTATGGGTATATCTGGTATTTTTTCTCCATGAACAGTATATCCGTTACTCATATATGGATAGTTTAACTTCATCAGGTTTCAACCTCTTCAACAATCCATTTACCCTTTAATGTCCTACCTAAAAAACGTGGAGACCTTAATTTGAGAAGCCCAGTTGTACTTAGCTTCCAGAGTACTGTTGGATATTTATGATTTTTTCCAGCTGTTAACATTTCCAGTTTCTCCTCTAATATTCTAGCTATAAGCTCGCTTCGCGTCAGACTTAACTGTCTAGACAATTCATTTATACTTTTTAGAAGTTCTTCTGGAAGACTTATGCTTATTTTCTTGTTAACCACTATACCACCAAGTAATACCTTATGCTACTTTCATTTATACTTATCTTCAAGTTGTCTACATAAAAAGTGCTATAGAGAGTGTTCGATGTAGCCTTATTGTGAAAGATTCGCTGAAGACTAAAGCTTATTACCTGTAATAGCCTGGTTTTATAACGTCAGAGGCGTTAAAATGATTAAACCAGTGGTTTTTAAAAATAAAAGCCAAGAATTAGTTGGAATTCTCCATATACCTGACAACTTGAAGCCAGAGGAGAAAACTCCGGGAATAGTTATGTTCCACGGTTTCACTGGGAACAAGACAGAGGCCCATAGACTTTTCGTTCAAGTGGCAAGAAGCCTCTGTAAATCCAGTTTCACAGTCTTCCGCTTCGACTTTAGAGGATCGGGCGATAGCGATGGTGAATTCGAAGACATGACTTTGCCCGGGGAGCTGGATGATGCAGAAGCCGCTTTAACTTTCCTCATAAGACAGAAGAATGTGGATGAAGGGAGGATTGGCGTTATAGGTTTAAGTATGGGTGGAAGAGTTGCTACGATACTGGCGTCGAAAGATGAACGTGTAAAGTTCGCAATATTCTACTCAGCGGCTCTTGGTCCTCTACGGGACAGATTTCTCACCCATATGGATAAAGAGAAATTGGAAAAGCTCAATTCTGGTGAAGCGATTGAAGTTTCAGAAGGCTGGTATTTGAGGAAAAGCTTCTTCGATACGGTTGATTACGTGATTCCTTTTAAGGTTATGGGCAAGATTAAAATCCCGATGCTGATCATACATGGAGATCGAGATCTCCTCATACCTTTAGAGGAGGCCGAGAAGGGATATGAGATTATTAAAAGTTTAAACGATAAAAATGAGCTCTACGTAATTAAAGGGGGAGATCACACGTTTTCCAAGAAAGAATATACACTGGAGGTTATAAGCAAGACATTAAGCTGGCTTAGTCTAGTAGTTTAATTATCGTTTGATCTAAGAACCGTTCATGATCATAGTCCGCCGTCACTTAAGTCGGACACCGTATTTCTCAGACATTTTTCTGCAGAAGTTTTCAGTAACTTCGAGGCTCAGAGTTGAAGTTTGAATGAAAACACCTTTAGGCGATATTTGATCTAAGACTGGAATTATTTTAGATATAGGGATTCCGGGGAGCTGGATGAGCTTCCCAGCTCTCTGTATTTTTCTATACATTGGAATCCAGTAGTTGTCACCTGGATCCGGGTTTCCAGCTCCAGGAATCCATTGTATACCGTTAAGCTCGCTTATGTTTAAGAGTTTATCTAGGTGGGGGATTTCAAGAGGTCCGTCTAAATGCCAGAAGCTTCTCTCAAAGAATCTACACTCCTCAACTACTAGGGGAAGTATGAATTCGTCGAATATTTTGGGTGAGAGATATACGCTAAAGTCACATTGAAGTATAAACGATTTACGCCTACTCCATAATGCAGCCCAATTTGAAAAACCATAAGTACTCGTATCAATTAGCTCTGAGATTTTTTCGAAACAGTAAAACCAGATTTGATGCAGATGGTTTAAAACCTTCATCAGTTTGACGCGGTTAAGAAAAACGTCTTTAATCAATTTCGACGCTCCACCTCTAAGATGAACTAGACTTGTAAGTACGTCTAAAAGGTCTGTAAAGGCGACTATGGCTTTATCCCTGCACATGGCTGAAGCCTTCCCAGTACATTCGATCACATAACGCCACCACTTATTCTCAGGGTTTAATTCAACATTAAGAAGATCATCTAAAGAAAACGATCCTTTAAACCAGGATGTTTCCGCACTGGGGTTGAAATTTACATTCGCACCTAGGAAAGCAGATAAGGCACCGGGTCCTATATTTATGAATACGTTGGGATAAGCTTCACACATGAATATTGTTTTGGAGAAGTATTCGAAGAGGGCTTCTAAAGCCTTCTCCGGGTGATATCTCATAAAAGCCCAACTTAAGGTCAGAGAGTAATCGACAAGGTCTATATTGGGCGGTATATACGTTAAATGTATTATTGGTCTGGTCAGTTCACCTTCCCACCAAGCTTCATAGGTTTCAGAAACTCTTTCCCAGTCTTCTTTATAGAGGAGGGTTTTCAAAAGACCACCACTTAGGATTAACGTAAAGCTATTTAAAAGGCTAAAGCCCCTAGGGAAATCGTTTAACTTAAATTATACTATAGCGTATTTCTACCGTTGGTGTTCGTTATGAGTAATTTAAAAAAGCTTCTTAAAGATGGGGGCGTAGCTCTTGGAACTTGGATCACTATAAACCATCCAGATGTGGTAGATGCTTTATCCGAGTTGCCTTTTGATTGGTTTGTTTTCGACATGGAACACGCACCCATAGATGTTGGAGATCTTGAGATTCTTACAATGCCTTTAAAAGGAGTTAACATTGCTCCGCTTGCAAGAGTCCCGTGGAATGATCTCGTCATGGTTAAACGGGTTTTAGATGTCGGTATGCAAGGAGTTTTAATACCATGGGTTAACAGTAGAGCCGAGGCCGAAGCCGCTGTAGCAGCCTCAAGATATCCTCCCAGGGGGATTAGGGGTGTTGGACCTAGAAGATGTATCAGATTCGGCAGGCAGGACTTTATAAAGTACTACGAGAAATTTGAGGTGGAAGAACTCGTAGTCATAGTTCAGATTGAAACAGCCAAGTCTCTTGAAAACCTGGAGGAGATACTTTCAGTCGATGGAATAGATGTAGCTTATGTGGGTCCCATGGATCTATCCGTAAACCTAGGCATACCTACTAGATATGACCATCTCAAGTTTAAGAATGCTCTGAGGAAAATTAAGGAGACTTGTGAGAAAAACGACGTAGTTCCAGGTATTCATACATTTAACGTTGAAATGGCTGAAAAAATGATAAAAGACGGTTTCAGATTCGTAGCTCTAATGAGCGATATGAAGATTCTAATGTCCGGGTTTAGAGAGCTTCTAAGTAGATTCGGAAGAGAAGTCGCTGGTGAAGCAAGAGGGTATTAAGCCTCTTTTTTAAGACGTACTGAATGGTCTCAACTAGAGCCGAGAAACCATTAACTTAGTTTAAAACGATATATAAGGGTACAACGAATTCTAAGTTAGAACATGGGTTCGGCTAGACTGATAAACATTAGACAAGCTATGGAAAAGGAAGGGCTGGAGCTCCTCATATGTAGAAATCCTGAAAATGTCTTGTACCTGACGGGTTACTGGCCTATTACAGGGTGGTCTTTAGCATTCCTACCATTGGAGGGGGAGCCAGTTTTAATAGTGCCAGTTTCTGAGCTGGAATATGCTAAAGATGGGTGGGTTAAGGATATAAGACCATATGAAGGTGAAGGTTTAAATGAAGTTTGGAACCCATACAAGGTTATATCTAAAGCTTTAGAAGAGCTTAAACATCATAAGTATGTCAAAATCGGTTGCGAGCTTAGCTTCGAAACAGTTGCCACTAATAGCATCGTAGGCGAAGTGAACTACGCTAGTGTTCCAACTTTTAAAATGCTCCATAAAGTATTTGAAGCAGAATTGGTTGACGCTTCTAGAATTATAGTAAAACTCAGATCTGTTAAATCAGAATATGAAATCGAAAAGATGAAGCTTTCAGCCAAACTCGCATCTTTAGCCATTGAAAAACTTCTTAAAAATGTTTCAGAAGGAGTAAAGGAGAGCACGCTCGCTTCGGTCGTTGAGGCGACGGTATATAGTGAAGGCGTTGGGTTTGAAAACAAGGTTAAAAGAGCTAGAGGTTTTGCATTTGTAATGTCCGGTGAGAATACATCTAAAGCGTGGTATCCATTTAATATTTCAACGGATAGAAGAATTAGAAGAGGCGACGTCATACTTTTAGAGCTTAACGTATGTGCCGATGGATATTGGGTGGATATCACTAGAACGTGGGTTTTAGGTAAACCTTCAAGTGAGCAGGAGGCTATCTACTATACAGTATTAGAGGCACAGGAGGAGGTCTATAGGTTTGAATATGATGGAGTAGAAGCCTCTAGTGTTGATGAAGCTGCTAGAAGTCTTATAGCTAGAAAAGGTTTCTCCAAGTTTTTTCCGCATAGGTTAGGCCATGGAGTTGGTTTGAGAATACATGAGGCACCAACTTTACATCCAACATCAAGAGATATTCTCAGAAGAAACACTACTCATACAGTTGAGCCCGGAGTTTATACGGATAAGTTTGGAATGAGGTTGGAAGATGTTGTGATTGTTCAAGACAGAGGTGTGAAAAACCTCTTTGAAAAATATAAAACCTTAAGTCTTAAAACTTTTTAATCTTCATCAATTTTTACCCTGAGTTTCCCTACAGCTGTATTAATTTGTTGAAAACCATCACATATTTGAAACCACTTCTTTTAGCTTTGACATTCCTTCCACTGAAGCTTCTAAAGATATTCCCATCTATAAGGCAATTCTTTTAAAGACTAAATGCTGAAGCTGTTAAACGGGTTTAAAGGAGTGTGTTCAGTTGAATATCATAGTAATAGTTGTAGATAGTTTAAGGCAGGACCATGTAAGCTTCTACAATGGAGGAAAACCAGTTTTCGAAAACATTCCAACTTGTAAAACACCTAACATAGATAAGTTTGCAGATGAATGTGTAGTTTTTGAAAACGCTTATCCATGCGGTTTACCGACAATACCTGTAAGAACAGAGCTTATGACTGGACATTATACGTTACCTTACAGGCCTTGGAGCCCGTTGGAAAGCGAAGATATAACACTGGCTGATATTTTAAGTAGAGAAGGATACATATGTGGTTTGATTTCAGACACGTATCATCTTGCTAGACCAAATATGAACTTCCATAAGAGCTTTCATAGTTTCACGTGGATTAGAGGTCAAGAGTACGATTCCTACATTCCTCCACCGCCTCTTAAGAAGAAAGTGGAAGACTACGTGAACAAAAACTACACTGATACATGGAAGAACCTGGTGGCAAGGTTTCTGGCCAATACCGAAGACTTTTCAAGAGAGGGAGATTGGTTTCCAGCTAAAGTTGTTATGGAGTCTTTAAAATGGCTTAGAAGATCCAGAGCCGCTAGATACAATAAGATTTTCCTTTGGATAGACTGTTTCGACCCGCATGAGCCTTGGGATCCACCTCCAAAATTTGACATTTACACGGACCATAATTATGAGGGGGCTAGACTCATACTTCCAATGGGAGGCTATGCTTCTGAGTGGGCAACCTCCGAAGAAATACGTTACATAAGAGGACTATACGCGGGGGAGGTAACATTCGTAGACTATTGGCTTGGCCACCTCTTTAAAGAGCTTGAGGATTTAGGATACTATGACGATTCTGTTATCGTTCTAACAGCTGATCACGGACATCCACTTGCAGACCACGGGAAATTCCTCAAAGGCGTAGATAGATTATACAATGAGCTTCTTAAGATTCCATTTATGGTTAGACTGCCAGGTGGTGAAAAAGCTAGGAAAACAAACGTTATAATTCAATTTCCAGACCTACTACCAACACTTTTAGAAATGCTGGGCTTTAAATGGGATACGTTTCCTATACATGGAAGAAGTTTTCTACCTGTTTTAATGGGTGAATCAAACAATCATAGAAGTTATGCGATATCTGGATACTATGAAGGTGTAGACAGATGTATAAGAGATGAAGAGTGGTCTTTAATTCAACGACCTGAAGGTCAACCAGATGAATTATATAATATTAAAGATGATCCTAGAGAGAGTAGAAATCTAATAGATGAATTCCCTGAAGAGGCGAAGAGACTGGCTAAGGCGTTTGGAAGTGTTTTCCAGAGGATTAAACAACGCACCATTAAAGGGATACAAGGTAGGTATGAAATTCCGTGATCATAGGGAAGGTTTAACCTAAACCATGTATTGAAACGTGTAACAGTTCTTGGAAGTATAAGCTTCACTGAAAAACTATTGAATAAGCCTAGTTTTTAAGTTTATTTGCCCGCAATTCACGATCTACAATTTAGAGGATTAGCTTTGCACTTCTTATGTAGGCCTCCAACTTCGCATAAAGATCGCTGTAAACGTTTAAGGCATAGTTTAAAGCTTCATCTACCGTTCTTTTTCCAAGTTCAACTTCACCCATAATCTGTTCGACAAAACGTCTAGTTTCAGGGGTTACCAACTGTCCATTTACATTCTCCAGTAGTTGAATCAACCTTTCACCCAGTTGCGTAATGATAAATGTTTTACGTTTCTTACCAGCGTATCCTCGAGCTATTATTTTTGAAGGGTATTCGTGTCTCGTCGCATCAGTACCTATTCCATTTTTCTCCAGCAACTTTAAGAGGTCGGATTCCGTCAGTCTAGAGGGAGGCTTGGTTTTCTTCTCCATAAGCTCAACTTTTAAAACCGGTAGAAACTCCCCAGGTTTAACCTCAGGTATCTGGCTGAGGTCTTTAGGCTTGAAGTAGGGAAAAACTTCGTAGAAGCCATCGTCAATTATGTATCTTCCCATATTATTCATGGCAACGTCTTTTAGATGTACGTCTAATCTCCAACGTTTCAACAACGCATCTTTAGAAGCTACATTGGCGACGTATCTTCTAGCTATGTATGACCAAATTTTACCCTTAGCATCATCATACAAGTAGGGTTTTACAGGATATATTGGAGGATGAGCATTATCGTTTTTCCTACCATTCTTAGGTTGAAAAACCCCGCTTCTGACGTATTTGCTAAGGGGGGTATTTGAAAGCATATCTAAGACGTATTTATGATTCATTCTAATCCACATATTTGTCTGGGTTCTAGGATAACTTATGAAGCCGTCAGCATATAGTTCTTCTGCAAGAGACATTATTTTGGCACCGCTGATTCCAAGTATTTTAGTAAGTTCCTGAAGCATCACATCGGTATCAGTAGGTAGCGGTCTATGCTCTGAGAAAAACTCAGATTCAAAAGAGGAAACGGTAGCTTCTTTAACGTCTTTAACCTTTTCGTACAGGGATATAGCTTGAGACCTATCCTTTATAGGCTTAGAGAAAACCTCCACTTCAACGCCTTTAACATTTAGAATAGCTTTCAATTCGTAGTATGTTTCAGGCTTGAAATTTCTAATTTCCATTTCACGTGTATATATGAACCACAGTGTAGGTATTTGACAAGACCCCCATGATAAAAGTTTATAAGGATACCTATTTTTACGTGCAGACAACGTGAGGAGCCTTGTATACGTTGCACCAGTTACAAGGTCAAATTTTGAGCGGAAATATGCTTTCCAAACCCAACCCCAGTTTAAGTCAGGTTCAAGTCTTGTCCAAGCATCTCTAAGCTCATTAGTCGCAGTTGAATTAAATCTCATACGCATATATTTAACTTGATTACGAGCACTTTTAGCTAATTGAAGGACTTCGTAAGCTATAAGTTCACCTTCATAGTCGTTATCCGTAGCGAGGATTAAAGGACCGTTTAAGTTCTTCAAAACTTCCTTAAGATTCCGATATGTTTTAAAATCGCGAACCACCCATTTAACTGGAGCTTTAAACAGTTCTTTAGGATCTATTGTTCTCCAGTTGTTATATTCCTCTGGGAAATCCAGGTCCAGAATATGTCCCTTTAACGCAAAAGTCTTAGGAGACGGCGAAATAGCCTTACTTATCGCGATAGCTACTGAGCCTTTCTCTGTAACAACAAGCATGAGATACTATAAAATGGTAAAAAGCGTAAGAAAAACGTTTTCCTCATTCTCTAGTTCTATTGTCTCCACTTTGGGGAATTGTTATAAGCGGTGTAGCTCCGCCACCGATTATTAGAATCGGTCTTTCAACTCTCTGAAGCTGCTCTAATAGGGTATATATCCGCAAAATCTCGAGGTCTCCAGTAGCATTATATATCCTCATAAGGGCCGTTTTAATAGCTTCAGCCCTAAGTAATATTGCTTCAGCCTCCCCCTCAGCTGTTATTATCCTTTCCATAGCTGTAGCGTTTGCAAGGGTTAAAATCCTCTCACGCTCATATTCTGCCGCTATTTTCTGCTGATACGCAGCTATCTTAGCTTCTATGGCCTGTTTAATACGGTCTGGAAGTTTTATACCTCTAAGCATAACATCGTGAAGCCTTATTGCTTTAAGCGTAGGATCGTTTTCTATTCTACGTCTATACGTTTCCTCTACTTTCACGGCAAGCTCCTCCCTATTGGATATTACTTCTTCAATAGTATATGTGGAAGTAACATCTCTAACTATTTGACGCATTATTGGAACTAAAACCTGCTCTTCATAATCAACCCTGGGATAGCTTTCAACCAAGTCTAGAAAGAGGCTTGGATCTATGGAGTATGTAAACGACTCTTCTATCGTTATTTCAACTCCATCCTTAGTTAAAGCTGTAATAGGAGGATAGTCCGCTATTCTTTCAGTAGTCATATCGATATAATCAATCGTATAGAAGTCTTTGATTAAACCCTGCCATGGCGCTCTTAGAAAGACAGTGGGGCCGACGTAAGGACCATTATAGCTTTTAAACAGTGGATCATATATAACGGCAACTTCCCCAGGGCTTAAACTGGTTATACATATCGCTATTAAGAATGCAGAGGCTAAGAGTATAATAATTAAAACTGCTATGATTTTCCAAATACCAGTCGAACGACCGCGTTTAAACCTCTCTTCCGGTTCATAAGACCAATCCAAAGTCCCACAATAAAAGTAATAGTTAATCAAGGTTTTTAAACTTATCTAAAAGTAGATTTTTCCTTTAAAAAATAAAATGTGTTAGAGCATGTTGAAAGCTAGATTAACTCTTATTGGCCTGTTTCATAAAAACTTCTGGAAGTACAAGAAATCCTAGAGATGAAAATCCTAACGTGAGAACCCAGTCTTGAAGAGTTAAAGGTTCTAGGTCAAATAAAATATCGGCAATCTTTACGTATGGTAGGGTTGCGTTTATAATCATACAAGCTAAGACAGATATCAGTAAGTATTTGTTAGACCATGGTTTAACTTTTAAGAAACAGTTGCGTTCTGAACGGCAGTTCCATATAACTATAAGCTCGAAAAACGTCGCTTGTATAAAAGCTAGAGTTCTAGCCTCATTCAAATGATCCCCCCAGATGAGGTAAGAAATCAGAAAAGAACCGAGTGTTCCAATTGCTTGAAGCATGAACGATACTATAACAAATAGGAGCATACCATGGAAGATGCCAGTTTTTGGGTCTCTAGGTTTTCTTACCATGACGTCTTCATCCGGCGGATCGATACCCAAAGCCACTGCCGGAGGACCATCTGTAAGTAGATTTATCCATAGTAGCATGACTGGAGTCAAAGGTATCGGTAGATTAAGTAATGTAGCCACAGTTATGACGAATAGCTCGTCGAAATTGCATGCAAGTAGGAAACGGATAAACTTTCTTATATTGTCGTATATTATTCTACCGCTTCGAATTGCTTCCACTATTGTTGCGAAATTATCGTCCGCGAGAATTATGTCAGACGCTTCCTTAGTCACGTCTGTACCAGTTATGCCCATTGCAATACCTATGTCTGATAGTTTTAAAGCAGGAGCATCATTAACACCATCACCAGTCATTGCTACAATGTGCCCCTTTTTCTTCAAAGCTTTTACAATTTTAGATTTATGTGTAGGGGAAACCCTAGCGTAAACCGTTACATTTTCAACAATTCTCTCAAGTTCATCATCGTCCATCTCGTCAAGATCATTGCCAGTTAAGGCTACACCATCTGCCCTCCACATACCTATTTCTTTAGCAACAGATATCGCGGTAAGCTTATGGTCTCCGGTGATCATAGCAACTCTTATACCGGCTTTCTCGCAGAGCTTATACGCGTTTATAGCTTCTTCTCTAGGCGGGTCGATCATACCGACAAGTCCTATAAATACCATGTTGTGCTCAATACTTTGAGTGATATATGGATCTGCAACGTATTTGTAAGCTAAAGCGAGAACTCTAAGTCCAGATGAAGCCATTTCATCATTAACCTTTAAAATTTTATTCTTATCTTCATCTGTTAAAGGTAGAGTCAAACCATCTAAAACTCTTTGAGAACACAGTTGTAGAATAACTTCAAGTGCTCCCTTCATAAACACTATATATCTTCCATCATAGTTCTTATGAATAGTTGTCATACGTTTACGCTCTGAACTAAAGGGAATTTCTCTAACCCTAGGCATTTTAGATTCAAGGTCAGCTTTCCATAGTCCAGCTTTAGCGGCTACAGTTAAAAGTGCAACCTCGGTTGGATCTCCGTATATAGACCATCTGTTTTCTACCAGCTTAAGTTCAGCATTTGAACATAAAGCTCCAGCGGTCAAAATTAGCTTAAAATCATCATCTATCTCATATCGTTCCCCATTTAGCAAGAATGTACCTTTAGGCTCATAGCCGACTCCAGTGACCTCTATATACTTCGACCCGATGTATATCCGTCTAACAGTCATCTCTCCCTTGGTTAGTGTGCCCGTTTTATCCGAGCATATAAACGTAGCTGAGCCGAGTGTCTCAACTGACGCCAATCTTCTTACGATAGCGTTTCTCTTAGCCATGTTTCTTGCACCTAAGGCTAACGTTACAGTAGTTATAGCAGGTAATCCTTCAGGAACAGCTGAGACGGCTAATGCAACAGCTACCATAAAGCTTTCAAGTAAAGGATCCCCTCTAAATGCTTCAAGCCCGAAAATAGCTACACATAATGCTAATATGAGGAAAGCCATTTTCTTAGCGAACTTGTCAAGTTTAATTTTAAGAGGGGGTTCTTCAGTTTCTATCATTTGAACTTGTTCAGCTATTCTACCGAATTCTGTACGCATACCAGTGGCGACAACTATAGCCTTTCCTCTACCGGATACTACATGCGTCGCCATAAACACCATGTTTTTTCTATCGTGTATTGGAGTATCAAAAGCTAGAGGGGTAATAATTTTCTCAACTGGCGTAGATTCTCCTGTTAAAACAGCTTCATCGGTTTTAAGTTCATACGCCTCTATAAGCCGACAATCTGCTGGAATTCTATCTCCTTCTTCTAGAAGAACCATGTCCCCTAATACCAGAAGCCTAGCTTCTAATGTCTTAATTTCCCCATCTCTTAAAACCCTAGCCTTAGGAGCTGTAAGCTTTCGCATGGCCTCCAAAGTTTTCTCAGATTTATACTCTTGGATGAAACCTATTACAGCATTTATTGCGACTATTGCTATTATAACAGCGGAGTCGGCGAGTTCTTCAAGCCCATGCTGTATAGATAATATAATGGATATTAAAGCGGCTGCAATCAACATTAAAACGAAGATCGATTTAAACTGATTTACAAATATCTTTAAAGCAGAAACTGGCTTAACTTTGATGAGTTCGTTGAACCCATATTTGACAAGACGAGTTGAAGCTTCTTCTGAGCTAAGCCCCTGGATACTCGAGCCTAATTTTGCACAGACTTCTTCGACTGTCAGTGCATGCCATGAAGCTTCCATAGACGTTCTACTTTAGAAGAAGAGAGGCTTTAAAAACTTTAAGTTTGAAAGAGCCACTTTTACTGTGATAACTATGGTTCATGATGCGGAGACACCTAGACCAGACTTCATTAGAAGTCCTTGGATGAGTCTTGAACCACTATGGGATTTTAACTTTGACGATGATAACATAGGATTGAATGAAAAATGGTTTTTAAATGGATTGCCTGAACCAGTGAAGATAAGAGTCCCATACCCATTTCAAAGCAAATTAAGTGGAATAGGAGATGGATCCATACATAATGTTGTATGGTATTCCAAAACGTTTAAACTCAGCGAAGATTTCAGACAGACTAAAGTTCTACTCAAATTTGGAGCCATGGATTATAAGACTACTGTGTGGCTTAATGGGAAAAACCTAGGTGAACATGTAGGAGGATTTTCACCTTTTAGCTTTGATATAACAGACCATGTTGACCACGAAAACATTCTTGTTTTAAGAGTAGAGGATTGCCATGGAGACCAAGCGAGGGGGAAACAAGATCCAAGACTTAAACCTTCCGGATGCACGTATATGAGGGTTACTGGAATATGGCAACCAGTATGGATAGAATCGTGTGGAAGTGCTTGGATAGATAGGTTTCAGATTTTTCCAGATGTTGAGCATAACGGGTTTCAATTGTACACGTATGTAAACGGACAGCTTAACAATTTGAAGCTTAGATTGAGAGTTCTCCTAGCTGAGTCTGAACTCATCAATTTAACCCAGGAAGTGAAAGAAAATCCTCTACGAATTTCACTGGAGCTTCAAGAAGTATGTTTATGGTCTCCTGAGGAGCCTGACTTATATGCAATTGAGCTTATGATTGAGAAGAATGACATAGTTTTAGATAAGGTTAGGGGATATTTTGGTTTAAGAAAGATAGATGTTGCAAATGGAAAAATAACACTAAATAATAAACCCATTTATCTTAAATTTGCATTGGATCAGGGCTTTTTCCCAGATGGATTATATGTAGCTCCTAATATTGACGCCTTAAAAAGAGACGTTGAAGCTGTTAAGAAGCTTGGATTAAACGGTGTTAGGAAACATCAGAAACCTGAAGACCCTAGATATCTCTACTGGTGTGATAAACTCGGAGTTCTAGTTTGGGAGGAAATGCCAGATTGGGGTATGAGCCTTGAATATAAAAACCTTGATAACTTCTGGGGGGAAGTGGAATCTGTAATACTCAGGGATTTCAACCATCCGTCGATAGTGGCATGGGTTCCATTCAATGAGAGGGAGACTGTACGTAACAACCTTGAACACCGTAGGTTTATAGAAGAAGTCTGCCTGAGAATTAAACGTTTAGATCCAACAAGGCTTCTTGTGGATAATAGTGGTTACAGCCACGTAGGACCCACAGATATAATCGATATTCACGATTACAGCGGTTGGAGAGGACGTAAGTACTTCAAAGAAGTTCTCCTGAAGAGAGTTCAATCTTTAAAAACAGGAGAACCTAGAGAGTTTAGAATAGCTATTGAAGACTTTAAGTACGATAATCAACCCATAGTTTTAAGCGAGTGGGGAGGATGGGGGATCAAAGGATTTAGACCTGTTGTAGATCGTGAGATTATGGTTTACGGTCCTCCGGTTACAGATGAGTACGAATTTCTAACAAGGTATAGGGAGAATGTAAGGGCCATACGTGAATGTGAATTTTTAGCAGGCTTTTGCTATACTCAACTCTACGACGTAGAGGGTGAATTAAACGGGTATATGACTTACGATAGAAGGTGGAAGGTGGATCCAGAGCAAATAGCTAAAATACATAATGCTATCGACTTCTGAACTCTTCTATGAAGCATGAAAAATACAATTAACATGATCCATAAATTCAGAGGGAGCTTAAGCGTTCATCCTATTTTAAGGAAAACTCTAAAACAGGGAATAAAAATATTAAGTAATTGGTTAAAGTTTTCCATATCTGGAATATGTGTCTACGACGTGTTTGGTGGTTAAAAATGGGAGAAAATATTGCAATTATCGGAGGGACGGCTGGCGTAGGCTATTCCATAGCTGTGAGATTGGCTAAAATAGGGAAAAGCATTGTTATAGGTTCAAGGTTTCAGTGGAAGGCGGAAGAAGCGGCTAAAACCATAAAGAATACACTTAAAGAGGCGTATGTGGAAGGAGCTGTAAACCATGACGCTGTATCCAAAGCTGAAATAGTCATTTTAACCGTGCCTTTTAAAGCACAAGTGGAGATTGCAGAAGGTATTAGAGATTTCCTTAAGCCAAATTCTATTCTCATAGATGTTACGATCCCAGTTAAGCGGTCTGAAGATGGATTTTTCAGTCTCATACGTTTAAAAGAGGGGTCAGCTACTGAAAGGCTTCGAAAGATCATACCTGAAAACGTTAGTCTAGTAGCTTCATTCAAAAACATATCTCAGCATGTTATTGATAGTCTGGACTACGCACCAAAGCCTAGTATACTACTTTGCGGGGATTCTATGGAAGCTAAGAAGAAAGTTGTGAATCTTATAAACGAAATGGGAGGTGAACCCGTAGATTGTGGACCTCTATCGAACGCTGTTCTCTTAGAAGCACTGGGAGTGCTCATGATAAACATAGAATCTGTAAGTAGACGGAACATATATGTAAGGTTTGAGAAAATCTCCGATTAATCATGAGACTTCTCTAAAGCAATTTTAAATTTGAAACGGTTTCTATCAAACTTTCAGTTTTTCATACATTTTTTCAAGCGTCCATCGAATGGATGTTCTAAGCTCTCTAAGCCTACGCTTATCCCCATAATTTCTTATCTTAATTTCTTTGATGGCATCCCCCTCTATCTTTAACTCGTAATCGAAAACCCTATCTGGGTTTAACTTTCCTTCTCTAACAAGCTCCAAGTCCTTACTTTTCATAGAGTCAAGCACTCTACTAACTAGGAAAGATTGGAATGGCGGTGTTGACACGTATAAATTTAAACCGGGTTCAATAATCACTTGAGCACCTCCATCTGTTACGTACATCTTCGCTAAAAGAGCCCCATCCGACGCCTCCAGAAGAATCGTTTCTTGAGCTGATACTTCAGATACTCGTGAAGCTGGCTCTACTTCGATTTGAGCGGGTTGAGCTTGGGCTAATTGAAGTGCTTCAATTCTTCTAAAGCTTTTAGATGCCAGAAGTGAATCTACGAGTGATATGAGAAACTCTAAAGTTTTAGCTTCTTCTCTGAGAGATTCAAGCTTCTCCTGCAGTTTTACTTTAAGCTCAGCTAATTGTTTAACTTCTTCAGATTCGTCTAAACCCATTCAATATAATATTTGTGACATTTATAGTTAAACTTAACTGATAAACCTTAACCTCCCGACGAAAAACCGTCAATTTAAAAACGGCAGTAGAAACGGTACAGGTAAACTCAAGATGGCATACTAATTCCACCCACCTTAAACATTCATTTTGAAGCTTACTATCAATTGAGTTTTAAATGGTATTAGCACGAACAGGCACTATAAAATTTTGAGTTTATAATTGACGTTCAAGAAATATCGCCTATGAAATTAAACGGGTACATATCGTAAGAGCTCTAAGTAAAGTAATTAGAAAAGTGGGAGTAAACTTTCCGGTTATTAGAAAGATTTTAGAGGTTATAGATGAAATATCAATCAGGTGTTTAATTGAGCCTATTAATAGGTTCAGATATAGGAACTTTAGGTACGAAAACAATTCTAACGGATTGTGAGGGAAGAATACTTGCATCCTCCTTTAGAGAATACGGAGTTTTAACCCCTAAACCTGGATGGGCAGAGCAGTGGCCTGATGTATGGTTTAACGCCTTATGCGAAACTATAAGAGAGGTTTTAGACGCTTCCAAAGTGGATCCAAAGGATGTTGCCGCGGTAAGTATAAGCGGCTTGTATGGCGGTAGTGGTATCCCATGCGATAGAGAGATGCGACCTCTCAGACCTTGTATAATATGGGCTGATAGAAGAGCTACTGAAGAGTGTAAGTGGATTAGGGAGAATATAGGAGAAGAGAAGATATTTAAAGTCACAGGTAATACTATAGATCCATACTATGGATATACTAAAATGCTTTGGATAAGGTTTAATGAGCCAAATGTTTGGTCAAAAATACATCAAATAATCACCCCAAACGGATACTGTATATATAGGTTAACTGGTTCAACAGCTTTGGATTTTTCAAGCGCTGGAAACTACGGTGGAATACTAGATATAAACAAGAAGGATTTTGCAGAACAACTTATGGGAGAGCTTGGAATAGAGAGGAGTTTCTTTCCAGAGAAGCTCGTAGAATCTAAACAAGTAGTAGGGGAGGTTCATAGGGAAGCTGCAGAACTCACGGGTTTAAAAACGGGAACCTCTGTATGCGCGGGAGGAATAGATGCGCCAGTCAGTGCATTAGCTGTAGGGGCTTTAGATGATGGAGACCTCGCTCTTATGCTGGGTACCAGTATGTGTTGCGGCTTTATAAGCCATAAACCGAGAATCTCGATAAAACTCATAAATTATCCTTATGTAGCTAGGGATAGGGAGTATTTGTATAGTTTCGCTGGTGTATCCACAGCTGGCTATTGTATAAGGTGGTTTAGAGACCAGCTTGGACAGGTTGAGGCTGAGGCTGCTTCTAAGCTTAAACTTTCAGCTTACGCTCTTTTAGACATAGAGGCGGCGAAGATCCCACCGGGATCCGATGGATTAATATTTATGCCGCATATGATGATTGGTGATAGAGCTCCATATTGGGATGAGTATATCAGAGGAGGCTTACTCGGTTTAACGCTTTACCACAGTAAAGCCCATATATTCCGAGCTTTTTTAGAGGGAGTTGCCTACGGTCTCAAATACAGTGTCGATGCAGCTGTAGAAGCAGATATGCCTATTAAGAGGGCTATATTAGTTGACGGGGGGGCTAAGTCAGAGCTTTGGAGGACTATTTTAGCTGATGTATCGGGGTTGTCTATGGACTACATCGCTGAAAATCCTGGAGCCCCACTAGGCGACGTTGTTTTAGCCGGCGTAGGGACAAACCTATTTAGAGATTACGACGTAGTTCGTGAGTGGGTTAAATCATCAGAAGTAGTTAAACCAAATCCGAAGAATAGAGAGGTTTATGATAGACTTTACAAGGCATATCTTCAGGCTTTTAGTAGATTAAGAGATGTTTTTAAAGGTTTAACATCCCAGTAAAGCCTGACCAAGTGACGACACTCCCGTAAATCCTCCCCCTTTTCTTTCAACATCGACTCTATAGAGTTGTTCTGAGTCTCTTCAGAGGAGCCATGGTTGGCCTTATGACTTTCTGCGTAATAGATTCCGAGGACATAAGTCTTATGTCATAGTTGTATTCCATGAGAAGGGTTTGCAGGGTTCTGTCGACTATGCAATGGTATGCTGAGTAGTATACAATTCTCTTGTCATCGTTTGAAACGGCTAATTACGTGTCTAAATATAGAGCGAGAGTTCAAATTTTTGGGTAAAATTTATATTTGTGGGTTTAATTTTTAATTTTGGGAATATTTTATGGCTGTAGTTAAAGTCGATGAAAGGGGGAGGATGACTATCCCTAAAGAGCTGGGCATTAGGGAGACTAGAACCATAATTATACCAGCAGGCTCTTTCTTCATTGCAATTCCACTTCCAAAAACACCCCATGAAAAAGCGGGAGGATGGTTAGCCACTGAGAAAGATAGAAGAGAATTGAAGACTTTGGCGGAGCGAGCCGCTAGAGAAGACACTGTTAAACGAGCAAAAAGGAGGAAACAATTTTGATGATTGAAACAGACATTCTATACGCTTACATCAAAAAGGAGGATTGGTTAAAGCCGACCGCCAACAAAGTTATGCTGAAAATCGCGAGGGGGGAGCTCGGCGCAGTTTACGCTTCAAGAGAAAGTCTTCACGAAATATACTACGTTTCAAGGGAGGAAGGCGTTTCCACCGATGAACTTATCACTAGATTCGCTGCCTTAACCGCCATAGAAAATCTAATTTTCCTCGAAACTACATATGAAATCGATCTTTTAGCTTTAGCACTAATAAGGCAGTATGGAATCAACTCAATATTCGACGCCTACTACGCCGCCACAGCCCTCAATCAAATCCCAGACCACACAATAATATCAACAGACACAGTCTTCAACATCATACCAGGGATAAAAAGAATCGACCCACGCGAAGTATAGAATAACCATTAAAACATCCTTATCCTTAAACAGGTCCTAGCCCTCTTTAAACTTTGAATGAAAGAACTATGGTGTTGTACCTAGTGTGATCTACGAAGTATTGTGTCTTCCCGTCTAAACCCTATTCTCACAGACCTTCACCTTTCCGAAAAGGAAGATTCATCCAGGTTTTTCCTGCGAATATATCTGTAATGTTAGAGGAGATAGTAGACAGAAGATCCTGCCAGTAAGCTCATAGAGCTCACGAAAGAACATATGACGGCTTTCAACAGAGTAATGTCGTTCAGAAAACGGAAGTGAAAGGATTAATATTCACTAGAAGAGATTAATCTAGTGAGTTAGGTGGTTAAAATGGTTAAGGTATATTTAGGCTGGAACAACTGTTGGGCTGTTAAAAGATGGCCTCTTCCAGAAGAATGGATTGAAATATGTAGACAAATGGATGTTGAAAACGTTCAGTTTTCGTTTGACCTTCTCGACCCTAAGACCTCTGAGCCCGCTTTATCAAACATGATCCGTAGAATTAAAGACGTGTCGTCTGAGTATGGTGTTAAAATACATTCAACTTTTACTGGTTTAGCTGCATACTCGATGAATCTTCTAACACATCCGGATGCCGGTATGCGTGTTGATGCGTTAGATTGGTATAGGAGAGCTATAGAAGTTACTTCACTTATGGGTGTAGATGTAACGGGCGGCCATATTGCAGCTCAGAGTTACAATGATTTTAGAAAGCTGGAACGTAGAAAGTTCATAGAGTCTATTTTAGTGGACTATGTTAAGTACCTCTCATTCTACGCTAAGTCTATGGATCTTAAAATGCTATTGTGGGAGCCTATGCCCGTTTTAAGAGAGCCACCTGCGACAATAGAAGATGCGAAACGTATACTTGAAATGGTAAATGGTAGGGGAGGAACACCCGTTAAGCTTGCAATAGACCTTGGCCACCAGTGTACAATCAACGTGTCCGGCAAAGATGCAGATCCATATAGTTGGCTGAGAGAACTAGGTACACTTTCACCAGTTATACACATGCAACAGACTGATGGAAAAGGAGATAGACATTGGCCTTTCACGGAAAATTACAATAGAATCGGTATCATAGATCCTAGGAAAGTTATTGAAGCCATTGAAGATTCAGGTGCATCAGAAACCTATCTTATGCTTGAGTACATACCGCCTTTCGAAGAAGATGATGATAGAGTGCTTGAAAACCTTAAAGAATCTCTTAAATATCTTAAGGATTTCATTTAAAAAACCTTATAATGATACGTATTTATCCTGAAGAATTTTTAATTTTTCACTATTTGAATAATATTATTCTTAGTAATATCAAAAAGTTTAAATATTCCTTCTAGAGTTTTAATCAAACTCAGGGTCATCCTGCTGAAGAAAACGACAGATAATATGCTGCTCCTTATAAATAAGCTGAGTCCCTCTCACCTTCCTATGATTGTTCAAAAGCTGACCTCAACATTCTTCAAGGACCTATGTCATGAGGTGATTAAAGTTGCTTATTAAGATGGAGGATATAACTATTGAAGGCTTTAAACAGGCATTTAAAAAGATCCTCAAGCTTAAGGAGGCGGCAGGTATTAAAGCCATTCTAAATAATCCGCCCGATCTTTTTGAGCGAGCAAAACTATATGGGGTACAGTTCAAAAATGGATCTTGGGGTTGGACTTCAAATATTTGGCATAGATCTGCCGCGGGAAGCGTCGTAATAACAAATGATGAAGAATTAAAGGATGAGCATAGGTTTCTCATGATGAGGGTTCTTGAACATGTTTTAGCGCAAGGTCCTCTAATTCAAGTGGATTGCTATATTGGTTCAGAAAAATCACCAGTTAGAATGCATGCGAGACTCTACTGTGATCCTCAGTTTCCAGACATAGCCTATAGATGGTCTCAGTTGAATTTTCCAGCTCCTTCTGATGAAGAGCCAGAAATCATGGTCATAGCGATTCCACATTATCTTGGAAACCCTAACGTACCAGGTTCTGATCAAATGCTTCGAGTACTCCGCTTTCCCTTTCACAACTATACTATTATTACATGTAGCTCGTATCAGGGAGAGGTGAAGAAAGGAGTATTGTCACATTGGATCTACTACGTTTATAAGAAGGGCGGATGTGGTGAGCATGCTTCTCTGAAAGAGTTTACTGTTAAGAGGGTAGACGGCTCTCTAAAGAGAATTGTAATGTGTATTTGGGGGTTAAGTGGAACTGGAAAATCTACACATAGCATGTACGTTTTCAGTGAGTACAATAGGCGAATCTTCATAGAGAAGTTTGGAGTAGATCCAACGGAATACGTTTTCCACCAAGTAATAAAAAACGACGATATTGTAGCTATCTTCGAAGACCGTGTTTACGGGTCTGAAAGAGGCTCTTGGACCAAAACAGAAGATATTGATGAAACTCAATTCCCAATATGGAAGGCTGCAAATTCTCCGAGAGCTTTACATGAGAATACTGAGTTCGATTTCAATGGAAACCCGAGTTTTGAGGGAAAGCTGTTCCAATATTATGGCCTTCCCAATAGAAACGCTAGAAGCGTGTTCTACTTGGAAGATACCGGATATTTCAATGGCGATATAGATTCCAGCGGCCCTCTAAACGTAGCAGTTTTCATAAGCCCGGGAAATATACATGATTACGCGTGGTGTCGAATAGAAGATATAGCTTTCGCCGCTAAAGTGTTGGCTGATGGAAGGACCGTTGGCCACCCTGCTCAGTCCATATCTGCCATTGGTAAGGAGATTTACGAGAGTAGGTACTGTCTACCTTTCACAATGGGTGTATCTAATACCGCACACATAGTTAGGTTTTATGAGAATTTAGAAAAGCTGAAAAACAAGGGACAGCCAGTGGAGATCTACTTAATCAATACAACTGGTAAGATAAGTGCAGAATATGAATGGGTTGAGGAGAAGCTTGGAGATAGAGAGTACCTAATGCCTCGAACGAAGCTCGTAAAAGGTCCTAATGGTATTCCTAAACCTGTCGGCGGTACGTCGCCAACAATTGAAGAAACAGAGCTATTTCTACTTCAGGCGGTTAGAGGGGCTGTTAAATACAAACCGCACCCTATATGGAGTGAAAAAGTTCTTGTACCAGTTTATGTTGAAGGGATTTCGCAGGAAAGGCTTAGAGAATTAGACCCGTTTACGTATAATAGTATGGATGATATGAGGGCACTTTTAAAAGCTATGATTATTAAGAGCAAGTACTACTTGGATCAGCAGGCTCCAGGTCTGCCTGAGAAAATTTATAATGCTATGGATTTTTGACAACCAGAAGCGTTTCTCCACGTATGTGGAGGCTATCAGCCGAAGTCGTCTTCCGTCTTAGGTTTTCTAACTTTTACAATTATCGCAGTAATTATACTACTGCTGGGTATTAGTATTTCATTAGAGCCGTCTTCAGATACCAGTACTGTGTGCATAATCCCTATATCTTTAACTATGCCTCTTTGCCCGACGACGGTTATTACATCTCCTGGTTTGAAGGGCCTCAAGAGGACGAGAAACATTCCCGCCACTGCTTGCCCAAGAACCGTTTGCGTAGCAAAACCAATAACCATACCTGTGAAAGAACCTATTGTTAATGCAGTGGCTGGGTTTATGTTGAAAACTGACGTTAATACTGCTAGTAGAGTAGCTATTCCCACTATTCGCATAGTAGTTCTAAATAGTGTTGCCATAGCATGGTCAAGTCTCCTCCTTATAGCCCAATAAATTACATTCGACGTAGAATTTATTATAAGATATCCTAAGCCAAGGATTATTACAACGTTGACGTATATTTCGTACTCTAGAAATAATGGGAAAAATCTTCCAATTACAGTTTTAAATAGTAAGTTCGATGTTAACAGTAGAAAGGCGCATATAAACGTATACCAAATGGTTCTTGTTACGCTTCTCCGGATTCTCGCCTGAATTTCTTCAACAGATATATCGGTGCCCATTGTAACCACCTATTTCTAAGTAGAGTGATAGTGTTTATAATAGGCTTATAAATCGTATGTTAGTCTTGATGGCGGGGAGGGGTTTTGAGTAAAATATTTGTCGTTTTCTGGTTTGACTGTGAAGATTTCATCACTCCTGAAAGCGACGACGCTCTTAAAAGGCTTGCAGAAATACTTAGCGCAAACAACGTCAGAGGAGTTTTCAAACTAGTAGGCGAGAAGCTTAGAACTCTTGAGAGAAGAAGGAGATGGGATGTTATAGAGGCTCTTAAACACCATGAAATAGGCTACCATACAAATTATCACTCAGTCCATCCAACAGTCGCTGAGTATCTTAAAGATATGGGTTTTGAAGAGGGGGCTTTAGAATTCTTAAAAAGTGAGAGAGAAGGCGTGGAAGATATTAAACGTGTTTTCAATGCGATACCCTCATGCTATGGCCAACCTGGAGGAGCATGGGCTCCACAGGTCTATTTAGCTTTAAAACTTCTTGAAATCCCGACATATCTAGACCTCACAGATTTCATAGATCTCTATGGAAGACCATTCTGGTACTGTGGTATACTTAACATCCTTAATTTGACTGGTTTTAGAGGAGGCGTAATAGGGTTGAACTTTGAACTGGGCATCTCAGGTTTTATAGATAAAGCTATCGGCGAATTTAATGAAATTTACCAACGAATATTAGATGGTGACAAATGGGGGATTATAAGCGTCTTCAATCATCCATGTACTTTAGTAACTAAAGAGTTCTGGGATGCCGTAAACTTTTCCGGAGGATTGAATACACCTATGAACTGGCTTAAACCAGCTGAGTTAAAGCCTAGAGATTGGATTGACGCAGGTTATGTTGATTTCGATAAATTTGTGAAGCATGTAAAATCGAAGCCATTTGTTGAAGTTGTTACCGCCAGCGAACTACATCATCTATTTAGAGACTACGCTTTAAACAGGTTTTTCAATAAAAATGAAATAGCTTGTCTAGCGTCTGATCTTATAAGCATATCGTTTAGAGAAATTAACAATGCATATGTTTCAGCTTCTGAAATTTTCTGGTTAATAACTGCAAGTCTTGCAGAATATAAAACAAATGGAATATTGCCGAGCAAAGTTAAGAATAATTATCCCCTTGGACCATATAGGCTCTTCAAGTCCGATTCTCTAGATATGGTTAAGCTTGAAGAGTTTCTCAAAGTCTCCTACGATGTTAAGCTTTTCATAGAATCAAATAATAGAATTCCAGACTCTATTGAAATCAACAGTGTAAAAGTAAGCCCAGTTGATTTCCTAGCTTCCGAAGCAGAACTATATATGGAACTCTACAGAGGAGAAAAACCTGAAGAGGTTAGGCTAATTGAGGGAAGATTTGAGCCGGATAGCTACGTGAGTATTGAAGGCGCTAAAAGCTGCTGGAGGTGGATAATCTTCCCAAAGGACTTCGAAGCCTGGAACCTCGTAGAACTAGCTAAACTTCAAACGTGGACTATTAAACCTGCTACTCTTAACATATAACTGATCCACACTATAGATGAGAAAACTATATTTTTACAATATATGGATGCGTTTAGGTGAGGTTTCCGGACTCCCTTATAACTGTTGAATCAAGTATTCGCGAGGAAGACTAAATATAAGAGTTGCACTATCTACGTTTTAGTGATACATATGAGAATAGGTTTTTTAACAGGTGGACAGCTTGGAAATTTAACTCAAACTCTTAAGTGGGCTGAAGAGAATGGTTTCGGAGCCATCGAGGTTTCCTCAGAGCCAGGTAGCCCTTTAATAGACCCGACTAAGGTCAATAACGCCGACTATGTTGCTGAAGTAAAGAAAACGCTGAAAGAGTCAAACGTTATAGTATCTTGCTTAACGTGGTGTGTTAATCATATAGATTTAAACATTCAAGCTAGACAGACCAGAAATGAACATTTAAAGAAAATTATAGAAATGGCTAATAAACTGGAAATACCAGTAGTAGCTACTTGGATTGGCATGGTACCGGGAGGTATTGGTGCAAACATCAAAGCCTTTACCGAAGTCTTTCCAAGCCTTGTAGATTATGCTGAAAAACACGACGTTAAGATTGCAATAGAGAACTGTATGGCGAATATCGCCTATAGACCGGACGTATGGGATGAAATGTTTAAAATAGTTCAATCTAAGTATTTCGGACTTGAATTCGATCCTTCACATCTCGTCTTCCAATTCATAGACTATATAGCAGTATTAAAGAAGTTCGGTGGAAGAATCTATCACACTCACTGTAAAGACACAGAAGTGATAAAAAGTAGACTAGCATACGTAGGGTATACGGGCAGCGGATGGTGGAGGTTTAGAATACCAGGTCTAGGAGACATAGATTGGCGTCGCTTCATAGCGACTCTAATAGAGATAGGATACGACTACGTATTAAGCATAGAACATGAAGACCCATTCTTCGAAGACGCTGAGGGATTCCGTAAAGGACTTCTAATAGGTAAGAAAACCCTATCTCAGTACTTACCATAATTTCATAACTTTTTAAAGTAATGGTGTACGAGTGATTTCCCTAACATCCTTAAATGAGCCTACATATATGCCATCTAACAGATAAATTTCAGAGTTTTTCATGTCTATGCAACCAGTTCTCAGTATGGGGCTTATCGCTCCAATGGCCGTCTCCTCAAAATCGTCTTCGTTTATAGCTTGCCCTCTCATGAAATCGTTAAAGCTAGGCATTATTATCAATCTCTTAAAACGAAGCTTAAAATTGTTAGTTTTAATTCTCTTACTCAAATGTTGTTTTAAACGCTCAGGTTCTATATGAGCCTTAACCCAGACTCTTTTAAGAAATCTACTGTTAAACCTATCCCTAAAAGCTATGGCTGGATGTATATGACCTATAACGAGAGTTTGACATTTGAAAAGCTCAGGTTTAGGCCAAGAATGTCCATGGAAAAAACCCACTTCATCCCAGAGTGCTAATCCACCAGATTCCACTATTTCAATACCTTCCGGTGTTAAGGTTTCTAAATCTCCATCATGATTCCCAGGAACTATAACCACCTTTTCAACTAAGTTCTTAGTAGTCTTAAGAAACTCGGGTACGTCTACCCACTCGGTTTTCTCAAATTTTACAATAGCATGTTTAACGTCACCTAAAAGTATGAGTATTTGAGGTTTAAGCGTCGTCAATAATTCCACTAGCTTTTTTAAAAGCCTCTTAGTCTGAGATGGAATATATATTCCATAATCGGATAAAGAGCTTTCCCAGCCTATGTGAAGGTCCGCCACGGTTAAAACTGTGTAATCTTCACGTTGAATTAGAAGTGCAGGTTCTGGGAAGAGCGGTTTCAGAGTAATAGCCGCGTAGTCCTTCATAAGAAGCACCTAGATTAAAGCTTAACTATTTGAGCATGAGGTATGCCAGCTATATTCGCAACAGCCTCTGGATGTACAAGCCTCTCTTCCACAGCTCTATTCACAATCGTAACACCTATTAAATTAGCAGTATCGGCATTTCGAATAAGAGCTATAGCTTCTTCCACACTCATTTTAAGCCCTTTAAAGAATTTTTCGCTAACATCGAAGCATATATCCCTCTCGTTTAGAATTTTCCCAAGAAGCTCTTCATCACATACAGCTACAAGCACATAACCTTGAAATCTATGAACTTTAACGTAGACACTACACAAATATTTCACCTCGATATTATTGGTGACGAAGCCCCACACGCGTCGCACTCTATGTAGAGAAAGCGTCCGTATTTCTTGAGATGCGTATCAGGTCTCATGCAAACCTTACATAGTACAAAATTCTGTACGTATCTCTCTATAAGCTTGTTTAATGTAGATCTATCGAACCTTCCATGTATTTCAGCTATATCGTCTTTCAAAGTGCCAGCTGAACCTGCCTCCTTGCAGAGGAATTTTAATAAATGCTCTGGGTCCCTATTTATGATCGATGCAATTTCTCTAAAGTTTCGCACTAGAGTACGGTTTCCCACTACGATGACGTCGGCCGATGGAATTTTCAACCTCTCAGATTGAAGAGGTTTCCTAGGTAAAGATGATAAAGCTCTTTTAAGCATGTCCTCGTAGCTTACTGAAGTCATAATGCCCAAGAAAAATAAGCATTAACCACTACTTTAACCTTTATGTAAAAGGTTTTCACATAGATTAAGTATGGATTTCCGCTAACGTTAGAAGTTTAAAACTTGAATAAATAGTCGATTTTTGGATAAATAATTTCATCTCCTTAAACTCAGGACGTTTAAAAGTAATTCTTTTAAGGAGGCGGCCATCTGTTAGATTAACAAACATGGCTAAAAGAGTACTGGTTACAGCGGCTTTACCGTATGTTTACGCTCCTAGACATTTCGGACATTTAGCAGGAGCATACCTACCTGCGGATATATACGTTAGACATAGAAGGCTTAAAGGCGATGATGCAATATACGTATGCGGTACGGATGAAAATGCAACTTCCGTCATATTAGAGGCTATGCGGCTTAAGATTCAACCGAAAGAGTTGTGCGATAGAAACTACGTCATTCAGAAAACTGTCTTTGAAAAACTCGGAATAAGCTTCGACGTATACTCTAGAACGTCTCTACCCATACATTTTGAAACAGTCGAGGAATTCTATAAAACCCTTTACAATAGAGGCTTCATATATGAGAAAAACATTAAACAACTTTTCTGTCCAAAATGTAATACTTTTCTCCCAGATAGATTCGTCAAGGGGGTATGTTCATATTGTGGAGCCCCAGACCAGTATGGTGATGTCTGTGAAAAATGTGGAAGATGGTACGATGCTTGGGAGCTTATAGATCCCAAATGTGCAATCTGTGGTACTAAACCAGTTTTAAGAGAAAGCATTCACTATTTTCTTAAACTATCGATGCTCACAGGTAAAATTTTACAGTATGTAAAGCTTAAAGGCTCCAATTGGAGAAAAGCTACATTAAACAAAACCTTATCTTGGCTTCTGAAGGAGGGTTTAAAAGATAAAGACATAACTAGAGACTACGATTGGGGTCCGCCCGCCCCTTTTCCGAAAGCTAAAGGTCAAGTTATATACAACTGGGCTGAAAACCTCTTAGGTTACATATCTGCTACAAAACACTGGGCTGTTGAGCATAATAAGCCTGAAATGTGGGTTGAATACTGGAAAAAAAGCGATGTGGAACTCTACTGCTTTATAGGTAAGGACAATTTATTCTTCCATACGATTCTTTTTCCAGCTCTTCTAATCGCCTATGGAGATTATGTTCTACCGGAAAACGTTGTAGTAAGCGAGTTCGTTAATCTCGAAGGGGAGAAGCTTTCTACCAGCAGAGGATGGGTAATATGGCTTCATGAAATGCTTGAGAAATTTCATCCAGATATGATACGGTACTACGCTGTAGTAATAGCTCCAGAACATAGAGATACGGATTTTAAATGGAAAGATTTCCAAGCAAAGGTAAACAATGAGCTTATCGCAAATCTTGCGAATTTTGTAAATAGAGTTTTAACACTTCTTCACAAACTTTCAAATGGAATCGTTCCTGAACCAGACGAATTGAATGAATATGATAAGAAAATACTCAGTGAAATAAATAGAACTGCCGAAAAAGTAATGATGGAAATCGAGCGGTTTGAATTTAAGAAAGGTCTTAAGGAGATTATGAAGCTTTCATCTCTTGGAAATAGCTATTTGAACGTTAAGACGCCTTGGAACGACGCCGATGCCGCGTCATCAACACTCTACGTAGCTTCTCAAATAGTCTACGCTATTTCAATATTGTTAATACCATACCTACCGTTTACAGCAACCGAGATTAGACGCATGCTTAATATACTTGAGGACTTAAACTCAGTAAGGTGGAATTCTCTTAAAGAGATACTTAAGCCCGGACATAGAGTTTCTAAACCCAGACCTTTATTTAGAAAAATTCGAGATGAAGATATCGTATCTGAAATAAATAAACTTGAAAAATTGAGGATTAAGCATGAAATTAAAACTGGATCTTCACGTTCACACTAATGCTTCTGGAGATTCTTTGATCAGACTTGATGAAGCTCTAATTGAGGCTAAGGTTAAAGGCTTAAATGGTCTTGCCTTAACTGAACATGAGGCACCTTCAAAGGTTAGGGGTTTTATGAGGGGTGTTCTTATCATACCTGGTTTAGAGGTAAATACACCCATAGGTCATGTATTGGTTTTAGGGGCAGATCAGTGGAGGCTTAAACCCGGCTTAAAACATATACAGATAGTTCTAGAGGAGGCTAAGAGGCTTGGGGCAGTTACAGTTTTAGCACATCCTTTCCCTAGAACGCTAATCCCTTCATTTACACTCCAAATCAGACAATCAGGGTTGGATGCTATAGAAGCCTTAAATTCAGGTACCATTCTCTTCCCAATATCATCCAGAGTTAATATAATAGTGTCTCTTAAATTCAACATACCAATGACTGCTGGAAGCGATTCCCACATACCCAGAACAATAGGATATGCGTATACTGTCGTTGAAACATCTTCAACTGGCATGGAGGACATATTAGAATCCATTAGAAAGGGGTTGACGGAAGTTTATGGGAAGCCAAGCGGCTTAAAGGCTAAACTTGAGAAGAAGATTCATGGGAAAAAGTTTGAGCAATTTTCTCCGCTATAAACTCTGCGGGATTTACCATAGAAGCTAAAAGCTTTCTAGCTTTTCTCTCAAACTTAACCTTTTCGCGAAACTTTAGAAAACGCTCTATAAGTTTTAAAGCTTCTTCTGAGTTGAAGACTTTACATAGGAAACCTTTACCTATAAGGAATTTCTCAACGTATGTTTCTTCACCAGGGTAGCATGAAATTACTGGAACACCTAACAAAGCAGCTTCAGAGTTCATAGTCCCCCCACCTCCTACAAACACCGTAGCTGAGCACAATAGGTTTGCGGCATCTATTGTTTTTTCCAATACTAGAGCCTTTACGTTAAATTTTTCTAAGATTTTCTGCAATTGCTCCTCATATCTAGGCATTATAACTGGTTGAATGTCAAATCTTTGAATGACTTTTAAAGCTATTTCTTCGACGAGACCGCCCATGCCAAGTATGTACGACGCTTGGCTTTCTTCAAGCCTGAATACTACTATTGGCTTCTCCTTAGATAGCCCCAATGATTTAACAATATTTAGATCCGGTTTAAAATTCTTAAGCCACGCAGCTGGATCTAGAGCCTTATATTTAAAAATCCTAGAAGGTTCTATACCGTATACTGTCCAAGCATTCTTAGGTATAATCCAAGGTGTGAACAGCATTTTAGACAGTGGAATTGATAGTCTTGCCACAGCGTTTGAATGTGGACTATCATTTACAGCTACATGAGGTATATTTAGCCCGAAGGCTACTCTAGATGCTTCTGGAGAGGAGAAGGATACAACTAGATTAGGTCTAATTTTCTGGAAAACCTTCTTAAGTTCTATCATCCGCTTCAAACTGGCTTCAAGCTTTCCTTCAAGCGTTGCCCCGCCATATCTACCTACTAAGTAGGCCTCTTCACCTAAGGCTTCTAAAAGTCCAACAACTTCCCTAAATACTCTAGCCGTTTTATAGACTTCGAAACTCCGTTTCTCAAGCTCTCTTCCCAAAACTGAGAAAAATCTACATTGCTTTGGCGTTAAAATGTCAAGTAAAACTCTCATATTTTCAGTGAAACCTTCGCTTCCACTTTCTAAAAAGCATTACCTCGTTAAAGGTTGTCACGTAGTTAAAGCTTGCTTTGATCAACTTTACAGTGAAAATCATTGATTTGAAACAGTACTTTTTCTACTATGATATAAATCATTGTATTTTCAATCTACTTATGATCGAGCAATTCCTTGACGTGTAGGATGCCTCTGGTTCTACGATATCTTATCGATGTCTTCCAGTGCTTTAATGGATGGAATGTTATTTTCTTCAACCTTGGATTATTCAGTTTTCCGTCAATGCGTTTCTCTGCTTCATGAAGTTTATTTCGACGGTTATAACGAAGTATTGAAAACTCTATCCCCTTTTCAGACGTTATAGTGACGATACTATGCTCTAAATCGACGGCAATCCATTAGAACCACAACAATCCTTAGAGGGTATAATTTAAATTCTCATAGTTAGAATTTTAGAGTACTAATACATACGCGAAGAGGTCGTCCTTTATGACTAATATAATGGATCTAAATCCTGAGGAAATTCCTGAGATGCTTACTAAAGGAAATCTTAAACTGAGCGTAATAGGCTGTGGAGTTATGGGTCTACCGTTAGCTTGCCTTTACGCGGATAAAGGGGTTGAAGTTTATGGAGTAGACGCAAACGTAGAACTTGTTGACAAGCTTAAGCGTGGTGTAATTCCAAACTCTGAACCGGGACTTCGAGCACTTCTTCAGAAAGTGCTTAGGATGGAAAAATTTCACCCAACTACAGATGTCAAATCCGCTGTTAACGATTCTGAGATAATCATGATTGTCATATCGGCTTCAGTAAGTCAACTCGGTATTCCAGACTACTTCCCCCTCCGTAAAATTGCAGAAGATTTAGGTACGTGTATGACGAGGGGTAGTCTTATTATTCAAAGCAGTACAACTGGTCCAGGTGTAACTGAAGAAGTGGTTAAAGAGAGAATTGAGGCATTGTCTAATTTAAAGGCTGAGCAAGACTTCGGTTTTTCCTATAGCCCCCTCAGAGGAGCGGAGGGATCATTGCTGAGGGATCTTGTAAGTTATCCTAGAGTTGTTGGAGCAGTTGGACCTAAAAGCCTTGCAATTAGTGAGGCTGTTTTGAAAACAGTTGTTGAAGGGGGGATTGTTAGAGTTAGGGATATTAAAACAGCTGAAACTGTCAAACTTTTTGAAAACTTCTATCGGTTTGCCGCACTGGTTATTAGCCATGAGCTAGCGGTCTTATGTGAAAAAATAGGTGTAGATTATGTTGAAGTATTGAAGGCTGCCACAACTCAGCCATTCTGCCATCTTCTTAAACCTAGCATAGGTGTGGGTGGTCATCTGCCTAAGGATGCTCAACTCTTGCAGAATTCAGCTGAAAACGTTAATTTCAGCTTACGTACGCTCAAAGTAACTTTAAAAGTTAATGATATCCTCCTTAAACACGGTTATGCACTTGTGATTAAGGCTTTAAGAAGGCTTGGGAAACCTCTTAGACGCTCTAGGATACTTGTACTTGGGTTAAGTTTTAAACCAAATGTTAAAAATACTAGAAACTCCTATAGTCTTAAATTAGCAAATGAGCTACTGAAGAGGGGAGCTGAAGTGGTGGTGTATGATCCATATTTTACACGCGATGAAATTAGAGGTATGGGCTTTAAAACGTCTTTAAGCCTTAAGAGGACTCTCAGAGATGTTGATTGTGTAATCATAGCTACACCACACGATGTATTTAAAAACATAAGCTTAAGCGACTTTAGAAGCCCTGAGAGTAAGACTATAGCCATAGTAGACTTCGGCAGAATATTTAACCGTGAAGAAGTTGAAAAAGCCAACCTTATATACGTCGGCGTGGGAGCTGATTCTGTTGACTAAGGTAGCGGTCATAGGTGTAGGTTTCTGGGGTAGGAACCATGCTAGAGTCTATAGCGAGATAGAGGACGTTGAACTTGTTGCAGTATGCGATATAGACCGTGAAAGATCTAAAAGCGTAGCTAAGAGATATGGATGTAGAGCATACAGTGATTTTAAGGAGATGCTTCTTGTTGAAAAGCCAGATGCTGTAAGTATATGCACACCAACGACCACGCATTTTGAGATAACATCTGAGGTTTTAAACCATGGTGTACACAGTTTAACGGAGAAGCCTTTATGTAGCACTTTAGAGGAGGCTGAGAAGCTTCGAGATTTAGCTTACAGTTTAGGACTTAGACTCATGCCAGGCCATATAGAACGCTTTAACCCAGCCGTGGGGAGAATTAAGACATTGATAGATAACGGTGCACTCGGCCGAATTATACTTATAACTGCTAGAAGAGTTTCTAGATGGCCTGAACGCATAGGAGACGTGGGTGTTGTTAAAGATTCTGCTATACACGATTTAGATGTCATGCGTTTCCTCATAGGCGATGTTGAGAGCGTTTACGCCAAGGTTGGCAGTCTCAGGCATAGATTTGAAGACTACGCTGAAGCGATTCTCCACTTTGAAAGTGAAGTTACAGGGTTTATAGAGGCCAACTGGCTTACACCCCGCAGGATCAGGTCTCTGATAATCACTGGAAGCGAGGCTACTGTTTCGCTAGATTACATATCTCAAGAAGTTTTAATAGAAGATTCTGAAAAAGTTCTTCAGCCGACTGTTAAGTGGGAAGAGCCTTTAATGAGGGAGCTTAAACACTTTATCAATGCTGTTTTAGGTAAGGAGAGCCTACTTCTAACGGCTGATGATGGAGTGGAAGCACTTAAGATATGTGAGGCAATACTTAAATCTGGTTATAAAGGTGAAAGGATTTATTTGAGGTGAATCTGTTGAAGAGAAGACTTATGGATATATTGGCATGCCCTATCGACAAACACCATCCTCTTGAGCTCTTCGTATTTGAAGAAAAGGAAGACGGTGAAATCGTAGAAGGTCTTATATGGTGTTCTAAGTGTAATAGATTTTATCCAATACGTGATGAAATTCCTGAAATGCTTCCAGATGAGCTTAGAAATTTGAAAGAAGACTTAGAGTTTCTTGAAAAGTGGAAAAACAGAATACCGGAGAAGATCCTATCAGAGGGAAAGCCAATAAATCTACGGTTTAAACGTAGTTAAGGTAGTACTAGAAGATCGTAGAATAATTGAACGGATACTTACTTGAAATCTACATACCTAGAGAAGCGACGATATTGGAATCATACCATCTTTAATCCATCGCGCGTGTCTAATAACCTTGGTCAATTTCAACGATTTATCTATCTCTTCGACCCCTGCTTCCACCATTCCTCGAGCAATGTATCCAAGCCCCAACACATAATGTAAGTTTGCAAATGAAACGTCAGCTCCATGTACATATACTAAGTAGCTATTTTCATCGCCTAATCCCTCAGACATCCTATCCAATTCTGACTTGGCTTCGTCAACTACTTTTCTAAGCATAAGCTCAGATTCTTCGATTTTTCCCAGTTTTCGTAAAATCAACGCTTTAAATATGCGATTCTCATGGTCCCCAGAAAATCGTTGAAGAGCATTAGACCATATTCTTTGCGCAGTAGAAAATTCTCCGAGTCTTTCATATACTAAACCGACATAGTAGAGTTGCATTAAATCTTGTCTATATTTTAGATGCGGTGCACCTATACCGAGGTTTTTGGGATAGCTCATAGCTTCTATGAAGCATTTCGCCGCATCTTCAAACATACAGTTCTTGAAAAGTGTAAATCCTTTAGCCATAAGTGCATCAACGTAAATTTCCCAAAACCCATAGTAACCTTCCATAGGCTCGAAAAATGTGTTATACAGAATATTTAGAGCCTTCTCGTATTCTCCAGCGTCAACGTATGCTGAGGCAAGTCTAGCAAGCAGTGCGCTATGCCTGGCTTCCTGAGGCGTATTCTCTAGCAATTTAACACGTTCAGTGTAGTAACCGATCTTTGAGTAAATCTCATCCAGCTCCACATAGAGTTTATGATTTTCAGGTTCAAGTCTTATAGCCTCCAAGTACATGTTAATAGCCCTATTATAGTCTAATGTCAAGACAGCGTAAGCATATCCAATATTACGTGAAAGTACAGAACTTCTCAATCCAAGCATGTAAGCCCTCTCCCACTTCTCGAGGCCTTCTTTAAATCGTCCCAAATAGAATAAGACGTTGCCGAGTAAATAATGCGGTGTTGGATCCGATGGAAGACTACTAACGATATCTTTGAGAACCTCCAAATCCTCTAACCTGTGCGGAAAAATATAATCGATGTTTTCTCTACTTCCGTATTTGTAGTAGTCTATAGCATCGTTAAACCTACCAATCTTCTTATAAGAATATCCTATGTAATAGTAGATTAGCGGATTACGTATACCATAGTCCAGCGCTGCTTTCAATATCGTCAGTGAATCTTCAAACAAGCCAGCAAACATGTAACCTTTTGACACCTCCAAAACCTTCTGGAAACTTGTGAAAACCACCCTTTTAAACTCCTCATCAGAAGATAGAAGATACCTTTCCGCAAGTACCAAGTAGTCAAGAGGCATTATATGATACGCTTCCTCTAAAACCTTCCACGCTTCCTCACGCTTTCCCTGTTTTCTAAGACTCATAGAGAGAGCGCATAGAGCCTTCAAATTGTAACCGCATTCTTGTATCGACCTTCGCAGTAGATTTTCGGCATCATCATATGCTTTTAACCTCATCCTTATGATGCCTAGAAGGTATAGAGCTAGTGATCTGTAGCCTATCTTCGAGGAAACTCTCCAGAGTTCTCTCTCAGCTCCATCAAGATTATTTAAAACAAGCATAGTTAAACCGAGGTAATAACGCGCCTCTTCATTGTATGGATTTCTCGTCAATGCCCTCTGAAAGAGGGATGCGGCTTCATCGTATAGACCCGATCTATAACGTAAAAGACCTAGAGAACATAAGCTTTTAGAGAAGACACCATCCTTCTCCAAAGAAGACGTGAAGTATCTTTCGGCTTTAAGAAACGTCTCCCTCTTCGCAGATTCAACCCCCTTCAGCCAAAGCTCTTCAACGGCATTATTCCAATTCCAATTCGGGACTTCTCTGATCCAAGATGGGGCTTCATGCGGTTTTATCTTGTAACTTCGAAAGTCCCATGAAATCACTTCCCTTCCGTTTAAGTCAATTATTTTAAGCAGCAATTTTCCGGGCGGCGCTTTAATATTCCTCTTAAGCGTCTTCTCAGGGAGAAGCTCTACTAGTTCTTCATAGAATTTCTCTCCGTCTGCATACAATACGAGTTTAGCTTCACATGATATGGTTGAGCATACATTGATCTGAAGCCTACGCTCAGCTTTATTTTCCTCATTCACGTAGATTGCTGCTTTTTCATTGGCATATGTTATCCCATTCATATCTCGAACTGGATACCAGTATTCTTCCCATGATTCGAAGCTCAGTGGATCTATAAGCTCAACAATCCCCTGCGTTAGAAAACGCCCACTTTGAATCTCTACGTAAGGTATATCTTTATCCGATAGGAGGTTTTTCCAGAATAAACCATCTTCAGATAGCCCCCAGCTGAATATCTTCTTCCCGAGGATAATATTGTGATCTGCATAGTGAACCAGTCCTCTGGAAGACTTATAGTCATACGCTGCGAAAAAGTCTTCTTCAGAATCTATGATGAATATGCTTAATGGTCTATCGTAGTTCACATACCAGCTTAAGTCAACGCCTTCCTCATTCGCCGGGAATTTACCTATGTTTGAAAGAGAGCCCGGGTAGAAGAAGCGAAGCTTTTCGCTTGCAGAGACGGCGGCGTTAGACCAGAAGTAGTACCTCTGAGGAATAAGGTCCGTGTTGAAAGTTTTTACGCGAATATCTATCCTAGCCGTTTTAGGTCTTAGAGTCATTTCGACCAAGTATCTTACGTTGGTGTACAGTATGAGGCTGCCTATCAATATTGAAGCGCTTCCATCTTCATGTACGACGTATACGTAATCGACTGGTGAAAAATTGTCTGCTGTATGGCTTGGATGTTGGCATAGGTTAAACTCTAATCCTCCTGCAATCCATGCACCCCTTTGAGCTATTAAGAAGGGTCTAATTGTGTCAACGTAGTGGAATACTTGATTTTCAGATATTTTATCAAATGCTGAGAATAGGCGGGCGCCAAGCTCCGGTCTAACGGATATTTTGAGGTATTCATTCTCCATAACGACTTCCCTATAATTGACCGGGGTGGGTTTTGTATCGAAGAAGTCTAGCCTAGTATAAGGGTAGTGTTTACTCATAAAATATGGAAGATTGTCCTCCCTTAATATCTTGTAGGTGGGCTTAACAACATGCTCTTCCCAAACCTTTACGGCTCTATCATTTTTAGAGTTAAAACTTCTAGTGGACAATTTTGATTTGAAAATTTAATGTAAGACCTTTAAAGGTTTTACCGTGAATTTACATTAAAAAATCATCTTACGTAGAGGTTACAGGAGGAAAAATGGTGGGGGTTTATTTAGAATGGTATGAAGAATCTCGTTATCCATACTATTCCGCCTAGTATCATTCCTATCATGCATCCTGTTACGGCACCTGAGGCTATTGGAACACCACAGCCTTCGTAGAGTTTAGCTCCTCCAATTCGTAGAGTTATCATTTTAAGTATCCATGCAACTAGAAACGCAGACCATAGCCCAAATAAGGCTGAAGCACATGTAGTACCCAGTATGTAGCCGATTGGTTCAAGCGGAAACCATACGAATCTAGCGTGAAGCAAGCTGAGAACAATCGCTACTATAGCACCTATTATACTATATTCAACCCAAGGATCACGAGCCGGTAGTGTAATCCATCCCGTAGATACGCCAGTTAAGGCCCAAGTCCCTCCTAGATACCAACTCGACCATATTCCTATACGTCTACCGCCTACTGTATGTAGAATCCATACGAGTGCAACGTTCGACACTAGAGGTGCTATTAGAAAAGCTATGGCTAGAGTTTTAAATGTGTCTCTTGCACTTAAACCAGCAAGGCTGGCGAATTTATAAGAGGTGAAAGATGAAATGGCTGCACCACCCCACGGATATGATGGAGTATCTGATAGGAAAGTGGACATTCTGAACACTAGGAATTCTCGAGTTGTCGGTGGATCATGACACGTCGGATAGAGAAGTCTAAAGAAGACGAAACCTTTATCGACGCTTCTCCAGTATGCTCCAGCTAATCCAAAAAGACGGCTCATTGGATACCATATGCAAAAAGCCGTTAGAGCCATAACCAATGCATCTAAAAACGACATAGTAGACCACATCCAGAACGCCGTGGAAGCTATGAGGGCAATAGCCAGCATCATGTAACATGCTCTGTAACTCATAGCCTCTTCTTTAAATTCATCAGAGCCTATGGACACTGCTTTAAACGTTTCAGTAAGATATCGCCTGTTAAGTATTAAATGCATAATACCTAATGCTATGAGAGCACCTACGGCTATAGCCATAAATTTAAGAGGCGGATCTGTAGATGGAGATGGACTGCACCAGTACCTACCACACGTACCTATACCCGTTATTCCAGTATAATAGCCCATGTAGTAGGATATTTGAACAGCTATTATGTACATTAAGGCAAAGAACCACGTGCTAAACTGTACATGTAGAGGAACCATATAAGCTATTGCTACTGCTGTAGGACTATACGTCATACTCATCATACCTGGTATAGTGCCCATGGGTTCATCGCCGCCAAACCATCGGGTCAACATAGGACATGATCTATAGTTGACGCCGTAGATGTCTGGGAACCATGGAAATATTCCTGTAAGGGTTACTGGAATTTGGAAAGCCAGACCTAAGACTACTCCTATTAGGAAGAATCTACTCCAACCCTTCTCCGCGGTACTATTTTCAGCTAGTTCATATGCGACTAAAGCGTGTGGAAACGGAACCTTCTCAATATCTATCCAGAGCCTTCTAAATAGAGTAGCCAACGATAACATGAAAAAGCTTACAGTTACGTTGAGAAGCCAGTACCAAGTGATCGGTGTTGCCCAAGCACTCCAATCTATTGGACCACCTTCTGATAGTAGAATAGCAACCTCATATGGAGGAGCCATAAAGGTCGGTATAACCATATCTGCAAGTTCACGCAATGTGATTCTGAGCGCATACATGTAGTGCGTACATAATGCCCATGGATAGTGGATAAAATATGATGTCGTTAAAGAGCTTATGTATAAGTATGCTAGAGTTTTAATGCCTAGTCTGTCTCTTAAAGACTTAATCCTATAGAGCGGAGCTGTTACAAGAAGAGTCAGAAATGGCGCTGTAGTTAACCCTATGTGGCAGACAGATTCTCCTAATGCATTAGCAATCCAGTAGGGGAAGCTGCCTATGAGCAACTGCCATATGGGACCTATGAAGCCTAAAATGAGCGGTACAAGTATCACAAGCAACCATGGAAACTTCTCCTTAACTACTTCCCTTGACATTTCAACCGTAAATTAAGTTATCTTAGGGAATTATTTATATTTAACGGTTAAATTAACAATTCTAACTTGTAGACGACTATATATAGAAAGAGTTTAAAAATAGTTGGAGATATAACGTTCAAATAGTATCTTCTGAAGACCTCTTTTCAAATTGCTTACGGCTATTTCTTAAACTGTGGCATGAACTCTGCGTGAGCTATTAGAAGATCGTTCATTATCTTTCTAGCGGCTTCCATATCGTGAACATAGGGACATGCCAGAAGAGCTTGATATAAGAGGGCTTTATCTCCTGTAAGAACTGCATCTACTGTAAGCTCTTGCCAGTTTAAAGTATGCAGTGTAAGTCCTAGTAATGGTTTTGGAAGATCTCCTACGACTATTGGCGTTATTCCTCTTCTATCAACTATACATAGACCTTCCACTATGGCGTTCCTAGGTAGATTTCCTATGGCGCCATTATTTGGAAAGTTTATGCCTCCCCATTCGCGTCCCTCGTTGGCGATAATGCTGACCATTATCCCTATAGCATGTCTAGCGTGGTGTAAGTGGAAGCAATATTCTGGGCGGTTAGAATCGTAGTCGGCGCCAGCAAGCATTTCGTTGACGAAGTCCCAAGCCGACTTAGACTATCCCAATAGAGACGCTTCAGGTATTCTCTTCCTAATCTCCATAGCTTTATTGTGCTCCCAGTACATGTGACAGTGATATGCACAGATGTTTACATAGCCGTATGTTTCAAAGAGACGCATTGTAAAATCGTCTGGTCCTCGGAAAGACACTGGAACGCCCTTCTCTCTACTCTCCTTGTATTTTCTAAGTATACTTCTGAGTAAGGGATAGCCATCTTCCCCATTAACTAGAAGGTCTACAAGCCAAGTGTTATGATTTACGCCTATTGCACGCGGTCTTATATCTTCATTAACGCAGTATCTCCTCTCGAACGGAGGCATGTTCAACCACACGGGGAGAGTTCTCATAGCGAAGCCGGCGAAGCAGTCGCAAATGGCGATAAACTTCACCTTCGTTACTCTTCGAACGGCATCTGCTACGAAATTCGTAGGATTAACGTAGCTTATAACCCAAGCATCTGGACATAAATCCTCTATCATCCTACAGTATTCAAGAGTAGTCGGAATAGTACATTGAGCCATAAACGTGCCTCCGGGACCAGCAGTCTCATCGCCACATATTCCATACTTCATCGGTATTTCGAAATCAAACATCATATGCTTCGCACCGCCTATTCTATAACCAGGCATAACAAACGTAGCTCCATCAAGAGCCTCCCTAGGATCTGTAGTCCAAGTAAACGTCATTTTAACATTCGCTCTTCTAGAAAATTCCTCAGCTAGTTTTGTCAGCAACGGAAGACGTGTAGAGTCTATATCCATAAGACATACTTCACTGTCCTCGAGAACCTCTTTATTCTCAAGCATCACGTAAATCATGGATGGGATGAAGGGGCTTCCCCCTCCAAGAAGAGTTATCTTCTCTCTAGAATCCATTAAACCCCTATAAAGAATAGTTTTTAATAGGTTAAAAGCCTTCTCAAATACTGCGATTAGGTATTTCAACTTGTACGTATCTAATTTAATGAATAGAATAGAGTGAGGTTGTTAAACCTAATAGTAATACTTTGTGATACTTATGGTTAAGCTTAGATTGAAAGTTGGACTTAAGGGGTAGATAGTGCTCCCTCCAAGACTTTGAGGGAAAAACTTGGGATTAAACCTCATAACTACGTAATCGTAGACCTCAAGGAGAATAAAGCTTCTTTACAAAGAGGATTGGATGCCGAAGAACTCTTAAACTGGTTGAGAGGGTTAGAAAACTAGCAGCAAAACTCGTTTCCAAGGTCGGTCTGGAGGATGAGGCTTTTAAGAATCTTTCTCGACCCCTCCTATCTGACAATATATTTAAGGTACTCTGAAGATGGTGAGTTTTTAATTACGTAACAAACTTTTTGGAAGGAAGTGGTTAAACGTAGAGAACAATAAAAGTTAAAAGTATGTGATGACATTGGAAATTATGGTGATGATGAGCGACACTGTCTAACGACACTTCTGTGGATGAATACAGCGAGCAGACTCTGAACCATTTTCAAGCTTGAGAGAAAGTATGCTGTAAAATTAATTTTAACCAGTTTCTAATATATATGTTTGGGGCTGTGATGTTTTTAATATAGAGCTGAGTTCTGATGATGGAACGACCGGCTAAGCTCTATCAATTCGTTGATTTGAGCGAAACATATTTATCGAGTAAAAATATTCTCATAAGTAAGATAAGAGATTATAGAAGGTAGATAGATGTGGTCAAGACACCAGTATGCCTCTTCGACTTAAAAACTGGGACACTATGTTCAAGTTGTGAAGAGAAGCTTAAAATGGGTGTCATTTCAGAGTTGGATGTAGAAGTTGCTAAAGCTCTTCTGAAGCTTGAAGCTCAACATCGTCAACTGCTCCAAGATGTTACGTTTTACAAGGCCTACATGGTCGACGATGTTTTAGCCATCTTGGTGGATCAGAAGGATGTTGCTAAGCTTATATCTAAAGGCGGTAGAGCTATTAGAGAACTTGGTGAAATCTTCAGTAAAAAGGTTAGAGTCTTAAGCTATAGAAGTAGCTTTAGGGAGTTTTTGGAGGAGCTTCTCGCACCCGCAAGTATAAGGACTATTAATAGAATTTGGCTTCCAGACGGGACTAATGAAGTTAAAGTCGTCATTTCCTACATGGGTAAAAGAACGCCAATAGACTTTGAAACAGTTAAAAAACTTTCAACAACTATTAGAAACGTACCTCTGAGAATAGAAGTTGAAAGAGATAGATATAAATTTAGACTTTCAAAATCTAAAACAGTTCCTATGAAAACAGAGTCTAAACTGAGAAAAGATAGGGAAGAGTATAGATAGTAGAGTTTATCTCTCCGTAGAATTATTTACGTAACCAAGCTTCTATTGTTAAACATCAACTGACAGATGGATGTATAATTCGATACCCAATTATTACATCTGGGAATTAAAATGTCAACCATATTAGGGCTGAGAAAAAAGTAAAAAAGGGAGGAGTTCCCGAAGTTTTATTGAAGAATATGGGTCTTTTTGGATAAATCTTTATATTTCTCTTTTTTCTTCTCTGAAGTCTTAGGTGATAGAACTTATGACATCTATGGAAGCAATACCGGTTGTTACTGAAAGCGGTCAACCAGTATTAATCCTTAAAGAGGGGACTTCTAGGACGAGGGGTAGGGAAGCTCTATCAACTAATATAATGGCTGCCAGAACAGTTGCAGAAATGATTAAAACTTCCCTGGGTCCTAAAGGCATGGATAAGATGATTGTAGATAGCCTAGGAGATGTTACGATAACCAATGACGGAGCCACTATTCTTAAAGAGATGGATGTACAACACCCCGTGGCTAAAATGATGGTTGAAATAGCTAAAGCCACGGACAACGAAGTTGGTGATGGAACGACTTCAGTAGTAGTTCTAACAGGCGAACTCCTATTAAAAGCTCAAGATTTACTGGATTTAAACATTCATCCAAGCGTTATAACTGAAGGCTATGAAGCTGCTGCTAACAGAGCCCTTGAAGTTTTAAGAGAAATCGCTATTAAGGTTTGTTCTGAGGATAGGGAAGTTTTGAAGAAAGTAGCTATGACCTCTTTGGGTACAAAAGCTATAGCTGAAAACAAGGAGTTTCTAGCTGACCTTGTGGTGAATGCAATTCTACAAGTGGCTGAGAGGAATGAGGAAGGCTATAGAGTCGACTTAGACGATATAAAGGTTGAGAAGAAAGCCGGGGAAGATATAACAGCTACAAGGCTTATTCAAGGTATAGTGTTAGATAAGGAAGTTGTCCACCCAGGTATGCCTAAAACCGTTAAGGAGGCTAAAATCGCTCTGTTAAACTGCCCACTTGAAATAGAGAAGACTGAGATAGATGCGAAAATCCAGATAGAGAGGCCAGACCAGATAAGAGCCTTCCTCGAACAGGAGACTAAGATGCTTAAGAATATGGTTGATAAAATAGCGGATACGGGTGCTAATGTTGTAGTATGTCAGAAGGGTATAGACGATATGGCTCAGCACTTCCTAGCTAAGAGAGGGATACTAGCCGTTAGAAGGGTTAAAGAATCAGACATGAGGAAGATGTCAAGAGCTACAGGGGCTAGAATAGTCACAGATATTGAGGATTTGAAGCCTGAAGACCTCGGCTACGCTAAATTAGTTGAAGAGCGTAAAGTGGGAGAAGACAAATGGGTTTTCATAGAAGGTTGTAAGAATCCTAGAAGCGTCACAATCCTAATAAGGGGTGGAGCCGATAAGGTCGTCGAAGAAGCTGAGAGGAGTATTCACGACGCTCTCTGCGTTGTTAAAGATGCCGTACAAAGCCCTGCCATAGTAGCTGGTGGTGGTGCTCCGGAACTCGAGTTGAGTTTAAGAATCAGAAGGTGGTCTGAAGGCTTATCGGGTAAAGAGCAGCTTGCAGTCCTCAAGTTCGCTGAAGCTTTAGAGGTCATACCGTCGGTCTTAGCTGAAAACGCAGGCTTAGAGCCTATCGACGCCATCGTAGAGCTTAGAACAATTCATGAAAAAGGCAATATATGGTATGGTGTAGATGTTTTAAACGGAAAAACTGCAGACATGCATAAGCTTGAGGTTTTAGAGCCTTTAGCCGTTAAAGAGCAGATCATAAAATCCGCAGTTGAAGCAGCAACAAGCATACTTAGAATAGACGATGTCATAGCAGCTGGCAAGATTAAAGAAGAAAAACCGCCAAAGCCTCCAGGAGAAAAAGAAGAGGAGACTTCAGATTAAACCTAACCTTTATTTTTCCACAGTGCACTTCTCCAGAAGATTCTTCCAGTTTCCATCTACATTTTTTTGAATATCTTCTATGACATGTTTAAACTTCGGCGTGAATAGGTGTCTGAATCTTCCCTGAGGTTTTAGAAACTCCTCGACAGGTAGAGGCTTAGCGACTTTAACGTTCAATTTGTAAACTTCATTTTCAACCTCGTAGATTGGGAAGTACCTAGTCTGAACGGCAAGTCTAGATAATTTAACGGTTTGAGATGGGTCAAATCTCCAACCCAACGGACATGGAGCTAGGAAGTGTAGTACAGCAGGTCCGTCAGCCTCCAAGGATTTACGAACCTTCTCCATCAAGTCGCTCCAGTAGGCTATCGTACCGGTAGCGGCATATGGTATGTGATGGGCAACAGCTATCTCTATCAGGTTTTTCTTATACTCTAGCTTACCGGGTATAACCTCTCCAGCTGGACTCGTAGTTGTCGCCGCACCCTTCGGCGTGGCACTAGACCTCTGAATCCCAGTGTTCATGTAGGCTTCATTATCGTAACATATGTATGTGAATTTATGCCACCTCTCTAAAGCGCCTGAAAGCGCCTGTATACCTATGTCGAAGGTACCTCCATCACCAGCTATCACAACTACATCAACTTTCTCCTCAAGGAGACCCTTTTTAGCCATGTACTTATACGCGGCTTCTATTCCCGAAGCTACAGCAGCGGCGTTTTCAAAAAGCACATGAATCCATGGTATACCCCAAGCGGTCTGCGGGTAGGAGCTTGAAACGATCTCCATACATCCGGTCGGCGTAACTACTACTGTTGGTCTTCTCAAGGCCTTAAGTATCAACCTAATGGTTATCGATGGACCACATCCCGCACATGCACTATGTCCAGGCCCCCAATACTCTCCCAATGGGACTTCTCTTATCGTAACCATTTCACACAACCTCCCTCAAATATCCAGTTAAACTAGTAGGTTTAACGCCCTCCGCTACTTTCACAGCCAATCTAAGAAGCTTGTCAGCGAGATCCATGGAAACTTCATCTCCACCCAGACCATAGGTGTAGTTTAGAAGCCTAAAGTCTAAATTACGCTTAACGATCATTGAAGCTACGTCGCTTCCAAGGGGTCCGAATACAGCTCCAGGGCTTAATGCTCTATCTAAAACTATTAGAGTTTCTACGTTTTCAACGGTTGATATAAAGTCGTCTTCAGGTATTGGTCTGTAAAGCCAGAGTTTTATGACCCCTACTTTAAGCCCCTTAGTCTCCCTAAGTATCTTGGCAACGTGTCTTAACGTTCCACATGTGCTTCCAAGAGCCATAATTGCTACCTTTGATCCTTCTAAGCCGTAGCTTTGAATTACTCCATAATTTCTACCAGTAAGTTTACCGTATTCATCAGCTACTTGCTTAAACACCTTAATGCTATTTTCCATAGCCTCCTGCTGTTGAAGTTTAAACTTGTAGTAATACTCAGGCATAGCCCATGCTCCAAAGGTCATAGGCTTCTCAGGGTCTATACGATATATCGGTTTTCTAGGGGGTAGAAACTTTTCAACGTCCTCCTTCTCTAAAACCTCTATGTCTTCTAAGCAGTGGGTTAAAGTGAATCCATCTATATTCACAGCTACAGGAAGTTGGACATCAGGATGTTCAGCTATCTTAAACGATTGAATGGTCCAATCGTAGGCTTCTTGAACATTCTCTGCAAATATCTGAATCCAACCACAGTCTCTAGAGCCCATCATATCCGAGTGGTCGCCGTGTATGTTTAACGGTGCAGATAGAGCTCTGTTGGCCACGGCCATGACTATCGGACATCTTAATCCAGAAGTCGCGTAGAGAACTTCATGCATTAAGGCTAAGCCTTGGCTAGCTGTAGCAGTGAACACTCTTAAACCGGTTAAACTAGCACCGATACATGCTGAAAGTGCTGAATGTTCAGATTCCACACATACGAACTCTGTATCTATTTCCCCATTGGCAACGTAATCGCTTATCCTCTCAACTATTATCGTTTGCGGCGTTATCGGATAGGCAGATACGAGGCCTACATCGCATTGTTTAACGGCATACGCTATTGCTTCGTTCCCCGTTAAACCTAAGCGTCTAACCATCTGTTAACCCTCCTCTACCATCGTTATGGCTTTTCTGGGGCATTCTTCAGCGCATATGCCGCATCCCTTACAATAGTCGTAGTTTACTGCAACATACTTCTCAAGTCTGATAATACTTGTGTCTGGACAGTAGATCCAACATATTAAACAGTTTACACACTTCTGCACATCTATGACCGGTTTTCTAGTCCTCCATCCGCCAGTTTTATTTTCAATAGAGCTTCTAGGCTTAGGTATTATCGCTCCCATTACTACGTCATATTTGCTCATGGTTTAACCTCCTCCACAGACTCGTATGCCTTACGTACTGCTTCAACATTCCTCTCACCTAAAGCACCTTTAAACCTCTCCATAATGGCTTCTTCAACCGATTTTAGGGAGACTATAGGCATGACTTTGATTAAAGCGCCTACCATAGGAGTATTCACTATTACTCTACCAAATATGTTCATAGATATTCCAGTAGCATTAACAGTCCACACGTTCGACCTTTGGCTTCCGATCTGCTTTGCAAGCTGCTTATCACCACCATTATTTACTACTAAGAGTTTGGCTTCCGGTAAGCTTCCGCTTTTAACTAAGTCTCTTAAGAGGTTTACATCCATTATGACGGCGGCGTCAGGCTTAGATATAGAACTGTGAATTTCTATAGGTTCATCACTTATCCTAGTGTATCCTCTTACAGGAGCGCCAAGCCTCTCAGCACCAAACTGTGGAAACGCTTGAACGTGCTTCCCTTCTTTAATAGCGGCTGCGGATAGAATGTGACCAGCGGTTATAACACCTTGACCAGCTCTGCCAAGCCAGAAGATTTCCCACATCGGATATCATCTCCCTAAACTTAAACGTAGTTTACTAGGTTAATCCTCGCTTAAAAGTTTTTAAAATCTCCATTAGACTCTAGGTACGTAAATCAACGGCTTTAACCAGTACTGGAAGATTTTCCTCCATAAAGTAAACAGCCGCAGGGCACTTATCAGAACACAACCCACATCCATCACATCGTGCGGCGTCTACAGTTATAGAGCCGTCAAACAGTTTCACCGCCTCTTTATTGCACCAGTAGATGCATGAGCCGCATTTAGAGCATAGTATAGATCTTGCTAAGAGCACCAATACTTTAACTAGAGGCTTGAGAGGGGAGCCTTCAACACCATAAGCTTCTACTACACCATTAGAGTGCAATCTTATTGAAACACCATCTTCTCTATACTTTAATACTCCTTCGGATGTTTTTTCAAGACCCCCTATTGTTGACGCTAATGCCAGCGCTTTATTAAATGGTATTAGGCTATTAAGCATAACGGTTAGAGCATCTTTAATAATTTCAACTGTTTCGATTTTAAGAGATGTACGGATAGTGTCCTTGAACGATAACTTTATGAGTTTTTCAATCTTCTTAGGGGTTCTCCTCCACCTCCATAAGGCAAATTTCACATAATCATTGCTAAAACCGTTTTTAAAGGCCCAGTCTTCAACCTCCCCATTTAATCGATCCCATAGTTCTGGATGGAGACGTTTAACTTCTTGAAACTCAGCCAGATTACAGTAGGGACAAGTATAACATCCAATTCTATCCAATCCTTTAAAGTATAACGGGTTTACTAGGTTTTCAAGTTTCCTTGAAAATATGTACAGCCAGACATGGAGCATAGTCCAGTTGTTGATGGGCGTTGTATTTAAACAGTCGGGTATCCAGTAGTTTATCCATACACTTCCCCTCTTCCGCCTAGCTCTGGATTCTGCAGCCCTCTGCCCAACTATCGTTAAAAACCTTCCTTTGAACATGTCTTTATACAGTTTAAGTGTCGGTATCAATTTACATGTTTTACAGCACCATCTATACCCTCTCGCCGGTGGACCATAAAGCTTAAACCCGCTCCAGAACGCGTCTCCAGCTTTTGCCTCAACCATTTTAAGTCCGAATTCCGAGGAAACTTTGTAGACATTTGAAATCGTTTCAGGTAGTTCAACACCCGTATCTGTAAAAAGTATCGTAGGCTCTAAATTAGCTTCAAGCGTTAACTTCAAACTTACAAGACTATCTTTACCGCCTGAAAAAGATAAAACGACATCTCCTTTAAACCTCATATGCATCTTGTATAGTGATGCAGCTCCTCTAGACTCCATTGAGAGGAGGGAAACCTCATTCGCCTTTAAAGCATCTAGTAGACAGCTCCTCTTCCTATTTTCAACGTTTTCAATCGGCTTCCACAAGTTTAAGACTCTTAAACGGTTCTCCATCTGCTCGGAAACTCCTACAACCCTACCATACTGGTCTTCAATGGCTACATACCCATGGTCTATAACTTTTAAAGGAACCTCTTGACCCTTCATTAGAGAACTGTCAAGCTTAATAGATTCCATGTATCCGTTTTCAACAAGCCTTAAACAGCCAGCTCTAACGGGTTTGAAACTCCATTTAAAAAACCTAATATCGTAGAATAGACTTCCTAGAAGATAGCCATCTCCAATTACCTCGTAGCCAATATCAGCATAAGGAGCCCTATTTAAGAGAATAACGCCATCACCTGCTACTCTTCTGAATGCTCCTACTCCAAACTCGGATTCTACAGTATCTCTAAGAACATCTAAGTCATGGTTTAAAGCAGGTCTAGGGTCTTCAGGACGGAAAAGTCTAACCTCTACGCCTTTACCTCCACATGAAGAACAGGTTTTACTTATAAGTGGAACGTTGCAGTCTAGACACCAGTAGACCAATCGAGATTAACACGACGTTCAAGTCGGATTTAAGCCTTTAATAGTAGGAGGACACTATTTCGTAAAGGTGTTTATGGATGAAGGTTTTAGTGGTATCGAATTCCCCTCATAGAGATGGACTTTGCATGAAGCTCGCCAGGGAAGCTTCTGAAGGCGTTAAAGAGGTTGGTGGCGAAGTTGAACTTATCACCCTAGCTGAAAAACGTATTGGTCCGTGTCTTGCATGCGAAAACCCCTCTTGCTGGGAAAAGATGGAGTGCAGAGTGGAAGACGATGCCCTTGAGCTTAGGAGAAAGCTTAACAGTAGTGACGCCTTAGTTTTTATGGCGCCAGTCTACTTTCTATCAGTTAACGGTTTAGCTAAAGACTTTATGGATAGGATGAGATACTATGGAGAAAAGGGGAAGCCCGCTCTAGCAATAGCTGTAGCTGGCGGTACAGGTAAAGGATGCCTATCGGCTTTACAGGACATCTGTAGATGGCTTATAATCTTGGGCTTCCGTCCCATAAGCCCCCTACCAGTAACACGGTACAACTTAGACGTTGCCCTCATTGAAGCTAGAAGTAGGAGCAAGTGGTTGACAAAGTTAAAACCTCAACCTTTCTCAAGCTTAGCTGAGAGAATAGTCTACTATGAGTCCCTACCTTACATGAAACATGGGATGGCTGATGAAATAATCTACCTCGCTAGAGAGGCTATAGAGGGGATAGTACGACTTGGAAAGCCAGATTTAGCGGCCGAGCCAAGAAGGAAGCTTGAAATCGGAGAAGCCCTATTGAGAGTTGGCAGATTTAACGACGGTTTAAAACTTGTTACAGAGGCGCAAGAAGAGAGCATGGAAATCTTCAATAGTATAACTCGTTGAAAGTATAAAAAGCAAGTATATTTTTACGTTATTACGGAAGATTATTTACATAGCCGTAAATAATCTTGGAAACCCACTCCTCAAAAGTAGAGCTACTTTTCAAATGTTAATTTATATTTAACATAATGTTTAAATAAATGTTACAGAGTTTAGTCGTATCGGGGAGCAATATTGAACTCAGCTATCTTAATGGCATTAACGGTATTGGTATTCGCATTGGGTTTCCGATTCTACTCGAAGTTTCTAGCCGCAAAGATCGCTAAGCTGAATGATGGAAATCCAACACCAGCTGTGAAGCTTAACGATGGTAAGGATTACATACCTATGAATAAATGGGTGGTTCTATTTTACCACTACGCAACGATAGCGGGTGCTGGTGTCCTTTTAGGACCTACTTTAGGTGCTCAATATGGTTGGCTTCCATGCATAATATGGATACTGATAGCTACGTGTCTAGCCGGTGGAGTACACGATTTTATGGTTATGTTTCTATCTGTTAGAAACGATGGAAAATCTATTGGAGAAATCGCACGGAAGGAGTTGGGACGTTTAAGCTGGGTCACCATAACATTGGCAACATTCTTCATGGCTATTGTCGCGATCTCCGGTATGGGCATGGGCCTTATAAATGCACTTGAGCATAATCCTTGGGCTACGTTCACAGTTATGATGACTATTCCGATTTCAATTTTCATACATGTGTATACTAGGTGGATCGGGAGGATGAAGACTTTAGAAGCATCAGCAATAGGTTTAGCCATATTAATGGCTTTATTTTTCGCCGCAGGAATGTTTAAACACACATGGCTATTGAACCTATTCGATTTAAATAGGGAGACCCTGATAGTTTTAATCGCTTTATACTCTTCAATCGCCTCTATACTACCAGTCCAAATACTGCTAACCCCTAGAGACCATTTAAGTGGGCTTATTAAGGTTGCATTCGTCGCATTGCTTGTAGTTGCCATATTCTTCGCACATCCAACTCTAGAAATGCCTCCAGTCACAGAATACAACTTCAAAGGAGGACCTGTAATTTCAGGAGCACTTTGGCCGTTTCTCTTTATAACTATTACGTGTGGAGCTATATCAGGCTGGCATAGTCTCTGCTGCTCAGGAGTAACACCAAGGCTTTTATCTAAAGAAACCGATATAAGGACTATTGCATATGGTGGATGGCTACTAGAAAGCGCCATAGCAGTTGTAGCTTTATGTTTAGCCTGCATATTAGCTCCAGGGGATTATTTCGCCGTCAATACGTCTCCAAAAGTCTACGCCACACTCGGAATGGAGCCCGTAGAGTTGAAGAGGATTTCAGCATTAATTGATATGGAGTTGCAGGGAAGAACAGGTGGCGTAACTTCTCTGAGTGTTAGTATAGCGAAACTGCTCTCCGGCTTATTTGGGCCGGATGCAACTATAACGTACTGGTATCAAATAGCGATAGTATACATAGGCATATTTGTAATGCCGATCATGGATCATGGTACACGTATGGGTAGATATTTTATGCAGGACGCTTTAGGAATAAAACATACAAAGACTTACAAATGGTGGCTTAGCACCATTGTTTTAACCATTATTATGGCGTTTACATGGACATACCTACTTTACACCGGAACCATAAGCGTGATATGGCCTATGTTTGGGATGTGTAATCAGTTGATGGCGTGTATAGGTCTACTTGTTGCAACATCCTACGTGCTTAAACATCATAATCCTATCTATGGCCTTATTGTATTCTGGCCTGTGCTAGTCTTCGCATTCGCTTCCATTCATGGTGGAGTTTTGAAAGTAGCGTACGAGCTTCTACCCATGGGAACAACAGTAGCCTACGTACAGTCCTCGGTCTTCATAATCTTCATCGTACTCTTTACAGTTACTCTAGTAGACTCTTTAAGAAACTACATTAATGCCATTAAAGCCTTCAAAAAGCCTTCTCAGAAATAGATCCTGGTAGATATCTTTCCTCTTTTTAATCTTATTGCTCTATCGTGGATAATGAACGCATCAGGCGGATAACATCTCTGAAATTTATAGAAATATAATTTTTTGAAATTTCAATTGCTTCTCTCTTTGGAACAGCACTTTTCATAAGCTGTTTTCTAAAGGCTTTAACAGCTCTCCATCTACGCCATTTGACTTTAAGAAAAACCCATGAAAACTTAAAAACCATAACTGTGAAAACCCAGAAGAGTCTAAGAATAAAAAAGAGTGGGAATAAATCCAAATGTATTCACACCCATTGCTATTCTTCTTTACGTACCTCTACCTCTTTAACTTCTTTTCTCGACGGAGCATGGATTTGCATACTCTTTAAAACATCGCTCCATTTTGTCAGAGTCCCTAAGTAGTCTTTAGCCATTTCCGTAGCTGTTTGCGGAGGAATTCCAGATTTTATAAGCTCATTGTAGAAGTTGCCGACCGCTTTACCCATCGATATCCCAGCTTCTTCACTAAAGAAACTTTCTAAAATTCCTTTAACCATATTCGGTACTATATTCGACAGTTCTTTTATGAATTCTGCAACTGCTTTCAACTCTTCTTTTTCAGATTCAGATCCCATAATACCACCTCAGCCTATAATGAACTTGGATAGATTACTTAAGTTTGATGGGTAAAAGTGATCAGAAAATAGGCATGTGAGCCTCTCCACGGCTGAAGCCGGGAGCTTCCAGGCTTTACGCCCTCAGCTGCATTTGCTGGTTCAGCGGAGCTCACAGCTCCGCCAAGGCTTGGAATTCGGCTATACGCTTTTTTTCTTCGCCCTAGGTTTGCCTGGTTAACCTCAGCCAACACAGGCTTTAGGCTTCACAGGTCATCGAAACATCCTCAAAAGAGGAGGAGCGGAAGTTGTTTAAAACTTTTACGTCATTCACCTCCACGACTAAAGTCGGGAGTTTTCTGGCTAGCATTTATAAATACGAAAAATTTGATGGAATCTGATATTATGCGGTAGCATAATAGATAAAAAGGTTTCCATTCTTAGATAATCATCAGCTAGTTTTCTTTCGAGCCAGTTGAAAGTAATGTCCAGTTTTTTCAACAAGTCCTTTCTCTGTTAGAGCTTTTAACTTAGTTCTCACAGTCTTCCTAGAAGCTTTTCCTCTCTGAGCTTTAACCTCTCTAGTGAGCTGTGAAATATTCATACTTCCTCTTAAAGCCAGAGATTGTATTAAGACTCTAGATATATCATCCATCTTTTCGTCCACCACTCCACTTAACGATAAAAGCCTGTTTAAGACTTTTAACGGCTCATCGTAGATTTTTAAACCAGTTTTAAACCAGAAAACCACCTCAGATAGAGAAGCCAGATCCGGATATCTGGCTATGATCTGCTCAAGGTAATCTAATCTTGCGATAATATTATCCATTTTCTCATTAAGATTTTTGAGGGTTTTCCTTATTTCATCTTCAGGCATTCACATAATGATGCCATTTTGCAGTCTTTAAATATTTCCATAAGATGCTGATCGCTCTCTATATTTAGAGAACGTAAGAGAAAATAGTGATTGAAGTTAGCTCTAATAAATTTTAATTAGAAAACGTTAAACTTTATACGCTAAGCATTTTAAAAATCGATTGTTAAATACTGGTGTAAATAATGACTGAAGCTACCGAATTGAGCATTACAAGTGCCGCAGTAGGTTCAGTATATCTCACTCTACAGAATATTTTCTCAACGTTGATAGGCGTCCTAGGATATGCCTACATGGCTAGAGTCATAACTCAAGAGGAAATGGGTGTAATAGCAGGTGTTACAATGCTGTGCTCGCTTATTCAAACCGGGATAGACTTAGGGATTTGCTCGTCAATAGCGAAGCTCATATCAGAAGATATTGGCAGAGGTTTAGATTACTCGAAACACATAGTCTCTGCCTTAATGCTTAGGCTCGCTTTAATATTAACCGTTACATTGCAAGTCGCCATATTCTCAACATATGTTTCTGAAGCCTTATTTAAAACACCAGTTTACTCGAAAATTTTAACATTCGCCTCAGTAAGTGTTGCTTTTCTATCAATGTCTTCCCTATTGAACAGTATTCTCTGGGGTTCAGGTAGATTAAAGAAGATGGCGATTTACGGTATTTCCTCTACATCCGTAAGATGGGTGTCTATAACGTTATTCCTCTTCAGCGGATACAGATTAATCGGCGTAATATACGGTTGGATTATCGGAGATTTAACTCTTTTCACAATTCTCGCTATATCAACTTTAAAACACGTAAATTTCAATAAGAACATATTGAGTGAAACGATTAAACTATTACCTAGCATGTTGAAATTCTCCATACCAATATACTTCGGATCCATAATTTCATTTTTGTACACTTGGTATGATAAGGCATTAATCTTAATGTTTCTACCGATCCAGCAACTCGGCATGTACAATGTAGCTTATAAGGCATTTTCAGTATTTGTAGCAATAGCATCATCACTTAGTTCTTCACTCCTCCCATACTATGGAGTAATGTATGGGAAAAACGACCATAAAGCAATATCAGAAGGTGTGAAACGTGCAAGTAAATATACGATGCTCATAATGTTTCCATTAGCATTCGGCTTATCGGTTGTAGCTAAACCTGTAATTACATTATTTGCCGGTGCACAGTATTCTGAGGCGTGGAATGTTCTCACAATCCTCTCAATATTTGGCCTAGTTTATGGAATATTGCCATCGTTTAGCAGCCTACTATTAGTCTATGGAAGGACAAAGACAATACTATTGCTAGATGTGGTTTCCGTCATTGTAAGCCTAGTCTTCTTCCCCATACTTTGGCGGTTAAACCTAATCGGTTTGACGATTGTGAAAGGCTTATCGCTCATCGCTTCATTTGCATTATCATTCTATTACACATCGAGAATCGTCAAAATAGAAGTGGATAAATACATGGCTTTAAAAACGCTAATATCCTCCATAATTATGGCGGTGGTAGTACTGACCCTACAGCAAACCCTACAAAACAACCTATTATTTCCACTATACGTCGTTACTGGAGCTGTAATATACATAGTATTGGCAAGGGTGTTAAAGTGCATAGGCAAGGAGGATACTCAACTAATAAGGGCGATTCTTGGAGAAAGGTCCGCGAAAATCATCATGAAAATCTTAAACATATAGAGCAATATATGAATTCCGTGAAATAATTCACTGAATTAATATTATGAGAGAAAAATCAACATAAAAGATTAACATTGCATATGAATACAGTTCAACATATGACGAACTAAAATGACATTAAATGAATAAAATTTAAAACGCGATGAGAAAAATGTTGAAATGCTTCATTACATTCGAAAATCCTAATAAAGGAAAGGATAAATCCTAAGTTACGTAGAGAAGTTAACGTCAACTTTAAATAGCTGATTGAATATGATGTCCTATAGCATGTCTCTTAAAAAAGAGTTATTAAGGCTTCTCGAAGAAGATGAAGAATTTAGATTTGCTGCAGCTGGTTTACTGGGCTTAAGGGAGTTGATGGAAGAACTTAGAAGGTTATGGATGGAAGTTAAAGCATTAAGAGAAGACTACAATAAGCGTTTTGAAGAGCATAGAGAGGAGCTGAAAAATCTTAGAGCCGAACAGGAGAAGCTATGGATGGAAGTTAAAGCATTAAGAGAAGACTACAATAAGCGTTTTGAAGAGCATAGAGAGGAGCTGAAAAATCTTAGAGCCGAACAGGAGAAGCTATGGATGGAAGTTAAAGCATTAAGAGAAGACTACAATAAGCGTTTTGAAGAGCATAGAGAGGAGCTGAAAAATCTTAGAGCCGAACAGGAGAAGCTATGGATGGAAGTTAAAGCATTAAGAGAGGGGCAAGAGAAGCTTTGGGAGAATGTAACCAAGCTGTGGGAAGAAGTTCGGGAACTTAGGAGAGATTTCAGAGAAATGAGAGAGGAGCAGAGGAGACTTAGAGCCTCCTTTGAAACTTTTGGTAAGGCTCTTAACGTGACTTTTGAACATTATACATGTTCACTTGTGAAACTTATGCTTGAAAATATGGGTTACTTTGATGTGGAAATCGATAGAAGGGTTCTCCTCCATGAGGGGAAAATCTACGAGGTGAACGTTTTCTCTGAAGATCCTTTAGTTGTCGGTGAGGTTACATTGTACTTGGAAAATTTAGATGAGGCTAAAGCTGAGCTTAATAAGCTTTCCGAAAGAATCGAAATTGTAGAAAAATTAGCTGGAAAGAAGGCTTTGTTGAAGCTTCTGGCAGTTGGTAATGCTTCTAAGAATGTCTTAGAGTATTTAAAAGAAGAGTGTAGGAGAATGAATATTAAGCTGATATTCGGTAGAGAATTTGAGATATTAACCTGATGTCTCTAGCTTTCTTTAGGTTTGAATTTTCCACATTTGTAGTCGGGAGAGACTTTCTGCTTGAGAAGACTACAGTAGAATACGCCTTTCTTGGGCTTTACATTAGCGCAGTTTGCACACTTCCTCTCAACGCTCATAACATCAACCTCCTCTAGAAATTTTGATGAAGACAGCCTTTTAAATCTAAGCATTTAACCAATATGTATGTCCAATACGATCTGATAGGTTCTAGATGCTATAGTTCTTACAATTCTAGAGTCTTCTATGTTCCAATCGTGGGTAAAAGTGTTAAGTATTCTAGAGACTTTCTCAGAAAGCTTATCAACGGGATTTTCGCTGGAAGCCGCTTTAATGAAATCGTAGTAATGTATCCATCCCCTGGAATCCTTTAAGCATAAAATAGCTGAAGGCAGATAACTGTATGCAAGTTCAGGTAGAGGCATTAACACTCTATCTGCGGAATTTACGAGCGTATCTTCAATAACATTTTTAGAGTCTCCCAAGATAGGTTTAACAATACATTTAACTTTATTGAGCTTAATGTTTTCAACCATGAGCTTATATGCATCGGGATTTATATCTATTGAGTAAACCTTTGAAACTGGTTTAAGTTTAGCTATGATTATTGAGAAGCACCCAACACCAGCGAACATATTAACGATTACTTCCCCTGGTTTTGTAAGTTGGGCTATTCTAAGTCTTTCAAAGAGAAGCCGAGGTGAAAAGTAGACTTTAGAAAGGTCGACTTTAAAAATACAGCCGTGTTCTTTGTGAACTGTTACCGTTCTGTGTTCGCCTGCAAGCCACTCAAAGCCTTTGATTCTGTAAGATCCAGATGTTGGTGAAAGCTGTCTAAGGACGGTTTTAATTGAAGGCATGCACTTTAAAACTTCTCCACCTATTTTAAACCTGTATGGTTCAAGCTCTCGTGGAATTTTAAGTATAGCTATATCACCCACTACTTCAATTCTTTTAAATTTTTCAAATTTAAGCTCTGGAAAGAATTCACTGTAGACCTTATCCATGACCTTTTTCCGATGTCTACTCAATTCTGTTAAACAAATCTTAAAGGATAAATTTAAGAGTATTATTGACGAGTATAATGTTAACTGTTAAAGTGGTCCTCTTAGACTTAGATGGAACGGTAGTTAAGTTGAAGTATAGGTATATAGATGCGAAAGCCGAGGTTTTCAATATGCTTAAGCTTAATGGGGTGCCAGACTACGTGCTAGACTCTAAACTAAGCCTCTATGAGAATCTTGAGAGGGTGAAAAATTACATGGAGAGTGCAGGGGAAGCGTATAGGTATGAACAGATTTTAAACATAAGTCTTAAAATAGCTGAAAAATACGAGTTCGAAGCTGCTTCAAACCCAGAGCTTTTAGAGGGAGCTTATGAAGCTTTGATGAGACTGAAAAATATGAAGCTGAAATTAGCGATAATAACTAACAATTGTTTTAAAGCTACGGAGCTTATACTTTCAAAACTTAAAATCGGAAAATTCTTCGAGTTGATCGTCGCAAGAGACGATGTTAAAGCGATGAAGCCGAGCCCCGAGCCTATTAAATACGCCCTTCTAAAGCTCAATTTAAGGGAATGTGAGGCTGTCGTGGTTGGAGATAGTACGATCGATGTTAAGGCGGCTTTAAAAGCAGGAGTTACATCCATAGGCATCGCATCAGGTGTTGCAACTAGAGAGGTTTTAAGGGAGGCTGGAGCAAACTATGTAATAAACGGTATAAGGGAACTGCCAAAACTTATAGAGGATATTAGTTATGGCGGTTTGTAGCGGCCATACTTTAAACCAGTTTTAATAAGTGCAAGCGTATTGTCGACCGGTACTCCACGATATATGCAGTTGCTACTCGTTAGAAAGTATCCGCCGCCGTAGGCGGCATCTCTTATACAGTTTCTAGCCTCATTAGCCACGTCCTCAGGCGATCCTAAGAAGAGTGTACCAGCGGCATCCACATTACCACATAACGCTATCTTATCGCCATATTTTTCCTTAATCTCTTTAAGACTCATGCCTGCTGATGGGTCTATTGAGTGTAAAGCGTCGATACTAGTGTTTATAAGACCGTCTATTATAGGCCAGAGGTTGCCATCCGTATGCTGTATGAAGAAGACGCCGACTCTATGAGCTTCATCAACCAGTATTTTTATGAGTGGAAAGATTACCTTATGATAAAACTCCGGTTTGAAGAATGGCCCAGATTTGAGAGCGTAATCCGTACAGTCTACAATTATATCGGCTCCGGCTTCAACTTGAAGCCTAATGTACTCTAGACTCTTGCGAACCCTATCTTCAGTCAGTCTTCTCAAACCTTCAGGATCCGTATAAGCCCACTTAACTATATGAAACATAGACTTGCCGTCTGGTATTCCAAGCCCTGTTCCAGGACTATTTCCCATTATTGCAAGCTCTGGGGCTATTTTACGAACATGCCTTATAGCCTCCAGTGGATCTGGTACGAAAGCTGGTCTAAAAACGTCGTAGCTGAGTTTAAGACAGGTTTCAACTAAGACTTCGGTATTATGCCTCGTAACTTTAACTATGTCTTCTTCGATTTTCATCTTGCTTAAGGAATCCCTGAAAACCGTTTGCTCCCATGAACCGTAGCCACTCCATAAGACGTAGGGTTTACCAACTATAAGCTCTGGATATTGAAACTCAAGCTCAAACATTGGAACTCTGTCAGGTTCTTCAAGGTCTAAAGCTCTTAAAACCCTCTCTCTAGGCTTCAAAGTGAAAAACCCTCTGGTGAGAAAAAGATTAGGTTACCCTAAGTTTTAGAGTTTTTATCTCAAGCGGCTTAACCTTCAAAGTCAGCGTATTCCCTTCGATTATAACTTCTTCATTTAGAGGCCTTTCAATTAAATCCAACTCTTGCACAGCTTTAACATGGAAACCGAATTTCAACTTTACATCGGTTTCTAAACCAGTAGATTCATATAATCTAAGGATTATGTCTTCGGATTCCTCAGCCTTCTTAAGGCAGGAGACCACGATATTCTCAGGCTTAACCTCCAGGAAACTCATCGCTTCGGGTTTTGCCCCCTTCATACTTGAAGGCTTTGTCACAACTACTGCTTCAAGTGGATGATTTATCTCAAAGCCTCTCCTAAAGCTTAAGGCGTTCTTCCAATCCCCTTTGTGCGGATATATTGAATACATCACTTCATGTAAGCCTTGATCTGGTGTTGGATCTGGACTATAGCTTGTCCTAATAAGGGTCATTCTAATGGTATTTCCAGATACGTCAAATCCATATTTGGAGTCGTTGAGAAGAGTTAAACCGTATTCTCCATCTGAAACGTCAACCCATCTAAGTGCTGGGACTTCTGAACCGTCAGCTGGCCTCTCAGCATAGCCAAAAGGTATTTCAAAAACCGCTTTACCAGTAGACTTTAGAATAGGTGTGAATGAAACTTTAAGCATTGGAGCGTCTACGTTTTCGTTTGAAAACTCACGCCAATCCATCGATGTCTGGAAGTCTATCCTAGGAATCCCTCTGAAGAGAACCGTATCGGAGCATATTCTAGACCTGCGATACTTGTAGACGACTCTTATCCTTGCTCTTACAGGTCCGTTTTCAACAAGTTTAACTTCCTCAGGTTTAACGAGGTTTTCAATATGCATTATTTCGCCTATTATCCAAGCAGACATCGGGTGGGGAGATTCATGAAGCACCTGGAACAGGTTGTTTTCCTTGGGTTGTGTAGCTTCGTATTGAAATCTGTCGAAGACGATTCTATTGGCTTTCTTATCGTAAAGCTCCTTTATGGTTCCCGTTCTACTATCAACCGTAATCCTGAAAAACTCGTTCTCAAGCGTAAGGTCTTTAGCAAGCATCTCCGCATCGGCTGTACCCTCCTTGAGATAGTATGTTGAATATCCTAAAGCTGGAACATCTGCTATAAATACGATACCGTCTTCGCATAGTTGAACTGGTTCAACCCCGCCATTTGAAGATGCGACGATTGGTTTAGCGGGTATTAGATGACTTGGAACCTTAACTTTGACTATATCACGTCTAGACCAAGATAGAGAATTAAAGACGACTATAGGTAGTCCTTCCTCTCTAAACTTGACGCTCGACGCCAGTTTCTCAAGAGCCGTATCCATAACTTCTCTAGCGCAACTTAAAGCATCTTCAGCTAATTCCCTAGAATACTCGTATGTTTCACGTATTCCACTACCATCTAAGATGTCGTGAAACTGGTTGAACAGAGTCTTACGCCAAGCGTCTGCAAGCTTATCCCTAGGATACATATCCGTAATACAGCATATCTTCTCAGCATCTACAAGCATTCTCTCGCAAAGCCTATTGTATCGTTTTATGTCGGCGTGAGTCGTATAACATCCGTCAAATGTGAAGTTAAGCTCGCCTCTCACGATGGGTAGCTCTCTATGTTCAAGTCTAACCTCGTTTTCAACTTCTCTGAAAAATTCTCGAGCTGAACTGAAGACCACTGTTGGCAGAAGAGGCTTATCCATTATTTTGAGGGCTATTTCTATGTCTTCCAGAGTTGGACCTCCACCATGGTCTCCAACACCGTAAACAAACATACTAGTTTTTAAACCGTGTTTCTCATAGACTTCTCTAGCTATACTGCAGACCGTCCTAGGATACACGATGTTATTGTAGACGCTATTGAAGGCGAGTATTCTGGAGCCTTCAGGGGCCTCCCACCAGAACATTGGGAAGCCTCTACCACACCTCATAAAGTAGTAGTACCTTGCACCAGCCTTCCTCACTATTTGAGGCATTGTCAGCGGATGCCCGAAAGTATCAGGCTCCCAGCAGACTTCAACGTCTACACCGAGCTTATCCTTGGAGAAACGCTTACCGTAGAGGAACTGCCGTACAAGGGCTTCATTACCACTCATGTTTAAGTCTGCTTCAACCCATGTACTCGCCGTAGCCTCCCAATTTCCGCTTTCAACCCTTCTCTTTATACGGTTGAAGACCTCTGGGAATAACTGTTCAGTTACCATGTAGGTGACTGCTTGACTCTGGGAGAAGTGGAAAAACGGGTATTTATCCATAAGGTTGAGCATAGTTTTAAACGTGTTTTTAATTGTTTCAATGGTATCCCTCCAAGACCAGAGCCAATTCATATCTATGTGTGCATGCCCGACGAGGTGTACTTTAAACTTCTTAACCTCATTCGATAAATAGGATAGTTTACTTCTAGTATGCTCTATTTCGGCCAGTAGCTTATCGTGGCTTTCGTTGAAAACCCTTAGGTTGAATTCCCCGGCAACTCTTTCAACGGCTTCATTGCCTCCAGGGATAAGCCTGACGAATTTAAGCTCCTCCATGAAGGCGTCTATCTCGAAAAGCACATTCTCTACATTACTATATATGATGTTGAACTCAGGTATACCTATAGGCTCAGTACACGGATATAGCCTTACAGCGATCACGTGGGTTTCACCGGGTTTAACGTTTTCACTTAGAATAATTATAGGTCCTCTAAGCTCCGTCCAATAATCTGCTGATAAAACCAGCTTAGAATCTATGTATATTTCAGCACCAGTGGTCATTACAGATGAGAACAACTTAGCTTTAGAGTTTTCAACAAGGATCCCTGAAACATTCTCTGGAACCGTTATACGGCATCTAAGCCATGCCTCACCTCTTCTGAGATCAACCATCATAGGAAGTTTGATATCCGTCCAGGAAGAATCATCATAGTCTTCACAATATGCCCCCACGGCTCGGCCTTGGAAAAACTTCCATTGCAAGCTAGTTCTATACTTGCTTATCTCTTTGTACTTATTATCGAGCATTTTGAGAAGGTTCTCAACGGTATTCATCTTCATCGTAAGCATATTATTAGTTGCAATCTTTTATAAAAGTTAGCTACCTGAGGCTAATGCTTAATAAGGAAAATTACTTCTTAATTGTGTGATGTCATTAAGTAAACTCGCTAAAATTGGCATAGTGATCCTCGCTGTCGGTATTGTCTTAGCTGTTATACCGTTTAAAGAGGAGGTTATACAGACGGAGTATAAAGCTCAAATATCCGACTGGAACGTTACATGGTATTACTTGCTGGTTGAGCCTACCAGTGAAGGATTTACTGAAAACTATTTGATGAATTCTGCTTTGTTCCTAGGAAATGCAACGTTCCCAGCTATATTCTGGTACAATTGGGGTGGTGAAACAGTTTTTGGGGGATTTGGAGGGCAGATGGGTTTTATAGCTAGAGCCGAACTGGAGATGCCGGTAGATGGATTTGTAAAATTTGAAGCCATCAGTAGTGACGGTGCTAGACTCTACATAGACGGTGAAATAGTAGTAGACGCATGGGAGACTAGGTGGGGTCAAACTGTTGGGTCTGGATGGGCAACTCCAGAAATCGAAGCCGGCAAACATATACTGGAGCTACATGTATACATGTGGGGTTGGGCTGTTACGGGGTTTGAAACCGATAGAACGATCATGGCTCGTGTGAGGAAGTCTGAGCTGTTGATAGGATTAGCTGTTGCATGCGTCGGTGTAGCGTTAATGGCCTTATCGAAGCTCAAAGCTAAACAATCATAGAAAGCTTAACCTTATTTTTCTTCTTGTATAATGGAAAAAATGGGGGAAGTTTAGAAGGGTATAAACCATCTTATAAGCCCTACGACTACACCTATAATCGCCGCCAGTACAAAGCCTGCCAATACTCCTGCAGCTGTAGGTATACCGTATTCCTCATAAGCCTTGCTACCGCCAATTCTTAAGGTTACGAATTTAAGCACCCAAGCGCCTAGAAAGCTTGTCCAAGCACCAGTCCAAACTTCACGTGCAGCTCCACTTATTAGGAAGCCCATCGGGTGTAAAGGCCACCATACGAACCTCATCCTGAGGAAGTAGAGTATCATAGTTATTATAAACCCTGAGATTATGGGAATCCAAAGCTCGTCTGCAGGAGGCATCGTGTTGTACGAGCCTTCACCAAGATAGGCGCACTCCCAACCTGAGAGGCAGTTCGGGAATCTAGCTCCAAGGTAGTGAGGCCACCAGACTCTAAATGGTAGTGTTATAGCGTAGGCTATTACGAAGAATATGAACACCATCTTGTAGATTGTTTTTGGATGGGCACCTGATAAATCTGCTACTCTAAAGCTGTGCATAGTGACTTCAGACCATGTGTTCATACCGGCTGAAGCTGTGTTTATACCACGGTGGTATATTATGAATGCATTACACCATCCTGCGGTATACGTACCCGGATGTCTGGACCATATTAAGTGCGCTGCCCAGCTAGCCCACTTACTACGCTCCTGAGCATATGCGGCTCCAGTCAACCCTCTAGCATATGCCTCAGCCAACGGGAATATGAAACCTCCAAATATGAAGAGTAGAGTTATTAGTATTGCGTCTATTTGAAGTGAAGCTAGAAAAGCTATCCAAAGTATCAATCCGACTACAAGTATGAGGAGTGCCGTTCTATAGGGTACTGGTTCTTTACCTTCTACTTCGCGAATTGTAGGTGATGGCTTACCAAGAGCCGCGTTTAAAACCTCTCTAAGATAGTCTCTGGCATACCATAGCATCATAACTATGAATGCAACCATGCCCCCTGTTACGCCCATGAAGGACCAGTAGATCGGAGGACCCCAGTTCGGTGAAATAGTATATGGTCCTATAAGTACTCTACAACAGCCTGAGTAGTCTAAGGCGCCAGTATAGTAGCCCATTACATATGCTGCTTGAGCCAATATCATGAAGATTATCCATAGGAACCAAGCTGTGAATAGAACGTCTAAAGGCACTAGGTAGGCGATTGCCCAGTTTATCGGCTGTACGTTAACTCTCATGAAGGCCACAAGCTGAGACCCTATCGCCCAGAGTGTTGGATTCGCCCAAGATGCGATAACTACGCAACCGTTAGGGCTTGGACCAAGCGCACGCCATCCTATGATATCAGGCCACCATGGCAGTAGCGTTGTAAACATTATCTGTAAGTATATTATTAAGCCTATTAGCAGCCCTATGAGGAACGGAAATTTCCTACGTTTAACCTCTTCGAATCCATGTATGTTTCTGACGCTCTCCCAAATAGCTATGGCGAATGGGAATGGGACTTTCTCTATTTCTATCCACCGCCTTCTAAGTATTGCCATTTGAGCTGAGGAGTATATGAGTATTATGAAGTGGAATAGGAAGACATACAGCATTGCTGGGAACCATGCAGTCCAGTCTACGGGGCCTCCTCTACCCCATGTTGGTGCTACGGCGGCTTCAGGTGGAACCCACCAGAGTGTGCTCATAACGTTTCTAACCTCTGGTATAGCTCTCCAGACTCTGCTCGAGGAGCCCACGGGCCAACTGTAGTATGCGTCGTTGAAGTTTCCTATGGATAGTGATGAGACGAGACCCATGACGTATAGTGCGGCTAATGTTGTTGGAGTTAGCTTCTTTCCAGTGAATTTAGTCAAAAATGCAAGCATCGGTAGGATTAATGCTAGTGTGGGCATTGTGAATGGTATGGATGCTATGCCCATGCTATATATGCATCCGAAGTATCCGCCTTGTATTCCGAGAACGCCTTGAGCTAAGTTTGCGACGATGTTTACGATTATCGCTAGCACGATTAATATAGGCCAGTTTACTTTTTCCTCAAAAACCTCTTTCGACATCAGAAATTAAGTTATAATGGAGTCTGTATATATGTTTTTCTCCAATTTTATTTTCATAAAATATTCTGGTCCATCGCTCAATCAAGCTTTATATCGTAGTTTTCATCATGTAATTATGCGAATGGTGTTCTCCCATGTTTAAATTAATTGATGTTGAAGACGTTGTGCGAATTCCACCTGAGAAATTCGGTAAGCCCATTAAAGAAGTAGCCGAGGAAGAGCTTAGATCTAAATACGTTGCTCTAGTGAGTGAAGAACTAGGCTATGTTATAGACATTCTGAACGTAAACGTCGACCCAGTTGGGAGAATAGTTTCAGGTGATGGTGCAACCTACCATAAGGCCACGTTTACACTCCTAACGTTTTCACCAAGCCTCCAGGAGATTATTGAAGGAGATGTTATAGACGTTCAAGACTTCGGCGCTTTCATTAGAGTAGGCCCTGTAGATGCACTGCTCCACAAGTCTCAACTAATGGACGACTACATAACGTACGATAGGCAGGGAGAGAGTCTGATAGGTAAGCAAACGAGTAGATCTCTTAAAAGAGGAGATATTGTCAGAGTTAGAATAGTGGCTGCAAGCCTTCCAAGGGGGGGAGGCACGGGGAAAATAGGTGTCACAGCCAAGCAACCATTCTTAGGTAAAATCGAATGGATAAAGGAGGATGTCTCTAAACTTCAGAAAGGTGGTGAAAAGTGAGCGAAATGGCTTGCAGAAACTGTGGAAGGGTCTTCACAGTACCTAAGAAAAGGTTAGACGTATGCCCCATCTGTAAAACTAGAAGCCTCACGGAGAACTGGAGCGGATTAATCATAGTATTCAACCCGGAATCCTCCACACTAGCTGACAAACTTAGCCTGAAAGAGGCTGGCAGATATGCTTTAAACATCGGACGCTAGGAAAACCATCTATCGAATTTAAATTTAACCTTAAATTTGAGGAAGTTTCAACATATTTAGGTTTTTATAGTCTATACTTCATGGGTATTATTATGTGCGTGAAAACGTTAATGCCAGCCTCAATTGAGCCGCTCAGTTAAGTTTATCTATTGTGAGCCATCTCTAATGTGGTGATGAGCATTAAGGTATTTTCAACTGGGCTTCCGGCTATACCTCTCAGAGGAGCTGCTAACGTTTTTGAGGAGAAATATGGAGTTAAATTTGAGATCGTTGCGGGACCTGTTGAACAGTG
>JAGTQM010000038.1 GCA_018396755.1 Candidatus Bathyarchaeota archaeon | reverse complement strand
GCCACAGGTATCTGAGCGTTTGAAAGGCTACATGAGGGAATGAGTTGCGAAATCCTTGAAAAAGCTGAGCTGGCTAGTTGAGGATTTAAGAAAAGCGAGGCGGGCATTTGAAGGCGGAGCCGAGCAGATATTGTAGGTAGAATGAAGGTTCTGATCACTGGTGGAGCTGGATTCATAGGTAGTCACTTAGCCGATGCGCTTATCGATATGGGATATGAGGTTAGGGTCTTCGACAATTTGAGCGTTGGAAGTAGGAAGGACCTCGAGGGTCTGGACGCTTTCATCTACGGAGACGTTAGAGACCGCGACGCTGTCTTCGAGGCTTTAAGGGGCGTGGATGCAGTTGTGCACTTAGCATCTTTGACGAGCGTTGAGGAGTCTGTTCGTAAGCCTTTGGAATACCATGAGGTTAACGTGACTGGCACTCTGAACGTTTTAGACGCCTGCGTTAAAGCCGGCGTTGAGAAATTCGTGTTTTCGTCTTCAGCATCCGTCTACGGGGAGCCTTCGGAGCTACCCGTGAGGGAGGATTCTCCGACGAACCCTCTATCTCCTTACGCGGCTTCAAAGTTGGCTGCTGAACATTACGTAAATGTCTACCATAGGGTTTACGGGTTAAATACTGTAGTCTTCAGACTGTTCAACGTGTATGGTTGTGGACAGCCTTTAAACGAGTACTCAGGTGTCATAGCTAGGTTCTTGTCTAGAGTTAGGAGGGGTGAGCCTCCAATAATATACGGAGACGGGCTTCAGACTAGAGACTTCATATACATAGACGACGTTGTAGACGCCTTTATACTGGCGTTGAACGCTGATGTTTCAGCTGAAACCTTCAACATAGCCTATGGAAAGCCCACCACGATAAACGAGCTTGCAAACGTAATGCTTAAGCTCTCAGGTATGGAGACGCTTAAACCAATCTATATGGAGGCTAGGAAGGGCGATATAGTGCACAGCTACGCAGACATATCGAAGGCTAGGAAGATGCTCAAGTTCAACCCGAAAGTATCTTTGGAAGAGGGATTAGCGAAGATGTTGAACACTCTCTAGGTAGACCATGAAGACCCTAGTTACAGGTGGTGCAGGCTTCATAGGTAGTCACATCGTAGACAGGCTTATGAATGATGGATATAGCGTTATTGTCGTAGATGATTTAAGCTCCGGGCACCTTGAAAACGTTAAACCTTGGCTTGTCGATTCGAAGTTCAGGTTTGTGAAGTGCGACCTCAAGGAGCCTACTGGATGGGCTGAATACTTCGAGGGCGTAGACGTGGTTTTCCACTATGCTGCAAATCCAGAGGTTAGAGTCAGCGTTGCCGAGCCTAGGGTCCACTTCGATGGGAATCTTCAGGCGACTTTCAACGTGCTTGAAGCCTGTAGGCTTTTCAAAGTCCCGCTCTTATTGTTCGCATCTACGAGTACGGTTTACGGCGACGCCATGCAGATACCTACGCTTGAAGACTACACGCCTTTAAAACCCATATCGGTCTACGGAGCAATTAAATTAGCATGTGAAACGCTCATATCCACGTACTCTAGGCTGTACGGTTTAAAGAGCTTGATGCTTAGGTATGCTAACGTCGTCGGACCTAGGATGAGGCATGGTGTTGTAGTGGACTTTGTAGGTAAGCTTAAAGTAGATCCTCGGAGGTTGGAAATACTTGGTGATGGTTCTCAGAGGAAGAGCTACCTCTACGTTGAAGACGCGGTGGAAGCCACTTTAAAAGCCTTAGATTATTTGATGGCCTCAGATGGGTCTATTGAAGTCTTCAACGTTGGCTCTGAAGACTGGATAAGCGTAAGGGAAATAGCCGATATAGTTGTTGAAGCTATGGGTTTAAGAGGCGTAGAGTACGTTTACAAGCCCGCTACAAGCGACGGTAAGGGTTGGCTTGGAGACGTAAAGTATATGCTTCTCGACATAAGTAGGTTGAAGAAGGCGACCGACTGGAGGCCTAGGTTGAAGTCTAGGGAAGCGGTTTGGAAGACTGTGGAGAGTATTCTATAACTGCGATGGTCGAGGTCGTTTGATGAAGGTCGCGGTGGTGCTTGGGACGAGACCTGAGATCGTGAAAATGTCTCCTATCATTAGGGAGCTTATGAGGAGGAGCGTAGACTACTTCATTCTACATACTGGGCAGCACTACTCGTACGAGATGGATGGTGTCTTCTTCAGCCAGCTCAATCTACCCGAGCCGAAGTACAATCTTCAGGTGGGATCTGGAACTCACGCTGAGCAGACTGGGAAAATGCTCATTGGAATAGAGAGGGTGTTGTTGGAGGAGAAGCCGGACGTGGTTTTAGTTGAGGGAGATACGAATTCTGTGATCGCTGGGGTTCTCGCCTCCGTGAAGATTGGAATATCCGTTGGACACGTTGAAGCGGGTTTGAGAAGCTACGATAGGGAGATGCCTGAGGAAGTGAATAGGGTTGTGGCGGATCACGTTTCAGACTACCTGTTCGCGCCTACGGAGAAGGCTAGGCAGAACCTCCTTAGAGAGGGGATACTAGGTGAGAAGATATTTGTGACTGGGAATACGATCGTAGAAGCTGTACATCAAAACCTCAAGTTTGCGGAGGATTGTAGGATTTTAAAAGACGTGGGTGTGAGGGAGGGCGAATACTTTCTCGCTACTGTTCATAGGCAGGAGAACGTGGATAACTGTAGGAGGTTTAAGGGGATATTGGAGGGTTTGAAGCTTATCAGTAAGCTTTTTAACATGCCTGTGCTTTATCCAATACATCCGAGGTCGAGGAAGAGGATGGAAGAGTACGGTTTTAACGCCGAGGGAATAGTGCTTTTAAAGCCCTTAGACTACTTGAGCTTTCTAAAACTTGAGAGTGGTGCAAGGTTAATCCTCACGGACTCAGGAGGCGTTCAAGAGGAGGCATGCATATTGAAGGCGCCGTGTGTAACCCTCAGGTATAATACTGAGAGACCCGAGACTTTGGAGGTTGGTGCAAACGTCTTGGCTGGAACGGATCCGGTGGAGATCGTTAGGAGGACGGAGGAGATGCTGAATAGGGCTTGCAATTGGGATAATCCGTTTGGTGATGGTAGGGCTGGAGAGAGGATTGTTCAAATATTGATGGATAGGTGTGGTTGATATGGGTTTGAAGATCTTGGTCACCGGTGGTAGGGGCTTCATAGGGTCGCACTTGGTGAGGGAGCTTCAGAGTAGGGGGCATGAGGTTTGGGTATGCGACCTCCTCCACTCAGACCTGGAGAACTATATTCGCTGCGATGTGAGTAAGTATAGGCAGGTCGAGTGGATGTTTGAGAAGCATGACTTCGATTATGTCTATCACGCCGCAGCCGAGTATGGGCGTTGGAACGGTGAAGACTACTATGAAAACCTCTGGTTGACGAACGTCGTCGGTACGAAGAACATCATTAGAATGCAGGAGAAGAAGCGGTTCAGGATGGTCTTCTTCGGCAGTGCTGAAGTATATGGCGATTACGATGGAGTTATGAGTGAGGATGTGATGGATAGAGTCCCCATTAAACAGATGAACGACTACGCGATTTCAAAGTGGGTGAATGAGTTACAGATCTTAAACTCGGCTAAGATGTATGGAACCGAGACTGTGAGGGTCAGGCTCTTTAACGTCTATGGGCCTGGCGAACACTATACGCCTTACCGCGGTTTCATACCCAAGTTCATTTATAAGGCTCTTCGTGACGAGCCCTATACTGTTTATCTTGGCCATAAGAGGACCTTAGAGTATGTTGATGATATCTGTAGGACGCTTGCTAATATTATCGATAATTTCAAGCCCGGTGAGGTTTACAACTTGGGCGGAGATGAACAGTATGAGATTAAGTATGTTTCAGATTTGATCTTGAAGACTCTCGGGAGGGATGATTCTAAAGTGATCTACAAAGAGCTTGAGCCTTTTACAACTAGAATAAAAAAGCCTGATTCGTCAAAGGCTGAGAGGGATTTAGGTTTTAAGTTAACAGTACCTGTTGAGGAAGGTGTTAGAAGGACTGTTGAGTGGTTTAAAGAGTTATATGGAAGAAAGCCACTGAGATGAGATATTAATCCTGGGGTTGAAAAATGAGATTTGAAGATGCTCTGGGCTATTATGTTGGCAAAAGGATGTTGGTTACTGGTGGTTGTGGATGTATTGGAAGTAATCTTGTTAGGACTCTCCTCATGGCGGAGCCTGAGCAAATCATCGTTTTAGACGATCTTTCAGCTTCTTTTGAGTGGAACCTGCCCGATGATCCTAGGGTGCAGTTTATTCATGGAAGTGTTTTGGATGATGAGAAGATGAAGAGGGCTTTTAGTTTTAAACCTCACTACGTCTTCCATTTGGCCGCTCACTTCGCCAATCAGAACAGCGTAGACCATCCTGAGACTGACCTTTTGGTCAACGGTCTGGGTACTTTGAAGACCTTGGAGTATTCAAACCTCGTCGGTGTGGAGAAGTTCGTCTTCGCCTCCTCAGGTTGTTCCGTATACGGTAGTGATGCGCCATTACCTCTGAGGGAGGGCTTTGTCTCGCTCCACTTGGATACGCCATATCAGATCCATAAGTTGCTTGGAGAGCTTTACTGCAACTACTTCCACGATTACTACGGGCTTCCAGTGGCTATCGCAAGATATTTCAACGTCTACGGTCCTGGAGAGATCCCAGGTAGGTATAGGAACGTCATTCCGAACTTCATATGGCGGGCTATGCATGGCAAGCCTCTACCGATAACTGGGACTGGGGAGGAGACTAGGGATTTCACCTTTGTCGAGGATATTGTTGACGGTACGCTTAGAATGGGCGTGGTTGAAGAAGCTGTTGGCGAAGCTATTAATCTAGCTTCTGAGACCGAGACTAGGGTGATCGACTTAGCCAATTGGATTAACGAGCTCACTGGAAACAAGGCTGGAGTGGTCTTTAAGCCTAGAAGGGATTGGGATAAGGCGGTTAGGCGTAGGGCTTCCATAGAGAAGGCTAGGAGGGTCTTGGGATATGAGCCTAAGACGGATATAAAGGCTGGGCTGGAGAAGACTTATAAGTGGATCCTTGAGAAGAGGGATAAGATAGAAGCATGCGTCAAATTTTGAATACTTTAAAAAACTCAAAACTGAATCTACTTGACGCGCTTATATTCTATAAAGTCGTAGGCTAGCGGTATGGACGAGAAACCCTTCATCGTCGCTTGCATACCGGCTTACAACGAGGAAAAGACGATTGCTAAGGTTGTTCTACAGGCTATGAAGTATGCGAGTAAAGTTGTTGTTTGTGATGATGGTTCAAGAGATATGACTGGTGAGATAGCGGAAAGGCTTGGGGCGGTTATTATCAGGCATGAGAGGAATCTTGGTAAGGGTGCCGCGTTGCGGTCTTTGTTTGAGGTTGGACGGAAGATTGGTGCTGATGTTTTTGTGACTTTGGATGCGGATGGTCAGCATGATCCCTGCGAGATTCCTAGGCTTATTAAGCCCATTATAGATGGGAGGGCTGATATTGTAATTGGTTCTAGGTACGTTGGGGAGGCGGTGTTGGAGGCCCCCTTTTATAGAAGGGTAGGGTTGAGGGTGGTGAATTTTCTTATTAGAAAGTCCACGAAGAAGGGTGCAGTAAAGGATACTCAGAGTGGCTTTAGGGCTTTCACTGCTGAAGCTTTAGAGAGGATAGGGTTATTTGAGTCCGAGGGCTTCGGGGTTGAGAGCGAGTTGTTAGTGTCAGCGTTAATGAAGGGTTTGAGAGTTGTTGAAGTGCCTGTAACTGTGAGATATCGTGGATTGATGAATACATCAAAGAGGAACCCGTTTTCTCATGGAGGCGAGATTGTAAGTGTGATCATTAGGATGATTGTTGAGGAGAGGCCTCTCCTTTACTTGGGATTGCCCGGGGCTCTCCTTTTAATGGTTAGCGTAACGCTTGGGACTTATATGCTTTGGCTCTTCAACGCATCAAGATATTTTAGCATACCTGTAGCCTTAATAACGCTTGGTGCTGCCTCCTCGGGGATTGTGCTCATAATAGCAGCCCTTATCCTCTATGCATTGAACAGAGTATTCAAAAGGATGGGGAGATAAGAAAGGAGTATCTGGATCCTATGCGCATATTGGTGGTTCAAGAGTCTGATTGGCCCAAGAGAAGACTTCATATCCTTATACCTTGATACTTCATACCAGATTAACAAGCTTGTCAGAGAGCTCTGTCACGATCATTTCCATGACTACTACAAGCCGCTAGTTATGGTAGCGAGATACTTTAACGTCTACAGCCTTGGAGAAGTGCCTGGAAAATATAGGAACGTGATACCTAACTCCATGTGGTGGGCTATGCACAACCAGCCCCTCCCAATAACCGGGACGGGGGAGGAGACCAGGGTGATAGAGCTTGCCAACTGGATAAACGAGATAACGGGGAACAAGGTTGAAGTAGTGTATAAGCCGAGGAGGGACTTGGATAAGGCGATAAGGAGGGGACGTTGATAGAGAAGGCTAGGAGAATACTCGGCTACGAGCCTAAGACAGACATGAAGACAGGATTTGGAATGGCCTATGAGTGGTCAGGGAGAACATTAAGGCAAGCGTAGAACCCTGATGCACATCCTTATAATATCCCAAATATTCCCGCCTGACATAGGTGGAAGCTCAACTAGAGCCTATAATGTTGCCAAAGGTCTATTGCTCAACGGAGCAAAGGTGACTGTGGTAGCAGGATTTCCACATTATCCCAACGGGAATGTTCCAAAAAATCTTAGAAAGAAGGCGTTTTCCATCGAGTACATGGATGGCTTCAAAGTTATAAGAACATTTGTGCCACCCATTCCCGCCAAGGGTTTAGCAAACAGAATGATTCTTTTCATAGCCTTCCTAATATCCTCTCTATTCCCACAATTAATCGTTAGAAGAGTTAATGCAGTATTCGCCTCAAACCCGCAGGTTCTAGTGATAATTCCAGCTCTAGTGTACTATTTTATGCACAGATGTCCGGTTATTCTCAACGTCGACGACCTCTGGCCTGAGGACCCGGTTAGCATCGGAGTAATAAGGTCAGGGTTCATGAAGAAGATCATGAAAGCCTTGGCAAATATAGCCTATACTATGGCTGACGTGATAACGCCAATAAGCCCAGGATACGTGAAAGTAATATGCAATAACTACGGAGTTCCAGAGGGCAAGATACACGTTGTTAGGGGTGGAGTAGACACAAGCAGGTTCAAGCCAGCGTCAAACGAAGACAACGGGAAGTTTACAGTTCTCTACAGCGGAGCGTTCTCAGTAGCATATGACTTCAACCAAGTGATTAAGGCGGCGAAACTCTTAGAAGAGCATGAAGACATAGAGATAGTGCTTCAGGGAGCAGGGGAGCTGATGGACAATGTGAGGAGGAGCGCTGAGAAGATGGATGTTAAGAACGTGAGGATAATCGACAAGGTTTTAAGCAGAGGCGAGGTGGCTGAACTACTAAGCCAGGCAGACGTTTTACTACTACCCTTAAAGGACTTCGGGAGACCATACTTGGGAATATCCTCAAAACTCTACGAGTACCAAGCTGTGGGTAAGCCGATAATCTGCTGCGCTGAGGGGCAGCCAGCGGAGTACGTGAATGAGACAAATTCGGGGATTGTGGTTAAGCCTGGAGATTATGAGACCTTGGCTAAGGCCGTACTTTACTTGAGAGAGAACAGAGACGTTGCTGAGAGGCTAGGGGAAGCTGGAAGGAGATACGTTGAGGAAAATCTGTCAATAGACAGAATAGGTGCTGATATGGTGAACCTTCTTAGGGCCTTGGCTGAAGCTCATTGACTACTGCTCTCGGCCAGGTGGATGGTCTTGTTCAATAGTTATAAGATCTGAGTCCGTCTCAAAAGAAACGCAGACATGAAAATCCTTCAGATAGCGAGTACCTGGTTCGAGCCATGGAAGGGCACTGGCTGTCGTCGTAGTTGAAGTCATGGAACGCAAGTGATGGCGCCTATGCTTAATGAATGGAATGCGCACAAGACCGATCTATTACGTTTCTATGATACTGAAGCCGACGTATATGTTGCGAATAGGCCATGGATGCTTACATGGGTATTCACGAGGATGACTAGAATCCTCTTGACTCTTCTGAAATCGGTGCTCGCGAATGGACATGCAAGGGTGCTCAACGTAGGGTGCGGGCCTGGTCAACTTGAAAGATCCCTGGTACTTCTGCACAACGGCTCTCAGTCGAATAATGCTCTATTTGTCTCATTGGATCTGTCTCCCAATATGGCCAGAACTACTAAGTTTCATACTCCTTACATAGAGGCCGTAGTGGCTGATGCTGAGTCCCTTCCGTTTCGACCTAGTAGTTTTGATGCCGTCATTTCATCCCGAGCCATCAAATTCTTCAGGCTGCATAGATTCCTAGATTATGTGAAGGGAGTATTACGTGAGGGGGGGTTGCTCTTGATCATCTTCGATTGTGGTGACGCTTTTTGGGTGAAACTTCTTGAAAGAGTAGGAATGCTTATAGATGTTGGTATTTATAGCAGAACTCTAGACACGAAGGAACTCGTATCACTACTGGACAACTCTGGGTTTGATGTCCTAACTTCCTATCCCGTAACAAGTCTACCCCTATCAATATTCTCATACGTGCCAAGGTCGCTCTACAGTCTTCTCAGATGCATTGATGTACCAAGACTTGTCGGGCCAAGGCTCAATATTGTTTTAAGTGTACGCCGTAGGGATAGAGGGGTGCCTTTAAGCCAACATCCAATCCACTCGAGAAATAGCAAGGGCGGCTTCTAAATTTATAGTGGCTGGTAGTGGATATGAAGATTCTGCAGGTCATACCCTATTTCCCTCCGGCATATGCTTTCGGAGGCCCTGTCAAAGTGGCATATCAAATCTCAAGAGAATTGGTCAAGAGAGGCCATGAAGTTATGGTATATACAACTGATGCCAAAGATTTTGGGTCAAGACTAGAAATGAATTCATACACTACCCTCGATGGAATAGAGATACGACGCTTCAGAAACCTTTCTCTAACGTCCATTAAGAAGCTTAAACTCTTCATAACTCCACATTTGGTCTCCTGTGCTAAGAAGGAAGTCAAGGACTTCGATGCCATTCATCTTCATGAATACAGGACTTTTCAAAATATTGTTATAGCTCACTATGCAAAAGAGTATGATGTTCCTTACGTTTTGCAGACTCACGGTTCTCTTCCTAGAATTATGTCATGGGAGAGGTTGAAGTGGATCTATGACATGTTCTTTGGTTATAAGTTGTTGAGGGAAGCCTCTAAGGTTATTGCCCTCAGCCAGGTGGAGTCTGAGCAGTATAAGGCTATGGGAGTACCAGAAGAGAAAATCGCTGTTATACCTAACGGAATAGACCTGTCAGAGTATGCTAAATTGCCGCCTAAAGGCTCATTCAAGAAGAAGTTTAACATAGATTATGAAAAAATAGTTTTGTACTTGGGCAGAATACATAGGATTAAGGGGATTGACATTCTTGTTAAGGCATTTGCAGATATTGTTGCAAAGTTTGATGATGTTAGGCTTGTGGTTGTTGGTTCTGACGATGGATATCTCGGCGAAATTGAAGCCTTGATTAAGGCTTTAAAGATAGAGGATAAAGTGCTGATTACAGGACCCTTGTATGGTGAGGATAAGTTAGAGGCATATGTTGACGCAGACGTATACGTTCTGCCTTCAAGATATGAAACTTTTCCTATGGGATTGCTTGAGGCATATGCACATGGTAAACCTGTGATTGCTTCAAAGGTTGGCGGGTTAAGAGACTTAGTAGTAGATGGGCTGATGGGTATGCTGGTCAAGCCTGAAGACGTGGAGCAGCTGGCAGAGTCGTTACGTCTCATGCTAGACGACCTTAATAGGGCTAGGGATATGGGTCTAGCGGGTAGGAGGTTTGTCGAGGAGAACTTCCCGTTGGAGAGAGTTGTAGATAAACTTGAGGAGCTATATGAAGAGGTCATTATTAATAAGAACTGAGAACAATCTGAATGGAAGGACACAGGAAGCCTTCCTAAATGTAAAGGAAAACTTTCCATTTAAGGGCTATATAGAGTGCAAGCTACTGAAGTATATGGTTATTTCTTTAACTGCTATTAAGGAAAGCCCCTCAATCC
>JAGTQM010000014.1 GCA_018396755.1 Candidatus Bathyarchaeota archaeon | reverse complement strand
TAAACCGCAGCTTAGACACCTGAAGAGCCTTCCCCTTGCGGTTGTGTTCTTCGAGCGGCATCTTGGACATGTGCTCGACGTTTCATATTCGCTTTCTCCTACGACCTCTATTCCATACTCCTCCGCCTTCTCCCTAAACCTCCTAACCATGTAGTCAAAGCTCCAGAAGTTGTTTATCATGAAGTTTGCCTTGCCGTTGTGGCTGTTCTTTCTTATGCCCTTAAGCCTTCCAAGCACTATTTTTGATATGCCAAGCGCGTATGCGTCCTCAACTATGGCCTTTATCATGGCGTTTACTGCGTGTCTGAGGCGTCTCCGCCTAAGCGCGTATAACCTCCTAAGTTTTCTTGAGGTTTTAGCACCATTAACTCTTGCCAGTTTGCTCTGCATCTTTGCCATGCGCCCTGTCCAGTACCACCAGTCCGCCAAGACTGCCCTTCCAGAGTAGGCTATGGGCTGCCTTAGACCGTTGAACCAGATTGTCGCTAGGTTTAATATGCCAAGGTCTATGTAGAGGGGCTTATTGCCTCCTTTTATGGGAGGCTTCTCAACCTTAACAGCCATAAAGCCCCTCCACACTTCATACGCATCATCGTAGACTATTTCTAGCCTGCCCTGTTTGCCATGCCACTTTAACTCGCCCTTATACCTAATCCTTAAACCCTTAGGGAGATGGATGTGTTCATCGTCAACCCTGTAGCAATCGTTTCTTATGATGACCCTAAGCTCCCTTCTGCCATTCTTCTTCCAGTAGCTTGGCATGGAAACTTTGGCTATATGCGGTGGAAGCTTGCCCTGCGCCTCAAGCCTCCTGAGCGCTAGGAAGCTTCTCCAAGCCTCATTGTTTTTGTTTATGATTTGCTGGGTTGTGGCTGAGCCTATTAATGGCGCATACTTCTCATAGAGGTGCCTCGGATACCATTCAAACTTCTTGTAGCATATGTATGCTTGCCTACGCTCGAAGTTCACCTCGTTATATAGTCTGACACAGTTGTCCGCCAGCCTCCTAAGGCTTGGGCAACCCTCAACTATGAAAGCATTCACCCTCTCCATGTCAAACACCCCTCTGAGCTTCAATGTATTTTTCAATTGTCTCTTTGGAGACAGCACCTATTGTTGAAACATAGTAGCTGTGCGTCCATAGCGCGGGCAGCTTAAGCAGTTCCGGAAACTCCCTCCTAAGAATGTTTGAACTTCTGCCCTTAATCTTCCTCACAATCTTATGGACAGGTATCGTCGGATAAGCTGAAATAAATAAGTGAACGTGGTCTGGGTTTATGGCTAGCTCCGAGACTTTAATCCCAAGTTCCTCAGCTACCTGGCGAATTATCTGTTCAAGCCTCTCCTTAACCTTTCCAACTAGAACGGGCTTTCGTCTTTTAGGACACCAGACTAGGTGGTACTGGATTAGGAAGACCTTGTTCCTTGAATGTTGACAGCTCTGCACATATTCACAAAACTTGTCGAAGTATATAAACCTATCGACAATTCATCCCAGAACTAAAGTTCTAGGCTTTCTTGTCGATTTTCATGTAAAGTCCTCTAATTCTTTTAATTTCTCCTCCTCGCCAAAACCGTCCCTTCATGGGCTTGCTCAGATTATCCTTTGATATGGCAACTGCAACGGCTAAGTTACGCTCGCCTCTATCTATGGCTACCACGGTCTCTGGTTTATCTGTGAACTCTACGGTTTTCTTTAAAACAAAGTGGGCATACCACTCACCGTTACGTTTGACCATCTCAACAGTAGCGAACTGCCATTCACCTCTAAGGGCTTCTTCGATTCTCCGCTTCCGTTTCTCTCCAAAAACTATCGGTAAGCTTATCCTTTCCCTTCTGCTTAGGCTTAAAGTAAGCCAGTATGGCGTTAAAACGTTCGTCGTCTTTGAAAAGCTGTAACACCTCTTATCGAAGCGTATGGATATTCTCTTAAGGCTTAGAATGCTGTCTTCCTCAAAGCTCTTCAAAACTTCAACAGCCTTATCCCTAGCCGTCTGAATAAGCGCCGTATTCAGGTTGAAGAGCCTCTTAGCATCCTCGTAACTGTTTTCATGCAGAAACTTTTTGGAGTTGGAGTTAAAGCTCAGATACCAATTAACCAATCTGAAGTATTCGTTTAAAGCTCGGTTTAGACTTAAAACCTTCAGCTTATTCGGCTTGAAAACCTTTCCTATTATGCATACCTGAACATCCTTTTGCACGGGAACATCCCAAAAGTACATTTGAAGTCCATCCATTTAAGTATTGCCCATTCATCCCAGAGTTAAAACTCTAGGTTTTCTGGGCACCCTTCTATATAAAGAGGCAGAGGCTACAGGAAAAGGCTTCAAAAAAGCCATCATTGAGGAAGATTTTAGTCAAGTACTCTAAAAGGGAGAGAAACAGGGCGAAAGACTTTACTCATAAGATAACCACATCGATCGCAAGAAAGTTCAAAGGCTACCTTCATGGTTTTAAAGACCTCGAAAAAGAGAGAATGCTCAACGAGTCGAAGAGCCATAACAGGGACATCGCAAAGAGCAACTGGAAGACGATAATCTCCTTTATGAGCTATAAATCCAACGTTAAGCCCCTCAACCCGCATAACTCGACTAAAAGATGCTCCAGATGTGGGATGATAAATGCCCCGAAAGGATTCTCCTATGAATGTAGATACTGCGGGTTGGGGGCAGACAGGCAGTTAAATGCCTCTATAAATCTATACCTTCAGATGGAGGGGTTTACTCCAAGCCCGAAGCTCTTCGATGAGCTATTGAAGGCTTGGAGAGGGTTCACCCTGACAGGGGAGAAGGCTGATGAAAGCTCCGACGAACTCGAGAGGAGCTTAAGGCTGATGAATCCCAAGAGCTACATAAATCTACCAAAGACTACGTAGCTCAGAACCCTACTGCTTTTACTATATGAAGAATGCTGTTCTCTAACCAGTTAATCTTTTAGCCACTTATCAATTTCAGCTATTTTCTTCCTGTAGGGTTGGTAGTTAATTTCTGGTCTTGGGTTGAATTTCTGGTAGACTTCAATGTAGTGTTCGTCTAGGAGCCTGTCTTTTCTTCTTTCCAGAATGTTTTTAATGATTTCTTTCTGCGATTTGAATTCTTCGAGTGCTCTGATAACTTCTTCTTCGACTCCCTTCTTCACTTTAACTGCTACGTTCCCCCTTAGTGATAGGCTTCTACTTGTTAGAAACGCGTCTTCGGGTGAAAAGTCTCCCCAAACACAATACTTCAGATAGCTTTTCACTTTAAATGGTGGACCTAAGTCTACCATAACTGGGTCTCCGATTTGAGGGCCGTCGTAGGAGCCTATGTACGATAAAGCCTCATGGTCCATATGTTCCCTGTACTCGTTCGGCACTAGCAGTCTTGTCGGTTTAATCCGTCTCAACAGTTTAATAGTTTTAAAAGTTAACCCCTCGAGTCCGTTTGGGAGAACCCATCCGATGTAGGACCTTAAACTGAAATCTGGATAGTCTAAATGCACTATATTCTCCTCTTTCACTCCAAGCCTTCTATAGGCGTTTAAAGATTCGTATCTTCTAATGGAAACTATTCTATCCTTTAAATCTACGCTGCTGTATCCTCCCCGTCCATCGCAGTAAACGACAATATACGGTTCACCCCCGGCCTTCATAACTGCCAATATGAGGTAGCCGGCGCCGAGTAAAGCATCGTCATCGTGGGGGCTTAAAATCACAACCCTCTCATCCTCCCCATGCCAGCCGTTGAAGATCAAACCTATATCGTTGCTTTTAACGCCTCTCAGCAAATCGTAGTATGTGAAATCATCTGACATCTGTTACACCTTCGATTAAAGTTTAAACGTAGAGTGGTATGGGTTAACGTTGTCTCCAATAGGCTCAGTATTACCTACGAATTGTTGAACGTTTAAGGGCATTCTATTGTAGACAGCCACTTGCGAATCTTTCTTCCAAAACGCGTCTTCAACGACAGCGTATAGGACTGGGAATATGGGCTTACCTCTTTCTTCAAACCCCAGTAGAGCTACGTCTACTGCGAGAGCTACTTGACGGCCCAATGGGTTTTCCGTACGTGAAGTGACAGCGCCATAACCTTCTTGGCATTCTGAACAACCTATGTTATGTATGAAAGTGTATGGTTCCCTTGGCATACTAAAGCCGCCATTTAAGGTTTTAAGTTTAAGATTTTCCAGAAACTTCTTTCCCTGTCTGTCGATATAGCTTGATGGAAGGCTTTCTCTAGCGGCTTCTTTAACAGCCTCCATAACAACTACGTATAGGTCTTCAACAGCCTTAAGAAAAGACCTCTGCTCTGGATCTGGGGCCTCACCAGCTCTCACAGTACGTCTTACAACCCCATGGTAGCCGTTGAAGGTTGGACTTACACCTAATGAGACAAACTCTCCCTTCTGAATAACCTTGTTAGATGCAGGACCTATAACTGTGTAGTTCCTATCCCCAGATGTCACTATTGTGCAGAAACCAGTCCTCCCAGCGCCTAGAGATTTCATTATGTAGTCTCCTACGGCGGCAATCTGTAGTTCAGTAACACCTGGAATTATGGTAGCAAGCATACCTCTTAACGCGGCATCCGCGACCTTATTAGCCTCCTGCATCACAGCCAACTCTATATCCGACTTCTCATACTTTATCAACCGTAAAATTTCGGAGTCTATTAACACGTTATCCTTTCCGAAGATTGATTGAAGCATAAAGAGTTGAGAACATGGTAGGAACTCCAGTGCAGAAGCAACGGCAACCTTTACTCCGCTTCTAAGCAGACTCAGCTTCCTCAAAACATCCTCGAGGCCGATGAAGCGGGCCCAGCGGTATTCTTCATCGGAAATCTGAAACTCCCTAAGCAATGCTATATCAGCTCCGGATTTTTCAGCAGCCTCCTCAAGAACGTGACCCCCCTCCGATCCAGCTAAAATAACAGGTCTTCCATCTAAGGGCAGTATTACAGCGTATCTTTCAATCATCGGGTCGAATACTCCAGCAAGCCAAGCAACGTCACTCCTATCTAATTCGCTTCCACAGACATACAGTAGGTCGTATCCTTTAACAGCCATAGCATCTTGAATACGCCGCCACCTCTGCTCATACTCTTCGCGAGGAATCTTCAAAGACCTATTTATATCGTCTACATACTCTTCCACAATACGATTCGCCACCTCAATTAATATAGCAGTTTTCAAGTAGATTACCTTTATATGAATCATTATGGGACATTTTAAGTCTTCCCTATAGAGTTTTACAACCTACTGTAATGTTCTCCACTTTTAACCCTAAGTTTTACAGATAGTTGATGCAATAGACCTACGTCTAAGGTTATATTATTTCAGTTAGATTATCATGGAAGCGGGGAATACTTTTCTACGTATCTGGGAAATAACTAAATCATTATAATAAGGAGAAACTAGACTCGTCGAAGACAGTACGACTACACCACTGTTTTTAGCTCTGCGATCCTTCTTCAGAAAGAGTTGAGGAATTTACCAGAGAATTTAGGAATTTGCACATGTTTCTAAAGTGGGAGCCGAGCCAGTATACTTTTCCACAGTTGACGCATATCCAAAACTTCGATTGTCTACGTATAACACTATCCGGCACTAAGCCTACGACCTCATCTTTAGATGCTTCTCTTATAGGGCTGTTACAGATTGGGCATCTGCTTTTTGAAGGATCTATAACCGGTTTTAATCTAAACGTTTTCAAGAGAAAGCCTATTCTCTCAGCTTCACTTTTACCAGCTACCTCTACCGCGTTCAACCCCATGCTTAAAGCTCTAGATGCAAGCTCTCTATCTTTTGTGAGTATTATAGCGTTCAACTCGGAGGATATTCTGATTATGTCTTCGTCGGTCCAAGACGGATTGTAGAGTACGTTGAAGCCGAGTATTCTAAGCCATCTGGCGGTTCGCCCAAGCATTAGATCTACTATGAAAACATTATTCAATCTTAAACACCCGGTTTAAGTATTCTACCGATTCCAGATCTACCTGAAAGTTCACCGTCTAAAACGACTGGAGCGCCGTTGACGAAAATGCCTTTAACAACTCCTCTTCCTCTCCATCCTTTAAACGGGCTGTGCATAGCCTTAGATTTAAACTTTGAGGGGTCTATTGTAAATTCTCCGTTTAAATCTACCACGGTTAAATCAGCCCAATAGCCAATCTCAATGGATCCTCTACCAGCGATTCTAAATATTCTAGCCGGGTTTTGAGAAGTAAGCTTAACTAGTTTAGAGAGGCTTAACCAGCCTCTGTTAACGCAGTCAAGCATAAGAGGTAGAAGTGTCTCTAAACCTGGAAATCCGGTTTTAATATTCCAAACATTTCCAGTAGATTTTTCTTCAAAAGTGTGTGGAGCGTGGTCTGATGCTATGCAATCCACCATGCTTCGTCTAATGCCAGCCCATAGTCCTTCAACACAAGCTTCAGATCTTAAAGGTGGGTCGACGAGACCGTATATTCCAAGAGTTTCATAGCTTCTTTTTGAAAGCAACAGATGGTGGGGTGTGACTTCGCATGTAATTGATAACCCTTCAGCCTTAGCTTCAGCTATACGTCTGAGGGGGAGCTGGGAGCTTATGTGGCAAAAATGCAATTTTACAGGCTTAATTTTCCTAAGCATAGCGATGAGCCCGTTTACGGATTCGTTTTCAGAGCTCTCGGAGAGGGCTGCTTCAAAAGCCTCTAAACTTCCGTTGGGATTTTCCTGTTTCACAGTCTCATAGGTTTCCCTCTTCTCAGCATGGACAAGTACAGGTAAACCGGTTTCACCGATGGTTTCAAATGGTTTCCTCAAGTCTTCCAAGTCGTTGAATTTATATCCTGGCATAACTCTATGCATGAATACTTTAAACCCGAAAACTCCTTCAGCGATAAGCCTGTGAATTTCAGTCAGCTTCTCAGGTATAAAGCTGTAAAACCCGACGTTCACATATATTTTAGGCTTAGCAGCTTCAACTTTAAGCTTGAATGTTTCAACGTTTTCAGTAGCCGGATCTGTATTAGGCATGTCTAAAACTGTTGAAAACCCTCCGAAGGCTGCTGCCAGAGTTCCAGTATCATAGTCCTCTTTATACGCTAGGTTAAGGCCTCTAAGATGTACGTGTACGTCGATAAGCCCAGGTATAACGAGTAAACCGTTAAGGTCTATTATCTCGTCAACTGGCCTGTTTATCTTCAACTTGGTTAAACGTGCGATTTTACCATCCTCTATGAGGATTTCAACGTCGCTGATTACTGACCCCCTGTAGAAGATTTTACAGTTTCGCAGTCTAAGGCTTTTCAACAACCATAGTTTAATAGAAACTCCTATAAGAGTTTCACCGCGTAAATTATTAGTGCTGGAGACCAGCATGACGCTTAATTTGACGGATGAGGATGGAGAGTTTCTGGTTAAACTTGCGAGAAGAAGCATTGAAGAATATCTTAGGAGGCGCGTTAAAGTAAAGCCGTCTGCAGAAACACCTGAAAGTTTGAATGTTAAACGCGGAGTCTTCGTAACTCTAAATAGTTTAGTTGCAGGGGTTAAAGAGCTTAGGGGATGTATAGGTTTCCCATATCCAACTCATCCTTTAGTCGAGGCGACAGTTGAAAGTGCTATAGAGGCAGCTGTAGGAGACCCGAGGTTTCCACCTGTAACTTTGAAGGAAATGGATAGTATAGTGGTTGAAGTCAGCGTTCTAACTAGACCCGAGCTTATAGTCGTCAATAATCCTAGGGAACTACCTAAGAGCATTCGAATAGGTGTAGACGGGTTGATTATTGAAAGAGGACTATACAAAGGACTTCTACTTCCACAAGTACCAGTTGAATGGGGTTGGGATGAAGAGGAATTTCTAAGTAATGCATGTATGAAGGCTGGTTTAACCCCAGATAGCTGGCTTCTAAAAGATATAAAAGTGTATAAATTTCAAGCTGAAATATTCGAAGAGGAGGAGCCTAGAGGTCAAGTTAAACGTAGGATTTTAAGGTAGTAGCTATGAGTATTTACTTTGGAGTATGTGGAATAGGTTTAGGCCACGCTGGGAGATGCATACCCATAGCTGAGAGGCTTAAAGAGAAAGGGGTAGATGTTGTTTTCTCATCCTACGGTAATGGCTTAAACTATATTAAGGAGAGACAGTTCCAGTACAGAAAAGCTCCATCCATAGGATTCGCCGTTAAGACAGATGGAGGTGTGGATTTTAGACAGAGCACTGTAAACCCCGGTCCATTCATAGCCTCAGTAAAAGTTCTTAGACAAATAGCTTTTGAACTGATGGCTATTGGATACTTTCAACCTAAAGTGGTTATTTCCGATAGTAGAGTTTCAACGATTTTAGCTTCCAAAATTTTGAAAATACCATGTATAGCTATTCTCAATCAGTTTAAAATAATCATACCTAGGAGGAGGCGTTTCTTAAGGCTGTGTCGGCTTGTAGATGCGGGAGCATTAGCTTTAATCGGTAGAATATGGACTATAAGCGACCATGTCCTCATACCCGATTATCCGATACCCTACACGGTTTCATTGGGAAATCTTGAAATCCCCCCGATTTACTCTAAGAAGGTTTTTCTAGTAGGTCCTATAGTTCCAGTGAAGCCGGAAGAACTGCCTTCTCAAAGGAAGCTTAAAGAAAAACTAGGCTACGATCCGGATAAACCTCTGATATTCGCGCCTATAAGCGGCTCTTTTAAAGAGCGAAAACACCTAATTGAACTTTTAACTTCAATATTTATGGAGATTAACGGGTATAGCATCGTTATGTCTAAGGCAAACCCTACTGGGGCTCAAAACCCTATTAAATTTGGCTCTCTAACAGTCTATGAGTGGTTAAACGAGAGATTTGAGCATCTTAAAGCTTGCGATTTGATCGTTTCAAGAGCTGGACATGGAACAATCACGCAGAGTATGTTCTACGGTAAACCGATGATACTCATACCTACTCCAAACCATACCGAGCAAATAGGCAATGCGTCTAGGGTTGAGGAGATGGGTTTAGGATTAGCTCTGGAGCAGGAAGAACTTACCAGAGAGACGCTTCTGAATTCGATTGAGAAGATCATAGACGGTGGATTTGTTGAGAGAAGTAGGGAGGTTTCTAAAGAATTGAGGAAGTACGATGGATGCGAAAGAATAATATCTCTCATAGAGGAGCTCCTTTAACCGCTACGTTTTTAACAATTTCAAATCAAAGTCGACTTGTTTAAGTAGTTACATTCCATATACGGAGGTTTTTGTCTTCATAGGAGCAACTTTGGGCCACCCCATCCCTACGAGGGGAAAATAGCAGGGATAAGAATATAAAAGATACGTTTGCTTTCATCCCACCTATAAATGGTATGATATTCCCCACCTATGATCTTGAAACAGATCTTTTTGGATAGTTGCAAAATCCATGAAATCATGAATTTAATATGGAAAACCTTATATATATCATGGATATCCATTTTCTCATGGAGTGATGGAAAATGGCTAAGTGTCCGAAGTGCGGTACTGATGTAGCTAAGCCAGTAAAAGAATGGGATATTCAGCCTAAGCAGAAGAAAGGGCCGAAAGTCCACATAAGCCTATACGAATGCCCGGGCTGTAAGACTAGATTTAGAGAAGCAAAAAGACTTGCATAAACGGCCCGAGAAGCCGTTTAAATAATCCCTCCCCTTTTTTCTACATTTTAGAGTTCGAAAAGTGAAGGATAACATTAAAAGCCTTCAGTTGAAATCTATCCAAACAACGCATGTATTGCTCCTTATCTTGAGAAAAAATAAGAATGGGGTTTAAAATGGTACGAAGAATCTTACGACCATTAGTAACCCGCCTATGAAAGACACTAATACTGCTCCAACGATGAAGCCTATTGCAGCTGGTACTCCGACCTCCTCATAGAATTTGCTTCCGCCAACTCTAAGCACTATGAGTTTAACAGCCCATGCCGCTGTTACAGTTGTCCATAGCCCTTCTATTAAAGCATGTCCATCTGTGATTATTAGGAATCCTATGGGGTCTAATGGAAACCATAGGAATTTAGCGTGAAGATAGCTTAACGCACCAGCAAGTAGGATACCGCCTAGAAAGTATGGTATCCATTCTCCTCTAACGGGTCTATTCACAATACCTTGAGGGTCTGCTCTATACCATACAGTCCCCCACAGACTCGATGGGAGTTTCGTCGCTCCGAAAGTATAGAGGCCCCATATGTATCCCAACTGCGCTAATAATGGCGCTAAAATGCCTACGACTAGTGAAACTTTAAATATTGCTTTACTATCCATCCCCATCATAGAGCCCATTTTATAGGAGGAGAGAGACGTTATAAGTGGTGTTCCCCAGCCTTCTGTGAAGGCTTGGCCTGTAGGATGCATCATACACATAGCTAAAACCCACTCCTTATAGTTTGCCTCAGTCGGCATACTTCCTATGACCAATTTCATAGGTCCATAGTAGAACCAGCTTCCAGCTGGAGCATTATAACCCACTAGTGAATAGACTCTTGTAGATGCAAATGTACATATGAAGTTACTTACTATCAGAACTATTATTGGTGCTAGTGTTAAGCCTACCGAGCCCCAGAGAATAGCTATGACTATTACGGCTAGAATTATCATCAGAAAAGCCATTCTATAGTTGATAGGCTCACCCTTCACTTCTTCGCCTCTAACAGCTTGTCTAAACATTGAAGATACAACACGCCAGTTTAAGATGAAGTAAAATAACACTATTCCAGTGCTTACACCGGCTGTTGAAAATGCATCCCATTTGAATGGTTCACCTACTCTGTAACTTATGGTACCGCACCAGACTCTACCGCAACCATCTAAGCCGAGTATTCCAGAGTAGTAACCTGAGAAATATGCCACTTGCATAAGTATCTGGAAGATTATATTGGTGATTACTGCGCTCGTGAGAACTGATAACGGGGCTAGGAAGAATATTGCTGCATGTACCGCGCTTTTATTGAGCATTGCCATGCCTGGAAGCTGGGCTAGAGCTGAACCTGAGGTAAGCCAGACTGTTCCATGGTTGCAGGTATTCGTCCTCCATCCATATACGTCTGGAAACCACGGGTATAAAGCGGTGAAGAATAGCGGAATCTGATATGCTAGTCCTAGGATAATACCTATTATAAGCGGAACACCAAGTTTCTTTCTGACGCTTCCCTGCTCTAGGAATCTACTGGCTAGTGTGACGCTAACAATCGTCTGTGGAAACGGAACCTTCTCAACATCTATATAGTGGTGGCGAAGCAGAGATGCTATTGCCAAGTAGAAGACGGCGTAAGCAGCCATCATAAGCCACCAGAACATTATGAATGGCATTAGAGCACCCCAAGGAACCGCTGCACCACCGCCAACAATGGGTCTAACTATATCGGCTGGAGGGGCAAATATAGAAGGCCAATTGTCCGATATACCCGGCTCTGTAACTCTACTGGCTAGAAAGCCAGTGTATGTATCTTGAAGAGGCCACCCGTCATAACTTAGAAAGACTACGAGACCCATTGTAGCTACATATAGAAAAGCAAAGGTCGTTTTATCAGCGGATTTGAAAAGCCCAATTTCTCTTAAAATGCCTAGGAAAAATATTAGAACGGTGGGTAAAACTGGAACCCAAAGTTTACAGCCTATTGTTCCCGCGGTGTACCAGTTTGTGAAACCTCCTGGAATCATTGTCGTCCAGACTGGACCAAAGAAGCCGAAGACGAATAATACGATCAGTGTAAAGATCCATAGGCTAGTGCTTATAGGCTTATATTCACTAGTCAATTTCCCACTAAAGCCTATTCTATATAAGACACATTAAAAATTTTTCTCTTAAAGAATTTGGAAGGCAAAATTTGGATAAACCTAAACTAAAGGTTCTTAATGAACAACTTTACGGATGGCGATCCCCTCAGATTTAACCACGCAAAAATCCATTTTATTTTTAAACATTTTAAATGCGTTTCTGTCTCCGTTATACAAGGATTAAAACATTGAAATGTGAAGAGAGAATCTGAATGATGCGACGTTCTCATGGATACAGGAGCATTTTTACACGGTTTCTGTAGAAGTTATAGGTTTTCAACGAATTCTGTTTTAGATAATCCCAGTCTTCTAGTTAAACATGCCTTTACGAACCCATAATATGGTGGAGATGGTTTTCCAGGTCTACTTTTGAATTCCGGGTGGAATTGTGTACCCATGTAGAAGTACCTATTTGGAAGCTCGAAAATTTCAACACGTGTACCATCTATGGAGCGGCCTGAGAAAACCATTCCATGTTTTTGTAGAACATCCCAATACTTTGTGTTCACTTCCCAGCGATGTCTATGCCTCTCCATGATGACGTCTCTGCATCCATAAAGCTTGTATGCGATTGTTCCAGGTGTAAGCTTTACTGGTTGCGCTCCAAGCCTCATCGTCCCTCCGAGTTTTTCTATCCCTCTCTGCTCGATCATGAGGTCTATGACTGGGTGATTAGTCTCAGGATCGTTTTCAGTACTATTTGCATCTTTAAGATCACATACGTATCTTGCGAAAGCTACTATAGCCATTTGAAAGCCGAAGCATATGCCTAGCAGCGGAATATCCATTCTCCTAGCGTAATCTGCGGCTAGAATCTTCCCCTCAGTTCCTCTCGCGCCAAAACCAGGAGGCACTATAATACCATCGTAGTCTAGAAGTTTCTCAAGGTTTTCCTCATTTTCAAACTCTTCGGCTTCTATCCAGTCTATTTTAGACTTGGCATTACAGTAGGCGGCTGCATGCTTAACGGCTTCGTTGATACTGACGTAGGCATCTGCTAAAGCTGCATATTTACCTACCATTGCGATTTTAACCTCATAGTTCGCTGTGAGGAAGGAGTCTACTATCTGCTTCCACTCAAACCAGTCTGGTTTAACTGGGTTCAAGAAAAGCCTTTTAACGACGTATTCTCCCATACCCTGCCCATCTAGTATGAGGGGGGCTTGGTATACGCATTGAAGAGTATAAGAGCAGAAAACAGCTTCTCTAGGTATCGTACCGAATAATGCTATTTTAGCTTTTGTCTCCTCCCCAATATTCCTTATACATCTAGCCACTATTATATCGGGTTGAATACCTATTCGTCTAAGCTCGTTAACGCTATGTTGGAGAGGCTTAGTCTTCTCCTCCCCAGTCGTATCTAAAACTGGGACGAGGGCTACGTGGACGAACACAGTGTTTTCGTATCCTTTTTCAAGCCTTATTTGACGTATTGCCTCCAGATATGGTAGACCCTCGATGTCTCCGACGGTACCTCCAACTTCTGTCAGAAGGACATCTATCGGTTCTTCCTCAGCAACCATGTAGATTCGATGTTTAATTTCATCCGTTATATGCGGCACTATTTGAACACATTTACCTAAATAATCGCCTCTTCTCTCCCTCTCTATAACAGTCCAATATATTTGACCAGTTGTTATGTTGTGGTCTTTAGTTAAGTTTAAATCTAGAAACCTCTCATAGTGGCCAATATCGAGGTCTATTTCACCCCCATCCTCCGTAACGAATATCTCCCCATGCTGATATGGATTCATAGTTCCACAGTCTACATTCAAGTAGGGATCTATTTTTATCACCGAAACCCTGTATCCGCGGACTTGGAGAATTTTACCTATTGAAGCGGTAACTACACCTTTACCTACGCTTGACAAGACTCCTCCTGTTATGAATATGAATTTAACCAATAGAAACCCCCTTAAACAGGGCACTCTGAAGATTCTTTACGAATAAAACCCTGCGAAACCCCCTTATTTCTTTTATTGTCATATACGCTAACTTCTTTCAAGCTCTCTAGTCACATCTTTAATCTTCAATGAGGTTAACTCAAGTTGCTGAACCAGAGTTGATCTTCGTTGAGAAAAATAGGCATTTGAATTGAAGAGCAAGTATCCAGAATCTTGACACTGTTTTTAATTCATATCTTGATAAAAATGGCGGAACCGAAAAACCGAAATATATATATAACTGTTTGTTTAATTTTTTAAACAAAATGAAACGGTTTATTTTTCCAGTATGTTTAACTCTAATAACGACATTCTTCGCCGCCTTAATTATCCCCTCAAGCTGTAATACACCTATAGCCGGCAAATACGTTGAAGGACGTTGGGTTTGCGACGACGGAACTGTACTTAAGCTTAGCTTTATACTAGACCCTGGACTCTCCATTGAACTTCGGCCCCCAGATTGCTTAATCATGCCGTACGAAAAATACCCTGAATTAACCGAGGGAAGACCAATAGTTAAAGCTACGAAATACATATGCATCTCCAATGATACGGGGGATGTACATATTATTATGTTAGTAGAGCCAAAGCTTATTATCATAGAGCACCCCATAAGCGGCTCCCTTGCCCCAGGATACTTTCATCGTTACGGAAAGTTCTGCTCTTGCGTACAGATAGAGGTTGAGATGACTTGGACGCCAAGCGATCAAGTACTTGGCATAGGTATTGTGGATGCCGATACTGGGGAGGGAATTGTACGTTGGTATACTGGCGGCTCAGCAGTAGCAGTGTTTACTACAGATTGGATGAAGTGTTATTACATAGCCATAATAAGCTATATGTACAATACTAAAACCATTAATTATAGCGGGATAATAAGAGCCTACGTGTGGTAGTTGCCCGTATACTAAGATTTGCGTTTAACTCTTATTAACGGTAAAGTCAGGTCGGATGCCGTCTAACAATTTTCGATAAAAATGCGGTTTTAAGTTGAAAATTAAGCCCTCAAACGAAAAGCTTTTCTTTAGAAAGAACTTAGTAGAACTATCATTTAGTAGGGTGGTTATTTAAAATGGAGATGACGATTTATGCGGTCTTTAAACTACCCGGTTGTGATTGTAAACTTTAAAATATATATTGAGTCGACTGGTAAAAGAGGGCTTGAACTAGCCAAATTAGCTGAGAAAGCCTATAAAGAGACCGGTGTATGCATAGCAGTAGCCCCCCAGGCACCCGACATAAGACTGATTGCTGAAAACACGGATATCCCAGTGCTCGCCCAACACATAGATCCAATGACTCCGGGTGCGGGAACCGGAGCTATTCTGGCTGAAGCCGTTAAAGAAGCTGGAGCCGTAGGAACTTTGATAAATCATAGTGAGAAAAGACTTACTTTAGCCGATATAGATGCATGTATTAAAAGGGCTAGGCAAGTGGGTTTAATAAGCTTAGTATGTACGAATACCCCTGAAGTCACGTATGCGACAGCTGCTTTAAACCCGGACATTATAGCATATGAGCCACCTGAGCTTATAGGGACTGGTATACCTGTGAGCAAAGCTAAGCCTGAAGCTGTTACAGAAGCGCTACAACTCGTTGAGAAGATAAATCCACACCTTCCGGTTCTATGTGGAGCTGGAATATCGACAGGTGAAGACGTTAAAAAGGCTTTAGAGCTAGGCACTAAGGGGGTTCTTCTAGCCAGCGGCGTAGTTAAGGCTAAAGATCCATATAAAATTCTAGTAGATATGGCTAAAGCCTGCCTTTAAACGTCGACCTTACGAAGATGTTAGTAGACTGATATTTTTTTCACATCTTCTATTTCAAGGATTTTCTTCAACGCTTCTCCAGATGTAGACTTCTCTAAAACTAGAATAAGCTTGGGTTCAGGCGATAGATCAGGGTCTTCAGCTACGGCCTGTCTTATGCTTATATTTTCAGACGCTACAATTGAGGCGGCTTTAGCAAGGATACCCGGCTTCTCAGAATCTGCATAAATCTCTATAACTGAAAAGCCCAACTGTTTAGCAACTTCGGAGAGTAAAGGTCCAGACGGTTTAAGAAACATGAATATTTCTCTAAGCTCAGGATCTCTGAGAATCGATATAACTGTTTCCTTTACAACTCTCCTATCGACGTTTAACGCTCTAGCTATTTTCTGGAAGCTCTGCTCTACCGGTCCACAGTATATTTTCCCATCTTTAGAAACCTTGAAACCAAGCTCTATTATGGTCTTGGCAACTTTAACCCTGGCGGGGTAAGACGCAAATCTCTCAAGCACACGACGCCACATACGTTAGATATTCGTACTATTAGAAGCTATTAAATAGTGCTATCAGCCGTACGCTATAAAACCATATATAATTGGAGTTATAAAAACTTCTATGAAAGCCGCTACGGCGAGTAGAGGCGTAATTACTTTGAAGAATATTTTCAAACTGCGGACAACAACCGTTTTGACGCGACTTTCCTTGCCTAAAACGCCGATCCAAGCTTCCCACCCGACGTTTAAACCCAAGGCCGATGCTACTAATACTGAAGGCAGCTCTATGATACCGTGAGGAAGTATAGACGCTAACGTACCTGTGAATCCGATTGAAGCGAAGCCGTATCTAGCGACCGCGCCGAGTATTAAACCGTTGAAGATTAGGAATACTATGGGAGGAATTCCTATGAGAAAACCCAGCAGAATCACCAAGAGGCTTTTAATGAAGTTGTTTAGAAATATTAGAACTGCGAGTATTGGAGGGGGGAAAGCGGTTAAAAATCTTGATAGTTCTACTAAACCCTCTATGATTGATATAGCTGAAAAATCTGAAGTAAAACCCATAAAAATGGAGGATGTGAATAGAATAGAGCTTATTAGAATATTTATCCACAATCTACGTTTTTCAACGGAAATTTTCCTGTTCAAGCCACATAGTAATCGTCTCCGGGTAATATTAATGTTATTGATTAATCGGATAGTTCAAGCATAGGGATCACCTTTTTCTCATCCACCTGTCAACGTCTCGACTTGAATACTTCTTAATGGTTTCTCTAAACGCATTTTCCAAATCTACGTTGTAATGGTTTGCTAGGCTAGAGGAGACCGGTAGCCTTCTTTAAACTGGTTTATCTAATCGTCAACAACCTTCTGCGCTTGCCGAATAGTTAATCCACCCATCAAACCACCTTCTTAAAATCATTCAACGCTATAATCCGCTTAAAAATATCACGTTAAGTACATATATATGGCAAGACAAAACTTATAGAAGCTGTGTCGCTATGTAAAGATGTCGATGGGGTGGTGATTTTTAAGGGACGAAAGTGAAGGTAGATGTACTTTGCATAAAGTAGATGTGTCTATTGTAATACCTACTTTAAACGAGGAGAAATATCTTCCGAGGCTTCTTAAGTCTATTAGAGTACAGAAGACTGAGTGTAAGTTTGAAATGATCATCGTAGATGGCTTTAGCTCTGATAGAACAGTAGATGTGGCTAAGCAATTCAGTGCTACTGTTTTAATTGTAAAGTCGAATATAGCAGAAGCTAGGAATATTGGAGGACTTTACGCGAAAGGAAGATTTCTACTCTTTCTAGATGCGGACACGGCGATTCCTCAAGGCTTTTTAAGCAACCTCAAATACTTGCTTGAAGATGGAGTTAAATGTGCAATCTTCAGACCGGAGCCGTTAGAATACGCCGAGTCTTTATTTGTGAGGATAGGTTACACGTTAGGATGGATTTTATGTCGACTACGCCTTACAAACCCATGTTATATGGGTCTGGTTATTGAGAGAGGCATATTTATAAGCATAGGGGGTTTTGATACACGTCTAATTTATAGTGAAGACTTGGACTTTCTATGGAAAGTTTCAAGGATTGTAAAAGTATACTACCCTAAACGGCTTTCCATATACAGTAGTACTAGGAGATGGATGAAGAATGGAAGACTTAGGTTTTCAGAGTGTTTTAAAATGGCGCTTAGAGTCATACAGTATATGATTTTACGTAAAAGCGGTATGGAGTATCCAATCTACAGATGATGGAGCAATATGTAGAAGATTTTATTTTAAAAAATTGAAACTTCTTTAAAGGAACTAATAAATACTGGAATATTTGCTACGTAATACGTCGGTGTGACCATTATGAGCACTAGCCACATTCAAGATTTAATTTTCAGGATGATGACAGTAGACCTTCTCAGGATAGCAAAGGAGAGGTTTACCTATAGGGAGCTTTCTCAAATGGTGGGTCTTCAAATAACCGTTTTAAGCCGATACGTTAAAGGTCATGTTCTACCTAGTACTGAAAGAGCTAAATCTATATGGAAGACTTTAAACCCGATAGTTGGACTTGAAAAGGAGCTTCTAGAAACCGTAAAATTTGATGAAGATGGATACTTCGACAATACGAAAATCATTGGAGACAGTTCACTACTACATTTAGCATCTCAAGACGCCCTGGCAAAATTTGCCGGTAGGAGGGTTACAAAAGTATTAACAGCTGCTGTTGACGGTATACCTTTAGCTACAACGATCGCTCAAGCCATGGGGGTGAATTTAGTCATCGCTAAGGGAAGTAAAGAAATTGGTGTTAAAGAGTTTGTAGAAGAAGCCTATGTGCCTACTAATACAGGTATGATCGTAACCCTTTACATACCAAAGGAATCTATAAAGAAGACGGACAGTGTGTTGATTGTAGACGACGTTGTAAGAACAGGTGAAACGCAGAGGGCTCTCATAAACCTTGTTCAAAAGTGTAAAGCAGAAGTTACAGGTATATACACGCTAGTCGCCATAGGTGATGATTTTGAAAGAAAGCTGAACCTTCCGCCAAGATGTAAATTTGAAGCCGTTATAAGAATAGTTCCAGAGCGGATTAAACCTGTTGAATTCAGGAGGAACAGGGCGATCGTAAGCTCAGTAACCATATAGTTATTGTTAAGTCCCAGTTTCATAGCTCTCTAAGTACTTTCTTTGCTTCTCAGTTAAATTATCTATTTGAACGTCTATGGTTTCTAGTTTAAGCTCGGCAACCCTTCTATCAACTTCCAAGGGTACATCGTATATATGCGGCTCAAGCATACTAGCTTTCTCAACCAGATATCTGACTGAGAGAGCTTGATTTGCAAAAGACATATCCATCACTTCGCTTGGATGCCCCTCCGCAGCTACGAGATTTACAAGTCTACCCTCAGCTAAGAGGTATAATCTCCTACCATTTACAAGAGTATACTCGTCTAGATTATCTCTAATCCTTCTCTTTGAAATGGAAAGCTTCTCAAGGTCTTCAAGAGATATTTCAACGTTGAAGTGGCCAGCGTTGCACATAACAGCTCCATCCTTCATAAGGATCATGTGTTCAGCTCTTACCACATCTACGTTACCCGTAGCTGTTATAAACAAGTCGCCTATCTTAGCGGCTTCAACCATAGGCATTACTTTAAACCCGTCCATGACTGCTCTTAAAGCCCTTATGGGGTCTACTTCCGTAACTATGACTTGTGACCCCATACCTTTAGCTCTATTGGCTATTCCCCTACCGCAATGTCCATACCCCGCTACGACGACGGTTCTACCGGCCAAGAGCATATTTGTAGCTCTAAGAACACCATCCAGAGTACTCTGACCAGTACCGTAGACGTTGTCGAAATCCCACTTTGTCTGAGCATTGTTAACGGCTATGACAGGTATTTTAAGCGACCCCGTCTTCTCCATCGCTTTAAGCCTTAAAACACCTGTCGTCGTCTCTTCACATCCCCCGAATACATCTGTGAGAAAACCTCCGGTTTCTTGATGAAGCGTCACGATTAGGTCTGCACCATCATCTAAAACCACACGGGGCTTATGGGATAGAACAGTTTCAATACATTTGTAGTATTCTTCCTTGGTCTGACCCCGCCACGCATAGACATTTACACCTTCTGCAGCTAAAGCAGCTGCAACATCGTCTTGACAGGACATGGGATTGGAAGATGCTAGCGATACTTCAGCGCCTCCCGCCATCAAAGTCCGAACTAGAACAGCCGTCTCCTTAGTAACGTGTAGACATGCAGATATTCTCAATCCTTTAAGGGGTTTCCTCCTGCTGAATTCCTCCCTTATCCTAGCTAGAACAGGCATTCTTCTGGAAGCCCATTCAATTTGCAGTACGCCCTTATCTGCAAGGTTAATGTCTCTAACCATAAAGTCTTCCAATCGTAGAAACACCTCAGTAAGAATATGGATCAATCTTATAATTAACGGTTACTCAGCAAATTCGAAATCTACAATTTGAAGGGGGGCTTTATTTCAGGAATCCATCCTTTTAAACCTATAAAATCTCCGTAGATTATCACACATCCTTTAACCCCTTTTACCTTTAAGGCCTTATCAAGCGCTTTTTCAACGGTATTTTCAGAGCCGAAGCCCTTCACAAGGTTGCATACGGCTGTAGCGACAGCATCGGCAAGTCCAGAGTTTTCAGCGAAAACAGTGACTAGATCGGCTTCGCCAAAGCTTAAACCAGCGCCGAGTTTTGAACTGCTTGAAGCTATCCCTATGGGAGTGTCTTCTGGATATACTCTAAAACCGAGCCCTTTAAACTCTTCAATACCAGTATAAGCACCTATGTTTATGGGAGTTATTAGAGTTGAAGCCGCTATTTCACCACCATTCTCAACGGCTAAAACTGTAGGTGTGGCTGTTAAACCGTATTCTAAAGCCATATCGGCTATTACTCCTGCTACAGATGCCATGGGACCTACCTTGGCTAGGAAGCCGACGGAAGCCATTCTTTTGACGATTTCAGGAGCCCAATATTCTACTTCAACTGGGTCTAGACTCCATTTAAACCTAGGGTTTATCTTCAAATATTGTTCAAGCTCTATACGGCATTCTAAAGCCTTCAACCAACATAGCTCAGCAGCATTTAAACTATCAGTTAAAATGTTAAGCTTCGTTTCTCTGAAGCTTCTTCTAAATTTTATAAGCTTCATCTAAAGTATTACTCCATATATAAATGCGGGATAAAAACTTTAGAAAACTTTTATAGTAGAATTTCTAGGAGAATCCATTAGATGTCTTAATAGTTGTGTGAATTAACCGTGAAAACACTTAGAGGTTAATTTAGAGCTACTTTTATAAGGGGTTAATAGTAGATTAAGTATTGGAGGGCTTTTTCTTGTCCTCTGCTAAGATAAATTTAAACACCCCCGTAGAGACAGTTATGCGCTCTCCACCTGTGAAAGTACTATTCTCAGACACTGTGGCGACTGTTATCGATAAAATGTCCATGTATGATATAGGAGCAGTTATAGTGGAAATGGGAGGGAAACCCGTGGGGATAATCACGGAGAAAGATGTACTTAACAGAGTTATACGGGCTGGTAGAAGCCCGGGCTCGACATATGCTCACGAAGTCATGAGCAAACCTCTCATAACGATAGAGGCGGATAAGCCCATATTGGAGGCTTTAAAACTCATGCGTGACAATAAAATAAGGAGGCTGGCTGTAACTAGAAGAGGGAACCTCATCGGAATACTGACTGAGAGAAGGATTATAGATGCTTTGGTTTAATCCTCCAACCCATTATTTTTTAGCTTACAGTAACGGTGACTTTCTCACTGCCTTTAACCTTTCTTAGAATATCAATACCTTCAATCACTACTCCAAAAGGATTAACGGGACTGTAAGCTCTAGGCTTATTAGATACGCTTACCGGAGTTTTGCCAAAGAAGAGACATATGGCGTTTCCAGGAGGCCAGAATGCAACCTCTCCCACTTCCATATCGACTCTACTATTCTCCTCCTCTACGCTTAGATTTACTTCAAAGTAGACTTCGTCACCCCACCTCATAGCTCTACCAGTCAGAGGGAGGCATTCTAAGATCCTTTTAGCAGTCTTAGGATTCCAATCCTCTTTAACCTCCACTAGAACCGAGCCTACACCGTTGAAAATTATCTTAATTACTTTTGAAAAGCCCATTCAACCACCTATAAAATATTCTCTTCAGAAGATATACTTAAGTTAAAAACCCATTTATTTGAATTGTCGGTAGAGGTTTAACCATTGGAGGGAGTTTACGCTTATGGGATGTAGACTTATACCGTTTTACAACATTGAAGACTATGTCTTCCGAGATTTTAAGTTTCTCAGCAATTTCAGACGGTTCAAGTTTATACTCGAATAAACCTACAAGAATTCTATCTAAAACTTGATAGTCTACTGGAAGCTCATCGGTGACCTTATGTCCAGCGTAAAGCTGGGGGCTACTGGGCTTGAAGGCTATATGTTCAGGTATTCCAAGCCAGTTTGCTAGAGATCTAACTTGAGTTTTATAGAGGTGAGCTATAGGTAGGAGGTCTGCTGCACCATCACCGTACTTCGTATAGTAGCCGATTAAAATTTCGCTTTTATCGCTAGACCCTACCACTAGGAAACCGTAGAGGTTTGCATAATAGTAGAGGATCAGCATTCTAACCCTAGCTCTGAGGTTGGCCGTAGGCATTTTGTAAACGGAGTTCAACGGATCATACGGTAGAACGCTTAGAAAAGCTTCTACAATATTATCTATAGATATGACTCTGTAGTCTATGTCAAGCCATTTAGCAAGGAATAAAGCATCTTCAACGTCAGATTTAGGGGTGAAAGATAAAGGCATTAATAAAGCTAGTACCTTATCAGAGCCTAAAGCCTTAACGCATAGAGCTGCCGTTACACTACTATCAACACCGCCACTTAAACCTAAGACGACACCTTTAGCACCACCAATAATACTCCTTATAAAAGAACAGACTTCCTCAACAGCTTCAACAAAGTTGATGCTTGGTATTGTTAAAACATCAGTCAATAGATCCCCCGATATACTCCTGTTAAAAGGTAGAATTTAAACCTAGACATATGGAGAAGTTAGGCTACGTATAGACTGTCTATTTCACGCAGCCGCCGGATTCTCTTTCAACCCAGCACCTCAGGCGATTGGGAGTGGCAGGCTGAACCAGTCGATCCGAAGATCTTCCGGCTTACACCTCCACCCCATCAACGGGGTGTTCCACCCCAGCCTTCGTCCTAGGCATGAAACCTGTCGCCAGGTTTCTGCGCCTAGGATTGGCCGCCTATTTTCGGGAGGAGCTTCGGGCTTAGATGCCTTCAGCCCTTATCCCCGGCGGCGTAGCTGCCCAGCTTGCCCTACCGGACAGCTGGTTCACCAGAGGCCGCCACGCCCCGTTCCTTTCGTACTGAGGACGTGATCCCCTCAGGCGGCCAACACCCCCAGCAGGTAGAGTCCGACCTGTCTCACGACGGTCTAAACCCATCTCGCATTCCCCTTTAATAGGCGAGCAGACTCACCCTTGGCGGCTTATGCACCGCCAGGATGGGAAGGGACGACGACGGCGTACCAAGCCGCGAGGTCGATGTGAACTCTCGCCCGCGACAAGCCAATTATTCCTGGGGTAACTTTTCTGTCACCTCCAGCCCCCATCAGTAGGGACATGGAGGATCGCTAGGCCCGGCTTTCACCCCTGGATCCCTTGCTTTGAAGAATCCAGTCAGGCCAGCTTTTAGCCTTGCCCTCTACGGTAGGTTTCCAACCTACCTGAGCTGGCCTTAGGGCCCCCTCGATACCTTTTCAAGGGGGCGCCATCCCAGGCAAACTGCCCACCTGCTGCTGTCCCCAGGCTTAGCACCCAGGTTAGGGGTACGGTCGCGGAAGAGTGGTGTTTCATCGACGCCTCCCCAGCTCCCGAAAGAGCCAGTTCAACGGCTCCCACCTACCCTACGCATCCACAACCATACCTCAACAACAAGCTGCAGTAAAGCTCCACAGGGACTTCTCGCCCCGCTGAGGGATGGTGGACTTTTCACCACCAGGTAGGTTCGCCGGGTCCCGGGTGGGGACAGCGAGGCCCTCGTTGATCCATTCATGCACGTCGGATATCATCCGACAAGGCATTTGGCTACCTTTCTCCCGGAGAGCCTCGACTTTCATTTGACGACGAAGCGACTCCGTTGAGAGAGTCAGAGTTACTCCCGGCGTTTAGCGGCCCTTAGCCCAGTTGAACCCGGGTTTTAGGTACCGCCACTGGCCAGGATTCAGCAGCCGTACACACCTTTTCAGGCTTGCGGCTACCTATGTTTTTTAACCGGGCGAGGACGCCATCAATTTATAGGATGGTATGATCTTGAGGAAAACTTCCATGAAAGCTCTCCCGTGGACTTGTAATCCGTAAATTGAACCAAATTTATAAATTTTAGAATGAGCATCAAAATTGTTAAGTCATCTTTTTATCTCCTTCAAAAGTTTAAGATTTTTATTATAAATAACTAGCCTATTGGTCTTAGTACCTTCGGCATCAAATAAGCCTGCAATAAAATACTTCACTTCATTATCACTAAGCGTTTTTATTTTTGTTCACCCATAACCTATTCTCCTTATTCTTATGGAAGTAGTCTATTTAAGATCTTACTCACATTCATTTCATCTGGCGTCTCTACCCGTTTATTAAACAGTCGGGGCCTCCTTGTCACTGCGACCTACAGTTCCAGCCTTAAGGCTAGAACCATAGGCACCCCTTTTCCCGAAGTTACGGGGCTAATTTGCCGAATTCCCTCACCCGCGTTGACCCGACACGCCTTAGGCTTCTCACCCAGGGGCACCTGTGTCGGTTCTAGGTACGGTCGCAGAGGATCCTTCCTCTAATCCTTTTCCATGTCCCCCAGGATCAGCTGAACCCCTCTTTCGAGAGGCTATTCCTATCTTCACCTGGTTCTCGCCTTTACGGCATTCCCCAGGCTTCGACAGTTAAGTGGAGCGGCAGCCCCACTCAGCCTACCTGGAGGAGTTGGATTGGAGGCTTGCGTCGCCGCACGTACCTCTGCGGTACCGGAATATAAACCGGTTTCCCTTTCGGCAGTGACCGGTTAAGGGCTGCCTTAGGACCGACTAACCTCCGGCTGACGAACATTGCCGGAGAAACCTGGCCCCTGCGGCGGAGAGGATTCTCACCTCTCTTTGCTGCTACTACCACCGGGATCTGCACTCGCAACCAGTCCACCGAACCTTACGGCTCGGCTTCTACCCGATTGCGACGCCTCCCTACCAGGCCAGTGCATGTACACTGTCCCCGAGGGTATCGGCAGCTGGCTTAGCCCCGTCCATTTTCTGGGCCCTTAGCCTCGGCTGGTCCGCTGTTACGCGTTGCTTAGAGGATGGCTGCTTCTAAGCCTACCTCCCAGCTGTCTCAGGCTAAGGACTCCATTCGCGTTAACACTTAGCCAGCATTTAGGGGCCTTAACCCTCGTCCGGGTTGTTCCCCTCTCGGTTCAGGAGCTTACCCCCTGAGACCCGTCTCCCAGGGTCTTTGGAGCCTAGAGATTCGGAGTTCGAAAGGATGGTGGGCCCTTTCGGACCCTTGCCACCCTATCGGTGCTCTACCCCCTAGGCGACCTCACCTGAGGATGGGCTGCGACCCATTTCGGGAGGAACCAGCTATCACCGGGCTAGATTGGCTTTTGGCCCCTAGTCCCAGGTCAGAGGAGTGAATTGCACGTCAACACCCCTTCGAGCCTCCACCAAGCTTTCGCCTGGCTTCGCCCTGCCCAGGACTAGATCGCCCGGTTTCTGGTTATCACCCCCACGACTAAAGGCCCTTTCAGACCCCCATCCCTCGTCGAACTGAAGGGTTCAACTGCGGATGAGTCGGTTTCCCTACGCCTACGAGCTTATAAGCTCTTAAGCTCGCCGTGAAGGTGAACTCCCCGGCCCGTGGTTCGAAACGGAATGCGGAACCCTGGTCCCCACTTCTCGTACAACCGCGTTGCCGCGGCTTCCTTTGAGGTGGATCTACCCTTTCAGGCTCCGCACGGATATCGCCGTCTAGTTTCAGGCTCTTTTCACCCCCCTTCCGGGGTGCTTTTCAGCTTTCCGTCACCGTACTAGTACGCTATCGGTCTTGGGACGTATTTAGCTTTGGATGCTGATTCCACCCAGATTCCCACACCAATACCAAGGTGCGGTACTCCGGTTCAGCCAACCCACTAGTCTGGATGACGTCTACGGGACTATCACCCTCTATGGTAGGCCGTTCCAGGCCACTTCGACTTCTCCAGACGATGGGCATATTCGGCTGAACCTCTACACCACATCCCCGAAGGGTTTGTCAGCCCTAGGGGTTTGGTTTGAGCTCCTCCCCTTTCCCTCGCCGGTACTCAGGGAATCCCGTGATGGTTTCTTTTCCTCCTCCTACTTGGATGTTTCCGTTCAGAGGGTTCCCACCCCCCTCTTACGAGGGGGGCACCATGAGCTATTAACTCACGGTAGGAGGTCCTATTCGGGAATCCCCGGATCTAAGGCTGCATGCGCCTCCCCGGGGCTTATCGCAGCTTGCCACGCCCTTCTTCGGCGCCCAAGCCAAGCCATCCACTAGACGGCTTAGCGTGCCGGGTCTACTTGAGAACCCAACAACCGCTACGTGTAGACAGCCTATACGTAGCCTCATAGCGTTTAGAGTGAAAAAACGCTCAGCTCTTCACCTAAAAACCTTTAGGTTTTTAGGTTGCATCAGGGATTAGAGCTTGGGAAGATAGGAGGTGATCCGGCCGCACGTTCCCGTACGGCCACCTTGTTACGCCTTCTCCTCCCTCGTCGAGCCTAGATTCGACATAGCCATAAGAGACTATACCTCATCTAGGCCCAACTTGGGGGGAGCGACGGGCGGTGTGTGCAAGGAGCAGGGACGTATTCACCGCGCGTTGGTGACGCGCGATTACTAGGGATTCCGGGTTCACGAGGGAGAGTTGCAACCCTCGATCCCAACTGAGGCAGGGTTTAGGGATTGGCTCCCCCTTTCGGGGTGGCAACCCATTGTCCCTGCCATTGTATGCCGCGTGTGGCCCAGGGGATTCGGGGCATACTGACCTGCCGTAGCCCCCTCCTTCCTCCACCTTATCGACGGCAGTCTCCCTAGAGTGCTCAGAACCCTTCTGAGTTCTGATAGCAACTAGGGACAGGGGTCTCGCTCGTTGCCTGACTTAACAGGACACCTCACGGCACGAGCTGGCGACGGCCATGCACCTCCTCTCAGCTCGTCCGGCAAGACCTTCAATCTGGCCTTCATCCTGCTGTCTCCCCTGGTAAGGTTCCCGGGGTTGACTCCAATTAAACCGCAGCATCCACCCCTTGTGTGCTCCCCCGCCAATTCCTTTAAGTTTCAGCCTTGCGGCCGTACTCCCCAGGCGGCGGGCTTATTTGCTTCCATTCGGCACCAAGTCAACTCGTAGTTGACCTGACACCTAGCCCGCATCGTTTACAGCCGGGACTAACCGGGTATCTAATCCGGTTCGCTCCCCCGGCTTTCGTCCCTCACCGTCGGGCGCGTCCCAGCTGGCCGCCTTCGCCACTGGTGGTCCTCCCGAGATCTCAGGATTTCGCCCCTCCCTCGGGAATACCGCCAGCCTCTTCCGCCCCCTAGTCTAGCAGTATCCCCTGCGGTCCAGCGATTAGATCGCTGGATTTAACAGAGGACTTACTAGACCGGCTACGGACGCTTTAGGCCCAATAATCGTCCCGACCACTCGGGGAGCTGGTATTACCGCGGCGGCTGACACCAGACTTGCCCTCCCCTTATTCCCCCAGCTGTTTAGACTGGGGAAAAGCCGCTCTCAGCGAGCGGCACTTAGGGTGACCCCGTCGCGCTTACGCGCATAGCGGAGTTTTCGCGCCTGCTGCGCCCCGTAGGGCCTGGACCCTTGTCTCAGGGTCCATCTCTGGGCTCCCGCTCTCACGGCCCATACCGGTCTTAGGCTTGGTGGGCCGTTACCCCACCAACTACCTGATCGGACACGACCCCATCCTTAGGCGACTTCAGAGAGCATGACTCTGAAGTCTTTTCAGAGAGGGACCATTCCAGGCCTCCTCTCCTATTGCGGGTTATCCGCAGTTTCGGGGGTGAATCGTTATTAAGCCCTTACATCCATCTTGGTCTGGAGCCTTATTCAGGTTTAAACATCTGAACCACATTCGAGTAGCACGCTTAAGAAAGGCTTGAGCTTAAGCATCTATTTAAGTTTAATACCATTCATCTCACCCTTAAAAGACATGGGCTTTCTGGCTAATCATGGTAAAAAGATTTTCAACGATTTGCTGCCATATGTTTAATGCAATGTTATAGTTATGGTTTTTAAGTTGCGATTCACCTTTCCCGCGGTTATCCGCATCCTAAGGGTAGGTTGGCCGTGTATTACTGAGCCGTACGCCGCACCCTGTCATGGCCCAGGGTGCAGACTCGCATGGCTTAGTCTCACCCTAATAGCAGTCGGGTCCGGCAGGATCAACCGGAGTCGGATCCGCAAGACTTTCTTCTTCCCAAGCCCCTTCTCAGATCCAACCTTGTAAGGATTGGATCCTCATATCTATACCCACAATAGGAGGTCGGGTTTGTTTCATTCTCGGGTAGAGAACCCTTCATCGTCAAAGACCCGACGCCACCGCCGGGTATTGTGGGTGGAGGATTAACCTCCACAAAGAAAAGTGGGAGTTATTTAGATATAAACTTTGCTCTGAGAATATTGTGGAAATTTCATCTATTTTAATCCGAATTTCTCCCTGTATGTTTTAATAGCTTTGTCTATTGTTTTAATGGCTTCCTGTAAGCTTTTCCACTCTTTGAATTTAACCCATTTATCTGGCTCTAGTCTTTTATAGGTTTCGAAAAATTCTTGAATTTCCCTTCTAACGTGTTCAGGTATATTCTGGTAATCTCTTACGTAGCTGAAACGGGGGTCTTTAACTGGAATCGCTACGATCTTATCATCTATTCCAGCTTCATCTTCCATTACTATAAGTGCTACAGGTCTTACTTTAACGACGCAGCCTGGAAACGTTGGATGGGTTGTTAAAACTACTACGTCTAGAGGGTCTTCATCTTCATGCCAGGTTTGAGGAGCGAAACCGTAGTCGAAAGGCCAGTAGACGGCGGAGTATAAGACTCGGTCCAGTTTGAAGACACCAGCTTCCTTATCATACTCTATTTTATTAGAGCTACCTTTCACGTTTTCAATTACTACGTTGAACTCATAGGGAGCTTTATCTCCGAGCTTGACATCGTGGAGTAGATTCACGGTTGACACCTTCAGCTATCTCATATATACTGCGGACTTGTGAGCTTCTCCACGGCTGAAGCCGGGAGATTCCGGCATTTAGGGTAGGCTTTACGCCTATCCCCTCATTTGCTGGTTTGAGGAGCTCACAGCTCCTCCATCCCATATGACCCGTTATCCTACGGGCTATCCCCTCCAATTCGGACGAAATTGTCCACATCGAGGACAGCCCGAAATGTATTTCATTCTTCAGCATATTTAAACCTTGCCCATTCATCCCAGAACTGAAGTTCTAGGTTTTCTAGGCACCCTTTCTTATAACTTTAATCTGACCGTGAAATTAAAAATGAAAAAATTGAACTTATTTTCAGTTTTATTGTTTTTTTCTTGACCATTTTTAGAAAAAAGGATGTTTTTTAAAGATTTTCCATTTAGGCTTATATAGCTAGGATAATGTTTAAATCTAACCTTTTAAATCTAAAATTTTGACCTGAATGCTGATTGAAAAATTTACAGAAGAGGAAGTGAAGGCTTTAGGTAGACATATAATAGTGGAGGCTTTCGACTGCGACGACAGTACTTTAAACAACACCCAACTACTGAGGCTAATGCTTCTAGATGCCGTAAAAGAGGCAAACATGACGGTTTGCGGAGATATATTCCATGAGTTCAGTCCACACGGTGTTACAGGCGTTGTCGTGGTTAAAGAGTCGCATATATCTATACATACGTGGCCAGAATATGGTTACGCATCCATAGATATTTTCACATGCGGTAATTACTCAAACCCTTGGAAAGCCTACCAATACATAATAGATACGCTTAAGCCTAAGAGGATTCAAGTGATAGAGCTCAAAAGAGGAATGTTAAAACCGAGAGGTTGAGAAAGTGGGAGATAAAAGTAAGCAAACATTGTCAAACTGGTTCATAGAGATGCAGGCGCCTGGAAGTGCCCACCTGTACAGTATACTCAATATACACTATGTGGGTTCAACCAAATACCAAGAGGTTTACATCTTAGAGCTTTCAGAGCTCGGTAAAGCGTTGATTCTAGATGGAAAGGTTCAGTCTTCACTTAGAGATGAACATGTCTACCATGAGGTCCTCGTTCAACCAGCCATGTTAGCCCATCCAAGCCCTAAGAGAGTACTAGTTATAGGTGGTGGTGAAGGCGCCACTATAAGAGAAGTTTTAAAGCATAATATGGTTGAAGAAGTCGTCATGGTCGACATAGACCAAGAACTCATAGATATCGTTAAACGATACTTTCCAGAACTCCATCAAGGCTCCTTTAACGACCCCAGGGTAAAGCTGGTTTTTGACGATGGAAGGAAGTTTGTTGAAAGCTGTGAAAGCAGTAAATTTGACGTAGTTATATGCGACCTCACAGACCCATTAAAAGGCGGACCATCCGTATACCTGTATACTGTTGAGTTTTACAGTGAAGTGTTTAGAATCTTAAGTGAAGATGGGATAACAGCCATTCAGGCTGAGAATGTTAGATCTGCTGGTGAATGCTTCCAATCGATTTACAAGACGGTTAAACAAGTTTTCCCCATAACTGTAGCCTATACTACGTTTATAAAGTCTTTTGACGCGGAGTGGGGAATTGTTTTAGGCTCTAAACATTTCAACCCACTTGATTTAAGCGAGGAAGAGGAAGGTAAACGCATAGAGGAGAGGAGGATAAATCTCAAGTTTTATGAGCCTAGAATTAAAAAGAGGCTTTTCACACTCCCTAAGGGTTTTCTAGATGGTGGAAGAATATCGACAGATTCAAATCCAATTTACGAGCTTGTTTAAACCTTCCTTCTTAATTCTCACCGTGCTTAGAAGAAACGGTGCGTTTTCACTAAGATGAATGGCGTACTTTACACATGTTTAGAATTCATCGATCTACGATACCCGTAGAGTTTACATTTACACTATACGAGTCCAAGGTTTTTCATGGTTTTCCAGAAAACATCTCCAACGTGATGGATATTTTTAAAACCTCTACCAGTAGACATTTCAGAAGCTATGTCGGAAGATATTAAGCTACGTGCTACTGCTAGAATTTTCCCGTATTTCTCATCGGCAACAGCCACTGTACAGCCATCTTTGAATGACCCTTCAATTCTAACTACGCCAGGCATCATTATATCAGCACCATTAGCTATATGCGGAATTGCACCCATGTCTATAATGACTTTTGGAAGTAGAACTGCCCCCCTCTCTACGCATATTACTGTTGGATATAATTCTCCACCGATACGTATAAACGCAGGTAAACCATCTACTATGTATATTTCCCGCTCTCTATCGATCTTCACAGCCTCCCATGAGGCTTTCCGATCAAAATCTACATTGAAGAGTTGTTTAAGAAGCTGTGTAAATTCTCTAATGTTTCTGATGTTCAATCTATACCTATGCATCTTCGACATTTAAACACCTTCTAACGGATCTTAATAAGCGTATAGTTCATAGATCCCAGACCAATTTCTTCAGCATTCTTAAGCATAAACATCCAGTCTGCTTTAGGGTAAAGCATTTTAAACTTATCTGAACCTGGGTTTATAGCTCCAACTTCATATGCCTGTGATCCAGGTATGGCTGGAGCTGCGTTCACGAGATCTATAGACGCCTTATCTACAGCAACGATATCTTTCGAAGCGAGAATCCCTATGTCTGGAACGATTGGTAGATCAGACCAGCCGAGTTGTTGATGTTCACAGTCGCACTTCCAGTCGACTTCTAGTAGAAAATTCACATTTAGAACCTTGTTAAAACCTATGGTTTTAAGAAGCCCGTAGGTTGCATCCAATACTCTAAGCTGGATCTCAGATGGATCTGTAATTCTCGTAGATTTTAAAGCTTTAACTGGGCATATGGTCTGGCATGCTTTACATCCATAGCATACGTCTTGATTCAATACGGCTTTGCCGTTGACCATGTGTATGGCTTTTACAGGGCAAGTTTTAACACATTCACCGCATCCATTGCATAGCGCAATGTCGACAGATGGCTTATTTAAGTAGTGGATAAAGTATTTTGTTTCTTTACCTACACAGCCTACTCCAATGTTTTTAATTGCTCCGCTGAAAACGGTCATTTCATGCCCTTTAAAATGCGTCAAGTTTAGTATGAAGTCAAATTCTAGAAGAGTTTTAGGTATCGATATTTCCTTAAGTTTAAATCCCTTAACTTCAACCTTGGCACAGTCTAATCCAAGCTCGCCATCCATTATAAGTATTTCAGCGCCCAATGTTTCCTTAGAGAAGCCGTGCATTAAAGCCACTTCAAGGTATTTTTTAGCCGTACCTCTAGGATCTAATAAACCCAGCCCTGTTGTTTCAACAACTGTAGGTTTAGCTCCCAGCTTCTTAACGTAATCGACGGCTGTTCTTACATAGAAAGACCTTAAATATCGTGTAGTCAGAGGCGCACCCATGTGTGTTTTGACTGCAACCCTATCACTAGATCCTATAATGTGTGGGAGACCCGCTCTATCCATAAGAAGTTCAAGTTTTCTAACGAGACTTTCTTCGCTGCTTCTAGACCTTGCATCAACCATGAAAACGTTAGACAAGTCGACTCCTTCCGTTAAGATAACTGTTTAAGAAGACTTAACTTTTACCGTTTCAAATAAAAATTGAAGACTCCATGATCTTTTAAATGAAAATTCTCCTCCACTCTATTAGAGGAAAAAATGAACTACTTAGATTAATCTACTCTGAAAAAGTTGCAGAAACCAGTGTTGAAAAATTCGAGGAATTCCGCAGAGAATTGTCAAAAAGGCTGGAATCATGATAATAGATACTACGTATCTCTTGCCACTCGCTAGAATTCGCATAGATGTTGATTTACTGAGGACTGTTGCTGATGGAAAAGTTGGATTAAAACTAGAAGATATTATTGTTAACAGTATTTCCATTTTTGAGCTTCAAGCCAAAGCCGCAAAATTAAATGTACCGGTAGATTATGTAATTGAAACTGTAAGAGCTATTCTTAAAGCGTTTAAAATTGAGGATTTCCATAAACCTGAAATAGTAAGAGTTGCTAATGAGCTGAGAAGGCTAATACCAGACTACGTAGACTGTGTAATGGTTGCAACAGCCATTTCATTAAGAGATAATTTGCTAACTGAAGATTCGCTAGTTCTATCTCTGAAAGAAGAGATAGAAGAAAGGTATGGGATAAGAATATTGAGGTTTCACGAGCTGGTAGAGAAAGTAAATGCATAATTGTTCAGTCAAATCTACGTTAATTTTAAAAATCAGGTTTATCAAGTAAATTCACAGTGTATCAATCTGAGAAAAATCCATTAAAAGCGTTAATAGTCATCCTAGTAGTAGTTATGAGTGTGCATGTAATTTTGAGAGGTCTTTTAAAGGATAAATGTTATCAGGATATTTCAGTATACAAATGTAGGAGTTTAATTAATTATGCTTTAACTGAGGGAACTCCAAAGTCCCATAGAGATGATAGAGCTGATGAGTTTATACATAAGATCCAGTGGGATGAGACAAGTGTTGGCGAGTTATATTTCTCAACGGTACGTGAAACTTTAAGCTGGGTTTACGAGAACATCATCTACTGTTACGATGAATTCTCCTATGGGTGCTTAGAGGCCTGGGCAACCCCAGAGGCAACATTAACATTTAAAACAGTTAATGATTCAAAGGGGCTTTACGGAGATTGTGAAGATTTAGCTATCTTATTGACATCTTTAATAAAGTTCCACACGTTTGAATTCAACTCTGAAGAAGACGACATCTACGTAAGGTGTGGTTTCGTAGAAGTGGAGCCCGGAGTATTTGGATTACATGCTTGGGTGGTTTTTTATGATGGAAGTGAACGTAAATGGTATGAGATAGATCCTACAAAAAACTATATGGAGTGTATACCGTATCCGACAAAAGGTACGCTATGGTTTAACGACGTAGGGGTGTTTGGTTTTCAACTGGGGTATTACCCAGAGTGTTATTAACTATTTTTCATCATGTGAATTTTTACCATCGCTGATTTTATCGAAAAATTTACTTAACTTCGTAAGATTTTGATTTACCAAAAGTTTTAAGTAAACTTTCCAAAAAGAATATTTGAAAGGTGATTTTATTTTGAAGAAAATGTTTTTGGGAGGTATACTTGTCTTGGTAATTGGACTCATCGTCTTGGCAGTCGGTCTACCCATAGGTTCTTCAGAAGCACCTATAGAAATGGGGACGTGGGAAATCGCTTGGTTCAGGATATTTTCAGTTCCCACAGAAATATCGCCCCTCAGTAATGTTGGGATTCTCATAAATGAGTCTACTCTTCCAGCTAACTTCGACTTTATTATGAGTGACCCAGATTTTGCAGTATATACAGGCTCTCAAGATGAAATAGGTCTCATAGCTAAGACGGAGATACATGTTTCTAATAGTGGAAAAGCCCGTTTTGAAGTAGGTAGTGATGATGGTAGTGCTCTCTTTATAGATGGAGAACTTGCAATAGACAATTGGGGGCTTCATGGCTATGAACCAATGTCGAAAATAGTTGACTTAGAGAGCGGGGTTCATACATTGGAAATATGGTGGTTTGAATGGCATGGAGCAGCTGTGCTGAGTTTTAAAATGGATGAGAAAGTTACTTTTGGCGACCCTTGGTATGGTCGAGCAGTAGGTGGAGCTATTATTATTGTCGGACTTGCCATAATGATAATTTCTAGACCTAAAAGGGGAAAGTAGAAAAGTATCTTCACTAAGTCCTTTTTACGGCTTTTAAATCGTCTCTATATTTAAGCTATATTTTCTTAGGTTTCAGTAGGAATCCCAATAATGCTAGAATTATCCCTATGAATACTAATGCTCCTCCTCCCGTTGCTATACCCATAGCTTCCTGTTGCCCCGATATTACCATGTTGAATAGTGCAGCGGCGTCATCTTCCACCAAAACCTGGTAGTATTCTATTTCAAGAGTGTGTCTTCCAGCTGATAAGTACGCTTCGATGGATTGTTGAACGTTTGGATCTGGACATGGAAGATTTAACAATATATCACCATCTAGAAAAATCGTTATATCGCCATCGTCTCCCCCTATAGTGAATTGAACCGTCACATCTCTTGGAACATTTACTTCTAAGAATGCTTTGAATCCTATGGGCTCTTCCCGGTAAGAGTATTCGAGGGGGTCGTAGCTGAAGATTGTTGGAAATCTACCAGTCGCTATAGCATCACCCCAAACTCCGTAAGGAGTTTGCATAGAATACCAAGTGACTTGCCATTCACCAGCTTCCATACTATATTGTGAACTGAGTTGAAGACCGAAACCGATGATTACGGCGCCTAAAACTATTAAAACCAACCCGGATATTAAAATAGATTTACGCATTCAAAAATAGATTTGAACAACCATGTATTTAAAATTAACGGAGGGGTGAAATATTTTATAGAGGCTCCTTACATTTTCCTCATCGATCTTTTATCAAGAAGATTCTAATCATTTCATTATAATAGCTTTTACAGGTATTTGGCTTTACTTGTGGTTATTCAACTTACCAAATGTTGAAGGTGCAAGAGTTTCAGTTCTCGTAGCTGAAAACTACAACCATCCAGAGTATAGCTATGTTGTTGATGCACTTAAAAGACAGGGGTGAGGTCGATGAGCTTCCCAACGAACTCGTGGGGAAGCAACCACTGATGATTCATAATACGCTACCCCAGTTTACGAGGCTTCTTCTAGAAGCTATAGCTGACAAGTTGAAAGAATAAGCTGATAGTTAAGATGACGCGTTTAGATTTTTACGTATAAGTTCTGTTTCATTGAGCACAACTTTACATATTTTCCTCATCAGATCCATAACTTCATGTCCTTTCTTCTCTATCCCAATCCATCTATTGAACATGCCCTCTAATGTGACAACCCATGTTATACTTTCAGGAGATCTGTAGAATTCAACCATACCTTTCACCGCAGCATCTTCATCTCTAGCAAAAGGCTGATATTCGATTGGAAGAGAGAGGAGGGAAATTGAAAACTTATCCGGTTTCACAGATCTAATTAAACCCATTATCTCAGTGTCGTTATTAAGCTGATCTATGAGTCTACTTGATATCTCAAACTCCGGGATTAAGCTTCTAATTTTCTCCAGGTAGGGAGATGCTGTGAAAGACCAGCTTTTACGTATAAAGCCTCTACGAGTAATGTTACATTCTAAAGGTTTGAGCTTCCGGTATAATTCGGCCTCGAAAATACCCATGGACTCCTTATTGACATATTCTAAAACTCCGGAGACTATCCATATTCTATCGAAGAAGCCTACGGTTCTAGATGATATTAAGAGCCTAGTATAACCGAGCATTTTCTTAGGAGTACAGACGACGAAGCCTTGATAGTCTTTCCAGTCTTTAATATAATCTTTGAAGAGTTGAACTAGGAATGGGGTTGTTGAGGAAATCTTCTTTTTACGTCCCTTACGTTTTTTAAATACCAATAACTTCCACCTCTTTCATATACCGAGATGGGACATGTTTAACAGTACACTAAAATACCTGTTGTGAACTTAATAATTTAAGGTTTAAGAGTCTTAGAGCAGGGTGGCTACAGGTCTTAAGAGCTTAAAAGGGGTGGGGTGGTTTAGACTCGGAAAAACCTAGAAGAAGACCGAAGAGGAGAAAAGCTAAGACACGCCGTGAGAAGGCGCAGGCTATAGCTGTATCCATTTTGAAAGCCATGTATTCAGGTCTTAAGTGGTCAGGACTGTGGCTTAAAGAGTTTCTACGAAGAGCTGGGCTGGTTGCGATTAATCCTTTGAAGGCTTTCGCAGAGATTGGTGAAAACCCTGATATAGGTGGACCTATAGCGGTTCTAGTAATACTTATAATAGCGGATTTAATTAACAGACAGCTTTTCATGCTCTTCAAGACAGATATTCTCATCCTTAAAGGTTCCAATGTTCTGGAGCCTTACAAGTCCTCTCTAATGGATACTACAACGGCTACACAAATAGCTGTAATGTCTCTTATAAACTATGGCTACTATATTCTCAGAAACAGCATTATATATTACATAATGATGTGGATGCTTAAAACGGAGAGGCATTTCACGAGTATTCTAATGGCTACTGCATACGCTATGTTCACCTATGTGATTGGAAAGGTTATAGAGGCTCTAGCCATACTATTTGTAATCCCTCCGTTGACGGTAGTATTAGCAGTAGATACATCAATTGCCATGCTTTCATCTTCTGTAACGCTTGTTCTGATAAATATGGAAAATGTTGAAGTCGCCAACACTATGACTAATACTTATAGGGAAGTTTGGGAAAGTCAGCTGGCGCCTAGAGTTCTCTCAAACATGGGATATGCCTTCTCAATATGGAGTTGTCTAATATGTACAATTGCCCTCTACGTTATGTTTAAAATGCATAAAAGCAAGGCTTTAATCGCCGGAATAACCCCCTTAATTGTCGACGCGATTCTTAGAGCGGTTTTACTTGGAGGATTCTTCTAATAACCATGACTATGGACGTCAGTAAAATTGCAACAGCTACTGCTACTGGAACCGTTGAAGATTGCCTACTGGCTGTTAAATTCGGTATATTCGTTGAGGATATGAGAATACTTGAAAAATAACTTTGGGAAACGCTTCCCCTTGAATCTTTAAACTCTATTAGGAAGCGGGAGCTTACTAGTACACCTGTTTCACAATCGTAGCTTCTCTCGATGAATCCATCCATTGTTGCATTCTTTAAATCCCCCATGTTAACTCCGTTTATAGTGAAAGTCGCATTTGTCAGCCAGCAAGCTCTATCTGTGAATAGTTTTGAAGAGACTAATCGTAAGTCTACCACAACTGCTGATAGATTTTCAAGTTGAATTGTGTCACCTATTCTAGGGGCGTAGTTCATCCAGAGGTAGTTTGTAGTATTTTCTATGATTTTATCGTCTATTGCCTTAATCTGGTTAGAGGATGTATCTATCTTAAACGTTTTCTCAAACGACATGTCTTCAATACGCATTTCATAGAGAATGTAAACGTATCCATCTGTCAGATTTATAATGGTCCACTTGAAAGTTCCCGTGGTCGGAGCATAGGGGGCACCCTTGTAAACAGATACATTGCAACTATATTCCACATATGTACCCCGATTGAGCCAATTTGGCTGTGAAAAGGCTGTTCTCTGAAATCTAGGACTAGTTATAGAGTATATCGCTATGATGAAAACGGCTATCGCTAATCTACGTTTCAAAACAAACCCTGAAATGAAAAACCGAGGGGGGCCTTATAAAATTATCCCAGAGATATGGAATTGTTAGACCGAGTTCTAAGCGAGGTTTAAGAGTATTCTTATAAGGCTGCATGACAGATATTAATGAGACCGCTATGAACGTTAAATGTGGCGTTGTAGGTTGCGGCGTTATAGCTAATGAGTCTTACCTACCTGCTATTAAGAAATATGGAAGGCTTGTAGCAGTATGCGATATTGTTGAGAAGAAAGCAGAGAGAGCGGCTAAACTATGGGGTGCTGAAGAATACTACGATGACTATGAAGAGATGCTTGAGAAATCTGATGTTGAAGCAGTATTCATACTTACCGGTATGGGCGATCACGCTGGGCAAGCGGCTATGGCTGCCAACGCGGGTAAACATGTTTTGGTTCAGAAGCCTTTAGCTACGAACATGGATGATCTTAGAAAGGCTGTAGATGCTGTTAAAAAGTCTGGTGTGAAGGCTTTAATTGAACCGTGTGTTCAAATGTTTCCAGAGTATGTTAAGGCTAAGGAGGCTTTAAAAGAAATAGGTACAATCTTCTGGTTTAGAGCAGGACTTGGACGTGGCCCACCCATATGGGGTGCGGCAACATTCTTCACAAAAAAGGCTGGAGGACCTTTATTCGACTTAGGCGTCTACCAGATATCTGCTTTAACGTTTCTACTTGGACCAGTTGAAAGAGTGTCGGGTTTAGCGAGGACATCTATTCCAGAGGTGGACATAGTGCCAGACGATTGGTTTATTGAGTACCTGTCTAAGTCTGATACTTATAAGAGTGTGTGGCCTTTGCTGGGGAGAGCACCTAGAACTCAGAAGATTAAAGTAGAGGCTGAAGACAATACGTTGACAATCATGGAAATGAAGTCAGGATGCTTAGGCATTGTAATAGCGAATTTTGTGACACCTGACGGTCTTAGAAGCGACATTGGCATGTTTCCAGATATAGAAGTCTATGGCTCTGACGGAGGAATGCTTATAGGTAGTGGGGCTTATGCTGTTGCTTATAAAACTATTAAAATGCGTGAGTGGGTTAAAGTAGGCTGGGATACTATCAGTAGACGCGGTTGGAGCTACTATGAGGCTTCAACTAAACATTTCCTAGAGTGTATAGTAGAGGATAAAGAGCCAATACCTAACATAGACTGGGGAGCTCATGTAAGTGAAATCATGATAAAATCCATAGAGTCTTCTAGAACTGGTAAGACCCTTAGAATGGAGACTACATTTAAACCATACTAAAACGCGAATCGATACTCCATAGCATTTAACAATATACAGGGATACCTTATGCGAGGGTTTAGTGACTCCTATAAAAATTGGGGTAGGAATGCTAAAGTTTTAGTGCTTACTGAACCTTTATGGAGTATTCCAATGAGCTGGGTGTTCTTCTATAGACCCGTATTTATGCGTAGCTTAGGCATTACGGAGGTCGAGATAGGTCTTATGATGACTTTATACTCTATTCTTCAGATCTTCCTCCCCTTATTTGGAGGATACTTGGCAGACAGGTTTGGTAGGAAGAGGGTTCTTATACTGTTCGACGTGGTTGGGTGGGTCAGTGCTATGAGTTTATGGCTCATAGCTAGGGAGCTGTGGCATATGATGCTGGCTATAGTATTTGAAGCGCTCATAACCGTAATATATTCTGTGTGGGAGTGTATGTTAGTTGAGGATACTGCCCCCGAATATAGAGCCAGCATATTCAGCACTATAAATCTGATTTATGTTATTGGGGGGCTTTTAACGCCATTAGCCGGGCTAATACTAATGTCATACGGTGTTGAGTTGGGATGTAGAATACTTTTCACAATAGCTTTGACCAGTTTATGCGTAATGTTCACCGTAAGACAGGTCTTTTTAAGAGAGACAGAAATAGGTAATCTACTTCTAAAAGAACGGAGCGATTTATCTGGTTTTAGAGGTTATAGAAGAGCTATTGGAATAGTCTTTAAGACGAGGGTGATCTTTCTAGTGTTTATATGCACCATTTTAGGCGGCTTCTACTACACTATCTTAAGCACCTATAATGCATTATACCTTACTGACTCAAGAGGATTGGGGTTGAGCGAGGGGCTTGCATCGATAGTTCCAGCATCGTCATCAATAGTAGCCATCCTCTTACTGACCACAGTCTTACCTAAGATAAGAGGAGACGATAGTCTTCTCAAGGTTTTAGTTTTCGGATATATCTTAGCAGCGTTATCTGTGACTACGCTTATTACAGCTCCCAATGGATGTTTAATCTTAGCTGTCGCCGCTGGTATTATGGGAGGCTTCTACATACTCGTCTACCCGACCATAAGGACAATTCTCGTAAATAGAATAGACTTAGTAGATGAGAGGGCTAAGGCTAAAATACTATCATTATCTACAACCTCCTCGGCTCTTGCAAATTGGTTAACACCGACTTTAGCAGGATACGCTTATGCGATAAATCCTAAAATTCCATTTACAGTATCGGTTGGGATCCTGACGGTTAACGCCATAATAGCGTTTATAATTAAAACTTCCATGAGGGATTAGGAGACAGTTAGATAGCGTTTTATATATGCTCCGGAAAGTTATCCATGAAGTCTTAACGGCTAAGATGGGATAGAATAGTAATAAAAGGGTGAACTATCCGACAATGGTATCTTATAGTTGAAGATGGCCTTAGGTAGAAAAATAAATGTTGGATTTACTGGAAACCTCTAAATACTCGCTTTAGGTTTTAATATGAACCCTATCACGGTTATTATGGCTCCTATGAAGATTATGCCTCCACCTGCCGTTTGCATGGTTGTAGCGATTCCCCATTCTTCAACGTGTGCTTCGAAGGATGCTGCTTGACCGCCTTCCCACTCATACCATTCCAGATCCAATTCATGAGTCCCGGCTGTGAGAAAAACACTGGTCTCATCAACTGTATATGGTCTCAACACCCAGCTACTTATTACAGGAGTCCCATCAACATATAGTATTATACCGTCGTCACTTCCAGCTCTGAAAATTACCGTGGTGTCTCTTTCAAGGGTTATATATAGCTTAGCTCTAAAACCGAAGTGGTCAAACCAATCTTCATAGCTTATTGGATTATAGTAGAAGTTTTTCGGAAATCTTGAGGAACCTATTACGTCGCCCCACGTACCGTAGGAGTCTATTATACTATACCAAGTTACGTCCCACTCGTCAGCCTGTATTAAGGCCTCTAGAGAGCCTGCATATTGGAATCCGAAAACCGTTAAAGCAATCCCTGCGATCAGTATGACTAAACCAACTATGAATATGGTTTTATACACTATCCCACTGTTAGATAATACCAGACTTACCTATTAAAAATTTTACCACCTGAGAATCTATAGGAAAAACATAAAAAGTAGATTGTAGATAACTTTATTTTAAGGTTGTCTTTAAATGGATTTAAAATCTTTTGAGAAAATTGAAAAGGTTCCATTGCCCATTGTTGCCGTTTTCAGTATTCTCCTAGCCTTTGTAAGCATGGTCTGGATAAGTCTACTCCCATCTGGGCTTTGGCACTTCTACAATCTAGGCATCGTCGCATGCCCTCTGCAACTTACTTCAGCACCCTTCATGTTGATCATTCTGACCGCAGCTATTAGCAGAGCTGGGTTTTTAAAGAAACTCAGGACCTCTACAGTGGTTTACCTATACATAGCCGCCGTCTCAGTGGCATGGTATACAGATTACGCTGCTACGTCTGAATGGTATGCAGGTGTATGGCATAATAGGAGGTTTTACCCAGATGTTACGATGCAGTATGTACCGTGGTATTTAGCTCCCCCAACCGATTACGTTGAAAGACTTGTAACTGGAGGCCTAATAGACTGGGGCGTATGGGGTATGCCTATTCTCTACTGGACTATACTGCACATAGTGTTCTACCTCTTCATGGCTTCAATAATAACGATATTTAGGAGAAACTGGATAGATGTTGAAAAAGTTCCGTTTACACACATCTTAGCTTCACATGAGATCTTAAAGCATACATTTAAAGAGGGAAATGCGGCTTCTAAACTTGCCAAACCATTTATCATAGGTGTACTGCTAGGGCTGGTCGTTCAAATTCCAATATACATGGCGGTTATGTTCCCCTGGTTTCCAGACGTTTACGGATGGCGTGTAAACACCTGCGGCCACGGAGGCTACTGGATACCAGCAGGTTCACCTTTAGCATCCATCGTCGGGTTGAGCATGATCCAGAAGCATCCAGTATTCATAGCCATAGGATATTTAGTGCCTTTATCGACGCTTTTCAGCACATGGTTTTTCCACCTAGTTTACATAATAGCTGTTCAAGTGGCATTCGTCCTCGGCTATTATACTGGTCTTGATACTATTGGAGGATGCGGTAGGGCTTGGTGCGGAACTGTTACACCCAACTTTGGAGAGCCCTTTAAGTTTATGGCTCTTAGCTACGTCGGCGGATCTACTGCTTTAACGTTGATTTACCTGCTGTTGAATTGGAGATATGTTAGGGATACCCTGCTTGCAGCATTGGGTAAGGGGCCTCTGAAAGGCTATGAGGGGGAGGAGCCTATAACCTATAGGCAGGCGTATACCCTTCTACTGATATCAATAGTGTTGATTATAATGGTTCTACTAGGATGGGGTATGGGACCCGCAACATCGATAATCTTAATATTCACTGTTTTCATCTTCTGGATCACCAACACCCGTATTTGGGGTTTGGCTGGCTGTACACTTCAAGGTGCTGAACATGGTAATGCCTTCTACAGACTATTCGTCTGGCCTCAAGCGCCTCAACCGCCTACGATGGAGTATATGGCTTCAGCTTACTTGTCAGAGTGGTTGGTTGACGTGCCTAAGTCTTTCGGAGGAGCAGCATTATCATTCGCCGCTGGCTATAAGATGGCGAGTTTAACTGGTGTAAAGACTAGGGAAGTGTTTAAGATAGTGTTGATCGCCGGAATTCTAGGCTATCCAATAGTTATGGCAACTTACGTCTTCATGTGTCACACATTCGGCTTGGCGAAGCTACCGGTATGGGCTGAAAGCACGTACGATTCTCTCATAGATAGATGCGGCAATCCAGACAATTGGAATGTGAGACCTGGCACTGAACCTTGGTGGCCTAATTTCCTAGCAGGCTTCATTATAGTGGCTCTACTGAGTTGGCTTCACGCAAGGTTTATCTGGTTTCCACTTGAACCTATAGGATTCATACTTGGGACAAGCTACATGTCCATGCTCTGGGGTGTATGGTTTCCATTTTTAATAGCTTGGATTCTGAAGACGGTAACTCTAAAGGTGGGTGGCACTAAAGGCTATGAAGAGTTTGGAATCCCCATAGCCGTCGGTTTAATAGCGGGCTACATGATCGCAGTACTCATCGGGGGACTTGTAGGAATAGCGAGGTTCTTCGTACCATTTTAAACCTCCATTTTATTTTTGATTCTTAGAAGAAACATTAAAATGTGCCTACATGTTAACTTATATTTATGGCTAAGTTAGCTTTAAAAGGCGGTTCAAGAGAGGCTGAGAATCTTAGAAAAATCGTTCCTCCGTGGCCTATTTACGATGGAGAGGATGAACGGGCTGTAGTAGAAGTTGTACGTAGTAGAAGGTGGTGTAGGCTTTATGCGGGTTCTAAGGCTGAGGTTTTTGAGGAAATGTTTGCTGAATATCATCAGGCTAAGTATGGAGTAGCCGTTGCAAATGGTACTGTTGCCCTTGAGCTTGCCCTTAAAACAGTTGGCGTCGGTATTGGAGATGAAGTCATAGTACCCGCCGTAACATTCATAGCTACCGCTTCAGCCGTGAGCGAAGTTGGAGCCATACCCATATTCGCTGATATCGACCCTGAAACTGCGGCTATAAGTGCGAAATCGATCGAGGAGAATATAACGGATAAGACTAAAGCCGTCATAGGTGTTCACTATGCTGGTTATCCGATAAATTTTGACGAAGTTCTCCCATTAATCAAAAAATACAACTTATTTCTGATAGAGGATTGTGCTCATGCACATGGGTCTGAGTGGAGGGGACGAAAAGTCGGTGCGATTGGGCATATGGGGGGCTTCAGTCTTCAGGAGAGTAAGTCTCTAACAGCTGGCGAAGGGGGTATCGTTTTAACGAATAGCGATGAGCTTGCCGAGAAGGCTAGGCTTATCCACAACATAGGTAGAGTCCTGGGGAAGCCCGGCTATATGCATTACATTTTAAGTTCAAACTATAGGCTTTCAGAGATACAAGCCGGGTTACTTATATCGCAGATGAGGAGGCTTAAAGAGCAGGTTGAGCTTAAACATGAGACTGGAGAATACTTAGCCTCTAAGCTTAGGAAGATAGGTGGTGTTGAGCCTCTTAAAAAAGATGAACGGATTACTAAGAGAGGCTACTACTACTTTGTAATCAGATATCGCAGTGAAGAGCTTCAAAACGTTTCAAGGGAGAAGTTTGTAGCGGCTTTAAATGCTGAAGGGGTACCAGCGGGCGTAGGTTATGGTATGCCTTTATACAGGCAGCCAGCATTTAAGAGGGAGAACCTTAAAGGAGTATTTCCAGAAGACTGGGGGATTCCAAAGTATGAGAATTTAAGCCTTCCAGGTGCTGAAGAATACTGTAGAAGGGAAGTAACACTTCCACATCAAATACTGCTCGGTGGAAAGGAGTCCGCGGATCTCATAGTAGCCGCAATAGAGAAGATAAAGGAAAACGTTGATGAACTTTTAAGTTGAAACTCCTCTATTTTTTAGGCTCCTTCGCAAGCCCATACATTAAAGTTAGAAATCCTATAACCGTAGTGGCCAATCCAGCCGATAACATTTGATTTTTTAAAGTCAACCTCTCTTCCTTCGGCTTCTCAAAAGAACCTATGACATATCCTATTTCCAAGTTTACAGTTTTCGGATAACATGAAGGGTAGTTGTAAATGAGGAAATAGTATGTGGATGTTTCATTGTTCTGAATGATGTGTCTATAGTATTCCTGGTGGGACCAGGAAATTGGTTTAGATATGTTCTCCATTAGTGTAACAATGCTTGGATAATCTTCCACATTAAGCTCTTCAACCGTTTTAAAGAGAGCTTCAAATGCTTCACCACTGTAAATTTTAAGACCTACACACATGTTTGCTCCTATACTGGCGATTATCGTAACGTTCCCTGGGAACGTGAACTTAAGAAGTTTAGCTCCTTCACGGTTCATTTCAAATCTATCCTCATATACTGAAGCTTCTGATTCCAGAGTTTTAAGCTGAGTCTCTAATGTTAAGGAGGCTATGAAAAGTAGAGTTCCAACTGTCAATAACACCAATCCGAATGATACCATCCACTTAAGCATTAGAAGCCTCCATCTAGTAGAAGGCTACTCTGTGGTTTAATTAAGTTTTATGCTGAAAAGCAGGGACATCTCCGATAAAGTTAAAAATCTGAAGACAAGAGTTAAGCCACAAAGTGATTTGACGTATGAGCTCTATTTTTACCTTACTTTAGGCTTCAATATCAAACCTATTATTGAAACAATTGCTCCTATGAATAGTATACCTCCACCCGCTGTTTGCATGGTTGAAGCCATATCCCATTGATCGTCAACGTGCATATCAAACGACGCTTCATTAGCACCGTGCCATTCGTAGTACCAGAGCTCTAAAGTATGTGTTCCAGCTGAAAGATTCACCTTCACAGGAGGGTCTAATGTATATCCTCTCAATACCCAACTGTTGACGACGAGCTCACCATCTACGTAGAGCATTATACCATCATCGCTACCGGTTTGAAAGACTACGGTTTCATCCTTCTCAAGGTATATATCCATTATAGCCCTAAAACCGAATTCTTCAGACCAGTCTTCATATATTATAGTCGTACGCCCGAATGTAGCTGGAAGAGTTGACGAACCTATGACCTCGCCCCAAGTCCCATAGGAATCTATAACCCTATACCAAGTTGTATTCCACCCTTCAGCTTCAATTAAACCAGCTAAATTATTTTTCCATATAAATCCATAGGCTAATAAAGAGGCGCCGATGATCAATATAGCTAGACCGGGTATTAGTATTTTAACATGCATAATATCAATAAGTTATCTGGAGGAAAGTTGTATAAAAGATTTTGCAAGATTTAATGTATTGTAACAGTCTACTAAGACGAAGGCGGGGGTTTCTTAGAAAGAGATCCCAATGAAGCAGGAAGCCCATAGACCTACGACTATAGGTAGCTCACCCAATAGTATCTCAACGGTTAAAGCAATGTATGCGTCTTCACTACTCCTCATAAGATTTTAAGTTTCATTTGCTTGATCAATTAAAGTTACTATTTCCTGTGAGTTTAGAGTCTGTCTTAATTTTAACTGACGTTTTCCGTTTTAACACAAAGCCAACCGACGTTATAGCAACGCCTATGAAAAATACTCCCAACCCAGTCCACTGTAAATTAGCAGCTGCATCCCGCCCTTCAACGTACATGTCAAATGTTATTTCACCGCCATATCCATACCAGTATAATTCTAATTTATGGACTCCAGGTGCTAGTTGGACCTGCTCTTTATGATCGTAAATACGCGATATATACCACATACTGATTATGGCACTGCCATCTACTGAGAAGATTATTCCACCGTTGCTGTCTATTCTGAAAATTACAGTAGCTTCTTGGAGAAGCTCTACGGTTAAAGATGCTTTAAAACCTCCCCATACAGCAGGAGAGAGTTGATGTTTAAACTTAGCTGGAAAAGTTGAAGATGCTGTGACTTCTCCAAAAGTTCCATACTCGTCTTTCAAACTATAGTGAGTGACAAACCACTCATCAGTTTTAATAAGGGCATCTAGTCTTCTTATCTGTTCAAAGCTATAACTTAGTATAATAGCTCCAACAATCAACATGATTAAACCAAGTATCAGTATAAACTTACGCATAATCCATCCACCACTCAATTGTAAGAAAGTCTCGTTCTATTAAAACTTGCGAGTAAAAGGTTTTTAGCATAACAACTGGAGATATCCCCCGCAAATCCCCTCTTTTTTCTATTCTCAACAATAAGATTGCTTTCATTTTCGTTTATCA